>CAVIDW010000011.1:0-40207 GCA_963641945.1 bacterium | reverse complement strand
AGTACTTATAAGGTAACACTAGTGTGGACACTTATTATTTCCATTTATAGGATTTATCCTTTTTTTATTTTTATATTGAATTTTTATGTGAAATTTGATATTATCTTACTGAAAGACGAGTAAAATATATATTATTTTGTAGAGAGTTAGTGTTGGGTGAAAACTAATAAATAATTATATTTGAAGCTACTTTTATTATTGAGTTAATAGCTCACGTGTTTAAAGCGTTAATTTAATTAGAGTTAAATAAAGGATGGTACCGTGCATTAGCACTCCTTGTGCTGTTCTTTTTTTTATTTGTGAGGTAGTTATGAAGGAAGATGTATTATTAAAACTAATTTCTGCTAATAAAAAGGGAAGTCATAAAATTAATAAAGCAATTGATAAAGCAATTAGGAAAAATGATTTTGAACTTTTAGATAAACTTAGAGATAAGGAAAGAGAAATAAATGAACATACTTTTCAATTATATGAAATGGTTGCACCATTTAAATGTAAAACTAATTTTGATAAAAAAGTTGGTTTACTTGAAATAGAAAAATTTAAATATTATATTTATTCTTTTGAACATGAAAAGATAGTTGGAATTATTGAGTATAAAGATACAACTCTTGGTTCAGAAGATGTTGGATATAAAATATTTTCTGATTATAGAAGACAAGGTTTTGCATCAAGTGCTCTTAGAATATTATGTAGAGAATTATATTCTCATGGAATTAGAAGTTTTACTGCATCTATTGATAATAGTAATGTTGCTTCAATTAAGGCTATTAAGAATGTTGATCCTGAAGTTGTATCTGCAAATGATGTTAGAATAGTTTTTAGAGTAAATACACAAAAAATATTTGTTGAAGAGAAAATGGAGGAAATGAATAATGAATATTAAAGATTTATATATAAATTTTTTTGTAAGTAAAGGGCATAAACAAATACCAAGTGCTCCAGTTGTACCTGAAAATGACCCTAGTGTTCTTTTTAATACTGCTGGTATGCAACCATTAATTCCATATTTAATGGGACAAACACATCCTTATGGAACTAGACTTGTTGATTATCAAAAATGTATTAGAACTAATGATTTAGATAATATAGGTGATACTTATCATCATACATTTTTTGAAATGTTAGGTAATTGGTCATTAGGTGATTATTTTAAAGATGAGGCTATTAGTTGGAGTTTTGAATTTTTAACAAAAGTATTAAATATTCCAGTAGAAAGATTAGCTGTTACTGTATATGCTGGCAGTGATAATATTCCATTTGATGAAGTATCTTATAATAAATGGTTAAGTTTAGGAATTAGTGAAAAAAGAATAGCTAAGACTGTTGATGATAATTTTTGGATAGCTGGTGAGACTGGACCATGTGGACCTGATTCTGAAATGTTTTATTGGAGAAGTAATGATCCAATTCCTGAAACTTTTGATACAGAAGATGAAAGATGGGTTGAAATCTGGAATGATGTTTTCATGCAATATAATAAAGATGAAAATGGAAATATAACTGAACTTCCAAAAAAGAATGTTGATACTGGAATGGGAGTAGAGAGAACTACTGCTATACTTGAAGGAGTAAATGATAATTATTTATCTAGTATATGGAGCGATGTTATTGATTTAATTAGTGAAATATCTAATTTACCATATGAAGGCAATGAAAATAGTATGAGAATTATTGCTGATCATGTTAGAACAAGTGTATTTATTAGTACTGATCCTGCTGGTGTAAAGCCTAGTAATGTTGGACAAGGATACATATTAAGAAGATTAATCAGAAGAATGATTAGACATGCTAAAAAATTAAATATTGATATTTCTAGTGATTGGGAACAAAGATTAGCTAAATTAATTATTCAAAAATATAAAAAATATTATAGTGAATTAAGTGAAAATGAAAATGTTGTTCTTGATGTATTAAAAAATGAAAAAGAAAAATTCAATAGAACTTTAGAAAAAGGTTTAAGAGAATTTGAAAAAGTTGCTTCTAAAAACGATAATATTGATGGACAAACTGCTTTTCATTTATATGATACTTATGGTTTTCCAATTGAATTAACTATGGAACTTGCTAAAGAAAGAAATATGAGTGTTGATGAAGAAGGTTTTAAAGAAAAATTTAAGGTTCATCAAGAATTATCTAGAACAGCAAGTGCTGGACAATTTAAAGGTGGATTAGGTGGACATAGTGAAATTGAAACTAAATATCATACAGCAACTCACTTATTAAATGCTGCTTTAAAAGTTGTAGTTGGTGAGTCTGTTCATCAAAAAGGAAGTAATATTACTAGTGAAAGAATGAGATTTGATTTTAGTTGTAATCATAAATTAAGTGATGAAGAGAAAAAGGCAACTGAGGATTTAGTTAATAAATGGATTAGTGAAGGCTTAGAAGTTAAATGTGAAGAGATGAAAAAAGAAGATGCCATTAATAGTGGTGCTGAATGTATGTTTATTGAAAAGTATCCAGATGTTGTAACTGTTTATACGATTGGAGATGTTTCTAAAGAACTTTGTGGTGGTCCACATGTTAAGAATACTAGTGAGCTTGGACATTTTAGAATTACTAAAGAAGAAGCTAGTTCAGCTGGTGTTAGAAGAATAAAGGCTGTGCTTGAATAAATACAATTTAAAGAAAAGTTATAATGCTTTTCTTTTTTATGATATAATTTTATAGGAAGTGAGACAAATGAATTTTTATGATTTTACACAAGAAGAATTAGAAAACTATCTGATAGAAAATGGATTTAAAAAATATAATGCTACTCAAATAATAGAGTGGGTTTATGAAAAGAAAATAACTGATTTTAATTTAATGACTAATTTAAGTAAAAAACTTATTTCTTTTTGTAATGAAAATATTAAATTTGAAGAGTTAAACGTAGTTAAGGTAGAAAAGAGTAATCTTGCTAATAAATATCTTTTAGAATTATCTGATCATAATAAAATAGAATGTGTACTTATGAATCATGATTATGGATATTCATTATGTGTTTCAAGTCAAGTTGGATGTAATATGGGATGTTCTTTTTGTGAGAGTGGAAGACTTAAAAAAGTAAGAGATTTGCGTTTGAGTGAATTAGTGTCTCAAGTATTGTGTGTAAGTAAATATGAAAATATTAGAATAGATTCTATAGTTATTATGGGAATTGGAGAACCTTTTGATAATTTTGAAAATATTAAAAGATTCATTAAAGTTGTAACTAATAATAAAATGATTAATATAGGACAAAGACATTTGACTATATCTACTTGTGGACTTGTACCTAAAATTTATGAATTTGCTGACCTTGAAACTGGTGTAAATTTAGCTGTTAGTTTACATGCTTCTAATAATGAAATTAGAGATAAGATAATGAAAGTAAATCATGCTTATAAAATAGAAAAAGTTATGGAAGCACTAGATTATTACATTAAAAAAACTAATAGAAGAGTGACAATAGAATATATAATGTTAGAAGGAATAAATGATAGTGATAAGTGTGCTTATGAACTTGCATCTCTTGTAAAAGGAAAACTTATGTATGTGAATTTAATACCTTATAATGAGACATCTAATTTTACAATGAAAAGAAGTAATGACTTTAAAATAAAGAGTTTTTATGATATACTTAAATCGAATAATGTAAATGTAACAATAAGAAAAGAAATGGGTGGTAATTTATCAGCTGCCTGTGGACAACTTAGAGCTAACAATATGGAGGAATAATATGAAGGCATTTTATCAAACTGATGCTGGTAAAGTAAGAAGTCATAATGAAGATTCTGTAACAATTATTAAAAATTTAAATGATGAATATTTAGTAGTAGTTGCTGATGGCATGGGAGGACATAAAGCTGGAGAAGTAGCTAGTTCTTTAGTAGTTGGTGAACTTGGAAAAAGATTTTCTGAATTATCTAGCATTGGAAGTAAAGAAGAAGCTGTTATTTGGTTAAAAGAAATTATTGATGAAATAAATGTTAAAATACTAAGATATGCAGAAGAACATGTTGATGCTAATGGTCTTGGTACTACTTGTGTATGTGCAATGCTAACTAAAGATTTTCTTATTTTTGGAAATATAGGTGATTCTAGTGGATTTGTATTTAAAAAAGGAAAGTTATATAAAGTTACTAAAGATCATACACTTGTTAATATGCTTTTAGAGAATGGAGAATTGACTGAAAGTGCAGCTATGACTCATCCTCAAAAGAATGTATTGATGAGAGCGCTTGGAGCAGCAGAAACTATTGAAATGGATATTTTTGATGTTGAAAGAGATGTTGACGGGGTGTTCTTATGTAGTGATGGTTTAACAAATATGTTAACTGTAGAACAAATGGAAAAAGTATTAAATGATAAAGATCTTGATTTACAAGATCAAGTGGGAAAAATGATAATGAAGGCGAATATGCGTGGGGGAACAGATAATATTACAATAGCATGTATTAGATTCGGTGGTGAATAAGTGTGATAGTTAAAGGTTCTATTATAAATGATAGATATCAGATAATTAAGACATTAGGTGAAGGTGGAATGGCTAATGTATATTTAGCTCATGACAATATATTAGATAGAAATGTAGCAGTTAAAGTTTTAAGAGGAGATCTTGCTAATGATGAAAAGTTTGTTAGAAGATTTCAAAGAGAAGCTTTATCAGCCTCTAGTCTAAGTCATCCTAATATTGTTGAAATGTATGATGTTGGTGAAGATGATGGTCAATATTATATAGTTATGGAATATGTTGATGGTAAGACTTTAAAGCAAGTTTTAAAACAAAGAGGTCACTTATCAATTACTGAAGTAGTTGATATTATGCTTCAATTAACCGATGGTCTTGCTCATGCACATGATGCTTATATAATACATAGAGATATTAAACCTCAAAATATTATGATTTTATCTAATGGATTGATAAAAATAACTGATTTTGGAGTAGCTACTGCGTTAAATTCAACTCAATTAACTCAAACTAATTCAGTTATGGGTACAGTACATTATTTACCTCCAGAACAAGCTAATGGTAAAGGTTCTACTGTTAGAAGTGATATTTATTCTATGGGAATAATGATGTATGAATTATTGACTGGTTTGGTTCCATATAAAGGTGAGAGTGCTGTTGAAATAGCATTGAAACATCTTAGAGAACCACTTCCTAGTGTTAGAAAAGTAGATTCAACAATTCCTCAATCTATTGAGAATGTTATTATTAGAGCCACTGCTAAAAATCCTAAAAATAGATATACTGATGCAAGAGAGATGCATGAAGATATAAAGACTGCTTTAGATGATTCTAGAAAGGATGAAAAGAGATGGGTATATAAGTATCCTGAGAATGATTTAGAAGAAACTAAAAAGCTAGATGATGATTTAAAGGATCTTGAAAAGCAAGAGCAAATAATTAAAAAGAAAAAAGAAATAGAGTTAGAAAAAGAAGAAATGGCAGAGAATAGAAAATCAAATAAATTATTAATTGTTTTAGTTAGTATTTTTACAGCTATTATTTTAACTATTACTGTAACAATGACAATATATTTTAAGAAAAGTGAAGTTAAAAATGTTATGATTCCTGATGTAAGTAATAAGAGTGCTAAAGATGCTTCTAATGAACTTATTGATAAAGGTTTTGAGGTTGTGACTGAATATAAGTATATTTCTAGTAGTACTATAGAAGAAGGAAAAGTTGTAAGGACTAGTCCTGAAATTGGTACTAAAAGAAAATTCGGTACTAAAATAACATTGTATTTAAGTTCTGGTGAAGGAAAATATGTTATAGAAGATTTTACTGGTGAAAATTATTTAGTTGCTAAAGGAAAAATTGAAGCTCAATGTGAATGTAATGTAGTAGTTGAAACTGAAAAGGTTGATGAAGGAAAAGATGTTAAAGAAGATGCTGTTTTAAGAACTGTTCCTGGGGCAGGTGAAGCTAGTAAATTAGGTGATCAAATTAAGATAATAATTCCTGAAGTTGAATATAAATATCCTGATTTTACTAAAGGATATACTATTGATAAAATAGAAGATTTTGCTTCTAAACATGAATTAAAATTAGAATATAAATATCAAGAAACTACTAGTGTAGCAGAGGGTACAATATTAAAACAAAATAGAGCTGCTGATTCTATTGTTGCTCCTGGTGCAACTCTTGTAATTACTATTGCTCAATCACCTGAGCCTACAGAAGAGGATACTACACAAGAAGGTGAAATCACTGAAGACAATGGAATGGATTAGTCCTAATAACGGGGGAAAAATGAATGGTAAAATAATATGCGTTAATGCTGCAATACATAAAGTATTACTTGAAAATAATACTATAATTGATACTAAGGTAAGAGGGAAATTAAGAAATGACAAAGTTCATCCAGTAGTTGGTGATAATGTTATCGTTAATACACAAACTAAAACTATTGAAAAAGTTGAAACAAGAAAAAATTATTTAGAAAGGCCACTTATTGCTAATATAGATAAATTACTTATAGTGATGAGTACATCTATTCCAGTATTTTCTTCTTACTTAATTGATAAATTTTTAATAATAGCTTTTGCTAATAAGATTGAACCTATTATTGTTATTACTAAAACTGATATGATTAGTTTAAAAGAAAAAACTGATATTAAGAAATATATTAGTTATTATAGAAAACTTGGTGTTAAAGTTTATATAAATACTAGTGTAAGTAAAATAAAGAATGAATTTAAGGATTCAGTTGTGGCTTTATGTGGTCAAACTGGAAGTGGAAAGTCAAGTTTATTAAATAGAATTGATGCTTCATTATCTTTAAAGACTGGAGAAGTTTCACTTAGTTTAGGGAGAGGCAAACATACTACTAGACTCGTTGAATTATTAGAAGTAAATGGTGGCCTTATTGCTGATACTCCTGGATTTAGTTCTTTAGAAATAAGTGTTCCAAGAAAAGATATAAAGAAATATTATCCTGATTTTAATAAGCCTTGTAAATATAGATCTTGTTCTCATGTTAAAGAAGATGGATGTGAAATTATTAATCTTGTAAATAAAGGTAAAATTGCTGAATGGAGATATGAAAATTATATTAAGTTTATGGAGGAAGTTAAATCATGAAAGTAGGAGTATCAATATTATCTTCTAGTATCAAAGCAGAAGATATTGTTAAAAAGTTAGATGAAAGTGGTGCTGAATATATTCATGTTGATATTATGGATGGAAAGTTTGTTCCAAATAAAACATGGTCTTATAGTGAAATAAAAAAAATTGTTAGTTATTCTTCTTTAACTTTAGATGTTCATTTAATGGTTAAAGATCCTGCTAAATATATAGAAGATTATGCTCTATTAAACACTACTAATTTAATATTTCATTATGAAGCAGTAAAAGATATAGAAAGTATGATTTCCTTAGTGAAAGAATATGGATTAAAAGTCGGTATTGCAATAAATCCTGATACTAGTGAAGAAGTATTATTTCCATACTTAAAAGATATAGATGTAGCTCTTGTTATGAGTGTAGTTCCTGGTAAGAGTGGACAGTCTTTTATAGAAAATACGCTTTCTAAAATTAAAAATTTAAAGAACGAAATTATTAGACAAAGAGTTAAAACTATAATATCTGTTGATGGTGGGATTAATGATGAAACTGGTCTGTTGTGCAAAGAAGCTGGGGTAGATATGTTAGTTTCTGCATCATACATTCATAAAGATATTGCTAATAATACAAAAGTTCTAAAAAATTTATAGTATATTTTTGATGATATTATACATAATATATAGTGGTGAATAATATGTATAATAGTTATTTGAAAAAGATGAAATTTATTAATACTATGTATGAAGAATATATTTCTCCTGAAGAGGAAGAATTTGATAGAATAGAGAAATTTAGATAACATACTTATTGGCATGTTTTTGTTTATATGATAAAATGAAGATGGTGAAGAATATGAATAAGAAAATGTTTTATATTGTTTTGTTCGCTCTTATTTTTATGCTTGGATTATTTACATTATTTAGTAATTTAGGAAAAGATAAAAATAA
Source organism: bacterium (assembly GCA_963641945.1). Classification (GTDB taxonomy): domain Bacteria; phylum Bacillota_I; class Bacilli_A; order RF39; family UBA660; genus CAG-1000. The sequence continues at coordinate 32,218 of CAVIDW010000011.1, read as the reverse complement.
TATAGATGATGAAGATAAAATTATTGAGGGTAAATATATTTCTAAAAAGTATATAATTGATGAAAAAGAAATAAGTGATGAAATTAAAGTTAATATAAAGAATGATAGTATTAAGACATTTGAACTAGAAGAGATGGATAAACTAGGAGATAATATTAAATTTGGAATATACAAATATATTATTAATGATGATATTAAATACTTAGTTGACTTAAGAGATGATACTAAAAAAGCAAATATATATTTTAAAAATAAACTTATTGCTAGTTATGAATGTGAAACTTATGGATTAACTGAAATATCTAACTATGGTGAACATTATATTTTAAGTGAGCAAGTAGAGTTTTATAACAATAATTATATTATTGATGGAAGTGGTAAGATTAAATATATGTTTCATGGAACATTTACTTATGATGAAAAAAATAATTACTTGAATATATTTGAAATGGATTACGAAAATGAGGTTTTGAAAATATATCATTTTGATTTAAATAAAAATGATTATAAGAAGTTAGATTTCTCTTTGGAATATGATTATTGTAGTGATGTGGTATCTAAAAAGTATAGTATGGTATTTTGTTTTGAATAAAAGTGAAATTGTTTCACTTTTTTTCTTTTGTTTGATATAATAATTACGAAATAGAAAGAAGGAGAAATATATATGAAAATATTAAGTGTTAATGCTGGTAGTTCTTCTTTAAAGTTTACATTATATGAAATGCCAGAAGAAGAATTATTAATTAGTGGTTATATTGAAAAAATCGGTTTAAAAGATAGTTTTTGGACTACTAAAATTAATGGAAAGAAAATTAAGGGAGAAAAACCTTTAAAGAATCATAAAGAAGCTGTTCAAGTTTTAATTGATGAATTATTAAATAATAAAGTTGTTGAGTCTTTAGAAGAAATTAAAGGTATTGGACATAGAGTTCTTCATGGTGGTGAAAAGTATTCTGATTCTGTTTTAATTACTGATGAAGTAATTGAAGATGTTAAAGAATTAACTAAATTAGGTCCTCTTCATCATCCAGGCAACTTAGCTGGTATTGAGGCTATGAAGAAAGCTTTACCTGAAGTACCAATGGTAGCTGTATATGATACTGCTTTTCATCAAACAATGCCTAAAGTAAATTATATGTATCCAGTTCCAATGGAATGGTATACTGAATATGGTGTACGTAAATATGGTTTTCATGGAACAAGTCATAAGTATATTACTTTAAAAATGAAAGAGAAATTAGGTAAAGATGATGTTAATCTAATTATTTGTCATATTGGTAGTGGTGCTAGTATTAGTGCTATTAAAGAAGGTAAATGTTTTGATACTACAATGGGTATTACACCATTAGATGGATTAATGATGGGTACTAGAAGTGGTGCTATTGATCCTTCAATCCTTGAATACGTTTCTAAAGAATCAGGACGTTCACTAGAAGAATTAACAAATGATTTAAATAAGAAGAGTGGTTTGTTAGGTATATCTGGTTTTTCTGATTGTAGAGATGTTGAAGCTGCTCGTGAAAATGGAGATGAGAATGCTACTTTAGCATTAGATATGTATTATGATAGAATTGCTAAATATATTGCAGAATATTATATTAAATTAGATGGAAAAGTTGATTCTATTGTATTTACTGCTGGTGTTGGTGAAAATGGAGTGGAAGCTAGAAAAGAAATCATTAAAAGAGTTAATTGTCTAGGCGTTTATTTAGATGAATCTAAAAATGATAAGATAGCTTCATATAAAGATGAATGCGAAGGAATTATTTCTACTGATGAATCTGATGTAGTTGTAAGAGTTTTACCAACCAATGAAGAAATAATGATTATTAAAGATACATATAATCTTGTAAAATAGAAAAGAGAAGGTAATGAATAATATTTATAAATCAATCTACAATGAAATTAAAAGATATAAAAAAATATATATTGCTAGACATATAGGACCAGATCCTGATGCTTTTGGAAGCCAAATGGCGTTAAGAGATTCTATAAGACTTACTTTTCCTGATAAAGAAGTGTATGCTGTAGGAACTACAGTTTCAAGATTTAAATATTTTGGTAAAGTAGATAAAGTTAATTCTTATGATTATGAGAATTCTTTATTAATTGTTGTTGATACTCCTGATATTAAAAGAGTGGATATAGATGAGTTTTTATTTTTTAAACATGTTGTAAAGATTGATCATCATCCGCTAGTTGATGTTTTTGGGGATGTTGAATATATAAGAGAGGATGCTAGTAGTGCTTCTGAATTAGTACTAGAATTACTTGAAAATACTAAATTAAAATTAAGTGAAAGTATAGCTAGTAAAATATTTATTGGAATAGTAAGTGATACTAATAGATTTTTATATAATACTAATGATAAAACATTTCTTACTGTAAGTAATCTTGTTAAAAAATATAATTTAGAAACAGATAAACTATATAATTTAGTGTATAGTAAACCATTAAGTGAAGTAAGATTAATGGGATATATTGCTTCTTCACTAAAAGTAGATAAGTATGGATTTGCTAATATATGGATAGATGAAGATATAATTAATTCTTTTGGAGCAGATATAAGTGCTGCATCTAATATGATTAATGACTTTAATAATATAAATGAAATTATTGTATGGACCTTTGTTACCTATGATGCTAAAAATGCATTATATAAAGTAAATATAAGGAGTAGAGGTCCTGTAATTAATGAAATAGCTGCTAAATATAATGGTGGTGGTCATAAATTTGCAAGTGGTGTAAGAAATACTGATAAATCGCAAATTGAAGAATTGTTAAAAGATTTATCTGAAGCTTGTCGTGAATATTTAGAAAAGGATGATAAGAATGGAAATAATTAGTGTAGAAGAACCAATTGTTGCTGTTAGAGTTAGTCAATATCCTGATGATAAAAAAAGTGAATTTTTGATTCTTGGTAGAAGTAATGTAGGTAAAAGTAGTTTTATTAATACAATTATTAATAGAAAGAATTTAGCTAGAACTAGTTCTAAACCAGGTAAAACACAAACATTGAATTTTTATTTAATAAACAAAGAATTTTATTTTGTTGATGTTCCTGGATATGGATATGCTAATACTAATAAAAAACAAATTGAAAAGTTTGGCATTATGATTGAAGAATACTTAAAACAAAGACAAAATTTGAAACATGTTTTCTTATTAGTTGATTATAGACATAAACCAACTGAAGATGATATTTTGATGTATAAGTTCTTAAAATATTATAATTTGCCAGTAACAATTATTTGTACTAAATATGATAAAGTTAATCGTTCTGCAAGAATAAAACAAGATGAACTTATTAAAAATACATTAATTCCAGACTTAGGGGATGAAATATTAAATTTCTCTAGTATAACTAAATTTGGAAAAGAAAGAATTTATGAAATAATAGAAAATATAATAAATAAAAACTCTTGATATTTAAAAATTTTTATTATATAATAATTTTAAAGAATAGAGGTTGATGTTTATGAACAAAAGAAATGGTTTTACTTTAGTGGAATTGTTAGTGGTAATAGCTATAATTGCAATATTAAGTTTACTTGTTGTACCTAGTGTTATTACAGTAAATAAGAACATTAATGAAAGACTTTATAATCAAAAAACTGATTATGCAGAGAGAGCAGCTGAATTGTATGCAACTAATAAAGAAGATATTTTTAATGGAGCAGAAGAAGTAAAGATTTATGTTTATGAGTTACTTGCTAGTAATTATTTAGAAGCAGATAAAACTTCTGAATGTCCAGAAAAAGATTCATCAAATACAGAAATTGGTGCTCCTACTGGAATTAGTGTAGAAGAAGCTAATAAATATGGATGTATGATTAATCCAATTGATAAAACAAGTATGAATAATGATATGGTTATTTTAAGACGAAAGAGTATAGGTGTAGTTGCTGAATTTATTTCTGTTGGAAAGACTGATACTTCTACTACTATTAGTGATGATTCTGATTCTTTAGTTAATACTGTTTGTAATTTAATTGGTAGTACTGGAGAAAATAGATTGTATGCTAAATGGGGAACTGGAGACTCTGATTATTGTTGGTGCAAAGTAATTGATGGTAAAGCTATTTTATATAAAGCAAATGTTAAAGAAACTGGTTCTGTTTATACAATTAATGGTGAAGGAATAAATGAGAATGATCATCCTACAGCTTGTGTAATTGCTGGTTCTAATCCAAATAATTATTTAAAATATGGTAGTAGTAAGGCAAACTGGAGGGTTATTGGATTATACGATTTAGATGGTACTATTTCTGCTAAAATGATTACTTTAGATCCTGTTGAGGATTAATAAAAAAATAACAATATTAAGTCTATTAATATTGTTTTTTTGTGTTATAATTTTAATAGGAGAAAAAATATATGGAAGATTATTTTAAATATAGATTTGGTGATGATATTAGTTTTAATCTTAATAATGGTGACTTTATATCTATAATTGGAAATACTAATGATTTATTTGTGTTTACTCTTTTATATGGTCATAAAGAGTGTAATCTTTTTGTAGGTGATAAAGAATTTAATCAAGAAAATAAAGATGAAATTAGAAGTAGAATGTGTGTTATACTTTATAAACATTTAAATATTTTTAGTGGTGAAACTGTAAGAGATGAAATTGCTTTTGGATTAGAAAGTTTAGCTATGAAAAAAGATGATATTACTAATTTGATTGAAAGTGAAAGTAGACTTTTTAAAGTAACTTCTATATTAGATAGAGATCCTAATGGTTTAGGATTAAGTGATAAAGTTAAAATTAAAATATTATCTGCATTAATTATAAAACCTAAAGTTATTGTTATTGATAATTTACTAAGTGAACTTGATTATAATGATAAGATGTTAATTTTAGATATTTTAGATGATTTTAGAAATAAAGGTGGTATTGTAATTAATGTTACTAATGATATGGAAGAAACTTTATTTTCTGATAGAATAATTATTTTATATAATAAAAAATTAGTATGTGATGGTAAGACTCTTAGTGTATTAAATGAAGAAAAATTATTAAAAAGACTTGGTCTTGGTTTACCATTTATTGTAGAGTTAAATAAATATTTGATGGATTATGGTATGATTAAAGAATATTATTTAACTGATAAGAAATTGGTAGGTGCATTATGGAAATAAAGTTTGATCATGTAAGTTTAATTATAAATGAAGGTACTCCTCTTGAAAAAACTATATTAAATGATGTTTCCTTTGAGATTAAGAATCCAGGTATATATGCATTTTTAGGTGCTTCTAATAGTGGTAAAACTGCTGTTGGTGATTTGATTAATGCTTTAATGGCTCCCACTAAGGGAAGTGTTAAAGTAGGAAAATTTGTTAATGATGGAAGAAGGATAAAAAATGTTAATAAATTAAGATTTGAAACTGGATATGTATTTAGGAATCCATATGATATGTTTTTCAATAAGAATGTTAAAGAAGAAATTGAGTTTAGTATTAAGTATTTTAAATATAAAATGGATAAGATGGCTATTAGAACAAGTGATGCTTTAAAACTTGTTGGTCTTGATGATTCTTATTTGAAATTAAATCCCAAAATATTAACTTTAGTTGATGCTAAAAAAGTTGCACTTGCTTGTGCATTAGTTTGTAATCCAAGCATTATTATATTAGATGAATTTACTAATGGACTTAATAATAAAGATAAAAGTGAACTATTAAGATTGCTTAGAATGCTTAAAAATAAATATAAAAAGACCATTATACTTTTAAGTAAAGATACTAATTTTTGTTATCAAATAGTTGATCAAGTATATATAATGAATTTAACTAAACTTGTTGCTAGTGGTAAAAAAGAATTACTTGAAGATAGTGATTTTATATCAAGAATTGGACTTGAAGTTCCTTTAATAGTAAAATTTGTAGATGAATGTCGTAGTAAAGGTCATGAAATAAATTATTATTCTAATATATTAGATTTATTAAAGGGGGTTTATAGAGATGTATTCTAGAAATTCCTTTGGTTCTTATTATCCGGTTAATTCTATAATTCATAGATTAAATCCTGTTATTAAATTATTTGATTTTTTGATAGTTATAGTTTTAATAATATTAAGTAATTCTATTTATATTAATTCTTTTATATTAGGTTTACTTATTATAATGATGTTACTTAGTTATGTTCCATTTAATTATTATTTTAAGACTTTTTGGTTTTTAAGATATATTTATGTTTTTATAGCTTTTGTTTGTGCATATTTTAGAACTTCTATGCAATTTTGTTTAATATTAATAATGAAAATAGTTATAGTTATTGAATATATTAATTTATTATCTTATACTACTAGTCCTCATGAGAGTGAGTATGGTATTGAGAAATTTTTATCTATGTTTAATATATTATATTTACCTGTATCTAAAATAGCTTTTAAAATTAATTCTATGCTTAGATATTATCCATTAATGTTAAGTGTTGAATATAATATTTTAAAAGCTGCAGCTAGTAGGGGAATTGATTATTATCATAGTAATATTATTAAAAGAGTTATTATTTTCTTAAAATTACGTTCTAGTGTTCAAAGAAAAACTAAAGATAAAAGTAAAGAAATAAGATTTTCTAGTGAACTTAGATTATTTAATATTAAGAGAAAAAGAACTATTTATAGAATAAATAGAGTTGGATTTACTGATATATTTTTGTTATTATTTCATTTGTTATTTATATATGTATATTTAAGTGAGATGGGTATTGTATGAGATATTTAGTTAATTTAAGTTATGATGGTAGTCATTATTATGGTTATCAAGTTCAAAATAATAAGCCTTCAATTGAAGGAGAAATAGAAAAGAATTTATCTAAAATATTTAATGAGAAGATTAATACTATAGGTGCTTCTAGAACTGATAAAGGAGTACACGCATATAATCAATATTGTCATTTTGACACTTTAAAATGTATAAAAACTAAAAATTTAGTTCATAGTTTAAATTCTATGATTAATGATGATATATATATAAAAAAAATAATTAATGTTAATGATGATTTTCATGCAAGATATAGTGTTGTATCAAAAGAATATATATATAAAATTAATATTGGAGAGTATAATCCTATTGAAAAAAATTATTATTTGCAATACAATAAATATATAAGTAGAGAATTGTTAGACAATTTTGTTTTACTTATGAGTGGAAAACATAACTTTAGAAGTTTTACATCTGATAATGATAAAGATAATTATGAAAGAGAGTTAAAACTAGAATATAAAATAAGTAATAAAATATTATATTTGAAATTTAGTTCTAGTGGATTCTTAAGGTATATGATTAGAAATATTGTGGGATTATTATTAGATATAAATGATGGGAAGAAAACTATTGAAGACATTAATAATATATTTAATAGTGAAAACAGAAGTAGTGCTGGAAGATGTGTTTCTCCGGTGGGGTTATATTTGAATAAAGTAAATTATAAATAAGGAGTGGGAAAATGAATAAAAAGTTATTTGCGGGGATTATAGGTTTGTGTAGTATATATGTTTGTTTTGTTATTTATGCTTGTACTAAAATTTATATTGATGACAAAGATATGAGTGATATAGATTTAGTAGCGGCTTATGATAGTGATAAGTATTTGACTAAATCAACCGATTTTGGAGAAGATACTAAAAAAGAAGAGAAAGAAGATAAGAAAGATAATTCTTCTACTAAAAAGGAAGAAGATAAAACTACTGAAGATAAAAGTAATACTAAAACTGATGAAAAAACAGATGATAAGGAAGATGCTAATAAATATTGTACTGATAATAAACTTAAAATAGCTAAAAAATTACAAGATTTTGAATCTAAAATTACTTATTATCAAGAATCAAGTAAGATAAGTGACTTTAATTATTGTTTCTATGATACTGATATGATTGGTGTAATATATATTGCTGAAACAGAAGATAAAGATCCTGTGTATGCTTATGATATTAATAAAGATATTGTATATAAAACTAATAAAAGCCATAATCTCTATACTGAAGGTAATGTTAGTTATTTGAATGCTTATTTGTATGGCGTTGAATTATTAAAAGATGTTAAATCTACCGGAAAAATGATTTTGGTTTCTGAAAAGACAGATGTTTTAAATTATACTTCTAGTGATAGTATGGAATTTGTATTTGCTAATTGTATTAAAGGTGATAATGCTTGTACTTCAACTACATATTTATTTAATAATAAAGAGTATAGTGAAGTAGAAAGATATTTGGTTAACTTTAAAACTAAAAAGTATACTAAAGTTATCGAACAAATTATAGATTAATTCAAAATGAGTTAATCTTTTTTTTATTGCTTTATTTTTTAAACAATATTTGATAAAATAAAATATAGAATAGAAAGGGAGAGATTTTTTGTATGCTGGGAAATATTGTAACTATTAATAAAAATAGCGCTATTGTTAAAATAAATAAAGATAGTGAAATTAGTGATTTAATAAATATGCATGTTATATTTGAAGATGATAACAAAAAAATTTTAGGTGAGATAGATTATATTCTTGAAGATACTATTAAAATCACTTTTTTAGGGGAATTAACTGAGAATGATTTTATAGGTGGATTAATTAAAAAGCCAAGTATGAATGCTAAATTAAGAATTATTAATGATCAAGAGTTACATATACTAACTGGTAATGATGAAAGAACAATTCAATTGGGTGTCAGTCCCTTATATAATGATTTTCCTCTTAATGTAAGTATAGATGAGTTATTTTCAAATCATACTGCGATATTTGGTAATACTGGTAGTGGTAAAACTTATGGTATATGTAGAATAATACAAAATATATTTCCTAATTCTCAAATAATACCTTATAAAGCAAATTTATTTATATTTGATTCTTATGGTGAATATATAAATGCTTTTAAAGATATTAATAAAAATAATCCATATTATTCGTTTAAAGTAATAACTACTAATATTAATAAGCCATATGAAAAACTTAATATACCAGTTTGTTTATTAGAATTAGATGATATATTAAATTTATTAGAAGCTACTAGTTTTTCTCAGATTGCTATGATTGAAACTATGCTTACTTATGTAAAAATGTTTGCTCGTGAAGATAATGAAGCTAAAGATTTTAAAAATCATATTTTGGCCAAAGCAATAATATCAATTATGTATACAAATCAAACTTCTTCTAAAATAAGAGATCAAATATTTGAAATATTAAGTGAGACTAATACTGATGATATTTCTTTAGATACTGAAGTACCTGGTATTGGATTTACTCGTAAATTTAGAAATTGTTTTGATATAGATAGTGAAGGAAGATTTGCTGAACTCAAAATAATATCTGATTACATTCAACAATTTATACAAGATGATAGAAAATGGAATTATACTTCTGTTGGTGTTTGTTATTCTCTTCATGATTTAGAAACTGCTTTAAATTTTACTTTATATAGTGAAAGATATTTACTTAATGAGGCTATGTATGATAGTGCGATGAGTTTAAAAGTTAAACTTCATGATTTAGCTAGTAGAACAAATAGTCAATTCTTTTCTTCTGATAGATATATTACAATTGATGAATATATTAAAAGGATTCAAATTAATGGTAATAAGAAGAGTCAAATTGTTAACTTTAATTTAGAAGATGTTGATGATAGATTTGCTAGAACCATTGTTAAAATATTTGGACGTATGTTTATGAAATATACAAGAAGTTTAGAAAATAGAGCTTCTTTTCCAATTCATATGATTCTAGAAGAAGCTCATAGATATGTTATAGAGAATGATGATAAAAAATTACTTGGATATAATATATTTGAAAGAATTGCTAAAGAAGGTCGTAAATATGGTTTAATAATGGATATTATTACGCAAAGACCAACTGATTTGAATGAAAATGTTATTAGTCAATGTGCTAATTTCTTAATATTTAAAATAAATCATCCCGCTGATTTAGAATATATTGCTAAGAGTGTTCCTAATATGAGTGAAGATGTAGTTGAAAAGCAAAAGACGCTTCAATCTGGTACTTGTGTAGCATTTGGTAGAATATTTAAAATACCAATGATAGTTAAAATGGAGAAAGCTAGTCCTCCTCCTACAAGTGCTAACTGTGAAATATATAATAATTGGATGGTAAGATTAAAACAACAATAATAATGATAAGGAGTGACATATAATGTATGATTTAGGAAGTCATTTTCATATAGATGTTAATAAAGGTAAAACACCTTCATCTTGTGTATTTAGAGGTAATTATTATAGGATAAGTATATTATCTGATTCTTTAATTCGTTTTGAATATAATTTAAAAGGGGTGTTTAATGATTATCCTACGCTTTTTGCATTTAATAGATCTTTTGGTGAACCAAAAGTAACTGTTACTGAAGATAATCAAAATATTGTTATTAAGAGTTCTAAATTTATATTAGAATATCAAAAGGAAAAAACTTTTACCGGGGATAAGCTAGTTCCTGATAGATACTTGAAGGTTAGAATACCAGAAAGTGAAAAAGAGTGGTATTTTAATCATCCGGAGGTTAGAAATTTTGGTGGAACAAGTTATAGTTTGGATTATATGAAGAATCCACCTTTACTTGAAAAAGGGTTATTTTCTTTAGATGGATTTGCTACATTTGATGATTCTATGACTCCTATACTTGATGATAATGGTAATGTTACACTTCCTAACCCAGATGTTATAGATATATATTTATTTATATATAATGGTAATTTTGGTATTGGATTAAGAGATTATTTTAATCTAACATCATTACCACCACTTATTCCTAGATATGCTCTTGGAGTATGGTGGGCTAAGAATGAAGAATATAGTGAAGAAGGAATAAAATCACTTGTAGAGAATTTTAAAAGAAATGAAATGCCCATGTCTATATTATTATTAAATAAGTATGCAAGAAATAAAAATAAGTTTTCCGATTTAAGTTTTTCATTTGATAAAAGTATTTTCCCTGATCCTAATGCAATGAGTAAATATTTGCATAATAATAATATTTATTTGGGATGTAATATTAGAACTGATGGTGTTCTTAGTATTGAAGAGGCTAATCATAATGAATTTATTAAAATATATGATCAGGATACTAATAAAAATATACCTATTAATGTTTATAATTCAAAATTTATAGATGGTTTCTTAAAGGGAATAATTAATCCATTTTTAAATCAAGGTGTTGATATGCTATGGATGGATGATAATAATTTAAGTGATAGATTAAGAAATTCTGTTATGGCATATTATTTATTTAATAATTTTAATAATAATGCTGCTAAGAGAAATTTACTTATGAGTCGTAATTATGGAATATGTCCTCATAGATATTCTGTATTATATAGTGGTAATACATATATTAATTGGAAGACTATTAAGTATTTACCTTTTTATAATTCTACTGCCTCAAATATTGGTGTTTCTTGGTGGAGTCATGATATTGGTGGTTTTAAGGGTGGAGTTGAAGATGCTGAACTTTATATGAGATATATTCAACTTGGTACTTATAGTCCAATTCTTAGAATAACTAGTGAAGGTGGAAAGTATTATAAAAGAGAACCATGGAAATGGGATATTAAAACCGAAACAATTGTTAAATATTATTTGAATCTAAGACATAGATTGATACCTTATTTATATGCTGAAGCTAAAAAATATTCTTCAATTGGTTCACCATTAATTCAACCTTTATATTATAAATATCCTGAGACATATGATGAACCGCTTTATAAAAATGAATATTATTTTGGTACAGAATTATTTGTCTGTCCAATAGTTAGTCCTAAAAACGAGGTTATGGATAGAGTTGTTCATAAAATATTTTTACCTAATGGAATTTGGTATGATTTTAAGACTGGCAAGAAGTTTATGGGTGGTAAAAGATATGTAACTTTCTATAAAGATGAAGATTATCCTGTATTTGCTAAAACTGGTGCTATAATACCTATGGCGGTACTTGAGGAAAATAATTTAAATGATACTTCTAGTCCTAAAACATTACAAATTGATATTTTCCCAGGTAGAAGTAATACATATAAATTATATGAGGATGATGGATATTCTCTTCATTATAAACAGGGTGAATCTTTTACTACTGAAATAAATTATTATTATAAAGAAAATGATTTTTCTGTTTCTTTAGAACCTGTTGAAGGGTATGATGCTAGTTGTGTTCCTGAAACAAGAAATTACATAATTAATTTTAGAAATACTAAGCCTACTAATGGAGTACAAGTTTTTGTTAATGAAATAAATATTCCATTTGAAAGTCATTCTATTGAAAATGATTTTATAGTTGAATTTAAGAATGTTAAATTGATTGATAAGGTACTTATATTTTGTAAAGGAAAAGATATTGAAATTGATTCTTCCAGAGTTATTAATGAAGATTTAGATGGAATTATTAGTGACTTAAAAGTTGATACTGAGATTAAAGTTAAATTAGCAGACATATTATTTAGCGATAGTGATATTAAAGCTAAAAGAATTGCTATTAGAAAGTTAAAGAAAGATGGACTAGAACCAGTATTTATAAAAATGTTTATTAAGTTGCTTGAATATATTGCTGAGTTGTAGTATAATACATACATATTTGTTGACAGAAAAAGTAGTAAATATCTTATTTATTAATAGAGAATTAGTGGCTGGTGGAAACTGATATAAATTGATATTGAACTTGTTTTCTATAGAATAATCGTACATTGGCGTTAACAATAAATAAGATGCATAAAACTTTATGAATTAAGGTGGTACCGTGGGAATATCTCATCCTTAAGTTATAAAGTTTTTATTTTTGGAGGAATATATGGATATATTATGGACTATTTATGATTTTTTCTTTCTGTATTTACTAGTATTTATTATTTATATGGTATTTATTAATAAAAGAAAGAAAAACTATTCTAAACTCAAGAAAAATGATGAACTTGTTTTATTTGTGAATAGGTATAATATTGATGTTGAAAAAGTTGGCTTTAAGAAAATAAAAAAATATTTAGCATTGATTAATTCATTTATTATAGCTTTTTCTAGTACAATAATTATTCATGTTGAAGGATTATTATTAAAGGTTGGAGTAGGGTTTGTAATTATTATGATTATGATATATTCATTATATGAAATAGTTGGTAGAAAATTAAAGAAAATGGAGGATGATAAAAAATGTACAACTGTAAAGAAATCGAAGAAAAATGGCAAAAATATTGGTTAGATCATAAAACATTTAAGGCAGTTAATAATGGTGGAGATAAGCATTATTATATTTTAGTAGAATTTCCTTATCCTAGTGGTAATGGACTTCATGTAGGACATGTTAGAAGTTATACGGCTCAAGATGCTAAGGCTAGGGTTAAGAGAATGCAAGGATATAATGTTTTATATCCAATGGGCTTTGATTCTTTTGGTAGTCCTGCCGAACAATATGCTATTAAGAATCATATTCATCCATCTAAAGCTGTTGAAGAAAATATTAAAACATTTAAAGGTCAAATGATGAGTTTAGGTTACTCATTTGATTGGGATAGAGAATTTGCTACAAGTGATCCAGAATATTATAAATGGACTCAATGGCAATTTTTACAATTCTATAAGCATGGCATGGCATATAAAGATACTATAGCTGTTAATTGGTGTCCTATATGTAAGACAGTTTTATCTAATGAAGATAGTTCTGGTGGAGTATGTGAAAGATGTGGAACTGCTGTTACTCAAAAAGAAAAATCTCAATGGATGCTTAGGATGAGTGATTATGCTGAAGACTTATTAACTGGACTTGAAAATACTAATTTTGCTGATAAAGTTAAATTAGGACAAATTAATTGGATTGGTAAAAGTAGTGGAGTAGAATTAGATGTTGATATAGTAGGTGGAGGTAAATTCTCTGTATTTACTACTTGTATTGAAACTGTATATGGTATTACTTTTTTTGTAATAGCTCCAGATGGAAAATTAATTAAAGAATTAATGCCAAGGATTAAAAATCAAGATGAAGTTAAAAAATATATTGAAGAAACTGCTTCTAAAAGTAATATGGATAGAACAGAATTAAATAAAGAAAAGACTGGATGTTTGATTGAAGGTATTAAAGCTATTAATCCTATTAATGGAAAAGAAGTACCAATTTTCTTAGGAGATTTTGTTTTAGGTAGCTATGGAACTGGAGCTGTTATGGCTGTTCCAGCTCATGATCAAAGAGACTTTGAATATGCGCAAGCACATAATTTAGATATGTTACAAGTTATTGATGGAAGAAGTGTTGATGAGTGTGCTTTTGAAAAACAAGATTATTTAGGAAAAGGTTGTAAATTAATTAATAGTGAAGAATTTACTGGTATGACAGTAGAAGAAGCTAAAGAGGCTATTACTGAAAAATTAGTTAATAGAAAAATAGCTCGTAAGGTTAATAATTATAAAATGAGAGATTGGATTTTCTCAAGACAAAGATTTTGGGGAGAACCTATTCCAATGATATATTGTGAAAAGTGTGGATGGCAACCTATGAATGAAAAAGATTTGCCATTAGTTCTTCCAAATATAGCTGAATATGAACCAACTGAAGATGGTGAGAGTCCACTTGCTAAAATTGAAGATTGGGTTAATTGTGAATGTCCAAAATGTGGTGGAAAAGCTAAACGTGAAACAGATACTATGCCTAACTGGGCTGGATCAAGTTGGTATTTCTTAAGATTTATGGATCCACATAATGATCATGAATTTGCTTCAATGGATGCTATGAAATATTGGAGTAGAGTTGATTGGTATAATGGTGGAATGGAACATACTGCAAGACATCTATTGTATGCTAGATTTTGGGTTCAATTCTTATATAATATTGGTCTTGTTCCAAATAAAGAAATGATATGGACTAGAATTAGTCATGGAATGATTCTTGGAGATAACAACGAAAAAATGAGTAAATCTCGTGGTAATGTAGTAAATCCAGATGATATGGTAAAAGTTTATGGAGCAGATGCTTTAAGAGTTTATGAAATGTTTATTGGTGACTATGAAAAAGATGCTGCATGGAATGAAAATGGTCTTAAAGGATGTAAGAGATTCATAGATAAAGTTTACAGATTAAAAGATAAAGTAAATGATAGTGAAGAGTATAGTGATTCACTTGTTAATATAATTAATAAAACTATTAAGAAAGTAACAGATGATATTGATACTATGAACTATAATACTGCAGTTAGTGCTTTAATGATACTTGCTAATCAATATGATAAAGAAGAAAGTATTTCTAGAAAAGATTATAAAGCATTAATTACATTGTTAAATCCAATAGCTCCACATATTACTGAAGAATTAAATGAAATATTAAATTTAGGAAAACCAATTTGTGAAAGTGAATGGTTAACTTATGATGAAAGTAAAATAGTTGATGATACTGTTAATATTGCTTGTAGTGTTAATGGTAAATTAAGAAGCACTATTAGTGTTCAAAGAGGACTTTCACGTGATGAATTATTAAGTGAAGCTAAAAAGCAAGAAAATGTTATTAAATATATTGAAGGATATGAAATTGTTAAAGAGATAGTTGTACCAGATAAGATTGTTAATATTGTTGTAAAATAGAGAATTTGTTTCTCTATTTTTTGTGCTTGTTTTTGTTTATAAGATATTATAAAATAAGTATATGATAAAAAGAAAAAATTATTAAAATAAGAGGTTAATAATGAATTATACTGATAGTGAAAATGAAATTGATAATTATCTTATAGAAGGTATTAAATATGCTATAAAGGAAAGAATATATATAGCATCTTTTTATAAACAATATGATATTGATGAAATTGATGAACTTGATGAACTTTGTTCTGCTGTTTTGAAAAAAATTCCTAGAGAGAAGTACGCTTCAGTTGCTGAGTTTGATGAAAGTGAATATATTGATGAATTAATAGAGTCTACATATGAAGATGTTGTTGTATCTCAACCATTAAAAAATATATTTGATAAACGTGATAAAAAGGAAATTCCTGTAATTGATATTGATAAAGAGTTAGAAACAAAAGAAAATTCTACTGATTTTAACGAATATATAAATTTATTTAGGTCTTTATTAACTGAGAGTAAACATACAAATTCTTCATTAATTAGTAATAATTGTGAAAAATTTGTTTTTAATGATGATCAAGTTTATTCTTATGATGAAACTATTCTTATTAAATATATTATAAGAGAAAAAATATATGCTGTATCTTTTTTTAATCATTATAAAATAGATAATTTGGATGAATTTATAGATAAAGTTTTTGTACAAATTCCCAAAGAAAAATATTATTCTATTGTTAATTATGAAGATGATGGATTTCTTGATGATTTGATTAATTTAACATTTGAAGAAATTGTTGGATTTCAAAGTATAGAAAGTATTATTAAGACAGAAGAAAGTGAATTTCAGTTTTTAGATGAAGATACTTCTAAATATAAAATGCAAATTGAATTAATGGATGAAAAAATTTATGATAAGAAGGGGAGAGAAGAATATGTTAAAAAATATATATTTGAAATATTAAAATCAAATCATTTTACTTATACTAATTTAGATAGTGCATTTAATCATGTTTTATCTTATTTTACTGGATTTGATGACGAGAATGGTATTGATGTATTTAGAGATGTAATATGTGGTAATTATGATTTTGCAATTACTGAATTATGTCTTGTAGAAAGTAATGAATTTAAAAATGTTTATGAATATGTATTGAATTTGTTTTCTAATATAGAAAAGAGATATAATTTTGTTGAAGAAGCTTATAAAAAAGAGGTTTTCTTTGGAATAAGTAAATCATTGTGTTTTATGGCACTAAAAAATAATGATTTAACTGATGATTGTAGGGTTGATAAATGTATTATTGAAAATATGTTTGGTATTAATTATGCTAATATAGCAAATGAACTTTTTGATAGTTATTTTGAGTTTTATAAAAAGAAGACTATAAATTATGCTATTGATAAATTAAAAAGTAATTTATCTTCAAATGATTGGAAAGTAGTTGCTTCAGTATTTGGTTTATTTACTTTGGGTTGTGCTACTGATTTTATTGTTCCAACTTATATTATTTTATGTAAAATGAATAAAGCATTATCTTATGAAAATAATATTAGTAACAATTTAAAGTCTGATGAAGAAAATAAAAATATTAAAAGATAGAATAAATTATTGATAATTTTTTATTGTAATTATTTAAGTAAATCAAGCATAAAATACATTAATCGTTTGTAATTTGTGTGAAATATTGGTATAATGTTTGTGAGGTGGATGTATGATAGGTGTTTATGATTATACAGTTTTATTGACATATTTAGGTTTTTCTTCTGGAATCCTTGGAATACTTTTTGCTATTAAAGATCCTGCACATTTATTTCCTGCAATTATTTGTTTAATGTTTTCTGGACTTTGTGATATGTTTGATGGTAGAGTTGCAAGAACTAAAAAGAAAAGAACTGTTGAAGAAAAACATTTTGGAATACAGTTAGATAGTTTATCTGATTTGGTTTGTTTTGGTGTTCTTCCATCAATTATTGGATATAATCTTGGATTAAATAAATGTTATTTATATCCTTTAATTATTTTTTTTCCAATTGCTGCTTTAATAAGACTTGCATATTTTAATGTTCTTGAAATAATTAGAAATAGTTCAACACCAGTTAAGGAATATACTGGTCTTCCTGTAACATCTAGTGCACTTATATTTCCATTTATATATATTTTCAGAAGATTTTTGGGAAGTAAATTTGTTATTTTATATGGAATTGTTATGTTTGTAGTTGGTATTTTATTTATAACTAAGTTTAAGATAAAAAAGCCTAATTTAAAAACTATGATTGGATTTATTTTAATAGGAGTAATTGAGGTAATATTAATTATTACTGTGTATAAATTTTTATGAGATATATAGCAAGAGAAAGAAATAGTAAGGAAAATATAATTACAGAGTCTTCAATGATTCTGAATTTTTTGTATGATACTTTTATTGGAAGAATGTTTCTTAAGTTACTTACTACTAGATTTATTGCTAATTTAGTGGCTGTTTATATGAATAGTATATTTTCTAGACATAGAATTAAAAGATTTATACATAAGAACGATATAAATATATATGAATATGATATTAAGAAATATAAATCATATAATGATTTTTTTACGAGAAGAGTTATTAGTTATAAAAGACCTATTAGTGCTAGTAAATTTTCTTTTATTAGTCCTTGTGATGGAAAATTAACTGCTTATAAGATAAGTGATGATTTAACTTTAAATATTAAAAATTCATATTATAGTATTGATACTTTAGTTGATGGTAACGTTATGAAAGAATATGCTGGTGGATATGCTTTAGTATTCAGACTTTCTACTGATAATTATCATAGGTATTGTTATATTGATAGTGGAAGTAAAGGATTAAATCATCACATTAAAGGAGTATTACATACAGTACAACCAATATCATTAAATCGTTATAATTTTTATACTATGAATGATAGGGAGTACACTATTTTAAATACTAATAATTTTGGTAAAGTTATTCAAATTGAAATTGGTGCTTTGGTAATTGGAAAAATTCATAATAATCATGAAACTTATATTTATAAAAAAGGTGAGGAAAAAGGCTATTTTGAATTTGGAGGTTCAACAATAGTTGTTCTTGTTAAAAAAAATACAATTAATTTAGATAAAGATATATTAGAAAATTCATTAGAAAATATTGAAACAATTGTTAAATATGGAGAAAGAATTGGTACTAATACTTTTATTACTAAAATTAAAAGTACTATTCAAAGTATAGTGAAATAAAAAAATACTTAGTTAAAATTTTCTAAGTATTTTTTATATGCTTCTTTTGCTGTTGTATCTAAACTTTTATATTTTATTTTTTTAGGATTACAAACTTTATTTAATAGGTAATCTGTTAGATATGGATTTCTAATTAATAGTGGGCCTATAATATGTGTTGCGTATACATTTTTATATGTGAATCCTTCTTGATTATTTAATCCATCATTTGAATATTTTTCATCTATTGTAAAAAGTGAGTCTTTTATATTAAAATTTTGATCGCATCTATTTTGAAATCCAATTATCTTTTCTTTTATTAGAGTAGTTGTACATGCTACTTCTCCAACAATTCTATCAGTAGAAGCATTTTTAAAATTAAATGAATTAGATATTTTAGTGTAATAATCAAATATATCTAGTGTTTCTAATTTATCACCATTTGTTTCAATATAACTTCCAAATAAATCCATTGAATTTCCTGTTAATAATAATAATTTATTTGATTCAATATAACTTTTAAATTCTTTTTTTCTATTTAATATATCAGTTCTTACTAATTCTAAGTTATCTTCAGAACCTTGTCCTATATAAATAATATCGTATTTACTTAAATCTATTTTATCATTGATACTTTTTAAATCTACATGTACTTTAATGTTATTTAATTCTAAATTATGAACTAAACATCTTGTATTAGCATTTTCTCCATAAAGATTTAATAGGTCATAATATAAATGTAATATATTAATCATTATTTTCCTCCTTTATGATTTTTTTAAGTTGTATTTCTTTATCAAAGCAAACCATTGAAAATATTTTACCAGTTGTTTTTTCTTTTATAATTTTACTTAAATTATCTAGGTTTTCTACAAGCATTAATTTGTTTTTATTAATACCAGCATATTCCATTCTAAGTTTCATGTCATAACAGAATTTACCTATTAAAATTATATTTTTTATAGATGAATCATTTAGTGATTCAAAATCAATATCCCATATCCATGATATATCGTTTTCTTTATATCTTCTACTTGAAGAATCAAATCCTAGTATTATAGTTTTATCTCCATCTTGATGTAGTATATAATCTAATGATTGTTTGTAACTTAAGTTATTTTCATTTTTACTTACTAACATTTGCCATTTTCTATTATCAAAGTCATATATTTCTAATCTTTTGGTTTTAGTGTTTTCATCGTTAATAACTTTTAGAATATCTTGGTCATTTAAGCCAATTGTCTTTGATAATGCATAGCATCCAGTTACAAAGTATGCTGTATATAAGAAATTTGATGGTAAGTGGACTTTTTTTTCATTTATTTTAATTAATTTATTATCTATATCGATATCTGTTGCTTCGTAATTAACTTTTCCTCTTTTAAAATCATATTTAGGACAATTGTATTTTCCTATATGACCATAGTGATAATATTCATATTCTAATTTTCTATAACATATTGGACAATATGCTGCGTCTAAATTATTTATATTAGATTTTCTACTATAATCATTTTTAGCAAGTCCATAAGTAGTTATTTCTCCTTTGTGATTTATTCTTAGTCTATTTACGAATGGATCGTCAGCATTTAGAATTAAATGTGTTCCATAGGGAATAGCATTTTTTATAGCATTATATATTTTTTCTGGGTGAGAGTTTCTTGGTGGTTGATCTCTTGTAATATTAGTAATCATTAAGTGAGTAGGTGTAATGTATTTAAAAACATATTTCATGAATTGTTCATCTAGTTCCATTAATAGTACATCAGCTTTTAATTTACCTGATAAGGAACTATTATTTAGAACTAAAGCTGTAATACCATTTATTGTGTTGCTTCCTTCTTTATTGTATACAACTTTATATCCATTTTTAGTTAATATATTATACATTAATTCAGTACTTGAACTTTTACCACTAGAACCAGTTATTCCAATTACATATTTAGGTAATTTAATTTTACTTAATATTTTTTTATCTAATTTTCTAGCGTAGTGTCCTCCAATAACACTTCCTTCATGTCCTATAATTTTACTTGCTTTATTGATGAATTTACAAGTAAATATTACAATACTTTTCCACATATTAATCACCTAATATTATTATACATTTTTTTAGTTATTTTATAAAGAGTTTTATGCTATAATGGGCTTAAGAGGTATAATGCTTATGAAAAATAATTATGAGTTATATATAATGTCAATTAAAATAGAACAAGAAAAAATTGAAGATGAAATATATAGTATAAATAATGAAATTGAAAATCATTCTTCTATTTATATAAGAGAGTATGAAAGTCTTAGTAGTGAAGAAAAAAATAATTATAAAAAGAAACTTATTAGGTTAAAAAAAGATTCTAAAAAGAAAGAAAAATTATTTATTCTTTTATCTTCTATATATGATAAAAGATTTGTTGCTAATGTTATATATCGTTATGATGAAAAAATTAGTTTAGAAAATTATAAGGATATATGTGATAATATTATTTTATTATTTGATGATAAAATGTGTCCTTTAGAAAACATTGAAATCAAAGTGAAAGAAGTGTTACTTAGAAACAATATATTTAATATTTCTGATATTCTAGATTCAATTATTGTTATGTTTAAGAGTAGAGGTTTTACTTATAGTGAAGAATTATCTTTATGATAATTTTTTTATTGCAATAAAAAATTCCTTGAATAAGGAATATTGTTTTGATGTTAAGATTTATTGTGAAAGATTATCGAGATTGAACTTTATTAAATTGATTTGTAAAAACTTGTAACACAAATAAACTTTTGTTGTGATTTTGCATAGGGATATTCAACAGTTGGGTGGAGCTAAACTTCTTAAGAAAAGGGAGGTAAAGAGTATGAATAAGAAAGACTTTTTAATTTTATCTTTAGTAATAATCATTTTCCTTTTATTATTTTTACTATTTATAGTATTAATGTAAAAGAAATCCACCTAACTCAGCGATGATTTAGGTGATGTTAAAGTCAATATAAAAATGTAGAAAAAATTGAAAATAAAAAAGCCCTGAAAATAGGGACTTTTGTTGATCTTATTGGTGACCCATATGGGATTTGAACCCATGAATGTCGCCTTGAGAGGGCGATGTGTTAACCATTTCACCAATGGGCCGTAAATAAAGTATAGCATAAGTTTTATTATTTGAAAAGTATTATTTTATGTATTATTTTCAATATAATGGAAAAAATATTATTGGTGAATAATTTAATGAATAATAAAGAATATGATGATTTAATAAAAAATACTTGTCCTAAAGATAATATGTTTAGAAATGTATTTGTTGCTTTTGTAAGTGGTGGATTAATTGGACTTTTAGGAGAAATAATAACTCATATATGTACTTCTTGTTTTAATACTAATATAAGTGATGCTTATTTGTTAACTTTTTGTTTTTTTGTAGTTGTTGGTTCTATACTTACTGGTCTTGGTGTATTTGATAAAGTACTTGGTATATGTAAGTGTGGATTAATAGTGCCATCTACTGGATTTGC
The DNA here is from genome assembly GCA_963641945.1 of bacterium. Taxonomy (GTDB): domain Bacteria; phylum Bacillota_I; class Bacilli_A; order RF39; family UBA660; genus CAG-1000. The sequence goes on along the minus strand of CAVIDW010000011.1, from coordinate 9,962 downwards.
TAATACTATGACTAGTAGTGCTATGGATGCTAGAAGTGAAGGATTTGTAAAAGGAATAGGTGCTAATATATTTAAACTAACTGGTAGTATCATTTTGTATGGAGTAATATTTGGAATAATATTTGGTTATATTAATGGGGTGTTATCATGACTTATAAATTTAATAATGTTTATATTAATAATTCATATTCATTACTCTCATCTACTAAATATAGTCCAATAGTAAAAGATTTATGTGATAAGTGTATTGATGACTATTATTTAAAATGCAAATCTATCGAATTATGTGAAAGTAAGTATCAAGAATTAACTATAAAAGGTTTATTAAATAAAGAAAACATAGTCAAAAAGGATATTGATTTATTGATTAGTGGTGATTTACAAAATCAAATTTTAGCTTCAACTTTATCGTCTTCTTTATTTAATTTTCCAACCTTAGGTATATATTCTGCTTGTGCTTCTTTTGTTGAGGGAATGATAATTGCGTCTTTATTTATTGAAAATAATCAAAGCAATGTAATAGTTTCTTCATCCTCTCATAATTTGGTTAGTGAGAAGCAATTTAGGTTTCCAGTTGAATATGGAGCCATTAGGAAAAGAGTTAATACGTGTACTGCAAGTGGAAGTGTTAGTATTTTACTATCAAATCGAAAATCAAATTTAAAAGTCGAAAGTGCAACTATTGGTTATGTAGTTCAAACAAACCATAAAGATGTTAATGATATGGGAGCAGCAATGGCACCTTCTTGTGCTTTAACCCTTTATAAGCATTTAAAAGAAACTGGTAGAGAAGCAAGTTATTATGATTTGATTTTAACTGGTGATCTTGGAATATATGGTTTAAAATTAATGAAATCTTATTATAAAAAGAGGTCTAAAAAAGATATTAGAAATGTCTTAGATTCTGGTTGTATTTTTTATACTGAAGATAATGTATATGCGGGAGCTAGTGGTCCTGTATGTTTACCCTTTGTATTTTTTGATTATATATTAAAAACTAAAAAATACAGGAAAATATTGTTGATTGGAACTGGTTCTTTGCATTCAGTTGTAAGTTCTAATTTAGGAATTTCTATACCAAGTATTAGTCATGCTATTAGTTTGGAGGTTTTATAATGAATTATATTCTTTCATTTTTATTTTGTGGATTAGTTTGTGCAATATCGCAGATTGTTCTTGAAAAAACTAAATTTACTCCTGGACACATGAATACTATGCTTGTTATAGTTGGATGTGTATTAAGTGGGTTTGGTTTATATGATTGGATCCTTGAAACTTTTCATGCTGGAGCTAGTGTTCCAATTATGAATTTTGGCTATTTACTCGTAACTGGAGCAAGTAAAGGTTATTTAAAATATGGATTTATTGGACTTTTTAAAGGAATATTTGTTAATGCTTCTGCAGGAATTAGTGTAGCGATTGTAAGCGCATTTATTGTTTCTTTGTTATTTAGAGTTAGAGATTAAGGGCAAAAAGAATATATACTTTTTGTTTTTTTTTTGTTATAATTTTATATAGAAAAATAAAAAGGATAAGGTGATACTATGAATAGTGAGGCTAGCCAAAATAATAAAGTGGATAATAATCAACCAGTTTTAGAAATATTAGATTTAAGTCCTACTCAATCTAATATTTCTACAGGCCAAACACAATCAGTAGTTCCTGATGCTCCTGTTCAGCCAGTAGTTCCTGCTGCTCCTGTTCAACAAACTCCAATTACAATTGAGCAAACAAATTCTAACAATGAATTTAGTTCATTAGAATTAAATACTAATGATTTGTTACTTAATAATATTGAAAATAAAACTGATAATAGTAATCAAGTTATTGTTCCCTCTGAAAATAAACAAATTGTTACTGAAATAAATACAACTACAAAAAAAACAAATAATGCAATAATATTTATTTTAATTGCTATTCTTGCATTAGTAAGTTATTTTTTTAATGATATAGCTAACTTTTACCAAGAAACGTTATTCCCACTTTTTACTAATAATGATAAAAATAGTGATAATAATACAATCAATGATGATAATGGATTCAATTTAGTCGATGGTTATATTAAAGTGGGAGAACCTAATTCATATATTAATTTAAAAGATATTAAGTTTTATAATTTTAGAAAAAATGATAGTGGTAAATATATTTCATTTAATTATTTGTCTAGTGTAAAATATAGTGATATAAAGGATGAGGAAATATATTTGGAATTATATAATTCTAATAAAGAAATATTATATAAAGAATTATTCAATAGTGAAAGTGTTATCGATAAAGATAGTGTAAGTACTTATAAATTAAATGTTAATGAAAGCGAATATAATAATGTTTCTTATGCTTTAGTTAAAATATATAGTGATTCTGAAAAGAAATCTACATCTAAGTTGGTATGTACATATAAGATTAATAATGAATTTATTAATTTAAAATATATTAATACTTATGAATTTATTAATAATTCATTAACTAAATATAGTGTAAGTAAGGGGTATGAAAAAATACAAGATAATGCTATTATATTAGGTACACAAGAAGAAATAAAGAATGAATATATTAATATTACTAAATATAATATTACAAGTAAATATAATGATGTTAGTTTAGAATATAGTATTGATTTAAGTAATTATCCTAAGGATTTTAATCCTTTATATGAAAGGAATACAATAATTACTATAATTAAAAACAAAGAAAAACTAAAAGGTTGGGAATGTAAATAATGGACAAGTTGTTAATAGGAGATTTTGAGGGACCACTTGATTTATTACTTCATCTTATAAAGAAATCTAAGATGGAAATTTTTGATATAGAGATCTCTGAAATAACAAATCAGTATTTAAATTATATTAAAAGTATGACTGATATGAATTTAGATATTGCCAGTGAATATTTAGTTATGGCTAGTGAACTTATCGAAATGAAAAGTAAGAAGTTATTGCCTAAGAGTGAAGAAAAAGAAGATGATGATGAAGCTGAAGATCCAGAAGTAGTACTTAAAAGAAGACTTGTTGAGTATCAAAAATATAAAGAGAGTACTAATGTATTTAGAGATTTGGAAAAGAATAGATCTTCTTATTATACTAAAGCTCCCGAATCATTAAAAAATTATTCTTTAAAAAAGTTAGAAAATGATGGCAGTGTTGATGTGTATGATTTGTTAGATGCATTTCAAAAATTACTTGAAAGACAAGAATTTAATAAGCCTAAAAATACAAAGATTGCTAAAAAAGAGTTGTCTGTAAAAGAAAGAATTGTTAAAATAAGAGAAATATTGAGAGTGAATAAAAGGGTTAATTTTGTTGAACTTTTTGATGATTTTAGTAAACCATATGTAGTTGTTACTTTTTTATCAGTACTAGAAATGGTTAAAAATAGAGAAATCAACATAAAACAAGATAATAATTTTTCGGATATTTATATAGAAAGAGTTGATTAAAATGAATTTAAAAGCTGTACTTGAAGGAATATTATTTATAGTAGGAGATGAAGGAACTACTATTGAAGAGATGGCTAGTATATTAAGTGTTAATAATGATGATGTTAAACAGTTATTAATGGAATTAAAAAAAGATTATGAAAATGAAGACAGAGGACTTAGAATTTCATATTTAGGAAACGCTTTTAAATTAACAACTAAAGAAGAACATAAAGAATATTATGAAAAATTAGTTAGTGATAATAAATCAAATACTTTAACTAATGCTGCTTTAGAAGTACTTGCTGTTATTGCTTATAATGAGCCTGTAACAAGATTAAAAGTTGATGAAATTAGAGGAGTTAATTCATCACAAATCATAAGAAGACTGCTTGCTCGTGGATTTATTAAAGTGTGTGGTAAAGATAATAGTATAGGCAAACCAAGTCTTTATAAAACAACTGATGACTTTTTAGATTATTTTGGCCTTTCATCTAAAAATGATTTACCTGAAATAATAATTAAAGAGTTAAACAATAAAGAAGATGAAGAAGAAGATTTATATGTTTCTAATTATCATGAATCATAAAAAAGAGATTAGTTTTTTATTATAAATTTATTAATTCTTTTTTCTTCAATAGAAAATAATTTATCATATATGAATTTATCTAATTTTTTGTGTGCTTTATAAAATGTTGATGTGTGTTCAATCCTACTTTTATTATTTATGCCAAGTAAAAATAATTTTAAGATAATATCTTCTTTTATATATAATTTACTTTCTGCATTATTATTTAACTTATATGAAGTAAAAACTTTAAGTTTATCTTTGGCTCATTCTTTGAATATTTTGATTTCTTATAAATATATATAAAATATAACATTGATAGAATTAATATTTAAATTTAATGACAATTATTTATTGATATGGTAAAATATTTAAAGAAAAGGGAAGTGATTATATGAAAAAAATATCTAGAGCATTAGCTTGTTTCTTTTCTATGTTTATGTTAGGTGGATGTAGTGAAAAATATACTTTAAATTATATATTAGATGAAACAGGAGAGAAACCAATATATGAGATTGAAAATGTTAGATATGTTGAGAGTGAAGAAGAATCTAATTTAGTGAAAATAGAAGTTGAAAATTATGGAATAATTATTATTGAGTTATATCCTGATATTGCACCTGAAACTGTTAAGAATTTTAAAAAGTTAGTTAGTGAAAAATTTTATGATAATTTAATATTTCATAGAGTTATAAAAGACTTTATGATTCAAACCGGTGATCCTCTTGGTAATGGAATGGGTGGAAGTTATCCAACTGTTAAAGGTGAATTTGAAGCTAATGGATTTAAGAATGAATTATCTCATACAAGAGGTGTTGTTTCTTTAGCCAGAAGAGGAAGTAATCCTGAAACTAGTGAGACATTAAATTCTGGTTCTAGTCAATTCTTTATTGTTCAAAAGGATTCTACTTATTTAGATGGAAATTATGCTGCTTTTGGAAAAGTTCTTAAAGGTATGGATGTTGTTGACAATATAGCTAACGTTAAAGTTAATAGTAATGATAAACCTTTAAATGAACAAAAAATGTTAAGTATCAGATTTGTTACTCAATATATTGAAAGTGATCATACTCAAGAAGAAGGTGAATAATTCATGGAGATGATGAATGGTAAAGAACTTAGCTCTAAAATAAAAGATGAAATTAAGGATGAAGTTGAATCATGTTTTAAGACTCCTATATTAGCTGTTATAACTATTGGGTATAATGCTGCTAGTGAAGTATATATAAAAAATAAAAAGAAGGCTTGTGAATATGTAGGCATGAGTCTTTTACATTTTGATTATGTTGATACTGTAAAAGAAAAGGTTGTTATTAATAAGATTAAAGAATTAAATGAAGATGAAAATGTTAGTGGTATTATATTACAATTACCTATACCAGAATGTTTTGATTCTAAAAAGATTATTAATACCATTAGTCCTTTAAAAGACGTTGATGGTTTAACTGAAGCTTCTGTTTCAAAAATGTATTTTAATGAAGATGGTTTAGTTCCTTGTACCCCCAAAGGTATATTAGAATTATTAGATTATTATAATATATCTTTAACAGGTAAACATGTTGTTATAGTTGGAAGAAGCAATTTAGTAGGTAAACCTTTGATGATTGAATGTTTAAAAAAGGATGCTACTGTTACTGTGTGTCATTCTAAAACTAAAAATTTAGCACATTTTACAAGTCAAGCTGATATATTAATAGTTGCTACTGGGCAAAAATATTTGATTGATAAAGATATGGTAAAAAAAAGTTGTGTTATAGTTGATGTTGGAATTAGTCGTGAAGATGGTAAACTTTATGGCGATGTTAATCCAAATGTAAGTGAAGTATGTTCTTATTTAACACCAGTTCCTGGTGGAGTTGGACCAATGACTGTAGCTATGCTTGTCAAAAATACATTAATTGCTTATAAAAAAATAAATAAAATTATATAAAATAGACTGAGAAAAATGCATGAGATTGGTTGATGGCAATACATCAATGAAGATAGAATTTGTATATGATGAAAAAAGAATATAGCGAATATTCAAATGTTATTACAATTAATTATTTAAGATAAATTGTAATTTATAAAAAAACTAAGAAATTTATTTTCTTAGTTTTTGCATGTTATAAAAAACAAAAGTTCATATTTGAACTTTTGTTTTCTATCTATTGTAGTATTCAACTATTAATGATTCGTTAATTTCTGAATTTAATTCTTCACGTTCTGGATATCTTACATAAACACCAGATTTTTTAGTTTTGTCAACATTAACAAATGATGGAATATTAATATCCATATTTAAACATTCATTAACAACTGGATGTTCTAGTGAAGATTCTCTTACTGAAATAGTGCTTCCGACCTTAACTCTATAAGATGGAATATCAACTTTTTTACCATCTACAGCAATGTGTCCATGGTTAACTAGTTGTCTAGCAGCTCTTCTTGTTTTAGCAAATCCCATTCTATATACTAAATTATCTAATCTACTTTCTAAAAGTATTAATAAGTTAGTACCATGAATTCCTTGCATTTTACCAGCTGCTTCGAAAGTTTTTTCGAATTGCTTTTCTGATAATCCATACATGAATCTTGCTTTTTGTTTTTCTTGTAATTGAACTCCATATTCACTAAGTTTTTTTCTACTTGTTCCATGAATTCCAGGAGCAGTAGGTTTCTTTCTTAATTCTTTACCAGTTTCAAGTGTAGAAAAACCATATCTTCTTGATTTCTTGAATACAGGACCTGTATATCTTGACATAGTATTTGTTCCTCCTTTACAAAATATTTTTGTATTAAAAGGCCACTATTTTCATTATAGGGAGTTTCTATTGATATTTTCACCTTGGCAGAGGTTACTAGTAAATTTCAAGAAACACGTTATAATTCCTTATAGCACTGCCACTTAAATACGTAAATAAATTATATACTAAAAAATATTAAAAATCAATAAATAAATGGTACATTTCCCTAAAATATGCTATAATTTTAGTACGGAGATGATAAAAATGGCAAAAAATAAGATGCAAATTAAGTATAAACAACCAAAAAGAGTAAGAAATAAATCTAAAGAAACTGAATCTGATGATAAATTAATGAGTGCAATCAAGACGGTTTTAGGTGTATTAATTGCTATGACTTTAATGTATTTAATGATGATAGGAATGGAAAAGTTAGGTGTATTTGAAGCAGGGTATACTAAACCAGTATCTGAAGAAACATCTATTAGTAATGAATATATTATGGTAGGTGAAGTATTGAATAGAAATGAAAAAAATTATTATGTTTTATTCGATGATTATAGTAGTAGTTATTCATATGATATTTATGTAAATAATTTACTTGCTAGTAGTGAAACAAGAACATATAAAGTTGATATGAGTAAAGATGGTAACTCTAAATATAAGAGTGAAGATGAAAATAAGAACGCATCATCTATCAGCGATTTAAAAATTAATGGTTTAACTTTAATTAAAGTAAGTAATGGTAGAATAGTTGATTATAAATCTGGTAGTGATGAAATAGAAGAGTATTTAAAATAATGATAGAAGAACTAAATAAAATATTAGATGTAAAATTAGATTTTGATTTATCTAATTATAATACTTATAAATTAGAAAGTACCACTAAAGTATTTTTATCTATTAAAAATACTGAAGAATTAAAAAAAGCAATTGAAGTGTTAGATAAATATGAATTTAAGTGGTTTATTATAGGTAATGGTTCTAATATAATTTTACCTTCTTATTATGATGGAGTTGTAATTAAATTAGAAGGTTTTGATAGTTATGAAATTAAAGATGATAAAGTTATTGCTGAATCGTGTTGTATGATTAATAAACTTGCTAATAATATATCTAATCTTGGATATAAAGGATTAGAGTGGGCATGTGGTGTTCCTGGAACTATTGGTGGTAGTGTGTGTGGTAATGCTGGATGTTATGGTAACTCTATATCTAATGTATTAGAATCTTGTACTGTTTTAGAGAATGGAAAAATTAAAGAATTAAAAAATAGTGATTTAAGGTTTGATTATAGAACATCTATGTTAAAAGAAAATAAAAATATTATAGTTTTAGATGCTACATTTAAAATAGAAAAATATGATAAAGAAATATTAAAATCATTTATAAATGAAAAGATGGAGGTAAGACGTAAATCTCAAGATTTAATTCATCCTTCTAATGGCAGTGTTTTTAGGAATCCAGAAGGTTTTAGTGCTGGAAAATTAATTGATGATTTAGGTCTAAAAGGATATACTATTGGTGGAGCTAGTATTAGTATGATACATGCTAATTTTATAATAAACAATGGAAATGCTAAACCAGAAGATATTGTTAATCTTATAATTTATATAAAACAAGAAGTAAAAAAACATTATGATATTGATTTAATTTTAGAACAAGAAATAATAAAATGACACTTTAAATGAAGTGTCATTTTTAATATAATAAAAAATTAAGCTTTTATGCTCAATTATTTATTCTTTTTATTAGTTCTGATTTCTTTTGCTGAAAGTCTAACTTTTGTTCCATCAACAACAACAGTTTGTAAATTAACCTTTTGAGTTTTCTTAGTTGCCTTTTCTGAGAATGGTCTATTTTGTGAACTCATATTTTTTCTATTTGATACATTTTTTGCCATTTTTAACTTGCCTCCTCTTTTTAAGCCACATATAATTTATCATAAAAAAATCTTTAAGTAAAGTAAAAATTGACTTTTAATGCATTTTTTGGTATAATATAGCCAATTTTTAAGGGGTGTTATATGAATATGGGTAATATGAAATTTCAATCTGAAGATAATAGATATATGCTTGTTGAATATTTGGGTTCTATTGATATTGTTATGAATGAGAATAAGTATGAAGATTTTTTGAAGTCTTTAAGAAAAAATAATAGTTCTAAAAATAATACCATTATATGTGGTAATGTTAGTAAGAGTGATACAAATAGAAATGGAATGATAATGGTTAGATATCATAAATATCATATGTTATCTAGAAAAATGAATATAAGTTCTTTAGATAATTATACTGTCTTATTTGATGAAGAAGCATTAAAAAATGAATTAAGTGATAGAATTATGACTTATAAAGATTATTATCCTGATATAAATGTTGCTTATTTTGTTCAAAATGATGGTTATGATATAGGTGTTAGATATATTCCTGTTCTTTATAAAAATAATGAAATATTTTTAAATCCAACTATTATTAAGAGTTTACTTTATAAATATGCTGAAGATAAAAATTATAATTTTTTTGCTGATCTTGCTGAAAGATTTGAAAAATTTAATGATGTAAGTGATTATGTATATGATCTTCGAACAGCTATAGGTAATTCTGAAAGATATAATTTTGATAAAATGTCTTTGTATAGAAATTCTGTGTTATTATTTAAAAATTTAATTCGTGCCTCTAATGATAAATCTCTTGTTAGTAAAAGAAGACTTAGAGATTTTGGACTTTTTGTTAGGGATTATGGTACTCGTGCTAAAAGTCCAGTAGAGTATAATATGTATGAAAAAATGTATTTAAGATCAAATGATGTTAATAATTATACTAATGAAATATTAGAAGATGTAAAGTGTAACGAAATTAATTATAGAATTGAAAATGAAAATGATAGTATGTTGGAAGAAAGAGAACTTGATAGATGGGATAAAGAACGTGAAAGTGGATATTCTCTTAAATTAAAATTATAATTATTAATAAAGTATGTATTTTGACAAAAAATGCGTACTTTTTTATTTATAATTTTAGTGGGTGATCAAATGATATATATAGATGAATTAATATTTTTGAATTTTGTTATTGATTATATTTTATTATCTATTCTCCAAAGCATAATGAAATTAAATACTAAAAGAATAAGAATTATTTTTTCTTGTTTGATAGGTGAAATATCTATAATATATTTATTTGTTAATTTGAATGGTTTTATTCTTTATACTTTTAGAATCCTATTATGTTTTGTTATGATATTTGTTGCATTT
>CAVIDW010000010.1:0-42685 GCA_963641945.1 bacterium | reverse complement strand
GAAAAAAGTGAACTAAACTTTAAATGTAATAGAAAAAAATAAATATATATAAATATTTTAAATATGAAATGTTAAATAAATGTAGATAAAAAAGTAACAAGCTTATTAAATAATAAAAAATGTGTTATAATCTATGTGGTGATAAAATGAATACAATAGAAGTTAATTTTAAATTAGATGGTAACTATGATAAATATTATCAATTATTAACCGTTCATAAAATACCGAATACTTTAACAATAGAAAAGCATGATATATATTGGACTAAATCTGATTTAAGTGACAAAACAGAAGAACAAATAGAACCTCTATGTACAATATTGAGGTGTAGCAAAGTAATTGGTGGAACAGAACATAAAGATAAAAAATTCTTTGGTTTAATTAATAATAATGAGAAGAAAAAAATGTGGTATGAAAATTTAGACACATCAGGATTTAATAAACAAGATTCAAAATTATTTAATGGTACATTTACAAGTGAAAGCAATATGTCAAAAACAATTGAAATAATTAATTCAAGAGGATTTAAAAAAGTATTTGACTTAAATTATACCGAATATCAGTTTACAGTACCAACTTCTAAAGCAATAATTAAGTTAAGAAGAATAGGAAATTTAGGATTAATTTGTTCATTCAGTAACAGCAATTTATCAACATTGCCACTAGATATGCAAAGAAATAGATTAATTGAAGATTTAAGTAATTATGGTTTTAATGTGACATATAATTCTAAGCAAATAGACATATTAAGATCTCTTTATTTTAATAGAGAAATGTATAAAAATTAATAGTATGCTTTAATCATACTATTTTTATAAATGCAAAATTGAAGAAGAATCTAAAAAATGATATAATATTTACGTTGGAGTAAATTATGAATCAAGAAAAAATAGGAAAATTTATTAAAGAAATTAGAAAAAAGAATAATTTAACTCAGGCAGAACTTGCAGAAAAATATAATGTTACATACCAAGCTGTTTCAAAATGGGAGAATGGTAAAAGTATGCCAGACATTTCTCTAATAAAACAAATGTCAAAAGATTTCAATATTAGTTTAGAAGAATTTTATGATGGAGAGTACAAAAAAGTTAAGAAGAATAAAAAAATATACTTCATAATAGTAATTTGTGCATTAATATTATTTTTAATTGTCATGTATTTTCTAAAACTCAATAGTTCATTTAATTTTAAACCAATATCTACATCATGTGAAGACTTTAAAATCTCTGGTAGTATTTCATATAACAAAATAAAGTCTGCAATATATATTACTAATATTGAATATTGTGGTGAAGAAGATGACAATATTTACAAAAGTATAGATTGTTCGCTATATGAAACTCATAATGACATCATAAAAAAAGTAAGTAATGAATCTTTTTACGAAAAAAATGTAAAGTTAAATACTTTTTTAGAAAATGTAACATTTGTAATAGATAACTATACAAGTTCATGTAAAGAATATAAAGATAATGAATTATATTTAGAAATAAAGTCAGTAAATAATGATAATAAAACTATAACATATAAAGTTCCTTTATCACTTGGAAATAGTTGTGAAAAGTAACTCAACTAATAGTTGAGAAAATTCAACTAAAAGATTATATATAAATTTAATAAATTAAGTTATATTTATAAGTGAAAGGAGTAATTATATGAAAAAAGTTATAATAAGTATTTTATTAGTAATTTGTATGTGTAGTTGTACAAAAGAAACACTAAGTTCATTACCGCAACCAGAATTATCAGAAGGACAAAGAGGCCAACTTGGTATAGACAAAAATATAAATGAGGGTACAATTGATAATTATTTAAATCGTGAAGATAGTGTTTATAGAGATATGAGAATGCTTAAGGATGATGGAATATATGAGAACATTGGTGGAGACTCATATATATCAGGATTTGTAAAAGGTTTTGAAGTAGTTCCTTATCCATATCTAGCACCATTATCTGGATTGCCTGAAGAAATCGGAGAAGGATATATAGGGAAAACATTGTTTAGATTAGATGAAAATGGTAAATATGTTGCTAATTATAAAGAATCACTTGACATATTAGAATATTTGTTTCCAAAAGATAAAACTATTTTCTTGATGTGTGGTGGTGGAGGATACGCAGGATCCACTAAAAATCTATTAGTTTCACTTGGATGGGATGAAAATAAAATTTATAATGTTGGTGGCTACTGGTATTATGAAGGAAAAAATAACATTGAAGTAAAAACCACAAAATATGGTGAAACATCATATCAATTTTATAAAATACCATATCATAATATAGACTTTGATACTTTACACGAGGTATAAAATGAAAAAAATAGTTTTATTGTTAACAAGTTGTTTATTAATTGGTTGCACAAAAGAAGAAAAAATAGAGAAATTCTATTTGAATGATTCATATTATTCAAATACAGAAATAAAAGAAATATCTGATACAGAATATAATAATTTAATAGAAGAGAATGACTCATTTGCATTACTAATTTATATGCCAGGATGTACAACATCTGCAAAATTTAGCAAAATAGTAGAAGACTTTAGCAATGAAAATAATATGTCTTTTTACAAAATAAAATGGGCCGATGCAAAAAAAACAAAAATTTATGATTTTTTAAAATACTATCCATCTGTAATAGTGTATAATAAAGGAGAACATAAAGCGCATCTAAAAGCAGATAGTGATGATGATTTAATATATTATGAATCAGTAAATGATTTTAAAACTTGGATGGAAAAATATATTTATTTAAGCAAGGAGTAAAATATGAAAAAAAATAATAAATTAATAATTATTGTTACATTTTTAATATTCATAATTTTCTTTTTAATATTAATGCTTTTTAATAGAGCAACAAATACAATAGAAAAAAATGCTACACTTGAAATGATTGATTGTAATAGTTCAAAAGTAAATGTATTTATATTTTGGGGAGATGGATGTCCTCATTGCAAAAAAGAATTTGAATATTTAGAAAAAATATCAAAAAGATATAGTAATTATTTTGATGTTTATGGATTTGAAACTTGGTTTAATGAAGATAATTCAAAAATAATGAATAAATTCAGAGAATTAAAAGGAGACGAAGCATCAGGCATACCGTACACAATAATTGGAGATAAAATATTTCATGGATTTGCAAGTGAAATGCAAGATGAATTACTAAATGCTATTATAGAAGAATATAAATCAAATGATAAAACAAATTATTGTGAAGAAATCAAAAAAGAATTCACAACTGACAATAAAACAGAATAGGTTATCCTATTCTTTTTTTGATATTAATGTTATAATTTTAGTATGGAAACAAAAGAAATAGAAAAAAAAATTAATGAATTTTTAAGTTCACTAGAAGATTTAAAAAATAAACTGGAAATAGATGATAAAAAGAAAAGAATTGAAGAATTAAACAAAATATCATCAAGTCTAGATTTTTGGAATGACATAGAAAGTACAAAACCTGTATTAGAAGAGCAAAAAAGAATAGGAACTATCATTAATAAGTATGATAATATTTTTGATAGTATAGCTACATTAAATGAAATGTTAGAACTTGAATTAGAAGAAGGAGATTTAGAATCATTAACATCTGAAATAGAAGAATTAGATTCAAAAATAAATGATTTGAAACTAGCAACATTTCTAAATGGAGAATACGATTCATCTAATGCATATGTAGAAATACATTCAGGAGCAGGAGGAACAGAAAGCAATGATTGGGCTAATATGTTACTTAGAATGTATACAAGATATTTTGATAAGAATGACTATAAATATGAAATAATAAGTAAAAATGATGGTGAAGAAGTTGGCATTAAAGGAGCTGTATTACTTGTTAAAGGAAATTATCCTTTTGGTTATTTAAAAGGAGAAACAGGAGTACACAGATTAGTAAGAATTAGTCCATTTGATAGTAATAGTAGACGTCATACGTCATTTGCTTCAGTATTGGTTACACCAGAAATAAATAAAGATTTAAATGTAGAAATAAAAGAAAGTGATTTGCGAATAGATGTTTATAGATCAAGCGGATGTGGTGGACAAGGAGTAAATACAACAGATTCAGCAGTAAGAATAACACATTTACCTACAGGATTAGTAACATCATGTCAAATAGAAAGAAGTCAAATCAAAAACAAAGAAAGAGCAATGGAAATGTTAAAAAGTAAACTATTCATGCTTAATTTAAATGAATTTAATGATAAAGTCAAGGAATTAAAAGGTGACGTAATGGATGTAAACTTTGGAAGTGCAATTAGAAGTTATGTCATGTGTCCATATACATTAGTTAAAGATAGTAGAACAAACTACGAAACATCAAGTGTTGATAAAGTGTTAGATGGAGAAATACAAGAATTTTTAGATGAATATTTAAAAAAGTAAGAAGAAGCAATTCTTCTTTTACATTTGAATAAAAAGAATTAGTACACCTATGGAAAAAAGCATCAAATTTTGCTATAATTTAAAATGGGAGAAGAGAATATGAAGTTGTTTAAAAAAATTAATAGTAAAATGGTAAATGAAAAATTATTTTCAAAAAATATAGCAAAGCAATCACTTATGTTTGTATTTGGTGCATTAATATCTGCATTATCATTTAATTTATTTTGTTTACCAAATAATTTTGTAAGTGGCAGTTTGGGTGGATTAGCAGTTATTTTAAATAAACTCTTTTCATTAAATTCAAGCATTATTATTTTACTTGGAAATATAATGTTTATAATAATAAGTATTATCACATTAGGTTTTAAAGAATCTTTAATGTCAATAATAGGAGCAACTGTATATACATTGTTTATTTATGCAACCGCAGATATACCAGAAATGATACATTTTTCATTTGATAATATACTATTATATGTTTTAGCAGCAGGTGTTGTAGGTGGCTTTGGAGAAGCATTAGTATATAAGTCAGGGTTTAATACAGGAGGAACAAGTATAATTGCAATAGTAATACAACACTATAAAAAAATGCCACTAGGTAAAATATTAAGAGTTATTTCCGTTGTAATAATAGCAAGTGGAGCATTTGTATTTGGATATACTTCAGTAATGTATTCAATTATTATTACAATGTTAGCAACATACTTAGTAGATAAGATATTAATTGGAATAAGCAATTCAAAAAACTTCTTTATTCAAACTAGTCATCCAGAAGAAGTTGCAGATTTTGTAATGAAAATCATAGAGAGTGGAGTAACTGAATTAGATATAAAAGGAGCTTATTCTCATAAAAGAAAGAAAATGCTTATGTGTGTAGTACCAACAGAAAAATATACGTTACTTAAAGATGCAATTCATGAAATAGATCCAGATGCTTTTATAGTAGTAAGCGATTGTTATGAAGTATTAGGTGGTACTAAAAAGGAAAAAATTGCCATTGGATAATTATATAAATAAATCTATAATTAGATAGGAGGAATTTATGCAGTTAATAGAAATAAGAGATGTAACCAAAAGATATACAAATGGTGTAACAGCGTTATGTGACGCTAATTTAGGTATATCAAAAGGTGAATTTGTATTTATTATAGGAGAGTCTGGAAGTGGAAAATCAACATTAATAAAACTTTTATACAGACAAGAAAAACCTACAAGAGGAGAAGTATATGTTGGCGGTATAAATGTTGCTAAATTAAGAAATGGTAGAATTTATAAATTAAGAAGAAAATTAGGAATTGTTTTTCAAGATTATAAATTATTACCTAAAAAAACTGTGTTTGAAAATGTAGCATTTGCTTTAGAAATTTATGGTCTAAAAGAAAGTGAAGTAAGAAAAAGAACAATAAAAGCTATAGAACAAGTAGGACTTAAAGACAAATTAAGAAGTTATCCAGAAGAATTATCAGGTGGTGAACAACAAAGAGTATCAATTGCAAGAGCAATAGTCAACGATCCAAAAGTTCTAATATGTGATGAACCAACCGGTAATTTAGATCCAAAAACATCAATGGAAATAATGAAAGTTATAGATGATATTAATAAAGAATTAGGAACAACAATTATAATGGCAACACACGCTGAAGACATAGTAAACAAAATGAAAAAAAGGGTTGTAAAACTAGACAAAGGATTAATTACAAAAGATACATTGAAAGGAAATTATAGAAGTGAAAGCGATTAGAATATTATTAACAAATATTGATGAATCATTCAAAGGTGTTTTTAGAAACTTCTCTCTTTCACTTGCAAGTATTTCATGTATAGCAATAACCTTAATACTAGTTGGTTTTAGTATAATTCTTTCATACAATGTAAATAATTTCACCAAAGAAATAGAAGGAGATTTAAATATAGTTGTATTTTTGAAAAGAAGAGCTACAACAGATCAAATAGCATTTGTTGAAGAAAAGATAAATATGCTTAGCAATATAAAAGAAGTGACATTTAATTCAAGAGAAAACGTTAAAGCATCAATGCAAAAAGAATCAGATGTATTTAATAGTGTATTATCGGAATATACAGAAGAAACAAATCCATTACAAGATACATTTTTAGTTAAAGTAGAAGATATAAATAAAATAGGTGAAACAGCAGATAAACTTAAAAAGATTGAAAATGTAGATGTAGTTAAATATGGAGAAGGTTCAGTAGAAGAACTAGTCAAAATATTTAATTTAGTAAAAAGAGCAACATATATTATAGTTATTGGTCTTATCATCGTAACATGCTTTTTAATTAGTAATACTATTAAAATAACTATTCAATCAAGAAGAAGGGAAATAGAAATAAGACGTTTAGTCGGAGCTAGTAATATGTTTATAAAACAACCATTCTTCTTTGAAGGAATAATTATTGGATTTATTGGTTCTATTCTTCCAATAGCAGCATGTTGTTATGGATATGCATATTTATATGATAAAATGGGTGGAAAAGTATTTACAAATATTATTAAACTAGTAAAACCATCAGAAATATTGTATATAATTGTATTTGCACTAATGATTATTGGAGTATTAGTTGGAGCTTTTGGTAGTTATAGAGCAGTAAGGAAATATTTAAAAGTATGATGAAGAGTATATTTAAAAAAATTTTTATTGTATTATGTTTCTTTACATTTGTTTTTAATGTAAGTGCTGCTAGTAATAAAACAACTTTAAAAGATTTAAAAGATAAACTAGCTGAAGACCAGGCAAAAGTCAACTCTATAAATTCTCAAAAATCAAAAGTAGAAAAAGAAATAAAATCAATGGAAACTGATTTAGCAAAATATGCTAGTGAAATTGAACAATGTGAAAAAGATATAGAAGAATCAAAAAATAGAATAGAAGAATTAAAAGAAGAAATTGAAAATAAACAGTGCGAAATAGATAATTTAGTATCATTTAATCAATTGTCTGGAGAAGATAATGTTTATCTAGAATATATATTTGGAGCATCCTCATTTACAGATTTTATTTATAGAGCATCAGTAGTTGAACAATTAACAAAATATAATGATGAATTAATAGATGAAATGAATAATTTGATTGACGAAAATAAACAAAAACAAAAAGATTTAAACGAAGAAATCGAAAAGTCAGAATCAACAATAGACAAACTAAATGAAAAATTAAAATCATCTAACTTAACTATGGATGATTTAGTAGATGATCATAAAGATGCTAAAGCTGATTTAGAAGCTAGTAAAAAAGAAGTTGAAGCATATGAAAAATTATACAAACAATATAATTGTAAAGAAACTACAAGTATTATAGATTGTATAAATATCCCTTACGCGAATGGTTTTACAAGACCAGTTACAAGGGGTTATATGAGCAGCAATTATGGAATGAGATATCATCCAACGCTTCATTATTATAGAATGCATAATGGAGTTGATATTGGTATTCCAACCGGTACAAATGTTTATGCCAGTGCTGCTGGTATTGTAAGTAAAATAACAAGAGTATCTAATCCAAACAAGAAAAACTCAAGTTGTGGTGGAAATATGGTATACATAAAACATCGAGTCAATGGAAAAGAATACACAACCGTTTATATGCATTTACATACAATTAAGGTATCTTTAAATGATTATGTGACTTTAAATACTGTAATAGGTACATCAGGTGGTGGAGAAAGTTATGATTATTGTACAACTGGTCCACATTTACACTTTGGTATAATGTATGGTAGTAGTTATACAGATCCAAGAAACTATGTAAATTTTCCATCAAAAGGAAAGAGCTTTTTTAGTAGATGGAGTTAAGACTGAGCAATCAGTCTTTTTAATTTGTAAATTGAATGTATTATATTTTATGATATAATAAATGAAAGTTTAGGTGGTGATTGTATGTCATTTACAACAAATATAAAAAATGAAATTAGTAATATTGAATATAGTGAATCTGAAAAAATGGCAGAGTTATCAGCTATATTGAATATTGGTGTTAAAATATATGAAGATAATTTTGAAATACTAACAGAAAACTTAAGTGTCGCTAGAAGAATATATAAATTAATTAAATATATCTATCATGTTGAAATAGGGATGGATACAAGTGAAGTAAATACATTAAGAAAAAATAAACTTGTTTCACTAAAAATAACTGAAAAAATTGATTTAATATTAAATGATTTGTGTATTTTAGAAGATGGGAAAAGAATTTATATACCACATAATTATCTAATAGATGATTTAAAAGATAAACAAGCATATCTACGTGGCATATTTATGATGTGTGGAAGTATAAATGACCCTAAAACAAGTAGATATCATGCTGAATTTGTAATATCAAATGAAGAAACAGCAAATGAAGTAAATAAACTACTTAATGAATTACACTTTAATAGTAAAGTTATTAAAAGAGAAAAGAATTACATGGTATACATTAAAGAATCTGAAAAAATAAGTGACTTTATTAAAATGTTAAATGCTACAACTTCTTTATTTTATTATGAAGATATAAGAATTTATAGAGATCATAAAAACATGACAAATAGACTTAATAATTGTGAACAAGCAAATGTTGATAAAATGATAAACGCATCTAATGAACAATTAGAAATGATAAAAAAATTAAGAGAAATAAAAGATTTTGATTTGTTAGATGAAAAAATTAAAACAATATGTATTTATAAAGAAAAATATCCGGAAAGTTCCATGTCAGAATTGGCTGAAATAATAAGTAGCGAAACTGAAAAGCCAATATCAAAAAGTTGTATAAATCATAGATTTAGAAAAATAAAAGAAATGATAAATTTGTAAATCTCAAAATATATGAGGTTTTTTCTTTTCAAAATTGCAAAAATTTGATAATATAATATATATAGAGTAAAGAGGGATATATATGAAAAAAGATATTGAATTAGTATTTGAAGATAGCAGAATTATTGAAACTAATAGAGGTATTACTGTAAGAGAAATACTAAAGATAATAAATGATGATAAAGTAATTGCTTTAAGAATAAATGGTTCAGCTGTTCCAGCGGACTATGAAATTATGGAGGATGCTTTTGTAAATTATATAACTACCATTGATAGAATTGGTCAAAAAATATACACAAAAGGTCTAGAGTATATATATATTAAAGCAGTTAGAGAAGTTTTCGGCAGTAAAGCAGTAGTAAATATTAAGCATTCATTAGACAAATCATTATATACGGAAATAACAGGTAAGAGAGAAATAAATGCAAATCATATTCCGTTAATTAAAAAGGCTATGAAAGAAATAGTCGATAAAGATATGCCATTTAAACATATTAGTGTATCAAGAAGTGATGCATATGATTATGTTACAAGTTTAAATGAACCAGAAAAAGCATTAAATTATGTATATATGACAAATGATTCTGTAACTATGTATGAATTAGATGATGACTACAATTATTTTTATTATTTAATGCCACCATCAACCGGATATTTAAAAAGATTTGATTTAACATATGTTGAACCAAATGGAATCGTTTTAAGTTATCCAATTAAAAATATTATTCCAAAATACAATCCATCTCCAAAAGTATTAGAAGCATTCAAAGAATATGAAAAAGATCTTGCAGGATTAGGAGTAAGGTATGCTGGTGAAGTTAATAAAATGATTGTTGAAGGAAAAATAAATGATTTTATTCAAGCAAATGAAATATTATATGATAAAAATTTAGAAGAAGTTGCAAATAAAGTAGCAAAAAATAAATCAATAAGAGCAATATTTATTTCAGGACCAAGTTCAAGTGGAAAAACAACATCATCTAAAAAACTAGCATTATATTTAAGATCAAGAGGTTTAGAACCATTTGTAATATCAACTGATGACTATTTTGTTGAAAGAGAAGATAGTCCAAGAAAAGCAGATGGTAGTTATGAGTTTGAAATAGTTGAAGCGTTAGATATAAAATTATTTAATTCTCAATTAAAGAGTTTATTAAGTGGAAAAGAAGTAGTATTACCTACATATAATTTCTTAACTGGTAAAAAAGAATATAAAAGAAAACCAACAACGCTTAAACCTAATGAAGTATTAGTAATAGAAGGATTACATGCTATAAATGAGAAATTAAGTTCAGCAATTCCTCAAAACGAAAAATTAAAATTATATATAAGCCCATTTACACCTGTAAGATTAGATAGACATAATCATATATCTACAACTGATTTAAGACTATTAAGACGTATGGTAAGAGATTATAAACATAGAGGATATTCTGCAGAAGAAACACTACGAAATTGGTCTGGTATGAGAGAAAGTGAAGAAAAATATGTATATCCATATCAAAGAGAAGCAGACTATATAATAAATACATCTCTTGCTTATGAAATTGGAGTTCTAAGAACATATGCAGTACCATTGTTATTCTCTGTAGAAAAGAATTCTCCATATTATGAAGAAGCAATTAGAATATTAAATTTCTTAAAAGGATTTTTAAGTATACCAAGTGAAGCAATACCAAATGTAAGTGTATTAAGAGAATTTATTGGTGGAAGTTATTTTGAATAGGAGAAAATAAAATGAAAGTAGCAATTAATGGATTTGGAAGAATAGGTAGAACAGCATTAAGATTATTACAAAATGAAAAGGATATCGAAGTAGTAGCTATAAATGATTTAACTGATGCAAGTCAATTAGCTTATTTATTCAAATATGATTCAGCTCATAGAACATATAAAGGTAAAGTTGGATTTGAAGGAAACGATTTAATTGTAAAAGGTAAAAAAATTAAAGTGTTTGCTGAAATGGATCCAAATAATTTGCCATGGAAAAAACTAGGCGTTGATGTTGTATTAGAATGTACTGGAGTTTTCACATCAGCTGAAAAATGCCAAGCACATATAAATGCAGGAGCTAAGCATGTTATTATAAGTGCTCCAGCTAAGGATGATGTTAAAACTATAGTTTATGGAGTAAACCATGAAATATTAAGCAAAACTGATAAAATCATTAGTGCAGCTAGTTGTACAACTAATTGTTTAGCACCACTAGTTAAATTAATTGATGATAAATTTACTATCAAAAAAGGATTCATGACAACAGTTCATGCAATCACAAATGATCAAGTGACATTAGATATTGCTCATAAAAAAGGAATTTATTCAAGACGTGGAAGAGCTGCTTCATTTAATATAATTCCAACATCAACGGGAGCAGCCTCTCAAATAGGAAAGATAATTCCACATTTAAAAGGAAAAATGGATGGAATAGCTTTAAGAGTTCCAGTAGTAGATGGTTCTGTAGTAGATGTAACATTAGAATTAGAAAAAAATGCTACTGTTAAATCTGTTAATAATATGTTTAAATCTCATCAAAGCAAAACAGTTAAATATACAGAAGATCCAATTGTTAGTTCAGATGTAATTGGTGAAGAATATGGATGTACTATTGACGGACTTTTAACTAATATTGTTGAGAGTGATGGAAAACAATTATTAAAAGTTGTAGCATGGTATGATAATGAAGTAGGATACACAGCTCAAATGATTAGAACTATGAAATTATTTATGTAATAAATTAAATACACAATAGTGCAAAATTATTGTGTTTTATTTGTTGAAATGATATAATTATTTTGAAAAATAAAAAAGGAGTATTATATGAGAAAAAAAGGATTCACATTAGTAGAATTATTAGCTGTAATATCAATACTTGTGATATTAGTTTTAATAGCATTACCAAATGTAGTAAGATTATTTAAAAATTCAGTAATTTCATCCAATAAAACAAATATACTAAAATTGGTAGAAACCGCAAAAACACAAATTTTATCTTCTGAAATGTCAGGAAATGAAATAAAGAAAAATGAAAACATTTATGACAAAATAGATTTTTCAGGAAAAAAACCTGATTCTGCAGAAATAGTTATAAATGGTAAAAATGAAATAGCAATAGCTGCTGTTTATGATGATAAATGTTATTTTAAAAATTATGATGAAGAAGAAGTAAAAGTGTTAGATGATATACAAAACTGCAACTTAACAAGTATGGCATTTGAATCAACTCCAGAATCTTGCTTTGAATTCAATAAAGATACAGGAGAAATAACAGGTTATAAAAGCAAGCGTGTTAAAGGCACATATGAAAAATTTAGTAATGAAATAGAATATCATGAAGAAGGATGCTCATCTGATGTAATCATTCCAAGTGAAATAAACGGAGTGGAAGTAACAGGAATATCTGCTGAAGCTTTTTCACCATTAGCAGAGAATGGGGAAAAAGTAGAAAAAGATTATTATTCTGATTCTGCTGGAAGATACAAAGCAAAATACATAAATGAAGCAATTACTTCAGTTATTATACCAGATACTGTAACCTCAATATCTGACTATGCATTTGCATATGCGAATATTGAAGAAATAGTTATACCAGATAGTGTAGAAAAGATAGGAAGTAGCGCTTTTGAAGAATGCGAATTAAAAAAAGTTACTTTGTCAAATAATTTAACAGAAATTGGTAGTAAGGCTTTCCTAAACAATAATTTGACTAACATTGAATTAAATATGGCTAAAATAAGTAATATAGGATATTCGATTTTTGGTGATAATAAATTAAAAAGTGTAACAATAAAAGGACTAAGCAAATATAATAAAGAATTATCGTATTACAGTCTTGATAATATATTTGACTGGGATGATTCTATAACATGTGTAAAAAATAATGAAAGTAATGAAGAAAATGGTTGCATCAAATGGGAAGAATAAGGAAAATATATTGATATTTTCCTTTTTAAATGTTATATTTTTTATATGGAAAAGTATACAGAAAAAATCAATTATATTTGTACATTTATAATAATATTTTTTTTACAGTTATCTATTTTTATGAACTTAAAATATACATATTTTCTCCTAACGATAGTCATATTTATGATTATAATTAATCTTAAATTATTAGACAAGAAATATATTTTAATAAACTCTATACTTTTATTATACTTTATTAATATTAATAAAGAAAATTACGTAAATACAATCATGTTTATATTAAACACATTTTCTATTATAACTATATGTTATATATGGTATAAAGCTAACTTTAAAAACAAACAAACAAATATATTAAAAATAATAATGTATTCTGGTGTATTTATAAGTATTATTTCAATTTTTGGTGGATTGATAATAGACAAAATAGCGTATTCAGATTTTTATCCAACTAGTACAGGAAGATTATATGGAATATTTGATTATCCAAATTCATTAGCCATTTATACACTTGTTTCATATATAATTTGCCTATATTTTATTCTTAAAGAGGATAAAATCATATATAAAATTTGTTTTTTAACATTATTATTATGCTTTTTTCTATGCATATCAAAAATGAATATCATACTATTTATTTTAACAAATATTGTTATATACATATTTAAAAAAAATAAAAAACAAATAAAGTATCTAATTTTGTCATTTATTCCATTATGCATCTTAATAAACAAATACAGAATATATATGCTAAAGTCAAATATTTTATTGTACTTTGGTCTATTTGTGTTATGCTTATATATTTTTTGCTTTCTAAGTAATAAAAAAATTAACAAAACGTTTTATATTTTAATAGTTTTAGTTCTATTAATACCTTTACCAATTAGACTAAATGTATTATTTATGAATAATAAATCAGAAGCTATAATTGCAGAGTTTAACAACATAGAGCAAGGAAAAAAGTACAATATTTCATACAATATAAAAGGTGACAATGTTAAAACTAGACTAGTAAAAGTTATAAGACATGAAAAAAATATTATATCTAGAACAGAAGAAGAATTTAAATCTAACACAATAAATTATAGTTTTATTGGAGAAGATGCTGAATTATATTATTTGACAGTAATTACAGATGAAAAATTCAGTTCATTTAGTATAGGTGATATGTATTTAGAAAGTGAAAATAAAAAGGAAAAGCATAATTTAGATTATTTAATTCTACCATACAATTATATTGAGCAAATAAAACAAGTTAAACATGATAAAGGAAGTATAAGTGGCAGGAAAGATATATATAAAGATTCATTTAATATAATTAAGACAAATTTATTATTTGGGCACGGATATGGATATTTTAGAAAAATGTCAATTGCAAATAACTATTCACATTTAGCATTAGAGGAACATAGTGAAGTATTGAAAATACTTGTAGAAATTGGATTAGTTGGATTTATAATAATTTTTTATATTGTGATAAAATGTATTTTAGTTTTGTTTAGAATAATAAATGAAGAAAAAGGAATATTTTATTTATGTATTTTTCTATCATTATTATTTTGTGGAACATTTGATCTTGTTTTAAGTGAATATAATATATTATTAATTTTAATCATGATAATGTCACTAATATTTTCAAACTATAAGGATATAAAGAAGAATAAAATAATATTTATAAGTAGTGCAGGAGGGCATTTAACTGAAATATTAAATTTAAAAAAGATATTTAAAGAATATAACAGCATTTTAATTACAGAAAAAAATGGTATAAAATTAAATTTAGATATTGAAACGAAATATTTGATTTATTGTTCAAGATTTTATTTTTTTAAATACATATTTATTGCACCAATTAATGTAATAAAAAGTGTATATTATTTTATTAGATATAATCCAGATTTAATAGTAACTTTTGGTGCTCATACTAGTGTACCATTATGTTATTTAGCGTGGATCTTTGGAAGAAAGATTATATTTATCGAAGTATTTGATAGAATTAATACACCAACATTATCCGGAGTTTTAGTTTATCCTATAGCTGACAAATTTATAGTACAGCATAAGTCGCTAAAGAGAGTTTATAAGAAATCTATATATATACATGGAGGTTATTTATGATATTTGCAACACTTGGAACTCAAAAGCAATCATTTAAAAGATTAATAGATTATTTGGAAAAACTTGATTATGAAGGCAAAATATATGTTCAAAATGGATATGTAAAATATCATTCCGGTAAGTTAATATTTGTTGGATTGATAACTGAAGAAGAAATGAATTCATACATTAAAAAATCTGATATAATTATATCTCACGGCGGTGGTGGTTCTATATTTAAAGCATTATCATTTGAAAAAAAAGTAATATGCGTACCAAGATTAAAAAAATATAAAGAACATATAAATGACCATCAATTGGAAATAATAGATTATCTATCTAAAAATAATTATATTATTAAATGCAATACTTTTGAAGAATTAAATAATGCAATAAAAAACATCAAAAAAATAAAGTTTAAAAAATATAGAGATAATTATGACAAATTTGTAACTAAGATAGATAATGAAATTAAAGATTGTTTAGTATAAAATATATGTAAAACACAACGAAAAAATTTACGATATTATAGAATAACAACTCTTATTATAGTATAATTATAATAGGAGTTTTATTATGAAATTTAATATCAAAAAGTTCAAAAATAATATATTATTTTTTATAGTAAGTATAGCATTAATAGTGGTTTTATTATTAGTGAGTGTTTTATTTGGAAAAAAAGGTGTAAAGCTAGATAAAACTGATTTAACTAATGATGAAGTTGATATAAAAAAACTTGTTATAAATGAGATAATGACATCTAATAATGGTGTTATATCTGATGAAGAAGGAACTTTATATGATTATATTGAAATATATAATGGAAGTGACTCTGATATTAGTTTAAAGAATTATGGTTTAAGTGATGAAAATGACAAAGTTAAATGGGCATTTGGAGATATTACAATAGAATCTAAAAAATATATAGTAGTCAAATTAACTGGTAAAAAAGGTGAATTAAGTGCTGACTTTAAACTTAAGAGTTCTGGTGGAGAAGTTGTTACTTTATTTAAACCAAATGGAAAAGTAATAGATGCAATTGAAACTGTATCATTAGATTCAAACTATGTTATGGCTAGAGATCCAAAAGGTAATTGGGTTGTGCAAGATGAACCAACTCCTGGATTTGCAAATACTATTGACGGTCACAAAGAATTTATTGCGTCATTAGTTTCAAATGAAGATGAAACAATTGTTATTAATGAAGTTTTACCAGACAATAAAGGAAACTTTAAAAATAAAAATGGAGAATATAGTGGCTATATTGAAGTTAAAAACGTTAGTGATAAGTCTATAAATATTGCAAATTATAGTTTATCAAATAGTGAAGATGTTAGTTTTAAATGGCAATTTCCAAGTATTAAATTATCACCAGGAGAAGTTACTGTAGTTTATACATCAGGAATAAGTAGAAAAAGTGGAGAATTTAGTACTGGATTTAAATTAAAAAATAAAAATGGAGTAGCAGTATTAACAAATAACAAGGGAAAAGTTATAGACAAAGTTGAATATAAAAATTTAGCTAATGGAAAAGCCTATATTAGAAATAATAATATAATGTCAGAAGGAAGTAGTATTTCACCAGGATACGATAATGAAATAGATGGAATAAAAGATTTTCAAAAGAAATATATGAGTACTCCAGATGGTTTAATTATTAATGAGGTAATGAACAATAATTATAAATATTTACCTCAAAATGGCGGAAACTATTATGACTGGATAGAGTTATATAATAATTCTAATGATACTATTAAATTAAGTGATTATTGTTTAACTAATACTACAAATAATATTTGTATGTATAAATTACCAAAAATAGAGCTTGGCAAAGGTGAATATTATTTAGTTATGGCATCAGGAACAGAAAGCCTATCAAACGATAAATATAAGCATACAAACTTTAAGATAGGTGATGTAGAAGGAATATACTTAACTAAAAACAGAAATATCATTGATTCTATATTGGTGTCAGATGTTCCAAATGGAAGCTCTATTGGTAAAGGAAAAGATTATGGTGTTTATTATTATAAAACTCCAACACCGGGAAGCAAAAATGGAAATGGAGATATAGCAATGTCTAGTATGCCAACATCTTCTATTTCTGGAGGGGTATTTAATAATAAAGATGAAATAGAAGTAACTCTTACAGGAAGTGGTAAAATTTATTATACACTTGATGGTTCAACACCAACTGTCTCATCTAAAATATACAGTAGTCCTCTTACTATTAAGGAGACTACTGTTTTAAGAATAATGAATAAAGAAGACGGAAAACTTGAAAGCGAGACTAAAACTTACTCATACATTATGAATGAAAATCATAAAATAGCTGTTATGTCATTAAGTATAGATAATAAAAAGCTAAATAATGTTAATAGTCATACATCATTAAATAGTTCAGTTATTGAACAAACTAATGTGGAATTTTATGATACTAATGGTAATAGTTTTGAAGTAGGAGCAGGTTTAAAATTATTTGGTGGTTCTACTAGAAGTTATAAAAAGAAAAGTTATGAAATTAAATTTAAAAAAGAATTTGGAGATGCTCATTTAAAATATAAAGTATTTGATACAGTAGATAGTTCAATGTATGAGTCACTTGTATTAAGAACTGGATCACAAGATGAATTTGAATATGATAGTCAAAGAACTGTAATAAAAGATGTAGTCGCAACATCATTAATGGGCGAATATACAGATGTAGATGTACAAGCATATAAGCCGATTGCTTTATATATTAATGGAAAATATTGGGGAATATATTTTATTCGTGAAAAAGTAGATGAAACATTTATTTCTAATCACTATAATGTACAAGCTACTAAAGAAAACTCTTCAATATTGAGAATTGATGGAGAAGTAAAATTTGGAACAAACAAAAATTATAATTCGCTTATAAATTTCGTGTCTAATAATTCTATGAGTGATAAATCAAATTACAATAAAATTAAAGATCAAATAGATATTACAAGTCTATGTGACTTCTGGATTGGCGAAATATATACAGCAAATTATGATATTTTAAATACAAGATATTTTAGTAGTAGTTTAGTAGACAATGGTAAATGGAAATATATATTCTATGATTTAGATTCAGGATTTTTTAGAACTAATCAAAATACATTTACTGAATATACTAATCCAAATGGTATGGGAGCATGGAATTTTCCAACGACGTTACTTAGAAATTTAATGAAGAGCGATGAATTTAAAAAAACATTCATAGAAAGACTATCTTATAATTTAAAGAATACTTGGTCTTATGATAATGTTAATAAAAGAATAGATGATATAATTGAAGAAATTGGAAAAGATGAATTTAAAAGAAATGCAGAAAGATGGAATAATTCATATAGTCATTGGGAAAGTTCAATTACAGCTATGAAAACATTTGCTAAAAAAAGAAATGCTATTTTAGTTAAATATGCTAAATCATACTTTAATTTATCTGATTCAGAAGTTAAGAAATATTTTGGTGATGTTAAATGAAAAAATGCAAATATAGGCATGAATTAAAATTTAAAATAAGTAATAGTGCTGCTGAGGTATTAAAACAAAAGCTTTCATTAATATTAGGTAAAGACAAAAATGCCTATTATGAAGATGGTTCTTATTTAATAAAAAGTTTATATTTTGATAATCTAGATTCTACTTCATACTATGAAAAAATGGATGGAGTATTATATAGAAAAAAGTATAGAATAAGAATTTATAATGATGATGATAGTTTTATAAGACTTGAAAAGAAAATGAAACATAATACTTATACAGCAAAAGAACAAATGTTGATTTCAAAAGACATATATAGTAAAATATTAAATGGTAAAATTAATGAAATAAAGAATCCAGAAGGATTATTATTAGAGTTTATAAATGATACAAAAACTAAAGGTTTAGTCCCATCTGTAATTGTTGCTTATCATAGAATAGCATTTACTTATCCAATAAGTGAAGTAAGAATTACATTTGATTCTAATATAGAAAGTGGTCTTTATAATTATGATTTATTTGATAATGAAAGACCAACATATTCAGTAACAGAAGATGGAAAACAAGTTTTAGAAGTTAAATTTAATGAAATATTACCATTACATATAGCAAATATATTAAATGATATTCCTAGTTGTAGAGAAGCAGTTAGTAAATTTGCAATATGTAGAAGTATTAAGTAGGAGGAAAAAATGAGTGCAGTTGATACAATTAAAAAATCAGTATTAGAAAATTTTACAGGAACAATTTCAGTAGGAGATATGATTATATCTCTTATAGTAGCATTTGTAATTGGAATGTTTATTATATATATATATAGAAAAACTTATACTGGAGTAGTATATAGTAAAGCCTTTTCTTTATGTATACTTATGTTATCTATGGTAACAGCAATGATTATTAGAACAATTAATTCTAATATTAGTTTATCTTTAGGTATGGTTGGTGCTTTATCAATCGTAAGATTTAGAACAGCTATAAAAGAACCAGTTGATACAGGATTTATGTTCTGGGGAATAGCTGCAGGTATTATGTGTGGAGCAGGATTATATATTCCAGCCTTAGTAGCAACTTTAATGGTTGGAGTATTATATTTTGGAGCATACTTAATGGGATTTAGAACAGCTAATAGATATTTATTAGTATTAAAATATAAAGCAGATGCACATAATGATGTAGTTAGAAAATTAAAGACATTAAAAAAATTTAAAATAAGAAGCAAATCAATATTTAAAGGTGAAGTAGAATTATCACTAGAAGTAGATATAAAAGAAAATAATAAAAAGCTAGCTAATATAGAAACTACTATAGTTGATCAATTTAATGACGTAGATGGAGTTATAAATGCAAGCTTAATTGCATATCAAAATGACTTCGGAGATTAGAGGTAAATTATGTCTAGAAGAAAAGTACTAAAAATTACCCCTATCTTAGTTACAATAAATGTTTTCCTATTATTATTTATAATAGGATTTTACACATTTAGACTTATTAAATACTATAAGTTAGAAAATGGTAAAAATGATTCAAATAATACAAGTTTACTTGTTGATAAAGTGTTAAAAGATGAAAGTTACCTAGATCAAACAAAAGGTCTAGTTAAAAATGATGATAAAACTTCTTACACTTATAAAGGAAAAGTAGATAGTAATTATCTAATATATTCTGGAAATTTATATAGAATATTAGGCATTGATAATGAAAAAAATATTAGGGCTATTAGTGAAAATGTTATTACTATGATGTATTCAGGACTTGAAAAAGGATATAATGATTCATATGTTAATAAGTGGTTGAATGATACAGAAAAATCAAAATTTACTAAAGATTTATATGGCTTAGATTTATTAACTAATTCATTTAGATGTGAAGATAAAGTGGATGATATGACAAAAATAACATGTAAAAATTTAAATATGTCAAATAAAGTTACAATATTATCACTTTATGATTATTATAATGCAGGAGGTAAATCAAGTTTCTTAAATAATGGAGAGACATATTATTTATCAACAACTGATTCATCTAATGGAACATATTTCATAACTGAAACTGGAGAAATAGCAAAAGATCAAGTTAGTACTAAGTTACATGGAGTAAGACCTATCATAACTTTATCATCTAAAACAGAATTGTTAGGTGGTAATGGTTCTAAAGATAATCCATATGTAGTAGAAAAACATGATATTAAAGAATTAAAAGACGTTTATGTAGGAAACTATATTGAATTAGATGGAAGCGAATATAGAGTTATAGAAAAAGAAACAGATAGTGTTAGAATAGCAGGTATTGAAGCAATTAAAAAAGACAACAAATTAGTTGAAACAACATTTGATACTACTTCAAATAAAATTAATGTTAAAACAGGATTAGGTTCATATCTAAATAAAGATGTTTTAACTTCATTAAAAAACAATAAAAATATAGTAGACTCTTCATGGAATGTTGGAGCATTAGCTTTAGATAATTTAGACTATACTGCATTAGAAAATGAAAAAGTAACTATGAAAATAGGTATGTTAAATATATCTGATAATTTCATAGGTGATGTTAAAAATGTATTTACTTTAACAAGAGGAATAGAATCAGATTTAATAATAAATGTTATTAAAGAAAATGGAACTGTTTTTGGTGATAATATCTCATCAAAATATAATGTTAGAATAGCATTTAACTTAAAAAATGATTTAAAGATTAAAAATGGAACTGGAACACTTAACAATCCATTTGTACTAGGAGAATAAAATGAAAAAGAAAAAAAGTAAGTTTATAATATTTTTAATGGTTGTAGACGTTTTAGCTTTAATAAGTTTCTTTGTAGTTTATGGACCATTTTCATTCTTTAGAGACTTTTGGGTAACAACAGCTATGACAACCAAGTCACATCATTACTTCGCTTATGTATTTTATAGTGAAGAAGAAGTACAAAAAGTATTAGATAATAATAAAGTAATTGAGTCAGAAGATCCAACAGATACATCAAAAATAACATTTAATCCCAACTTTGAATCTGATACATATGAATCTATTTATGAAGAACAAATCTTAAAGAAAGATAATAAAGATGATAGATATAAATTATTAGATATAAGTGGTAAAGGTTGGAAAGGATATATGGTTGTTGTATATGATCCAGCTGATGTAGAACTTGTATTTTCCAAAAAATATGGAAAAGGTGGAGATTATCTTTCAACAATGGCAAGTGACGCTAATGCTTTAATAGCTATGAATGCTTCTGGAGTTAATTCAATACCTGGAAGTAATAGAGTCACTGGGACAGTTATTAAAGATGGAAAAGTTTATGACGTTGGTAGAAAAATAAATAAAGGTGGAGGATTAATAGGCTTTACAAAAGATAATGTATTAATGCTTACTAAAAAGTCTGCAGAAGAAGCCATCAAAGATGGTATGGATAGAGCAGTAGAATTTGGACCATTCCTAGTTATAAATGGAAAGAAATCAACATTCAAAGGAAATGGTGGCTGGGGAATAGCTAACAGAAGCGCTATTGGACAAAGACAAGATGGAATAGTTTTATTTGTAGTAATTGATGGTAGAACATCATCCTCAGTAGGAATATCAATGCCAGACTTAGCAGAATTATTTGTTAAATATAAAGCATATAACGCTGCTAATTTAGATGGTGGAGGCTCAAGCGCATTATATGCATTCCAAAATGGAAAAGGATCTCTAATTAATAATCCACAAGGATATGGATATTCAGGTGAAAGAAGATTACCAAATGCATGGATGGTTTTATCAAAAGATGATAATAAGGAGGAATAATGATAGAAAAGAAAAATCCAACAATTTACTTAATGTGTGGAAAAGCAAAACATGGTAAAGACACATTCTCAGCATTCTTAAAGAAAGCATATGAAGATAATGAAAAGAAAATTATTGTAACTCAATTATCAAAATACATAAAATATTATGCTAGAGAAATGACTGGATGGGATTTAAGCGAAGAAACTAAACCTAGAGAATTACTTCAACAACTAGGAACAAGCGTTATAAGAGAATACTTACAAAAAGATGATTTGTTCATTAATAGAATGATAGATGATATAGATGTATTCTCATGTTTCTATGATGCAATTATAATAAGTGATGTTAGACTTAAAAAAGAAATACACGATTTAAAAGCTTCATATCCAAATGCAAAAGTAGTTCA
The DNA here is from genome assembly GCA_963641945.1 of bacterium. Taxonomy (GTDB): domain Bacteria; phylum Bacillota_I; class Bacilli_A; order RF39; family UBA660; genus CAG-1000. The sequence continues at coordinate 19,808 of CAVIDW010000010.1, read as the reverse complement.
TATAATAAGACCAGATTTTGACAATGGTTTAACAGAAGAACAAAAGAAACATAAAACAGAAATAGATTTAGATGATTTTACAGATTATGATGTAGAAATTGTAAACACAACATTAGAAAAATTAGAAGAAGATGCTAAAAAATTATACATAGAAACTGAAAGGTAGGTATAAAAAATATGAAAAGTATTAAAAGTGCTAGTGTAAAAGGTAAAAGAGTAATAGTAAGAGTTGACTTTAATGTTCCATTTAAAGATGGAAAAATATTAGATGATAATAGAATAGTAAGTAGTCTTACAACTATTAATTATTTAGTAGAAAAGAAAGCTAAAGTAATTTTATTATCTCACTTAGGAAGAGTTAAGACCGAAGAAGACAAGAAAAAGAATTCACTTAGAATAGTTGCTAAACATCTATCAACTTTAGTAAACGCTCCAGTATACTTTATTCCTCAAACAAGAGGAGAACTTTTAGAAAAAACTTTAGATAACTTATGTGAAGGGGAAATTGCTGTTATAGAAAATACTAGATGGGAAGATTATCCAAAAACATTAGAGAGTTCATGTGATGAAAAACTATCTAAATATTGGGCTAGTTTAGGAGATATATTTGTATTAGATGCATTTGGAAGTGCTCATAGATGTCATGCTTCAACTTATGGAATATCTAAATATTTACCATCATATGCTGGATTTTTAGTACAAAATGAAACTACTGTTTTAGATAAAGCATTAAAACAAAATAAAACTTTAATTCTAGGTGGAGCTAAAGTTGATGATAAAATAGATGTAATAAATAATTTAATAAAAACATCTAATAAAGTATTAATTGGAGGAGGAATGTGTTTTACATTCTTAAAAGCTAAAGGATATAACATTGGAAAAAGTATATTAAGTGAAGAACATATTGATTATGCAAAAAAATTATTAAAAAAATATCCAAATACAATTATCCTTCCTATAGATGTTGTAACTCAAAATGGAATTAAAAATATAGAAGATATGAGCAATGAAGATATTGGATATGATATTGGTCCTAAAACAATAAAACTCTTCACAGAAGAACTAAAAACTAGTAAATTAGTATTATGGAATGGTCCACTTGGCAAATATGAAGAAAAAGAATATGAAAACGGTACTAAAAAAGTAATGCAATTTCTAAAAAAACAAAAATTCAATACAATCCTAGCAGGTGGAGATATAACAGGAGCATCAAAATACTTTAATATAGAATTATATTATGTTTCAACTGGCGGAGGTTCTACACTAGAATACTTAGAAGGAAAAAAATTCAAAACACTAGAAAGATTAAATGGTACAGATAAATGAAAAAAGTAATTCTAAATCAAAAAAGTTATCTATTATATAATGATATGATAAATTTCAAAAATGATTTTGACAACATAAATAATATAAACTATGACTTTATATTATTTCCTCCCATATTATATTTAACACTATTCAAAGATGCTAAATATAGTATCGGAACACAAAATTTCTTTAGTTCAAAAATAGGATCATTTACAGGTGAATTAAATTTAGAATCTTTAAAAGATATAAATGTTTCATGCACATTAATTGGTCACTATGAAAGAAGAAAAATCATAGAAGAATCAAAAGAAGTAACTAAAGAAAAACTATTTAAATCATTAAGTAATAAATTTAACACTATTCTTTGTGTAGGAGAATATAAAAAAACTAAAAAACCATTTAACTATATTAAAAAAGAATTAAATTATTATTTAAAATCTATTGAACCATTAAATTTAAAATATTTATCTATTGTATATGAACCAAACTGGGCTATAGGCAGTGGAGAAATCCAATGTATTGATAAAATAACAAAAACAATTATTCAAATAAAAGAATATATTAAATCTAAATATAATTTAGATATAGAAGTATATTATGGTGGTTCTATAACAAAAGAAAATGTAAAAAATGTATTTGATGTTAGTGATGGCATTCTTTTAGGAAAATCAAGTATCAATATAGATGAACTAAAATCTATTATAAATGAGTTAAACTAATTCTAAATCATATATTTAGAATTTTTTTTCGACAAAAGATTGCATAATTATGCAAATAAAGACAAAATCCCCTGTAGAAATATATATAATTAATGTACTATAATAAATTAAAAGAAAAATAAAGGAGAAAAAATGAAAGTTAAAGTATTTGTAGTAGATGATAATGCAGGGACAGTAAATTTAGTAAAGAAGTACTTTAATGGAGGAAATGAAATAGAAGTAGTTGCTGAAGCATCAGATGGTATGAAAGCAATAAAAATGTTAGATGGAAATTTAGATTTTGATATTATGTTATTAGATTTAATAATGCCAGTAAAAGATGGTATTGATGTATTAAAATATATGAAAGAACATAATTGTAAAGGTAAAGTTATAATGATGACTTCATTTAATGATGAAGAAATAATAAGAAAAGTAAGTGAATATGGAGTTAAGTATTATGTATTAAAGCCATTTGAATTAGAAAGTATAAAAAATAAAGTATTAGATATTTATAATAGCGAAAGAAATAAAAATCAAATTTCAGAAATTCAAAGTAAAGATATTCAAATTCAAGTAACCAACCTTTTACATGCTCTAGGTATCCCATCTCATATAAAAGGATATCAATATATAAGATCAGCTATTCTAATGGTATATGGTAATCCTGGATTTATAGGTGGTATAACTAAAGAATTGTATCCAGACTTATCAGTTAAATTTAATACTTCAACTCAAAGAGTAGAAAGAGCAATAAGACACGCTATTGAAGTTTCATGGCTAAGAGGAGATATAGATTTAATGGATGAAATATTTGGTCATAGTGTAGATATTGATAGAGCAAAGCCAACAAACTCAGAATTTATAGTTACTTTAGCAGATAAATTAAGACTTGATATGATTAATCAATAACTAATCATATTAAGTTTTTTTCTTTTATAATTTATTATATTATGTTAAAATATTAACAGGAGAAAAATATGAAAAAAATTATTTTATTAATTTTAGATGGCTTTGGAATAAGAGAAAACAATAATGGAAATGCTATTAAAATGGCAAGTTTACCTAACTTAGCACATATTTTTAAAGAATACTCTGTTAGTCAACTAGATGCAAGTGGAGAAATAGTTGGATTGCCAAAGAGTCAACCTGGTAATTGTGAAGTTGGACATATGACTATAGGTGCTGGAAGAACAGTAATTCAACCATACACAATAATAAATAATAGTATTAAGGATAAAAGTTTTTTTGAAAATGATAATTTATTAGATTTAATGGATCATGTAAATGAAAATGATTCAACACTTCATTTAGTTGGTGTTGTTTCAAATGGAGGAGTCCATTCATGTATTGACCATTTCTATGCTACATTAGCATTAGCAAAGATAAGAAATGTTAAAAGTGTAGTATTTCATTTTATAACGGATGGAAGAGATAATCTTAAAACCAAAGGTATTGAATATATTGGTACATTTATGCAAAAAGCTGAAAAATTAGGCTTAGGTACAATTGGAACATTAAGTGGCAGATATTATGCCTTAGATACTGATGGAAATTATGATAGAGTAAAAAAAGCATATGACGCTATAGCATATAATATAGGAAATAACTTTTCAGACTACATGAGATGTTTAGAACTACATTATAAAAATAATATAAGTGATGAATATATAAATCCAAGCGTTATAACAAAGGGAAGTAATATTAAAGACAATGATGGGGTACTATTTGTAGATTTTACGCCTGAAAGAAGTGATGAATTAATATCAGCATTTGTAGACGATTCATTTAATATGTTTAATACAAAAAAATATAAAAATGTAAAATTTATGTCACTATATAGTACAAATGATAAAATAACAGGAGCATTTAAAAATGAAACGTTATCAAATACATTTGGTAAGTATTTAGCAGACTTAGAATTCAAACAAGCAAGAATTGCAGAAGCATCAAAGTATTCTCATGTAACATATTATTTTGATGGAGCGGAAGAGTTTTCAGATAAAAACTTATATAAAATATTAGTACCATCTCCTAAAGTCCCCAGATATGATATGAAACCAGAAATGAATATAACTGAAGTAACAACAGCCGTACTTGACACAATAGATGAAGACTTTGATTTTATTCTAGTAAACTTTTCAAATCCAGATACCATTGCTCATACAGGAAATATTCCAGCCTCTATTAGAGCTTTAGAAGCATGTGATGTCTGTACAAAACAAATATTAGATAAAGCAAAAGACAATTTTTATGAACTCGCAATTGTAGCTGATCATGGCAATATAGAATATATGAAAGATGAAACAGGAAATATACTTACATGTCATACTGATTCAAAAGTACCTTTTGTAATTTGCAATGAAAATATAAAACTACAAAGTACAGGTTCACTAAAAGATGTTATTCCTACAATAATAGATTTATATGAAATTAGTATACCAAAAGAAATGACTGGAAATAGTTTAATTATTAAAAATGAAAAATAAATTCTCTGTAAAATAGAGAGTTTTCTTTTGAAAAGAAATTTCAAATAATAAAATTAAAATATATATAATGTATATTTTTTACAAAAGACACTATTTATTTAAAAAAATAATACTTTTTTAACAAAATTTTATAAAATTGTGATATAATTTTTTTGATAATAGGTGGATAGTATGAATAAAAAAGGATTTACACTTGTCGAATTAATTGTAAGTATAGTATTAGTAAGTGTTATAATGGTATCAATGCTTATGGCACTAGTAAAACTAAGAGAAAATTATAATACAATAAATGAGAACGCAAACGCATTAGTATATAGTAATGCAGCATCAAGAATAATAAATAATGATATATTACAAAATGATGGAATAAAAAATGTATCATGTTCTGCTAATCATTTAAATTGTGATATGGTACTAGGAAATGGAAATAAAAGACAATTACAAATAGTTGAAATAATGGAAAAATTTAGTAGTCAATCAAATGAAAAGAAGATAGAAACATGTACAAAATATTGTAAAAATAATCCTGACATTACAAATGAAAATTGTAATTGCAATGGTAAGAAAGCTATTGGAATAATAGAGACAAAAAAAACAAGTTTAGTTTATTATGATACTACTAAAGAAAAAAAACTTAAGTATATAAAGACATTCGAATTAAAAACCAAAACGCAAATAGATTCTGGTAATTTAGGAACTAGTTCAATAAGTGGATATAGTTTTTTAGGTTTAGATACAAAATATAATACATACAAAAGTAATGAAAATGGATATGAAAATAAATTGGCAACAGTGATAGTAAGAACATATAATGGATATGATGCAAACGATAGAACATATGATATAAAAATGTATTCTACTAGTACATATTCAGAGGATAGTCAATTAGCAGGAACTGTATTTGAAATAAAAGTAATTGATGATGGAGATTTGACAAAGACTAGTCCTAGTACATTCTATTTAAAATATGATGTAGGATATTATAAAGATTTAGATGGAGATGAAATTGAAAGCCTCGACGAAGTTTCAAGAAAGACTGGATATACCCTTGTTGGATATAATGATTCAAATGGAAATGAGGTCATAGATAAGTATGGAAACATTTCAAGTAAAATAGCATTTAATAATAAAAATACTAATAAAAAAGAAGCTGAAATAAAACCTGTATGGTCAGCAAATACATATGAGGTAACATTCAATGGAAATGGTGGTTCGCCAAGTAAACCTAATCAAACAGTTGTTTATGGTTCAAATTATGGTGAATTGCCTACTGCAAGTAGAAAAGGATATAATTTTTTAGGATGGTATACTGCTACATCAGGAAAAACAAAAGTTACAAGTGAAACAAATGTCACAAGAGCAGAAGATCATACATTATTTGCTCAGTGGAAAACTCAATAGATTGCATGCAGCAATTTAACATATAAATGTAACAATACATCGAAAGGCTGAAATTATAAGCTTACATATAGTGGAAATTGCGAAGTATTATGTGAATCTGAAAATTTGAAAATTAGATTTTTAACAAAAGGTAATTTAGAAACAAAGGAATCACTAAATATAGATGAATTCCTAGCCGGCGGAGGCGGATATACAAAAAAACGTTAAAAATATCAAATTAGAGATAAACACATACAAAATTGAAATTGGTGATGGAGGTAGTAAAGGTAATAACGGAAAAAGTGGTTCAATTAAATTAAACAATTCTTTAATTTTGCAATTGATTTATTGTAAAAAATAATCAATTAGTTGCAAATTAATCATATCTTAAGCCGTTTATTTATTTACATTAAAATAAAAATATGTTAAACTAAAATATATAATAGAAAGTAGGGAAGAGGAATGAATGAAAATAATCCTATAGAGGGGGAAATAAATCAAAATACTATACCTACTGACGTAAATGTACAGCCAACAATGCCTGTTGCACCTGCATCTACATCAGAAGTAACAAATATTCAAGAATCTGCTCCAACAGTGGAAGTAATGCCTGCGGTAGAAACTACACCAACTGTTGAGGCAACACAAACTATTGCGCAGGCGCCTGAGATTGCACCTGCACCAGTAGTTGAAGCACCAGTTCAACCTGCAGTGCCAACTCCGGAAGTAGCACCTGCACCAGTAATTGAAACACCAGTTTCAGCAGTAGAGGCAGCACCAATTGAAGCACCAGTTCAAGAGGTTGCACCTACACCAGTAGTTGAAACAACAGTTCAAGAGGTTGCACCTACACCAGTAGTTGAAACAACAGTTCAACCTGTAGTGCCAACATCAGAGTCAACTGTTACATTTGCTTCAGAACCAACTCCAAGTGAACCGCCAGTACCAGCAGAGCCTTCAATGGTATCAAGTAATGTTGCATATGGTAAAGCTAAAGAAGAAACAACAAAAACCGATAATGGAAAATATACATTACCTGGAGAAGCAAATCAAAATAATGTATTAGCAACAGGTGGTGATAAACTTATAAAAGAGAAAAAAGGTTCAAAGGCACCAATATTTATTGTTAGCGTTGCATTAATTTTAATAATTCTATTTTTAATTTATTATTTTGTAATTATGACTCCTAAAAATGTATATGACAAAATAATGAATGATATTTTCGATACATTTGAAAACGTTTTAAAAACAACAGATGAATCTAATAAAGAAGTAGAAATTAGCACAGTCGGATTAAGTGGAAAAGCAACAATATCAAGTGATGATATAAAAGCTTTAGATGAAGTAGGAATTACATACGACTTAAACATTGATACATCGCAAGATAAAACAAAAGCTAAAATAGAAATAGATAAAAATTCAGAAGCATTAGCTGATATATTAGTATATTTAATTAATGGAGATTTAATACTAGATCCTAATATACAAAACACTTTAATCAAATTAGATCCTAAGCAATATAACTTAGAATCTGTTACAAATTTAAATGTAGGAAAACAATCTACAAAAGATTTAATTTATTTAGTAAATAAAGTTAGAAATGTATTTTTACAAGATGTAAACGAAGAAAAAATTTCAAGAAGTATTGCATATAAAGAAGTTTCAAAAGATCAAAAAGTTTTTTCACTTAAACTAACTTATGATATGGATAATGATGAAATTAATAGCATCTATAGAAATATGATGAATGCTATCAGCAAGGATAAAACGACATTAACAACAATAGCAAGATTTATGGGATTTGAAGAAGATAATGTTGAACTAGTGCAAAAACAATTAGAAGCATTGGCTAACAAACATGTTGAAATTCAAAAAATTCACTTGGAATTCTATAGAACACTTGCAGGAAATGATACTGTAGCCTGTGATGTTGATAGTGATACTTACAAAATTAGTGTTGGGTCATTAAATGACATATATTTTGCAACAATAACAAAAACTGTTGAAAAAGATGGAGTGATACCATTTACATTTGATTTTGAATATGACACTTTTAACAAAAGATTAATTGGTACATTAAAACATAAGAATACAAAAGGTGAAGAAGAAAAGTATGAATTCGACATATCACAAGCTAAAATAAATAATACAAGAACAGAAATAAAAGCAACAATTAAATATAATATACCATCAAAAACAAAAGAAGTATATTCAATTGAACTAAAACTGGATATAGATGCAAACAAGAGTTATGAAATGCCAGAAACTAAGAACGCTATATCATTTGAAGTGATGCCTGCACAAATGCAATTGGCCGTGGGTCAAGGAATTCAAAAATTCCTAGGGCTTGTTAAACAATTAACCGATGCAGTAACCGAAAAATAAAAAGAAAAAATAGGAAAAATCATGAAAAAACACTTGATTTTTCTTTTATTTTGCCTTATAATCATGTAGAAACGACTGGCGATGATGTGCAAGGTTGCTGATACACCAGGTTAGGTTGAATTAAAAACCTAATTAATATCAGGTAATTTGCATTGAGCAAGTCTATAGAAAAAATATAGGCGAAGGAGGAAGTTAATATGTCTAAAGACAAAGTAAGAATTAGATTAAAGTCATTTGACCACAGAAGTGTTGATCAAGCTGCTGCTAAAATTGTTGAGACTGTTAAAAGAACTGGTGGTATCGTTAGTGGACCTGTTCCACTACCAACTGAGATCGAAAAGATCACAATATTGAGAGCTGTTCATAAATACAAAGATTCTCGTGAACAATTCGAAATAAGAACTCATAAGAGATTAATCGATATCGAAAAACCAAGTAAAGAAACAATTGATGCTCTTGCTCATTTGGATTTACCAAGTGGTGTAGATATTGAAATCAAAAAATAAGGAAAGGAAATAAAAAATGAAAGGAATCTTAGGACGTAAAGCTGGAATGACTGAAGTATTCACAGCTGACGGAAAATTAATACCTGTTACTGTTATTGAAGTACAAAGCAATGTTGTTACTCAAATCAAAACAGTTGAAAAAGATGGGTATGATGCAATTCAATTAGGTGCTTTTGATAAAAAAGAAAAGACATCTAACAATCCTGAAAAAGGACATGCTAAAAAAGCAAATACATCACCTAAGCGCTTCTTAAAAGAAATCAGGGGAATTGATACTAATTCTTATACTCTTGGTCAAGTAATTGAAGCTGATGTATTTCAAAATGGAGACACAGTTGATGTTACTGGTACATCAAAAGGTAAAGGTTTCCAAGGCGTAATTAAGAGATGGAATCAATCTCGTGGACCAGAAACTCATGGTTCAACATACCATAGACGTGTAGGATCTCTAGGGACAATGAGACCAATGAGAGTTCTAAAAGGTAAAAAATTACCAGGACATATGGGAAATGAACAAATCACTATCCAAAATTTAATGGTAGTTGATGTTGATATGGAAAACAAATGTATATTAGTAAGTGGAAATGTTCCAGGACCTAAAAATTCATTTGTATTCATTAAGGAAGCTATTAAAGGTAGTAAGAATACTCCAGTTGAATTAATTTCATATGAAGAGAGTGTTGCTGAAACAGAAGAAGTAACTCCAGCTAATGAAGTCGTTGAAAATGATGCTGTTGTAGAAGAAACTAATGTTGAAGCTACTGAAACTACTACTGATAAAGAGGAGGTTTCTGAATAATGGCAAAGACTCAAGTTTTAAACCTTAAAGGTGAAAAAGTTAAAGATATAACTCTTAAAGATAGCGTTTGGAATATTGAAGTTAATGAACCTGTTGTACATGATGCAATAGTATTAGCTCAAGCATCTTTAAGACAAGGAACTGCTAGCACTAAAACAAGAAGTGAAGTTAGCGGTGGTGGACGTAAACCATACAAACAAAAAGGTACAGGTAACGCAAGACAAGGATCTACTAGAAGCCCACAATGGCCAGGTGGTGGAATTGTATTTGGACCTAAACCAAGAAAATATGATAAAAAACAAAATAGAAAAGAAAGAAGATTAGCATTAAAGAGCGTTTTATCTTCTAAGTTCCAAGAAAAAGAATTAGTTGTTGTTGAAAACTTAAATTTAGAAACTGCTAAAACAAAAGATTTCAATGCAATGTTAAAGAACTTAAAAGTTGATAAAAAAGCATTAGTTGTATTTGCTGATGATAATGAAAATTTATTCTTAGCTTCAAGAAACAATAATAAAGTTGCTGTATTAGCTACAGAAGAAATTAATGTATTAGATTTGGTAGCAACTGATTACTTAGTAATTGATGAATCTTCTGTTAAAAAATTAGAGGAGGTGCTTAACTAATGAATATTATCTTAGCACCAGTTATTACTGAAAAAAGCGAATCATTAAAAGAAAATAATGTATATGTATTTAAAGTTAGTCCAAAGGCAAACAAGACTCAAATTAAGAACGAAATTGAAAAACAATTCAATGTTAAAGTAGTTAATGTTAATACTGTAAATGCTGTACAAAAGAAAAGAAGAGTAGGAAGATATACTGGCTTAACTACCGCTTATAAAAAAGCTTATGTTAAACTAGCTGAAGGCTCTTCTATAGAATACTAGGAGGGAAAATATGCCAATTAAGAATTATAAGCCTAATACTCCTGGAACAAGAGGAATGAGTACATTAATAAATGATGAAATTACAACTCGTACTCCTGAAAAAAGTCTTCTTGTTAAAAAAAGTAAAACAGGCGGAAGAAATAATCAAGGTAAAATAACTGTTCGTCATATTGGTGGTGGAGTTAGAAGAAAATATCGTTTAATAGATTTCAAGAGAAATAAAGATGGTATTGAAGGAAGAGTAGCTTCAATCGAATATGATCCAAACAGAAGTGCTAACATCGCATTAGTTAATTATGCTGATGGAGAAAAAAGATATATTATTGCTCCACTTAATTTAAAAGTTGGAGATAAAATAGAAAGTGGAGTTGGAGCTGATATTAAAATCGGAAACGCATTACCACTTGAAAACATTCCTGTTGGTACAACAGTTCACAATGTTGAATTAAATCCAGGCGCTGGAGCTAAAATGGCAAGAAGTGCTGGAAGTAGCGTACAAATTCTTGGTAAAGAAGGAAAATACGTTATTATTAGATTAAAGAGTGGCGAAACAAGAAAAGTTCTTGGAACATGCCGTGCAACAATTGGTGAAGTTGGAAATACTGATTATGAATTAGTTAACTTAGGTAAAGCAGGAAGAAAAAGACATATGGGAATTAGACCTACAGTTCGTGGATCTGTTATGAACCCTAATGATCACCCACATGGTGGTGGTGAAGGTAGAGCTCCAGTTGGACGTGCTCAACCAATGACTCCTTGGGGTAAACCAGCTCTAGGACTTAAGACTAGAAAAACTAAAAAAGCATCTGAGAAATTAATCATGACTCGTCGTAAGAAATAATTAAGAAAGGAACCGTAAAATGTCAAGAAGTTTAAAAAAAGGACCTTACACATTTGAAAGATTACTTAAAAGAGTAAGAACTTTAAATGAAACAGGTAAAAAAGAAGTAATTAAAACTTGGTCAAGACGTTCTACTATATATCCTGAATTTGTAGGACATACATTTGCTGTTCATAATGGACGTGAATTCATTCCTGTATACGTAACTGAAGATATGGTAGGACACAAACTTGGTGAGTTTGCTTTAACTCGTAAGTTTGGTGGCCATGCTGGAAGCGGTAAGAAGTAGGAGGATAAATAATGGAAACTTATAGTATACATAAAGGTGCTGCTATTGCACCAAGAAAAGCAAGAATGACTCTTGATCTTATCAGAGGTAAAAAAGTATCTCAAGCCGAAGCAATTCTACTTACTACAAATACTAAAGCAAGTAGATTAATAATTAAAGTTCTTAACTCTGCTACTGCTAATGCAGTAAACAACTTCGGAGCTAATAAAGAAGATTTAGTTATTAAAGAAACTTATATTAACGAAGGAAGAACTTTAAAAAGAAGAAAAGCTGCATCTCATTCAAGAGTTGCTAAAAATTATCATAGAACAAGTCATATTTATGTTAGTGTAACTGACAACATGACTGAAAAGAAGGAGGACTAAACATGGGACAAAAGGTAAGTCCAATCGGACTTAGAGTTGGTATCAACAGAGACTGGGAAAGTAAATGGTATGCACCAACTAAAGATTTTGCTAAATATTTAAATTCTGATATGCAAATTAGAAAATATTTAGATAAAGAATTAAAAGGATGTTCAGTTGCTTCTATCGTAATCGAAAGAAATAATAAAAGAACAAATGTTACAATTAACACATCTAAGCCAGGTGTTGTAATTGGAAAAGGTGGAGCTGATATTGAAAAACATAAAAAAGCTTTACAAAAATTAACTGGAGAAGAAATCTATTTAAATATTGTAGAAGTTAAAAATCCTGATTTAAATGCTGCATTAGTAGCTGAATCAATTGCAATGCAAATTCAAAATAGAGCTTCATTCAGAGCAGTTCAAAAAAGAGCTATCAGAAATACAATGAAAGCAGGAGCTGTTGGTATTAAAGTTGCTGTATCTGGACGTTTAGCTGGAGCTGAAATGGCTCGTACAGAAGGTTATACAGAAGGTACTGTACCTCTACATACATTAAGAGCTGATATAGATTACGCTCATAAAGAAGCTGACACTATCTATGGTAAAATTGGTGTTAAAGTATGGATTTATAAGGGCGAAATACTTCCTGCTAAAAAGAATAAGGGAGGTAACAAAGATGTTAATTCCAAAAAGAACTAAATATAGAAAACCACATAGAGTTAGCTATGAAGGAAAAGCTAAGGGTAATACAGTATTAACTCAAGGTGAATATGGACTTATGGCTAAAGAAGGAGCATACATTACAGCTAGACAAATCGAAGCAGCTAGAATTGCTATGACTCGTTATATGAAATCATTCAAAAGAGGAAAAGTATTTATTAACATTTTCCCACACTTAGCAAGAACTAAAAAACCTGCTGAAGTACGTATGGGTAGTGGAAAAGGTAATGTTGAAGAATGGGCAGCAGTAGTTAAAGAAGGTAAAATCATGTTTGAAATGACTGATGTTACTGAAGAAATTGCTCGTGAAGCATTCAGATTAGCAGGACACAAACTACCAATCAAAACAAAATTTGTAGCAAAGGAAGTGACTAAATAATGAAAATGGTAGAAATTAGAAAATTAGCCACTGAAGATTTAAATAAAAAACTTGAAGAAATTAAGAAAGAATTATTTAATTTAAAATTCGCATCTGCAACTGGAGCATTAGAAAAACCACATAGAATTAAAGAATTAAGACATGAGGTTGCTAAAATTAAAACAGTTATCAGAGAAAGAGAATTAAGTAGTAAGGAGGAAGCTGAATAATGGAAAACAAGAAACAAGAATTAGTTGGAAAAGTTGTAAGCGCTAGTTGTGACAAAACTATTACAGTTGCAGTAGTTACTTATAAAAAGCATCCACTTTACAAGAAAAACGTAAAAACTACTAAAAAATATGCAGTACATGATGAAGAGAATAAAGCTAAAGTAGGAGATATAGTTAAAGTTGTATCTTCTCGTCCTCTATCAAAAACAAAAAGATATGTTTTAGATAGTATCGTTGAGGAAGCTGTTATTCTTTAATTAAGAAAGGAGAGAGTTATGATACAACCAGAAAGCCGTTTAAAGGTTGCTGACAATTCAGGCGCTCGTGAAATCTTAGTAATCAGAGTACTTGGTGGAAGCAAAGTTAAAAGCGGAAATATCGGAGATATTGTTGTAGGAACCGTTAAAAAAGCTATTCCTAATTCAAATACTCCAAAAGGAAAAGTAGTTAAAGCTGTTATTGTAAGAACAGTTCAAGGAGTAAGACGTGCTGATGGAAGTCATATTAAATTTGATGACAACGCATGCGTTCTAATAAAAGAAGATAAGAGTCCTATCGGAACGCGTGTTCTAGGACCTGTAGCTAGAGAGCTTCGTGATAAAGACTTTATGAAGATTATCTCATTAGCTCCAGAAGTATTATAGGAGGCAACAATGAAAATAAAAGTTGGAGATAATGCACAAGTTATTACAGGAAGTAATAAAGGAAAAGAAGGAAAAGTACTAAAAGTATTTAGAAAAGAAGGAAAAGTAGTTATCGACGGAATAAACATCGTTAAAAAGCATGTTAAACCAAATCGTACTAACGAAACAGGTGGAATTCTTGAAGTAGAAGCACCTATCCATATTTCAAATGTAAAAGTACTTGACAAAAAAGAAACTAAGAAAGAAGCTAAAAAAGTAGAAAAAACTACTAAAAAAGAAACTAAAAAAGTAGAAAAAGAAACAAAAACTTCTAAGAAAAAAGAAGAAAAAGAAAGTAAGTAGGTGAATTATGGAAACATTAAAAAGATTATATGAAGAAGAAATAGTTCCAAATTTAACTAAAAAGTTTAACTACACTACTAAAATGCAAGTACCAAAAATTGAAAAAATCGTATTAAATATGGGTGTAGGAGATGCACTTGCTGATCAAAAATATTTAGATGCTGCTGTTAAAGATTTAGAAGCAATTGCTGGACAAAAACCGGTTATTACAACTGCAAAAAAATCTATCGCAGGTTTCAAACTAAGAGAAGGAAATAAAATTGGATGTAAGGTTACTTTAAGAGGAGATAATATGTATAACTTCTTAAATAAATTAATTACAATCGCTCTTCCTAGAGTTAGAGACTTTAGAGGTATCTCTAAAAATAGTTTTGATGGTAGAGGTAATTACACTCTTGGAATTAAAGAGCAATTAGTATTTCCTGAAGTAGAATACGATCAAGTAATTAAAGTTAGAGGTTTAGATATTGTTATTGTTACAACTGCTAACACTAATGAAGAAGCTTTAGCTTTATTAACAGAATTTGGATTACCTTTTAGAAAGTAGGAAAGGAAATATTTATGGCAAAGAAAAGTAAATTAATATCTCAACAAAGAGGAAGCAAATTCTCTACAAGAAATTATACAAGATGCACTAGATGTGGTCGTCCACATGGTGTTTTAAGTAAATTCGGTCTATGCCGTATCTGCTTTAGAGAACTTGCATATAAAGGACAAATTCCTGGCGTTAAAAAATCAAGCTGGTAGTTTGTAAAAATGAATTCAAATAAAAATTATTACCAAACATTAACAGGCGAATGTTAATAAGAAGGGAGGCCTATTATGGTTAATGACACTATAGCAGATATGCTTACTAGAATTCGTAATGCTAATGCTATGAAGTATAAAACTGTTGAAATACCTGGTACTAAGATGACTAAAGGTATCGCAGATATTTTAACTAAAGAAGGATTTATCGATGGTTATGATACTAACAAATTAGCTGTTGGTGAAATGATCGTTGTTAATCTAAAATATTCAAAATCTAAAGAAAGAGTAATCACTGGTCTTAAAAGAATTAGTAAGCCAGGATTACGTGTATATGCTAAAGCTGATGAAATGCCAAGAGTTCTTAATGGTTTAGGAATTGCAATTATTTCAACATCTGAAGGTCTTATGACTGATAAAGAAGCTAGAAGTAAAAAACTTGGTGGAGAAGTTTTAGCTTACATATGGTAGGTGTGTTATGAGTAGAATCGGAAATAGAATATTAACTATTCCATCTGGAGTAGAAGTAACAATTGATGGTAATAAAATAACAACTAAAGGACCAAAAGGGACATTAGAATTTAATTTTAAAAATGATAATGTAGATGTTAAAATTGAAGATGGAAAAGTTAGTGTAACTCGTAAAAATGATTTAAAAGTTTCTAAACAATTACATGGAACTACAAATTCAATTATTAACAATATGTTAATTGGTGTAAGTGAAGGATACAAAAAAGAACTAGAAATCAATGGTGTTGGTTATAGATTCCAAGTATCAGGAAATAAGGTCACTATTTCTGCAGGTTATAGTCATCCAGTAGAAATGATTGCACCAGAAGGTATTAAATTAGAAATGCCTGATAAATCACAAACTGAATTAACAGTTAGCGGATATGATAAACAAGCTGTTTCAGAATTTGCTGCTAATATCAGAAAAGTAAGACAACCAGAACCATACAAAGGAAAAGGTATTAAGTATAAAGATGAACATATCCGTCGTAAAGAAGGAAAGAAAGCTGCATAGGAGGTAAAATAATATGATAAGAAAAGAATCAAAAAATGTTATGAGAGTTAAAAGACATAAAAAAATCAGACAAACATTATCTGGTACTAATACAACTCCTAGACTTTGTGTATTTAGAAGTAATAATGCTATTTATGCACAATTAATTGATGATGTTAAAGGAGTAACATTAGCAAGCTCTTCTTCTTTAGAATTAAAAAGCAAAAACAATAATCTTGAAGCTGCTACTGCAGTAGGAAAAGATATAGCTGAAAAAGCTAAAAAAGCAAAGATCAAAACAGTAGTATTTGATCGTGGCGGATATCTATATCACGGACGTGTTAAAGCATTAGCTGAAGCTGCTCGTGAAAATGGACTAGAATTCTAGGAGGATAAGAATGAACGATAAAAGAAAAACTACTCGTGAACCTAAAAAATTATACGAAGATAAAATTATATCAATCGGAAAAGTTACAAAGGTTACACAAGGTGGACGTAATTTTAGATTTTCAGCTACAGTAGCTGTTGGTGATAGAAAAGGTAAAGTAGGAATTGGAACTGGTAAAAGTAAAGAAATTCCAGTAGCAGTTTCTAAAGCTATTAAAGAAGCTGAAAAGAATTTAGTACACGTTAACTTAGTAGATGGAAGAACAATTTCACATGAAGTTACAGGTGTATGTGGAGCTGCTAAAGTATTAATTAGACCTGCTAAAGCTGGTCGTGGGATTATCGCTGGTGGAGCATCAAGAATCGTTCTTGAGCTAGCTGGAGTTAAAGATGTAGTTGCTAAATCTTTAGGAAGCAATACTCAAATTAATACTGCAAAAGCAACAATTAAAGCACTAGAATCTCAAAGAACTATTGAACATGTTGCTGAGTTACGTGGTAAAACAGTTGAGGAGGTCTTAAAATAATGAAATTACATGAATTAAGTAAAGTTGAAGGATCAACTCATAGAAGAAAAGTTGTTGGACGTGGACCAGGAAGTGGACACGGTAAAACATCTACACGTGGAGAAAAAGGACAAAAAGCTAGAAGCGGTGGAGGAGTACACGCTTGGTTTGAAGGTGGACAAACTCCATTATATAAAAGACTTCCAAGAAGAGGTTTCTCTAACGCAAGATTTGCTAAAAAATATGCAATTATTAATGTTTCTGATTTAAATAGATTTAAAGATGGAGATATAGTTACTCCAGAACTATTAAAAGAAGCAGGATTGGTTAAAAAAGAATTAAATGGAATTAAAGTTTTAGGAAATGGTAAATTAGAAAAGAAATTAACTATTAAAGCAAATTTATTCACTAATAGCGCTATTACTAAAATAGAGGAATTGGGTGGAACTACGGAGGTGATTTAAGATGTTTGCTACATTTAAGCAAATATTTAGATCTTCTAACAAAGATTTAAGAGTAAGAATATTATTTACACTTGGCGCTCTATTCATCTTTGCATTAGGTAATTCAATTACAATTCCAGGTATGAATGTTATAAGTGGTAATATTGGATTTTTAGAATTGTTTAACGCTATGAGTGGTGGAGGATTAAAACAATTTTCAATCTTTGCATTAGGTGTTATGCCTTATATCACAGCATCAATTATAATTCAAATCTTACAAATGGATATTATTCCATATTTCAAAGAATTAAAAGAAATGGGAGAAGAAGGAAGAAGAAAAGTTGCTAAGATTACTAGATATTCTGGTTTAGCAATTGCGTTCATTCAAGGTTTCTTCTATCCAATGATGTTTTTAGGAAAAACACAAGAACCAATGTTATACTTCAAGATTGCCTTAATATTAACTGCTGGTACAGCATTTCTATTATGGTTAGGTGATCAAATAACAGAAAAAGGTATTGGAAACGGAGTATCATTAATAATCATGGCAGGTATTGTTAACACATTACCTAGCATGTTTGTTACAGCTTTCACTTCATTAATACCAAATGCTTCAAATACATTAATTGCTTGGTTAACATTTGCAATATTTATATTGCTATACTTAGGAATTATTGTTGGAGTTATATTTGTTCAAGAAGCTGAAAGAAGAATTCCAATTCAGTATTCAAATAGAAGTTCATCAAGTTATGGCGGACAACAAACATTTTTACCATTAAGATTAAACTCGGCTAGTGTTATGCCAGTAATTATTGCAAGTGTTATTATGGGTATACCATCAATAATTACTTACTTTACTAAGAATGCTAAAGTATTATCATTCTTAAATAATTATCTATCAACATCAACACCTGTTGGATTTATAATATATATAGCATTAATAATTATATTTACCTATATATATACATTCTTAACTATTAATCCAGAAGAATTAAGTAAGAATCTCAATAAAAATGGTGGCTATATTCCAGGTATTAGACCAGGAAGTGAAACTAAAAAATATATTTCAAAAGTTTTATCAAGAATTACATTCTTAGGTGCAATATTTATTTCAATTATTGCAGCACTGCCAACAATATTTACATCAATAACAGGATTAGATGATTCAATCAAGTTAGGTGGAACATCAATCTTAATAGCTGTTGGAGTTCTTGTTGAAACTTATAAACAACTTGAAAGTTCAGTAGCATCAAGAAATTATAATATTAGGAGATAATTTTATGAATTTAATATTAATTGCACCACCAGCAGCAGGTAAAGGTACTATGGCTTCAATGCTACATGACAAATTAGGTCTTGTATGTATCTCTGCAGGTGAACTTTTAAGGGGAGTTGACCCTAATACAGAATTAGGTAAACAAATTAGAGATTTACAATCAAGAAGAGAGTTAGTTAGTGATACAATTACTAATCAATTAATGAAAGAAAGACTTATGAAAGATGATATTAAGAATGGTTTCATTCTTGATGGATATCCAAGACATATGCCTCAAGTAGAAGCTGTTAACCAAATGATGGATGAATTAAATCTTAAAATTGATTATGCAGTATTATTAAATGTTGATTATGATTTAGCATTAAAAAGAACTCTTGGAAGACAAATATGTCCAAATTGTAAAAAATCATACAATAAATTAACAGGTGTTAATGCACCAAAAGTTGAAGATATGTGTGATGATTGTAATGTTCCTTTAACTACTCGTAATGACGATAATGAAGAAACATTTAAAATTGGATTTACTGCATATGAAAAGAATTGTGCACCAGTTATTGAATATTATAGAAATAAAGGGATGCTAATTGAATTAGATGCGAGCAAAGATCCAGAGTACACATTCGAACAATTAGAAAAGATAATAGGAAGTAAAAATGATTAGTATTAAAAATGAACAAGAAATTGATTTAATGAGAAAATCAGGAAAAATAACTTATGATATATTAATGAAGTTAAAAGATTACATTAAGCCTGGTATGAGTACTAGAAATATAGATAGATATGTAAGAAACTACATAACTAGTCATGACGCTACACCAGCATTTCTTGGATATGAAGGGTATCCTGCGTCTACATGTATCAGTATTAATGATATGGTAGTACATGGGATCCCAGATAATACTATTATCAAAGATGGTGATATAGTATCTGTTGATGTAGGATCAATTTATAAAGGCTATTATTCAGATTCAGCTTACACTTATATGATTGGGAATGTCGACTCTAAAACACGTAAGCTAGTTGAAGATACACAAAAAGCACTTTATGAAGGTATATCAGTTGTAAAAGAAGGAATTAAACTAAACGATGTATGTTCTGCTATAGGCAAGGTTGCTAAAGATAATGGATATGGAGTATTTGAGTGTTTGACCGGACACGGAGTTGGTACAAATCTTCATGAAGATCCATATATTCCTAATCTTAGTAATCATGAAAGTGAAGGAAT
>CAVIDW010000009.1:0-42902 GCA_963641945.1 bacterium | reverse complement strand
TAATGAGCCTACTATAAGATGTAAATTCATTTTTGTATTTTTCATACATGTCATTAAGTTGATCTAAAGTAAATAATGAAGATACATTTTCAGATTTAGAATTTAAATTTTGTCGCATAATTTTAATTGCTTCATTAGCATCCATTTGAACATAATTACCATTCTCATCAAATGTATAAAAACCTAAGGCAGAAGGTATTTCATCGATTTGTCCATTTAAAAATGCAAGTAAATCATCTTGAAAAACAGTAGCTGGAGCTTCACCATGATCTCCTGGAATTTCAATAATAACTAAAGGAATACCTTTTGCTGCTATTTCTTTATAATGTTGTGAAGTTTTATATTGATCTGGACGAGTCTCAACAGATTCAAATGCCATTATAACCGTACCATTTTCTTTCATTAAATTAAGGTTTTCTTCACTAGTATCTAATTGACCTCCATTCCATTGAAGTTCAAGAAAAACCATAGTTTGTGGTTCTAAATGAGGATTATTTCTAATCTTGTCAAGAGTTCTTGTGTAAACAGTACCTCCACCCTCACTCCAACCAATACAAGTATGTGAATTAAAATTATTCTCACCATAAATAGCTTCTATAGTACGCAACCCTAATTCATTTTTATCATCAGAAGAAGTCATACAAAAAATCGCATCATTATTCTCATCTATAGCATTAGTAATAGCATTATCTACTACATAACTTCCAGAAGCACCTCTCGAAGTAATACCACAAGGATTATAATAAGTATAAGACTTAGTATTCTCGTCTATTTTCGCAGGTAAATATATTTCAAACATATTACTATTTGAATCTGTAGTAGAAGTAATAACTACTTTATCGCTGCCTTCAACAGGAGCAACGCTAATGTCAATACCAGATCCTTCATATTCTGCCTTAATATCATTATATGCTCTTAACTGATCTTCTGTCATAAAAGAAGTATCAATATTTTCATTTGTACTCATAAAATACCTCACTTATTCTATTAATAGGATACTACGTAATAAGTTAAAAGTAAATAAATTTTACAAGTTATGACATTAAAAAAGTAAATAAAAAACTTTTACAATAAAAAATTATATCACATTTAAAAATAAAAAGACATAAAATTTATTATAAAATTATGTCTACTTTTTAATTATATCATTAATAATATAATTTGTAATAAATAACCCAGCAGTCGCAGGAACAAAAGATGTAGAACCAAGCATTTTACTATTAATAGGTTTTTCATCACTTGTTACAACTGTAACATCTTTCATTAAATCTTTATCTCTCCCTAAATCATGTCTTATCTTTTTAGCAAGTGGATCAGTTTCAGTTTTATCAAGAGTAGTAATTCTAACACGAGTAGCATCTATTTTATTTGCTGTTCCCATACTAGAAACTAATTTAATTCCTTTATCATGACATTCTCTAATTAATTTAACTTTAACTTTTGTAGTATCACAAGCATCAATAATATAATCATATTTATATGTAAATAAGCATTCTATATTATCTTCTGTTATATGAGTATTTATAATACTCACATTAGCATCCTTATTGATTAATTTAATACGTTTTTTCCACTCTTTAGTTTTATATTTATTATTATTTCTAGATGTAGCAATTATTTGTCTATTAATATTACTTGGTTTAATAGTATCACTATCTACTAGTGTAATATTTCCAACACCACATCTAATCAAAGACTCTATAACGTATCCTCCAACACCACCAAGACCAATTATTAATACATTTAATTTCTTAATCTTTTCAATGTTTTCTTCTCCGATTAGACTTTCAAGTCTACACAAATTCATACTTTTGCCTCCTAAAAGCACGAATATTATAGCATAAAAAAAACCTAGTGTAAATATAGTGTAATAAATCTCGCATTCAACGAGGTGGTAGAACACACAATATGTCTGGGATCTTGATATAAAATCAATATTCAACGCCGCATAACGATTAGTTCCCCTATAATATTACATAGTCGGTTTATTGTGTCTATATTAATCATCTAGGTTAATTAAAGTTTATCACATAAAAACATCTAAGTCTATACTTTGAAAATAAACTTTACACTATTTTATTATAATCAACGAAATGGCCATATTTAGCAGTGTCAATATAACATTTATTAAGTAAATCTAAATCTTTAATTATATTATTTGGTTCACATTCAGTATATAATGAATCACTTACATCAATATCGCCTTTATCACTAGTTATATATATAGCAAGAGGTTTTCTTATTCCAATAGCATAACTTAGTTGGACTTGACACCATCTTAAATTATATTTTTTTAAATAATCAACTGCTATATTTCTAGCTTTATAAGCAGCACTTCTATCTACCTTAGATGGATCTTTCCCACTAAAAGCTCCACCCCCCACCGGAGCAAATCCTTGATACGAATCAACAACAATTTTTCTTCCAGTAAGTCCAGAGTCTCCTTCAAAACCGCCTATTTCAAATCTACCAGTTGGATTAATAAGAAATTTTTTAATTTTAACATTATATTTTTTACATATAGATAAACAAATACTTTTAATAATTTTATCTGTTTCTCCTCTTTCTTTTTCAGTATTTTGATAAGAAATAGTAAAATCTTTAATACTTAGTAATTTCATATTTTCATCGTATACTCCAGTTATTTGAGCTTTACCATCAGCATAAAATCTTTTATCTTTTTTTCTTAGTTCATCATATTTAATTGATAATTCAGAAAGTATCATCATAGCTGTAGGCAAATAATATAAGTTATCATCACAAGCATAACCAAACATCATGCCTTGATCTCCAGCCCCACCAACTTCTTTATTAGCTCCAAGAGCAATATCACAGCTTTGAATACCAATATTATTTATAATCTTACATTTTTTATAGTAACCAATATCATTCAAAGTATCATTAACTATCTTTTCTACATCAACAATACTTTTAGATGTAACTTCTCCAGTTATAAAAATTACTCCTTTACCTCCACAAACTTCAATAGCGCATCTACTATCCTTATCCCCTTTTAAATACTCATCTAATAAAGCATCACTTATCTGATCACATACTTTATCAGGATGACCTCTAAAAACAATTTCATTACTATATAACTTCATAATTTCCTCCTTTCAGTAATAATTACCTTAAAAAGAAAAAATACCTAAGATAACCTTAAGTATTAAAAGCTATCCTCATCCATCTGGGTTTACCACCTAATCAAATAGGTTGGTGTGATCTGTGAGCCAGTCTCTAAATCACTCTTTATAAGGTAAAATAAAATTGTTGTCCTAAGACACAAATATTATATCATAAAATGCATAAAATGTACTATGTTAAATAAAATAAAAGACAATATTTTTTTCAAATCAGCATTTTTACTATTAATTGGTGGAACTCTAACTAAAATAGTTGGTTTTATTTTAAAAATAATTATAACTAGAAAAATTGGTACAGAAGGTATAGCTATTTATAGTCTATTATCCCCTACTATATCATTATTAACTGTAATAGCTACATTTAGTTATCCAACAGCATTATCAAAAATAATATCAGAAAGACAAACAAACTCAAAATCATTATTTTATTCTACAATAATACTTTCTTTTATAATAAATATTATAGTTATTTTAGTCACTATTTTATTTGCTCCAATATTATCAATTAATTTATTAAATGAAAGTAGACTTTATTATCCAATAATATGTATAAGTTTAACTATGCCTTTTATAAGTATATCTTCTATCATAAAAGGTTACTTTTGGGGCAAACAAAATATGTTTCCATATATGTTATCTAATTTTATAGAACAATTAACTAGATTATCTTTAATATTATTTTTTCTAACAAAAATATTTTATAAAGGATTAATATTTTCAATATGTTTTTTATTTATAGTAAATATGATTGGTGAAGTAGTCTCACAAATAATAATGATTCTTTTTATGCCAAAAAAATATTTAAATTTCAAGAATATAAAAATAGATTCAAAAGATATAAAAAGTATTTTAAGTATATGTATACCATGTACATCAAGTAAAATAATTGGTTCAATATCATATTTTTTTGAACCAATAGTTTTAACTAATGTTTTAATATTTATGGGTTATTCAAATGAATATGTAATTTATGAATATGGTATCATAAACACATATGCTCTTTCACTACTATTAATGCCACAATTCTTTACTCAAAATATGTCAACAGCTTTAATACCAGAATTATCAAAACATTATAGTTATGGCAATAAAAAAATGTGTAAAAAAAGAATAAAAGAAATACTTTTAGTCTCTTGTTTTATTGGCTTAATATCAACAATTATAATTAGTGTATTTCCAAAATTCTTTTTAAGCACTTTATATCACACTACAGAAGGATATGACTATATTAAGATATTATCTCCATTTGTAATATTATTCTATGTAGAATATCCTCTAATGAGTTCTCTTCAAGCATTAGGAAAAAGTAAAAAAGCTATGAAATGCACAATAACCTCTTCAATAATAAGACTATGCTCCATAGCAATACTTTCACTATTAAAAATAGGTATCTATGGTTATATATTATCAATAATAATTAATCTTATAGTATCAACTTACCTTTATTATAAAGAAGTCAAAAAAGTATTAACTTAATTCATCATTTTTAATAACATAAACTTTATTATCTTTATAAAAAGCATAAAATATATCTTCAATATTTAAATTCTTATTATCTAAATTATCTATTAACCAATCTAAATCTTTATTAATATAGTTTAATGTATCTTTTTGAACACAACCATCTAATATAAGAGGAAATGGTATATCACTAGTATCATTTTTATATAAGTTTAATCTTCCATTATTTTCAAGAATAGCAAACTTTACTTGAGTTAAATCTTCTATATTATTATTTCTAAGTTCAAGCATTAAATTTTCTAATGAATATCTTTGTTTTTTCATTTCAGTTTTATTTATTTTACCTTTATTTATTATTAATGAAGGTTTTCCATCAACTAAAGTCCTAAACTTTTCTGATTTAACTGATAATACTCCAAATATAATTTCAAACAAAAGTAATATCACAATAGGTACAATAGTCAAAAGCATAGATTCATCATAATTCTCTATACTAATCGCAACAAGTTCAGCTATTAATAAACTAACAACTAAATCCATTAAAGATAACTCCCCTATTTCTCTTTTACCCATCAATCTAAATACAACAATAATAAAGAAATAAAAAAATATTGTTCTAAAAGTAGCATTTAATATATTCATAATATTCACCATTATTATTATGTATAATCATATTATTTTTAAACATAAATATAATTAACTAGGTGATCAAATGTCAAAAACAAAAAATTATATTAAAAATATTTCAATAATTCTTTTATCAATTATAGTTTATTTATTATTTATATCTATTTTTTATTATTTTGAAATATTAAATTATAAAGTAGTATCTATTATAAATTTTATTGTAGTTATGGTTTTATTCTTTATTTTAGGATTTAAAACATCTTCTATTGAAAGAAAAAAAGGATACTTAAATGGTTTTATAGTATCCAGTATATTAGTATTATTATTTATAATTTTATCTCTAATATTTAGCAAATTAAGCTTTAGTAGTCTAGTTTATTATTTATCATTAATTCTTTCAAGTATAGTTGGTGGCATTATTGGTGTTGGAAAACATAATTAATTATAAACACTATTGCATTTTATAAATGTATTTTTTTCCACAAAATAAAAAAGAAAAACTATTCATTTTTCTTCTTATTATATCTACTAGCAAATTCTTCTCTAAATTCTAATAAATCATCTGCTTCTATATGAGTTCTAATATCTTCCATTAATTTAGTTAAAAATCTAATATTATGAATTGATATTAATCTTTGACCAAAAGTTTCATCAGCTACTAATAAATGTCTTATATATGATTTAGAATAATTCTTACAAGCATAACAATCACAATCTTTTTCAATTGGATCTAAATCTTTAATATATTTAGCATTTCTAATATTAGTTCTACCATCACGTGTTAATGCATTTCCATGTCTTGCAAGTCTTGTTGGAAGAACACAATCAAATATATCTATACCACGAATAACACCATCAATTAAATCCATAGGTTCTCCAACACCCATTAAATATCTAATTTTATCCTTAGGTAAATATGCAGTAGCATACTCAATCATTTTAAGTTTAGTTTCAGCATCTTCTCCAACACTTACACCACCAACAGAATATCCATCAAAATCTAATTTAGCTGTTTCAATTGCAGAAAACTTTCTTAAATCTGGAAATTCTCCACCTTGAACAATTCCAAATTGAGCTTGAACATCACGTTTCTTATTAGCATCTAAACTTCTTTTAGCCCATCTAAGTGTTCTTTCAACACTATTTTTCATATATTCATGAGTTACTGGATAAGGAGGACATTCATCAAAACTCATTATAATATCACTACCTAATTTATTTTGAATTTCAATACTTTTTTCTGGTGTTAAAAATAAATTTCTTCCGTCAATATGACTTTTAAACTTAACTCCTTCTTCGCTAATATCTTTTGGTTTAGCTAAACTAAACACTTGAAAACCACCACAATCAGTTAAAATTGGACCAGTCTTATAATTCATAAAATTATGAAGACCACCAG
The DNA here is from genome assembly GCA_963641945.1 of bacterium. Classification (GTDB taxonomy): domain Bacteria; phylum Bacillota_I; class Bacilli_A; order RF39; family UBA660; genus CAG-1000. The sequence continues at coordinate 36,272 of CAVIDW010000009.1, read as the reverse complement.
CATTATCTACTACATCTTCTCCAGGTCTAAGCCATAAATGATATGTATTTGAAAGAATAACATCAGCATGAGCATCTTTTAATTCTTCTGGACTAAGTGTTTTTACTGTAGCTTGTGTCCCAACAGGCATAAACATAGGAGTTTTATGAGTTCCCCATTTAGTATGAAATTCCCCAAGTCTAGCACCACAACTATTTTCTTTTAATAATTTAAATTTTAAATCCATTATAATTCCTCCTCAGTTAAAAACATAGCGTCTCCAAAACTAAAGAACTTATATTTTTCTTCTTGAGCATGCATATAAGCATTCTTAATAATATCAACACTACTAAAAGCACTAACTAACATAACAAGTGTACTTTTAGGTAAATGAAAATTAGTAATTAATCCATCAGCACCTAAAAACTTATGTGGTGGATAAATAAATATATCAGTTTCTTCTAAAGTGCTTTTAAATTTTCCATATTTTTGAATATTTGCTTCAAGAGTTCTAAGAGATGTAGTACCAACACAAATAATTCTATTATTATTCTTTTTAACCTCATTTAGTTTTTGAGCAACATCTTCACTTATTTCATATAATTCACTATGCATATCATGTTTAGTAATATCATCTTCACTAACTGGTCTAAATGTTCCAAGACCCACATTTAAAGTAACATATAAAATATTTATTCCTTTTTCTTTTATTTTTTTAAGTAATTCATTTGTAAAATGAAGTCCAGCTGTAGGTGCAGCAGCACTACCAATCTTGTTAGCATAAACAGTATTATATCTATCATTTTCTTTTAATGATTCATGAATATAAGGAGGAAGTGGCATAGCACCAACTGAATTTAAATGTTCAACAAATATTCCTTTATAATTAAATTTAACATGAGTAATACCATCATTAAATACACTAATTACTTCACATTCAAAATCATCTTCAAACTTAATAACCGTACCATTTTTAACTCTCTTTTGTGGCCTTACTAAACATTCCCACATATCACTTTCTAATTCCTTTAGTAAAAGTATTTCAATCTTAGCTCCTGTTTCATTTTTAACCCCAATAATTCTACTAGGTAATACTTTTGTATTATTAAGTACTAAAGTATCTCCTTTTCTTAAATAATTAATAATGTTATAAAATACATCATCAACATATTTTCCATTATTCTTATTAACAACTAATAATTTAGAATGATCACGTTCTTTAATAGGTGTTTGAGCTATTAAAGATTCATCTAAATCATAATCATAAGTATTTATATCTTTATAATCCATAATCAACCTAGGAAAACAGCCTAGTGATTCACCTCTCTTTTCTAGTAGTAAATTATAACACAAAATAAAAAGATTATAAACTATAAATTGTTTATAACCTCTTCTAAGTCTTCTTTACTTTGAAAACCGACTGATTCAAGAATTTTTTCTCCGTCTTTAAATAACATTAAATCTGGTATACTCATTACTCTATATTCTTGGGCTAAATCAGGAAATTTATCCACATCTATTTTAATAATATCTATTTTATCTTCAATACTTTCAAGAACAGGACCCATCATCTTACATGGACCACACCATTCAGCATAAAAATCAACTAAATGGTATCCTTTTTTTACTAATTCATTAAAATTATTTTTTTCTAAATATTTTATCATTTCAATTTACCTTTCTTTTTTAATATTTCTACATTTTCTTTAGAAATAATTTCATATTTAATGCATGTATTTATTGCTTCTGCACTAAATTCTTCTTTATCATTTTTATATGTTTTACTTAAATTATTTATTTCTTCAACTACTTTATTAGCATCACTAACTGCGCTACTCATGATAGGTGTATTATAAAGTATTTTGTTTTTTAATTTTGAATCATCTAATCCTTGTAAAGTCCAAAATGGTAAATTAAATATAAATAATGCTATAAAAACAATAATATAACTTTCTATAAATCCAACTATTCCACCTAATATCTTAGATATGAATCCAAGTACAATAGTTGCTTTTAATATCTTTTCTATTATACCACTAACTACAAGAACTATTCTTAAAGCTAAATATAATAATGAAAAAACTATCAAGAATGCTATTACTTCATATAGTAATATATTTAAAACTGCTACTCCTTCAAATACACCACCAAAATTAAAGAATGGTAAATTTTTATAAAGTAATGAAGCAACTGGATTCTTTAAATAAAATGATACTACTAGTATAAGTATAAGCCCTACTAAGAAAACTGTCTGTTTTATTAGTCCTCTTCTCATACCACTCATTATCCCTAAAAAGAAGCAAACTATTATTAATGCATCTACTATATTCATGACATTCATCTCCTTAAACTCTATATGGATTATCTATACTTCCATCTCCACTTACTACTTTAATATTTCCCTTTAATGCTATTACAGGTCTAATAATATTAACTGTATTAACTTTATTAGTAATAAGTTTTCCTTTATTTACTACAAAATTATATGCATCACTACCATTAAAATATGCAGGAGTTATAGTCCAATATGAACCATCAATATATAAATAATTATTTTGATTATTATTTAACATATTAATACCAGCATAATATACTTCATCAGCACTAATAAGACCAATTGGATAATTAAGACCATTACTAGTACTAATTTTATCATTTTCATTTGCGCAATCATAATCGCTTCTATTATTATAAAATAAATTATTAAATGATAAATAACCAGTATTATTTTTAGAATAACCAGTATTTCCATAGTTAATCTTATTTAGTGTAAATTCACTTGTTTTTCTATTATTACAAAAAATAGTATCATTTGCAATAAAATTATTATATGAAAATAAATCACTTACATAGAAACTATCTAATACTTTTTTAACTGAGCTAAAGTTATTATTTGAATGTTCTATTTTATATTCTCCACTACTAGCATTACCATATAAATATCCAACATAAGCATTATAATCACTATTATCATTAAATTTACTTTGAATATTTTTAAAAGTACAAACTCCATCAATATATTCTCCATTATATATAATTTTAATATTTCCACTTTCTGTAGTTCTAATTATTTTCCAACACTTATTAGCAAATACTAAATTATTATTTAAATTATTTCCACCTCTATAAAAGAAAATAGTGCTTCCGTTAATAGAATTATTAGTATAAAAAATTCCTTCATTATTAAAGTTTTCTTCATTATAAGGTAAAACATTATTATTATGTACAAAATATGATAAAGAATTTTTTTCATATAAAAAAGCATTATCACCTGTTATTCTAGATGATTTAATATCTATATTAGTAGAAAATGTTTTATTCATATTATTATTTTGATTTTTATCTGTCTTTAAGAATGTAATAATCAATTCATAATCATGAGTCTTTCCTGCTTCTATTCTTACATTACTGGCTATATATGTATTATCTTCATTAGGAACAATTTTATCAAGTACGATTCCACCATCATTTGAATATAAACTATATACTAAATCATTAGGATCACTAAAATTATTAACTAAATTTTTAAACAATAAATCATAATATACAATAGTATCTCCTGTATTTTTAACATTAAATGTTTTTTTAATGGATTCTCCAGTATAAGCATTAACAAGAGATATATTACTTGTATCATTAAAAGTTATTTCCATATTTGAATCAAATGTATTTACAAGAATATCATTTCCACTGCCTTCTACATTAATAGAAAAGTATGCATAACTACCAGTTACCATTAAAAATACTACAACTATTAAAGCAATAACAACATAAATTATGCTTTTTTTATTATATTCCATTTATATTCACCTATTTTAATCTAAAAATATTATATAATTTAATATAGTTTTTTTCAATATAATTTGAAAATTACATGATTATTTGATAAAATATTCCATGAGGAGAAAAGAAGTATGTTTAAACAAAGTGATATTTTAGATGAAAAAAATAAAATTCTAAGACAAAGAAGTAATGAAATTAAATTTCCGATGTCAGAAGATGATATATCTTTAATTAATGATATGATTATGTATTTAAGGTTAAGTCAAGATGAAGAATATGCTAAAAAAAATGATATTAGAGCTGGTATGGGATTGGCAGCTGTTCAACTCGGAAAACTTAAAAGATTTTTTGTAATTTCATATAAACATGATAATGGTACTTTTGAAGAATATAAAGTAATTAATCCTAAAATAATATCTCACTCTGAAGAACTTATTTATGTAGAAGAAGGAGAAGGATGTTTAAGCGTAAATAGATATGTTGAAGGAATTGTACCAAGATATGCTAGAGTTACAGTTGAATATCAAGATGAATTTGGAAATGCAAAAATCATTAGAGTACGCGAAGAAATAGCAACAGCATTTCAACACGAAATAGACCATTTAGATGGTATAATGTTCACGGATAAAATAGATCCAAAAGACCCATTTAAAAATAAAGACTTGATGAGAGCTATATAAAGTAAATAACAAAATATTTACTTTTTTTATTAAATAATTTATAATTATAGTAGGAGAAGAATAAAAATGAAAATAAAAGATAATATCTATAAAAAAAGAGCAATTTTTTGGGGGTTAGTATTAATTATAATGATAGCATGTTTTGCAATTGGAATGACAGCTTATTATAATGGAGAGGGTCCAGATGGAATAACAAGAAACACGTTACTTCCCATAACAGAAAAATTTAACCAATTAGATAATGTTTCTCTATATACCCTATCCGGTCGTGAATTTAGTGCAAAATATTCAAATGAAAAAATCATATTAAAATATGAAACTAATAGTAATAAATACAAGTATAAGTTGAATTATAATAATGAAACAAAAATATTAACTTTAGATACAGCATATGATAATGAAGAAGATTTATATACAGTAGTAAAAACTTTAATCAACGCAGTGTATGTTAATAAAGGATATAAAAATGGTACTGTATTTGAAAAGTTCACAATTGATAGTTTTAAATCAACAACAATAAATGATGGTATAAGTGTTGTATCAGATGGAAAAAATTATAAGATTGATATTAATTTAGATAAAGATATTTTAAAAAGTGGCAAAGAAGATATAATTCAAAATGATATAATTACTAACAATGACAATCAAATACCTACAGAAGATATAATAGAAAATGATGATAACGCTGAAATCATAAATAATAACAATCAACCAGATGAAACTAAAATGAATGAGTAAAACTAAAAGACTCGAATAAAAATTTCAAGTCTTTTTTAATCTTCTAATTTAACACTAACTATCTTACTTACTCCACTCTCTTGCATTGTAATACCATATAACTTATCAAGAAATTCCATTGTTTTCTTTTTATGTGTAATTACAAGTAATTGAGTTTTATTCTTATAATTAGCTAAATATTCACCAAATACAGTAGCATTATTTTCATCAAGAGCAGATTCAACCTCATCAAGAATAACAAAAGGAACATGCTCTAAATTCATTATAGAGAAAAGTAAACTAATAGCAGTCATAGTTCTCTCACCTCCAGATAATAAACTAAGTGGCTTTTGATTCTTTCCTGGAGGGACTGCAATAATGTCAATACCAGTTTCAAGTATATTATCTGGCTCAGTCAATTCCAAATGAGCATTACCACCTTTAAATAATGTTTTAAATACTTTACCAAATTCAACATTTATATCATTGAATGACTGAACAAATTTTTCTTTCATTACCTCATCCATATCATCAATAATACTAAGCAAATCATTTTTACTATTTTCTAAATCCTCTTTTTGCTTAGTTAAGAAATTTACTCTCTTACTAATTCTATCATATTCATCAATTGATCCTAAATTAACATCACCTAAACTCTTAATTTTTCTTTTAAGCGTATTAACTCTTTCACGAGCTATTTCTGATTCAATTTCAAGAATATATTCTTTACGAGCTCTTTCATATCCTAAACTATATTCATCACTAAGTCTATTCAAAAGACTATCTAAATTAATATTAATTTTAGTCATTTCAAGTTCTAAATTATTAATTTCATTTACTAAATTATTATATTCATTATTTTGCTTTTTAATAGCTGTTTCTAATGTAATTAAAGTATTGTTTAAATCCATCTTTTCTTTATTTAGAACACTTAAAGTCTTTTCTAACTCATTTTTCTTTTCTTCATGATTATAATATTCTTTAATTATATTATCTAATTCATTAGATAAATTATTATCACTTAAATTATTAATTTCATTTACTACACTTTCTAGTTCACTATTTAATGTTTCGAGCATTAAATTTTTATTATTTAAAGATTCTTTATTTTTAATTATTTCAATATTTAAACTATATATATTATCTTTAATAATATTTAAATCATTATCTAATTCATTAGTTTTCTTTTCAGTTTCATATATATCAGTATTAATAACATCTAAACTATTTTTTAATTTTTCAAGTTCATATTTATCAGAAATATATGAGCTATTAGTTTTAATACTTCCACCAGTCATAACACCGCCAACATGAATAAGCTCACCGTCTAAAGATATAACTCTATATCTATGATTTATTTTCTTACTTATAGTTATTGCAGAAGTAATATTATCAGTGACAATTATATTTCCAAGTTGATTCATTACAATATTATAATATTTATTATCATATGTCACTAAATCACTTGCTATTCCTATAAATCCAACTATATTGCAAATATTTCTAAGTATTTCTGGTTCAATACTTTTAGGCTTTATAACATTAAGGGGAAAAAATGTAGCTCTACCTTTATTTTGTCTCTTTAAATAATCAATTGCTTCTTTAGCACAAGATTCATCATTAACAACAATATTATTAGAAGAAGCACCTAAAGCAACATCAAGCATGGTCACATACTCGCTCTTAGTATTAACTATATTACCTAAAATATCATGAATACCTCTTAAAGTAGGATTATCAATTATTGATCTTACACTATAAGGTATTTTATTCATATTAGATATATTATTTTCAAGAATATCAATTTTATTATTTCTATCAAGTAAATCTTTTCTTTTTAAATTTAATTCATAAGTAACATTTCCTTTTTCTCTATTAATACTGTTATATTCATTGTTTAATGATAATAATTTTTCATTTAAATTATTTATTTCATCATTTAAATACTTAATATCCAAATTATTTGAAGAAATATTATTTTTTAAAGAACCTTCCCTATCTTTTAAAGCAATTAAATTATTCTTAACTGTTTCACTTTCCTTATCATATTTATTTCTTTCAGTTATTAAAGTTTTTTTATTACTTAAAGCAATTAAACTCTCATTAATTTTAAATATAGAAGCACTAGTAGATTTAATACTTTCATCGATATTTAAAAGTTTAACTTTTATTTTTTCTGTTTCTGTTTCTTCATTAGTAGAATTAGCTTGTAATTTAGATAATTTTTCTTCTAATTTAAGTTTAACATTAGAGTCATTTTCAACCTTAGTACTTAAAACTGTTATATCATTAGCAATTAAAGCTATTTCAACACTTTCAAGTTCACTTGAAACTTCTTTATATTCACGTGCTTTTCTAGCCGCTTCTTCAAGTGGAACTAAGTTTTCACTATTTTCATTTATTATTAAATTTATTCTTTCTATATTATCTTGTGTTTTATATAGTTTAGATAAACTCTCTTCCTTTCTCTTCTTATATTTTAACACCCCAGCAGCATCTTCAAATATAACTCTTCTTTCCTCTGGCTTTTCACTTAATATTTGATCTATCTTATTTTGAGGAACAATATTAAAAGATTCCTTAGAAGATCTTGAATCTAAAAATAAATTAGTTATATCTTTAAGTCTACATTTTTCATTATTTATATAATATTCGTTTTCCCCAGTTTTATATACAACTCTTTTAACAGATACATCATTATAATCGATATTAAGCGTCCTATCAGTATTATCAAAAGTAATCATAACAGAAGCAAAATTAGCAGGATTACGTGAAGAAGAACCATTAAATATAACATCAGTCATATTATTACTTCCTCTAAGTGTCTTAATACTTTGTTCTCCTAAAACCCATTTAATAGCATCAACTATATTGCTTTTACCACTTCCATTAGGGCCAACAATCCCTGTAAAAGTAGGATCTAATTCTATAGTTAATTTATCAGCAAACGATTTAAAACCATTAATTTGTATTTCTTTAATATACATGATACTCACATCCTATTTTATTACTTAATTATAGCATAATAAAAAGAAAAGCGCATTAGTCAAAAAGAATTTACGCTCTTTTATTATATGCTTCTTTAGCAGCATTTTGTTCAGCTTCTTTTTTAGAAGAACCACATCCTATTCCATATATAAGTCCATCAATAACAACCTCAACTTTAAATGTCTTATTATGAGCAGGTCCACTTTCATCTATTAATTTATATTCAACACTCTTTTTAACTGTTTGAACACTTTCTTGAAGTAAACTCTTATAATCCATTAAAAAATCTTCTTGTCTATCAATATATGGAACAATTAATTCATGAAAAACTCTTTTAACTGCATTAAGACCATTTTCCAAATATATAACAGCCATAGTAGCTTCAAATACATCAGCAATAATAGTTTTATTTGCTTCACACATTCCATTACCTAAATAAATATATTTTTTTAAATCTATTTCCTTAGAATATTCATATAAAGCATTCTCACAAACATATAAACTTCTAAGTCTACTCATTTCACCTTCAGGATAATTAGTATTGTTATATAAATAATCACTACAAACTATTTCTAAAACAGCATCACCTAAATATTCAAGTCTTTCATAACATTCCCCACCATGTTCATTAGAATAACTTGAATGAGTTAAAGCAGTACTTATTAACTTCTCATCTTTAAATTTAATACCATATTTTTTATATATATTCTTCATACTTATCACTATTCAATTATAACATAATAAAAATATAATAGTAAATGAACAAGTAATATTTTCTTTATAATATTTATTTTTTTTTATTAATATTATATAATTATAGTATGACAAAATTATTGATAAAATTAATTAAAATATATCAAATAACTCCTCTTCATAGTCATCAAATGTGTAGATTCACTCCCACATGTAGTGAATATATGAAGGAATGTTTGAATATTTATGGATTAAAAGGAATATTTAAAGGAATAAAAAGAATACTTAGGTGTCATCCATTTGGAAAAATTGGTTATGACCCAGTAATAAAAGGAGAATAAAATGAAAAAGATTAGTATTTTATTAACATGTATACTACTGCTAAGTGGATGCAGTTTTAATGAAGACTTTAGTGATAAACTAATTTATACAACATCTTACCCAATTGAATATGCTACTAACATGTTATATGAAGATTATGGTAAAATATCAAGCGTATACCCAAATGGAGCTAACACTAGTTATGAAGTTACTGAAAAAAAGAAAGATATTTACTCTAAAGGAGAAAAATTCATCTATTCAGGTATAGCAAACGAAGGATACCTAGCAAGAGACTTACTTAATAAAAATGGAGAACTTCAAATAATAGATGCTACTAAAGGATTACAAGCATCAACAACAATTACATCTTCTTGGTTAGATCCATCAAATTATTTAATGCTATGCAGTAATATAAAATCAGGATTAATTGACTATACAAGTAATGTTTATACAAAAGAAAGTATCGAAGAAAATTATAATTTATTAAATGAAAAAGTTTCAGAATTAGATGTTGCATTATATGATATAGGTAAAAATGGTAACTATAACACAATTCTTACTACAAGTGATGTATTTAATTATTTAACTAAATATAATATAAATGTTATATCACTTGATACTAATAATGAAGCAATTGATAAAGCTTATTCAGATGCTAAAAAAGCAATATCAGATAAAAGTATTCAATATATTTATTATATTGAAGGTGACGAATTTAATGAACAACAAGAAAAACTTGTAACAGACAATAGTTTAGTTAAAGTAGCTATAAATAATTTATTTACACTAAGTGATGAAGAAAGAAATGAAAATAAAAACTACATTACACTTATGAATGAAATAATAGAAAATTACAAAAAAGAATTATATAAAAAGTAAAAAGTCAAACCAACTTTTTACTTTTTTTAACACATTTAATAATATTTAATAATTCATAATATTCACTTATGTATTTTCTATCATTATTAGTATAATATAAATGACTAAATATTTCTAATACTCTATCATAATATTCACCAAAAATATCTTCTAATATGTCTATATACTCATCTTCATAACTAGAAAGTATAAACCAATTCAAAAAGTCATATCCAAAAGTCTTATACATATAACAAGCTACTTTAACATAAAGTCTTGTTTGATTATCACAAATAATAGTATTAGTTTCTTCCTCTAAATCAAAACTATCATAAAAACTAGAATTAAATATCATATTAGTTAGTGCTTCAGTAAGACCTTCTTCTATTCCTCTTTGGTTTAATATTCTAGTTTTAACAATTTCTTTTGATTCATATATCTTATCACTTATATTTTTCTTATTATAAAAACTAGAAGACAAATAAGTTTCATCATCATAACCATATATTATAGCGTCATCTATTTGATCAATAACGTTACCATCAATAGACTTAACAATAAATAATTTAACACCAGGATTATAATAAATATCATAATTTTCTATTCCTCTGCAAGAAGAAACTAATGTTTCACTAGTTAAATCGCCAAGAGAATATAATCTTTCAACTTCACTTCTAAGTAAGCAAACATTATATTTAGAATTAACAGATTTTTCTTTTTCATCTGAAGCATAAATATAATCAAGATTATTTAAAGTATTATCATATTTTCTTAAAATTGCTCTATTCTCATGAATAATTTCATGAATAATTGTTTCACATAAAACAAGTATAGCGCTTTTCTTTCTAGATCCACTTCCATTAACATACTCATTATATAAAGTTCTAAGATAATCATAATTAATCCATATACTATGATAACGTAAAGAATTACTATGTTCTAATTTTCTTTCTTCACTAGAACTTAAAGAATCATTAACAATATTACTATCATGATTATAAACAGCACTAGAGTCTTCATACGTAATAGTTCCTTTATAGTCAATATATATTTCTATATCAAATAAATGATTAAATAAATCACTATATCCAAGCCGACTAAAAAACAAAACTAAAACATCTTTAGCTTTATTTTTACTTATCTCAATAAAACTATTATATTCACTTTCTTGAAACATAATTATCAACCTATACCCTAAATATCATAATCAAATAAAGTTCTTTGTTCATTTATTTTAAATTTCTTATATGCTTTTGGAGTAACAATTCTACCCCTAGAAGTTCTTTTAACATATCCTTCTTGTAATAAGAAAGGTTCAATAACATCTTCAATAGTAGTCACTTCTTCACCAATAGATGAAGCAATAGATTCTATTCCTACTGGACCACCATTAAATTTATTAATAATACTAAGTAAATAATCTTTATCGGCATTATCAAGACCACTTTCATCTATCTTTAATCTTTCAAGAGCTTTCTTAGTAATTTCTAAATCAATAACATCTTTACCATCAACTAATGCAAAATCACTAACTCTTTTTAAAAGTCTATTTGCTATACGAGGAGTCTTTCTACTTCTAATAGCAATCTCAAGAGCAGCATCAGCATCAATGTTAAATTTAAGCACTCTAGAGCTTCTTTTAACTATCATAGCTAATTCTTCATCAGTATAAAATTCTAACTTAGAAATGATTCCAAATCTATCTCTAAGTGGACTAGATAAGTCACCGCTTCTAGTAGTCGCTCCAACTAATGTAAATGGAGGTAAATCTATTTTAATACTTCTACTTTGTCCTTCGCCTCCAATAATAATATCTAACTTAAAATCTTCCATAGCACTATATAATATTTCCTCAATATATCTAGGTATTCTATGTATTTCATCAATAAATAAAACATCATTTGGTTCTAAAGTAGAAAGTATAGCAGCTAAATCTCCACTCTTTTCAATAGTAGGACCACTAGCAGTCTTAATATTACTACCAAGTTCATTAGCAATAATATGTGCTAAGGTAGTTTTACCAAGTCCAGGAGGACCATATAATAAAACATGATCTAAATTGGTACCCCTTAATTTAGCAGCTTTAACAAATACTTTTATATTTTCTTTGACATCAGTTTGTCCAATATATTCATCAAAAGAGTCAGGTCTAATACTTTTCTCAAAAGTATCTTCTTCTAATTCATGATTAGTAACAACTCTCTCATCCATTATATTTCTCCTTAATATATTTTTCTACATCATACCATGAATCAACTCTTTTAAATCTATTTTCATCATGATTATATTGATTAGTAAATAATAACACATCAATTCCAGCACCACTAACATCTTCACAATGACTTTCTTTATCATCTATAAATAGATTAACTTCATTTTCAACACATTCATCAACCTTACTACCAGTATCAACATATATCTTATCATAATGAACACCATGTCTATCTAACCAATTCTTAGTAAGCATATATGGATCAGTAATATATTTACCTTTTCTAAAAGATATAATAATTATTTTAGCACCATCTTCATGTAATTTATTAATTACTTCTTTAGCACCTTCTTTTATCTCTGCATTATCCATAATATATTCAAGTCTATCAGCAAAGAATTTACCTTTCATATCTTTTTCCCAACCCATCATTTCAGTAAATTCATAAGCATCTTTATCTTTAACACCGCTTCCACCTAAAACTTCTTTATCATATTTATCTGCTTCAACAAGTATTCTTTCATTAGTAGAACAAATAGTGTCATCCATATCAATTCCAATTATCATAATTTATACCTCACTTCAATAATAATTTTAATGCTTCTTTAATTTGATTTTCTATACTTAAAGTCTTATCAACTTTAACAACAATATTTTTAATATCATTTGTTTTATAACCTAAAGCTTCAAGAGCTAAAACTAATTCATCATTAGATTCACTACTTCCTTCACTCATAACAAGTTTTCCTTTTAAATCTAATATTATTTGTCTAGCTAACTTTTCACCAATCTTAGGAAACTTCTTTAAATATAATATATTTTCTCTATCAATAGCGTCAATTATTCCATTAATAGATCCAGTTGCTAGTATTGGCATAGCCATTTTAGGTCCAAGCCCTTTAACATCTATAAGTCTTAAAAACAAATCTCTTTCTTCTTCACTACTAAAACCATATAATGAATTTTCATCTTCTCTAATATGATTATAAACGTATACTATAGTTTCTTCGTTATCTTTAAATTTATATGGATTAGGAGTATAAACTTTATATCCAACACCATTAACATCTATAACAATATAATTTGCTAATTGTTTAGTAATTTTTCCTTTTAAATAATCAAACATAACATCATCCTCACTACAAAATTATAACATACAAAAAGTTACTTTAAAAGTAACTTATTATTTTTTATTCATTAATTCTCTATATTTTTTACCAATTCTAAACATAGTATTCTCAACATACTTTTTACTTTTATTAATCTTTTCAGCAATCTCAGCATTTGATAGACCAAGAACTTTATATTCAAATATTTCTTTTTCACCATTACTAAACATATCTTTAAGTTTATTAAGTAATACTTTTCCTTCTTCTTCTTCAAATAAAATATTTAAAGGATTACTTCTTTCATCACTAAAAACATCATAGAAATCTAAATTAGAATCATCTATCATCTTATCTAAAGAAAAACTTTCATTTAATATTTTACTCTTCTTACTAAAACTCTTTCTAACAGAAGATAACATATTATTTTTAATACATTTAGTCGCATAAGTATAAAAAGTAGTATCTTTTGTTTCATCATAAGTATTAATCGCAGTCATTAAACCAATTAATCCTTCTTGATAAAAATCATTACTTTCACTTCCAACAATATTTAATTCTTTCATATATTGTTTAACGGTACTAAATATAACAGGTTTATATTTATTAATTATTGTATTATAAGCTTCTTCACTATTTTCACAGCAAAGATAAACAAGTTCATTATCATTTAATTCTTTATAATCCATCTTTCACCTATTTATATTTCATTATTTCATAAATTAGTATTCCACATGCTACACTTGCATTTAAAGAATTTATTTTGCCTTTCATCGGAAGACTAATTATTTCATCACAATTCTTAGTTACTATTTGTTTAAGTCCATGTCCTTCACTTCCAATAACTAAACAAGTTTTAGTATCAAACTTTATATTAGAATAATTTTTACCATTAGCATCAGCACCATATACCCAAAAACCTAAATCTTTTAATTTAGTAATAGTATTAGTAAGATTAACAACTTCAATAATTTTAACATTAGTTAAAGCTCCACAAGAAGTTTTATAAACAGTAGAATTAACACTTACGCTTCTATTTCTTGGAATAATTATATAATCTACTCCAGCACATTCACATGTACGTATAATAGCTCCAAAATTATGAGGATCTTCAATAGAATCTAACATAACAACAAAAGAAGCATCACTATCATTTTCAAGAGCTTTAATATCTAAATATTTATACTCTTCAATATCAGCAGCAATACCTTGATTAGTACTATTACCACACATCTTATCTAATTTATTTTTATCCATATGAAACTTCTTTAAATTTCTTTTATTAATTCTATTTAATAACGATTCATCTTTAAAATTATTATCTAAAAATACTTTATATATTTTAGTATTATTATTTAATATTTCATTTATAACATTCTTACCATATACTAGCATAATTCCTCCACAAACTAAAAACTATTCTATCACACTTTTTTAATTTTATTTACAATAAATTTTAACAAATTCATAAGTAGTAATATAACTATATAAAGAGCATCTATAATATAGAAAAACATAATACCTAAAAATGTACCTAAAGCACCAATATCAGTACCTAAAGTATACTTTTCACTTTTTAATAATATATACATCACAACAGCACTAATAAGAAATATCAAAAATGATGTAAGTATCACTTTATAACTAATATATTTCTTTTTATATCTAAACATATAAAATATAAAAAGTGATATAAATGAAAATATTTGAAATAAAAGTACTACATCAGAATAATCTTTAACAAATATTATCATTAATATAAAATCAATAATACAAACTATACCAGTAACAACTATCTCTAACATAATACCCTACTTCAAATCATTTTTTAATTGTATAGCAGCAATAGCTCCTTCACTTACACCAGTCACTATTTGATATACATCTTTTTTAATAATATCGCCACATGCATATACTTTATCTATATTAGTTTTCATTTTATTATTAACTATTATATATCCATTTATATTTTCTACTCCAAGACTTCTAATAAATGAAGTATCAGATTCATATCCATAATATACAAAAGCACCATCACATTCTAAGAATGAACCATCATCTAATATAATACCTCTTAAAGTATCTTCTCCAAAAAATTCATTAGCTCCATTATTAATAATATTAATATTTTTATCTTTTACTTCTTGAACTAGTTTTTCTTCTGCAGTTATTTCATATTTAGTAATAATAGTTACATCACTTGCAAACTTACTTAAATATAATGCTTCTTCAAATGCACTATTTCCTCCACCTAAAACACATATTTTTTTATCTTTAAATAATGGTGCATCACAAATAGCACAATAACTAATTCCTTTACCAATAAATTTATTTTCATTTATAAGACCACTTTTACGAGGCTTTCTTCCAGTAGCAATAATTAATCCTTTAGAAGTAAATTCTCCTTTAGTAGTAGTAACTTTCTTTATTCCATTTTCTTCTACAACATTAGTAACTTTAGCTAATTTAAATGGTACTTTTTCATTTAATATATGTTCAAACATATTAGAAGCTAAATCTGGTCCACTAATAGACTTAAATCCCAAATAATTTTCAACTATTGTTATTTTATTTAAAAGTCCACCAGGAGCACTCTCATCAATCATTAATACATTTAGTCCAGCCCTCTTAGCATAAATTCCAGCACTCATACCAGCAGGACCCATACCAATAATTATAGCATCATACATAATATTCATCCCCTTTTAAAAGATAATTTCTTCATCAACGCTATTATAAAGATCATCAAGTTTAGGCTTCTTAGCTTGTGTAAAGAATATATACACACCAGCAGATATCATAACAATACTTAATACTTGAGCAACTTTAACATTAGCAATCATTAAACTATCAGTTCTAAATGTCTCAATAATTCCTCTAACAATACCATACCATATCAAATAAATAGACACAATTTGTCCTTTTTTAATATATTTTCTTCTTCTAATAATCATTAAAATAATAAAACCAATTAAACAAGCAATAGATTCAAAATAAAACATAGGTAAATGATAACTACCATTTATATACATATTATCTATTACAAATTGAGGTATTATTTTCATATTAACTAAAGTCTGATAACTAACAGTACTACCATAAGCTTCACTATTAAAGAAGTTACCCCATCTACCAATAGCTTGAGCAATTATCAAAGCAGGAGCAAATATATCAGTAATTTTTAAAATATCAACCTTATATTTTTTACAATATAATATTAATGTAATAAGCCCAGCAATAATCCCACCATGGATAGCTAAACCACCATTCCATATCTTATATATTTCAGATAAATTTTTTGAATAATAATCCCAACTAAATATAACAAAAAATAATCTAGCTCCAATAATACCCATTATTAAAACCCAAAATATCAAATTAAAAATAAAATCATATTTAATTTTAAATCTATTAGCTTCCCTAGTAATCAAATAGTATGCTACAAAAACACCAGCTAATATTAATGCACTATACCATCTAATTTCAAGTCCACCTATTGAAAAAAGCACTGGATCCATATAATTACCCTCTTCCTACATTCTTAGTAATAATATTATCTAAAAGTATTCTCATAAAACTAATAAATATAGCTATAAAGAATGTTGCAAAAAATCCATGAATATTAAAAGCACTACCCATCAAAATATCACATAATTTTAAAATAATCATATTCACAATTGGATAAGCTATTCCAAAACTCAATATACTAAGTGGTAATGTCCAATAAATAAGTACAGGTTTAACTGTATAATTTAATAAATCTAAAATAAACGCAGCTATTAAAGCATATAGAAAACTCTCTATCTCAATGCCTTTAAATAAAGATTCAGCAATCATTAAAACAACAGCATAAACAACAAGTCCAACAACAAATTGAATAAAATCACTTTTCTTATTATATTTTTTATTAACTATATTATTTGCCATAACTCCTCCTAAAAACAATCTAGTTCATTTATTAAATTATAATTTTCAGAAACATATTCTCCATCACAATAAAAATAAACAACATGATTATAAACATCTTTCTTCTTTAAATAAACAAATCCATCACATGACACATTATTATATTTTACATCAATTATACTTTTATACCTCTTCAAAGCATCAAAAGTAACACATAAATAATCATTATCAGAATGTTTTAAAACATATTCAGTCATAAAAGCACTCTTATATTTTGAATTAAGTTCATTAACATAATAAGTTTCAATAAAATTAACACTAGCAAATTTAACATTCTTTTCATTAGTCTTAATTTCTTCGCTTAATTTAGTTTCTTCATTACTAGCAAAATTAGGATTTAAAATAATAACTATAAGAACTATTATAATCACTACAATAAATACTGCTACACCATTTCTCATTATTTTTCCCTCAAATCATTATATCTTTGTTTAGATGACTCAATTACTTTAAATGCATCTTCTTTTCCATAATAATCTAAAACATCAACTGGAATATTTTGTAATGTTTTATAATTTTCAAAGAAGTTTTTAATCTCATCAAGTACAAAAGATGACAAATCATCTAAAGTATTTACTTCATTATATCTTGGATCTACTGCTACTACAGAAATAATTTTATAGTCTTCTTTTCCATTATCAAGCATTTTTAAAGTTCCAATAACTCTAGCAGGAATAATACATCCTGGATAAGAAGGTTCACTACCAATAACTAATATATCAAGCGGATCTCCATCTTTAGCTAAAGTATTATCTATAAAACCATATTCAGCAGGATAAGACATAGATGAATATAAAACTCTATCTAATTTAATCTTACCATCTTTAATCTCAAATTTATTTCTAGAACCATTAGGTATTTCGATAATTGCTTCTACAACATCTTTCATATTATCACATCCTAGAAATAATTATATCAAAAAAAAACTTAAATATAAATAAAAAAGTCAACGATTGTTGACTACTTTTCTTCTTTATTAACTTTAATAGCTTCTTTTCCTTTATAGTAACCACACTTAGTACAAGCTCTATGTGGAGCAAGTGGAGCGCCACAATTACTACAAGCAGCTACAGTAGGAGCATCTTTCTTTAAATGAGTTCTTCTTTGTCTTTTAGCAGTTTTACTAATTCTTCTAAAAGGTAAAGCACCAAATAAAGTAATATCTAATTTCATTTTTATTCCTCCTTCACGCATCAACATTCGAGTTAATTTCTCATTTGCCTAGATATTTTCTCATAAATAAATAAAAATATCAAGTAAATTTAACTATTTTCTTATAAAAATTGCTAAAAAGAAGCAATTTTGTTATAATCATGACGAAGGAATGAAAATATTATGAAATTATTAGTAAGTGATTATGATGGCACATTCGATACAACTAAATCTAGTGAAACATATAAAAACAGTATTGCAATAGATAAATTTAGAAGAAAAGGCAATCAATTTGCTTTCGCAACTGGTAGAAGTTTTAAATCTATAAAACATCAAACAAATTATTATAAAATAAACTATGATTATTTAATATGCAATAATGGACTCGCTATATTTGATAAAAAAGATAGACTATTAAAAAATACACTTATTAGTAAAGAAGCAATATTAAAAACATTAACATATTTAGATAAACTAGGATACGTTAAAAAAATAGTATTACTAAATACCTACGGAGAAGAAACAAAAAACTATGATGAAGTTATAGAAATACTATTTACTCTTCAAATAAAAAATGCTAAAGAAACAAAAAAAATAAAAAATGAATTATCATTTTTATCATCTATGTCAAAATTTAATAGTGTTTTAGTTAGTAGTGAAACTAATAAAGCAGAAGGAATACAATTTATAAGTGAAAGATTTAATATACCACACCAAGATATAATAACAGTTGGTGATGAAAAAAATGATTTAGAAATGTTATTAGAATATGATGGATACAAAATGCTAATATCTTCTCCACTACTCTATAAGCAAAAACTAAAAACAACTACTTCAGTAAATGCATTAATTAAAAGAATAGGAAGTGTTAAATGAAAACAATTGGTATAATCGCAGAATATAATCCATTCCATAATGGACACTTATATC
Source organism: bacterium (assembly GCA_963641945.1). Taxonomy (GTDB): domain Bacteria; phylum Bacillota_I; class Bacilli_A; order RF39; family UBA660; genus CAG-1000. The sequence goes on along the minus strand of CAVIDW010000009.1, from coordinate 16,887 downwards.
AAATAAATAAAATAAAAGAAAAATACCCAGATTCAATAATAATAGTATGCCTAACTACTTCATTTACCCAAAGAGGAGAAATATCTATACTAAACAAATGGGAAAAAACACAAATAGCATTACAAAATAATGTAGATATTGTTATAGAATTACCATACATATATACAGTACAAGGTAGTGACATATTTGCAGAAGCATCACTTAAACTATTAAATGAACTAAAAATAGAAGAACTATGTTTTGGAAGTGAAAATAATAATTTAAATAATTTAATAAAATGTGCTAAAACAGAACTATATAACGAAGAATTTGATTTCAAAGTAAAAGAATACATGCAAGTAGGAATTAGTTATCCTACTGCTTTAAATCACGCCTTAAAAGATTTAATAAATATAGAAATATTAACACCAAACGATTTACTAGCACTAAGTTATTTAAAATCAATATATAAAAACAAATATAACATAAAACCATTCATAATAAAAAGAACAAATAATTATCATGATATAGAGTCAAATGAAAACATCATCTCAGCATCAAATATAAGAAACAAAATAAAAAATGATATAGATATTAAAAATAATGTGCCACTCGCAACATATCAAATACTAAAAAACAAAACAATTCAAAATAAATACTTCGAATATTTAAAATATAAAATAATTTCAGAACAAAGCTTAGATAAATACTTAGATGTAGAAGAAGGAATAAGCAATAGAATTAAAAAATATATTTACTATTCTTCATCACTAGAAGAATTAATTCAAAATATAAAAACAAAAAGATATACCTACAATAAAATATCAAGAATGTTAAACCATATTCTTTGTTCATTTACAAAAGATGAAAATAAATTATATAAAATACCTGAATATATTAGAATACTAGGATTCACAAATATAGGTCAAAAACATTTAAATACTATTAAGAGTAAATTAAATTTACCTATATTGAATGTTTATGACACTACCAAATATAAATCATTAGAAATAGAAAAAAGAATAACAGATATCTACTCAATTATTTATGAAAATATAATGCAAAAAGAAATACAAAATAAACCAATACAAGCAAAAACGGAAAACTAATTTTCCGTTTTATTATACTTAACAGCCAGGATATTCACTTTCAATATTAACAGTACTATCAGTTACATAATCACTTCCACACACTAAGTATGTTTTTTTGGTTCTATCCTCTGAATTCCAAACTACTACTCCATCACATACTGAATTTTTATATTTAACCTCATCTATTAAACCTAAATTTTTTAATACTGAAAGTCTAACATAGGAAATTGTATCACTTTTGGTACATACACCACAAGTTCTTTCACCAATTGGATGAATACAATAATCTTCGTTATATAAATTAGCAGCATCAACAATAGTATTTTCTTGTGTAACCATAGCTTGTTTTCGACTAGTATCCAAATATTTTAATACATTAGGTACAGCAATCAAAGAAAGTATTGCAAGTATAGCCACAACAGCTAATATTTCAATCAAAGTAAATCCATATTTATTTTTCATATTTTTAAACCTCAATACTAAGATATCATAAATCATATATTATTTTCAATATTCAAACGAAAATTTGACATTATTTAGCATCATACCAATTCTTTCCATAATCAATTTCAACCTTTAATGGAACAGATAACTTATATATATTTTCCATAACATCTCTAACTAAAAGTTTAACCTTTTCAAGTTCTTCTTCTCTTACATCCAAAATTAATTCATCATGTACTTGTAATAATATTTTACTTTTCAATTTTCTTTCATTCAATTCTCTATATAATCTAACCATAGCTAATTTTAATATATCAGCAGCAGTACCTTGTATAGGAGTATTTAATGCAATTCTCTCACCATTAGCTCTTATTAAATAATTTGAATTATTAAGTTCTTCAATAGTCCTAATTCTTCCAAGAAGAGTTCTAACATAACCATCCTTATGAGCAATAGATACTATATTTTTCATATATTCATTAACTTCAGGATATAAGGCTAAATATTTATCAATATATTTTTTAGCTTCAACAACACTTATATCTAAGTTTTCACCAAGTCCATATCCACTTATTCCATAAACAATGCCAAATATAACAGCTTTAGCAGTCCTTCTTTGGTTTTTAGTAACATCACTTTCATCAATACCAAATATATCAGCAGCTACATGAGTATGAATATCTTCATTATTTATAAATGCTTTTTGTAAACTCTTAGATCCACTTATATGAGCAAGAACTCTTAATTCAATTTGAGAATAATCACTACTTAAAAGTACTGAGTCATCACTAGGTAAGAATGCTTTTCTCATTTTTCTTCCTTCTTCACTTCTAACAGGTATATTTTGTAAATTAGGTTCAACAGAAGAAAGTCTTCCTGTTCTAGTACCAGTTTGTTTATATATAGTATGAATCTTACCATCTTCTAAAATATAATTATTAAATGTATCTAAATAAGTAGTATATAATTTATTTAAATTTCTATATTCAAGTATTTCATTAATAATTGGATGAAAAGAAGCATTCTTAACTAATATATCATGAGCGGTAGAAGTAGCATTCTTTCCTCTTCCTTTAGGCATACCAAGTTTATCATATAATATTTCTCCTAATTGTTTAGGACTAGATATATTAAATTCGCATCCAGCATAATTATATATAGCATTAGTTAAATTATCTAATTTAACTTTAATATCTTCTTTTAAATCATCAATAACTTTATTATCACATTTAATACCTTCAATTTCCATACTGGATAATACTTCAATTAAAGGATGTTCTATATCATAATATAAGTTATATAACTCAGTATTTTCTTTAATTTTATCAAAATATTTATGATAACTATCAAATAAATATTTAGCTTTACTACATATAACAGCTTCAATTTCTGACTCACTTAATTTATTTTTAGTACTTATAATATTTTCATAATAAGGTAACTCTACTCCATCACTTAATGCCAAAACAGCAATATCTTCTTTAGTATTATATTCAAGCAAATAAGTAGCAATCATAGTATCAAAATTACATTTAACATGAGCGCCATATGAATTTAAAGCAACATTATTTTTCTTATTATCAAAAGTAACCAAAACATTATTAAGTAAATCTTTATTTAATATTAAACTTACCTTATCAAAATAATATTTTTTATTACCATCATATATAGAAGCACCAATTATATTAGATGTATGATAATTATTACCATCAAGTTCAATATATAAACTATATTCACCACTAAGTTCTAATTTTCCCTTAACAATTTCATAATCATCACTTACTTCTTGTTTTTTAGGAACATTAATATTTCTTAAGAAAGAATTAAATTCTAATTCTTTATATTTTTCTATTAAAAGATTAATATTTGCTCCAGTATATTTAATAGATTCAAAATCATAATCAAAATCTATATCTTTATATATAGTAGCTAATTTATATGAAAAATAAGCATTATCTTTATCATTAATTAATTTTTCACGAGTTTTTCCACTAATCTCATCAATATGTTCATAAACTCCATCTAATGTATCATATTTTTGTAATAAACTTAAAGCAGTCTTTTCACCAATACCCTTAACTCCAGGAATATTATCACTAGCATCTCCCATTAATGATTTTAAATCAATCATTCTAATAGGTTTAATACCATATGTTTCAAAAAACGTCTTTTCATTCATCATAATATAATCTTTTTGTTTTAATAATTTAACATCAACTTCATCACTAATTAATTGTAATAAATCTTTATCACTACTTATAATAGTAGCATTATAATTTTTATCTTCATCAGCCATCCTAGCAAATGTTCCAATTATATCATCTGCTTCATAATTATCAATTTCGATATATTTAATTCCAAGTAAAGAACATATTTCTTTAGCAACAGGAAACTGCATTTTTAAATCATTTGGAGTTTCAATTCTACCATCTTTATAATTATCATATAAATCTTTTCTAAAGTTATGTCCTTTATCAAAAGCAATCATAATATACTCAGGCTTCTCTTCATTTAATATTTTATTAATCATATTAATGAAGCCAAACAATGCATTAGTTGGAAATCCTTTAGAATTCTTCATCAAATTTCCATTATATGCAGTTGCATAATAACTTCTAAATAATAAATTATTACCATCAATCAATATTACTCTTTTTTTCATATACTCACCCATATATAATATTTTACTATATTTTTATATTTAAATAAAGAAAGGAGTAATTAATAATTAACCACTCCATCATATTTAATACCATATATTATATCATCTAGATAATCAATATGATACCATTTAAAAGTTTCAAATCCAGTATTAACTAAATCAATAGTACACATTACTTCATCAATACTGTCATTTATTAGCATATAACATTTATTAGTAAAAAGAGCAATTTGTTTATTGGTAATGTCATGTTCTTCTATATATCAACAATACTTATCTCTTTATTTTTTGATAAATCATAAGCATAACCATAATAGAAATTTCCAGCATCATTTAAAGGCCAATAACTATATGTCCCTATAGTACTAATTAAAAGAATATTATTCTTTGTATATGCATTATAACTAAACGTATATGTAGTATCAGTTTCAAAACATCATATTGTCCTAATAAAATGTTTCCATATTTCAAATTTAAACAATAATAGTTTAAATTTCATATATCTTTCCCACTCTATCCTATAGATAGGATACAACACATATAAATTCACAACAATAAAATCTTATATTGAAATACTTTATCATAAAAAAAAGGAATCATCATTCCTTTACTTTTATATGGAATTTACTCAATATATTATTTATTGCATCTTTACCAAGAGTATCAAATAATAATCCATTCTTATATGAAATAGCTAAGTAAATGATAGTGCCATACATTCCATGAATAAATAATGATATAAATGATGTCAAATAACTATAGTCATACTTAATAAATATTTTTGATAATAATATAGGTAAAAATAAACATATAGTTGGTAACATCATTTTCTTAATAGTTTCAATTGATATTTTATAACTAAAATTCATATTCTTCTTTAAATAAACTAATGCAATTGTTATTGAAATAAAATATCCTATACAAGTAGAAACTATAGTAGCTATATAAGCAGGTAATCCAATTTTATCAAATAATAATATAAGTGGAATATCTAATATAGCATTGGCAACTAATCCAGCAACTGAATTAATATAAACTACTTTAAACTTTCTCATACTTTGTAAACAAGTATTAATTACACTCCATATTCCAAAAAAAACATGACTAATAGCTGAAACTTTTAATATTAATGGGCCATAATTACTTTTACCATAGAATATAAAATATCCTTCATTAGAAAGTAATAATAACATTAATGCCATTGGAATAGTAATTAGTAACATAGTAGATATTGCTTGATTAAATCTTCTATTAACTTCTTTCATATCCTTTTTAATAAAACTAGAAGTTACATGAGGAATAATATTAGTAGTTAGAGCAATTGCAATTGCAACAATAATAGTACATATTTTAGGTGCCCAAGTTGATACAATACCAGACATCATTTCACTTTCAATCGCACTATAACCTACCATATTAAGTCCTTTAATAATTAGTTTAACATCAACTATAGTATATAAATTATCTACAACAGAAATAATTATTAAAGGAATACAATAAGATAAAATCTTTTTAGCAATAACTTTATTACTAACAGCATCTTTTTTTTCACTAACTGGAAATTCACTCTTATTATTTTTAACTTTTATACTTAAATATATATAAGCAGCAAGTCCTCCAATAAATGCTCCAAGTAATGATACAGCTACTCCAACATTAACCGGTTTCTTAAATACTTTAATTACTAAATATGAACCAAATATTACTACAAATATACGAACTACTTGTTCAATTAATTGACTATATGAAGTAGGAACAACATATTTATGTCCTTGTAAGTATCCTCTTAAAGCACTTAAGAATGGAATAATGATTAAGCAGAATGACATAGTTCTAATAACATAAGCAATATCGCTTACAGGATTTCCTCCACTCACATCACTAATTATAAATTTAGCAATAACATCCGCTCCTAAAAATACTATCAAGAAAGAAACTAAACTAAGTATTAAAATAATCTTTTTACCTATTTTATATGCTCTTTCTTTAGCATCATCCATATTTAAAGCAATATATTCACTAATAATCATTGCAATTGCAACAGGTATACCTGCAGTAGAAATATTTAAAAATAAATTATAAATATTATAAGCATAACTATATAATGTTCCACCATTAGATCCAATAATCTTATAAAATGGAATAACATATAAAGCACCTAATATTTTAATTATAATAAGTACTATAGAAGTAATCAGCGTCCCCTGAATAAATGTATTCTTTTTTAATTTTTTCATAGGTTCATCTTCTTCATTTCTTCTTCACCGAGTATCTTTCCAATAGTAGCTAAATGTCCTTCATGTTCATCATTAAATAAATAATATTGAATTAATCCATAACTAGGATATTCATTACCTTCCATAATAACTGGTCCTTTTGGAGTAATAGCTATATCCCATCCAATATATCTCATTTCAGGTACAACTAAAGCTGCTTTAAGAGCCATTTCATATGCTTCTTTTACAAATGGAACTTTAACTGTATCAAACTTAATTTTAGCCATTGGATGCTCTTCATAAACATTAGCCAAATCATCAACTACTCTACTACTTATAGTTCCATCTTCATTAAGTCTCATATATGCATCACTACAACCAATAGCAATAGCATCATCTATATTAATTCTAAGAGCATTACCAACTATATAAGATTTATTATCTTTTACAAGAGTAACTATTCTAAATGAATTAACAGCATAAGGATTTAATTTATCTAATTCTTTATGTTGAATTATTTCTTCTTCAATTAAATTTAATTTTTTCTTTTTTAAACTCTTATATAAATCTTCAACATCTTTTATTTCACTAACAGTAATTTTTTCAATTCCATGTCCTCCAAAAGAAATTGGTGGTTTAGCAAATACATGTTTTTTACCTTTAATAAACTTTTTAAATTCATCTAAACTTGTTGTTCTTAAATCTATAAATTCTCTTCCAAGATAATCTTTAAATATTTTATTAAAAACTAATTTATCACTCATAGTAGCTATATAAGTTTCAGAATTTAAATATTTAAGCATTTTATAATAAGATTTAGTAGTTAAAAAAGTTTTCTTTTGTTCTTTCGTTAAATTAATATAGTCGCCTTTTAAATAATCAGTATAACCTATACCATATTTAATAAAGTTTAAAATCATATCTCTTTTTACATAACTAGCACTTTTATTATTTCTTTTTCCTATATCACTAGCAAGTTTATTTAATTTATCATAATCTATTGCTTTGACTTTTCTAATCATCATTCCTTTTAAACTCATTATTTACCCTCCTTAATGAATTCTTCGCTATAAACTATTTTATCATCTTTTTTATATATTCTTGGTAATACTTTACCTATATTAACTAATGTATTATGTATTGATGTATTATTAAGTCTTGACATCATTCCAAGAGTTATTGAGTCACCCATAATAGTAACGCTATCTCCAACTTTGACACTCTCATCTACTAAAACATTCATCATACACATAGATATTTCACCAACAACTTTATACTTTTTATTATTTATAAGTACATATCTATTCTCATGATTAATACCAATTCCATCATCATATCCAATTGGTAAAGTTGCTATTAATTCATCTTTTTGAGCTTCATATAATATTCCATATCCAACTTTTTCATGTTTTTTAATCTTTTTGATTTGTATAACATTAGTTTTAACTTTAAAAGCAGGTTTTAAATCAATATTAACATTTTCATATGTTTTACTAATATTGTATTTTTTAATCAAATAAGAATTTCTAATTTTTCTAAGTATATTTTTAGGAGAATTATTTAATTTTTTAGGGGCAATATCATATCCAAATAATATTGTTCCACATCTAACTCCATTAGCAAATTCAATTTTTGGATGAGCAAGCATTATAAAACTACTACTCAAATGTATAATATCTATTTTAGATAAATCAATATCACTAGTTATATATTTAAATTGTGAGATTTGATTATCATAGAATTTATCATTAACACCAGGTGTCGCAAAATGAGTAAATAATCCTTCTAAATAAATATTATCATTTTCTTTAATTAATTTAACTATTTCATTAAATTTATCTTTGTCTTTTATACCAAGCCTGTTCATACCAGTATCTATTTTAATATGAACTTTAATTTTATTTTTAATTTGATCATTTAATTTTTTAAAGTAATCAATATCATGTACCGTAATAGTTACGTTATTTTTAATCGCAACATCTATAGAATCAAGTTCAATTGGTTCAACACATAAAACTGGTATATCTTTATTAAATCTTCTTATATCAATTGCTTCTTCTAAATTAGAAACAGCTAAATAATTAATACCATTATTAATCATTTCATTTATAACATACATTCCATGACCATAAGCATTAGATTTAACCATACCAATATAATATTTATAGTCAGGGTACTTCTTAATTATAGTTTTAACATTTTTTATAATATTATCTAAATTTATTTCAATAAATGTTTTTCTATACATTTTATATTCACCAAAATAATTTTACCATACTCACAAATAAAAAGATAGATTTCTCTATCTTTTGTTACGAATAATAACAATACCAGAACCACCTGCAGCTTTTACACCGCCACCTCCACCAAGACCATTAGTACCAGCAGTACCTAGAGCACCACCACCACCGATAGTAGATTCTTTAGTTCCAGATCCTCCACCTGAATAAGCATATTCATTTCCATCATAACATCCTGATATTGTACCATAATCGAATTCACATGTTGTTTGGCCAGACCATGGCTTACCTTTAGTATTATATTGTCCTTTTCCACTACTATTACCACCATATGCAGCTCCAGTTTTAGTATGATTATATCCGCCACCAGAACCACCTGAACCTCCACTTTGTCCAGTTCCAGCACTGCCTCCATCAGCATAATATTTTACATTATCACTCTTGACATATGATTGTTCTCCATTAGACTTAACAGAACCACCTCTACCAATCTTAATAGAATAAGTAGTATTTTTTACTAGCTTTTGATTAGTATATGTAGAAGCATATCCACCGCCTCCACCGTTTCCACCGCCTCCACCGACAATAAATAAGTCAATCATAACAGATTCAACAAATTTTAAATCGCCTTCAGTTTTAAACTTAATCTTCCAATCAGAAGAAGTACCACTCACAGTAAAGTTACCAGTATAAGTAGCTATAGTTTTTCCATCAATAACTATATTTTTAGGAATTTTACTTCTAATAATAACAACTCCAGAATATCCATTTTTATGACAATTTCCCCCTGCTCCAGAGTTTTTACCAGTTAAACCAGAACCATTAGTTGCATTACCAGCGGAATAGGCATCACATCCACCACCACCAGGAGCATATGCAGCACTATTTCCATCATAACATCCTGATATTGTACCATAATCGAATTCACATGTTGTTTGGGCAGACCATGGCTTTCTTTTTTGTCTATACTGGTCTCCTCCATAACTTTTTCCATTACCACCAGGAGTAGTAATCCAATCTCCAGTACACCAGCTTTCATTAAATTCGTTGTAAAGATCTCCCTGAGTGCATTCTACACTGCCTTTTTTTCCACCACCATTGCCGCCTGTTCCACTATTGCCATTTTTCCCACCATCAGCGTAATAAACACTTGAATCAGAATAATATGTTTTACCACCTGATGATGATTTTGTACCACCAGCACCTATTTCAATGTGCTTTGTAACACCAGATTCCATCTTTATATTTTTAAACGTAGAAGCATATCCTCCGCCTCCACCATTGTAACCCCCGCCACCAACAATGAACATATCTGTATTAACACTAACATTAAAAATTAAATCACCACTAGTCAAATACCTAACTTTCCAATTTTTATCTCCATTATCTAGTATTTCACAATCTCCTGTGTAAGTAAATATATATGGCTCACTACCCTTACTAATATTAGCACACATAAAACTATTTGAAATTGTTTCATAATCGATAACATCAGTTTTATATTTAGCATATAACGTATGATTTTCAGTTTGCGTCACTTTTGTTGCATCTGTTACTTTAGTTCCACCCGAAAGAGCAGTATACCATCCATCGAAAATATATCCTATTTTTGATGCTGTAGGTAAGTTTCCATACACGCTATCATACACAACATCTTTACTAGAACTTCCATTTAAAGTTCCGCCATTAGGATTTAGTGTTACAGTATAATGCTTTGGTTCAAAATTTATTACACAATTTAAATCTCTATCTAATGACCTAATTGTTATTTTATTTCCTTCGACTAAGAAATAATTAGAAAAACAATTAGAAATATTTGATGATGAAATGTCATATCCTGGCGATGCAATAAAGTTAATTGATTTAGTTGTTCCTTTATCTATATACATTTCTTGTGGGCCTAAATTACTGCCAGATCCCAAATTACCATAACTTTCATTATTGCTTTTTAATCTTATCATGTAAGATTCAACAAAATACCATGGATTATTTATAGTTCCTTGTCCATTAACTTTTGCAAATGGCTGAATATATTCTGTAATTCTTACTGCAAGTCTATCATTCATATGTTTTGAATATAGTGCATCAGATACGAAATAATAATTGTCTGTTCCATTCTTTGATAATGTCCAATATCCAATGCCTAGAACAAGCCATGACAAGTTATTTTTTAATGACAAATTATATTCAAAAGAACTTATGAATCCACCATTCTTAAATCCACTTCCATTAGTAAAATTATATCCACTTTCTTCATAAGCATAATATTTACTATCAGAAGGAATATATATATTTTTTTTATAATTTTCAAACAATGTTATATAATTTCCAGTTTTTGTTTTTCCTTCTTTAAATGTACTTGACGCATTTACTGCAAGTGGTAAAACTAATAATAAAAAGATTATCAATTTTATATTCTTTTTCATACAATCACCTATTGTAATAATTATAACATAAAAAGAAAAAAAATCAAAGAGTTTTATTCTTTGATTATCTCACTGATTTTATCTTTATATGCTAAATATATTGGTATCTCTGGATTTATTATTTGTCTATTTGTATTATATGCTAAATCATATGTATTATCATGATCACTTATATGCATTAATATTATTGCTTTTGTATTTTCACCCACAAACTTTGATAAATAATTTGCACATTCTTCATTAGATAAGTGTCCTTCATCTCCTATATTTCTAATTTTAGTCCACTCATCTTTACTACCATTCATTTCCATTTCAACATCATGATTACTTTCAAGTAAATAATATGTTTTATTTAAAAGTCTATTATGATATTTATAATGTATCATACCAGTATCAGTCATATAAACTATAGATACTTTATCATTTTCAAATACATATCCATACCCTTTTTTATCATGAGAAATAGGTATTTTAGTAATTCTAATTCCCATTATTTCACTTAAATTATCAACAAATTCATATTTTTTTATTAAATCTTTTTTAGCATATTCATTAAATGTTTCTTCTCCAATATATATTTTAGTATTATATACTCTATTGAATGAATGAATGCTTTTAACGTGATCATTATGAGCATGTGTCACTATAATAAAATCTAATTCATCAGGTTCTTCACCTATATCAAATAATTTATTTTTTATATCATTAAATCCAAGTCCAGCATCAACTAGAAATCTTACACCATCAAGTTCTATAAAAGTACAATTTCCACTACTACTACTTGAAAGTACTACAATTTTCATTCTACTACACCTCAAAATCAAACAAACTCAATTGAGAGCTTTCACTCATACCTTTAAATAATCCCATTGTTCTCATTTTATCTATTAGTGTTTGAGATACTTTACATCTATTTTGGAAATCTTCTACACTAATAAATGGTCTTTTACTAGCTTCTGCTTCAATATTTTTAGCAACAACTTCTCCAAGTCCATCTATTGTTATAAATGGTGGTATTAATGTATTATCATCTTCTACAGTAAATATTGTTCCTTTAGACTTATATAAATCAAATGGAGCAACTTTTATTTTTCTAGCAGCCATTTCAAGAGCAACATTTAAACACTCTTGTACGCCACTCTCTTTATTAGTAGCATCTTTTCCTTTATTCTTAATTTCAATTATTCTTTCTTTAATAACATCATATCCTTTAATCATAGCTTCTATATCAAAATCAGTTGCTTTTGTAGAAAACCATGAAGCATAAAAATATGCAGGCATGTGTACTTTATACCATGCAATTCTAAACGCACTTGTTACATATGCAGCAGCATGTGCTTTAGGAAACATGTATTTAATTTTTTGGCAAGAATCAATAAACCACTCTTCAATACCAGCTTCTTCCATAGTTTCTCTATGCGTTTTCCACGTTTCTGGATCTTTACTTGCTTTTCCTTTACGAACAAATTCCATTATTTTAAATGCTTTAATTGGTTTAACACCATGATACATTAAGTAAACCATAATATCATCACGACATCCAATTACATCTTTAAATGGAACTCTAATATTCCCATCTTGATCAGGAGTACATAAATCTCTTGCATTTCCAAGCCAAACATCAGTACCATGACTTAAACCAGATATTTTAACAAGTTCGGCAAATGTAGTTGGTTTAGTTTCGGCAACCATTCCAATTGTAAATGGAGTTCCAAATTCAGGAATACCAAGTGTACCAGTAGGACACATAATTTGTTCATTAGTAACCCCTAAAACCTCTGTACTAGTAAATATGCTCATAGTATCTTTATCATCAAGAGGTACATCTAAAACATTAGTCTTACTTTGATCTTGTATTTGTCTTAATTGAGTTGGATCAGAGTGACCTAAAATATCAAGTTTTAATAAGTTGTCTTCTAAAGAATGGTAATCAAAGTGAGTAGTTCTCCATGCAGAAGCAGGATCTTCAGCAGGAAATTGATAAGGAGTAAAATCAGAAACAGTCATATAATCTGGCACAACAACTATTCCACCAGGGTGTTGACCAGTAGTTCTTTTAACTCCCGTACACCCTTTAGCAAGTCTTTCAATCTCACAACTTCTCTTATCAAATATACCTTTATCTTCAAAATAACCTTTAACAAATCCATATGCAGTCTTATCAGCAACAGTACCAATTGTTCCTGCCCTATAAACATTATCAACTCCAAACAATACTTTAGTATATTCATGAGCACTAGCTTGATTTAAATCAGAAAAGTTAAGGTCAATATCTGGGACTTTATCAGCATTAAATCCTAAGAATGTTGCAAATGGCATATCTTGACCATCTTTTTTAAGATTATAACCACACTTTGGGCATAATTTATCTGGTAAGTCAAATCCACTTGAATATGTAGCACCTAATGCATTACCTTCTTCATCTTCAAAAATACTATGTTGACAATTCTCACATCTATAATGAGCAGGAAGCGGATTAACTTCTGTAATACCCATCATAGTCGCAACAAAACTACTACCAACACTACCTCTTGAACCAACCAAATATCCATCATCATTAGAGTGCTTAACAAGTCTTTGAGCAATTAAGTATATTGGATCAAATCCCCCACCAATAATACCTCCAAGAGTCTTTTTAACCTTTTTAGCTAGACTCTTTTCATCCATTTCTCCATCTTCTTCACTATTCCAGTTATCTTTTACATAACCACCAATTATTTCTTTTACTTTATCAGCACCAGCTAATATAGTTTCATGTAAATGATCAAATGTTTGATTTTCTAAATCTTCATCACTAATACTAGGATTTTCATTCTTTAATTTTTGATTCCAATAAGTATAAATAATATCTCCATACAATTCTTTAGAAATTCTCTCTTCAATATTATGTGGAAGAGGATCTCCATACCAACTCTTTGCTTTATCATAAACCAAATCAGTAACAACTCTAGGACAATCTAAATAACTTTGACCATCATCAGCTTTAACTCTTGGACTAAATGGAATACCTTTTGTATCCATTATAACTTCAAAGAATTCAACCATATCACATATTTTATTAGTATTTTCTACTACTATTCTATATGCAGTCTCTGGATCTAAAAAATCAAAATCGCTAAGCATTTCATTAGTAGTTCTAAAATGTTGTGATGGTATATTTTTAATATCACTTTTTGCAAGAGGATGTCTTCCTCCACCAGGAACTTTTTGATTAACAATTATTTCTCTATATATTTTATCTTCACGAGTAAAATGATGCACATCTCCCGTCGCAACAATAATCTTTCCTGCACCTTCTACAGCTTCAACTATTTTCTTAATATGATTTTTAAGTTCAAATATACTTCCAAAGTCTCCAGTTTGAAGTAAATGATCATACACTTCTGGAGGTTGAACTTCTACATAATCATAGAAATTAATTATATTAGTTAATTCTTCCCCATCCTTATTTCTTGCTTCAATAAATACTTCAGACTCATAGCAACCACTACCAATTAATATTCCTTCTCTAAGTTCATTTAATTTACTTCTTAATATTCTTGGAGTTTTATATAAATATGTAGTATTAGCAAGAGAAATAATTTTAAATAAATTTTTAAGTCCAGTTCTATTTAAAGCAATAGCATTAAAATGATATGTTCTACCAAATTTATGTATTTCTTCTTTACTAATAAGTCTTTCTAAATCACTTATTTTTTCATAATTAAGACCATCTAGTTTTTTAAGCATTTTATTAAATACAAGAGCAGTCCCTTCAGCATCATAATCAGCTCTATGGTGGCTTTCTTCATCAAAAGGAACATTATATCTTTTAACTAAAGCAGACAAACTATGTCTTGCAAAGCCTTGATCAATAGCTCTTGATAATTCTAATGTATCAATTACAGTATTAGTTAATTCTTCTAAGCCATATTTCTTAATAGACATTTCTAAAAAGTTAATATCAAATTTAGCATTATGAGCAACTAATGGATCATTACCAATCCAACTTAAAAATCTCTTAGTGACATTCTCTTCATTATCACAATCTTTAACCATCTCATCACTAATTTCAGTCAATTCAGTTATTCTATCTGGTATATGTCTAAAAGGATTAATTAATTCATCAAATCTATCAACTATTACTCCTTCTTTAATTTTAACTGCTCCAATTTCAATCATTTGATCTCCAGATGCAGCATTAAAGCCAGTTGTTTCTGTATCAAATACAACATATTCACTTGATATTAATGATTCATCTGTTGGTCTAATAACTATATTAACCATATCTTCTACAAGAGTTAATTCTGTTCCAAATAAACCTTTAAATTTCTTACTTGAATCTTCTTGTTTTTTATTGTATCCATTTATTATTTGATATGCTATTGGAAACGCTTGACAACCATTATGATCAGTTATAGCTACTCCTTTATACCCCATATCAATACATTTACTTACTAATTCACAAGTATGTTTTCCTAAATCAAGTTTAGTAATTCCATCCATTTGACTCATCATAGTATGAGCATGCAATTCTACTCTTTTAACCTGAGCATCATCAACCATTTGAATTTCTTTTCTATCAAAAACTTCTACATCATTAATACCATACTCATAGTCATTACTTCTTGTATTAAACTTAACACTACCTCTAAATTTATACCATTTTCCTTCTTTAACATTAGAAAGTAAATAATTAAACTCATCTACCTCTTTAGTAAATAAATTAGACATAATACTATCAGTATAATCAGTTATCTTAAGAGTAATAATATACCATCCACTTTGAGTACTCTTAGATTCAACACCAAATACTTTACCAACAATAACAACGTTATTTTGATTAGTAACAAGATTCTTAATCTGAGAAACTTCAGTTGCAACAATACTCTTTCCTTTAATAACTTTCTTAGTTTCAGTTTTAGCTTCTTCTTTTTTAGTTTCAACTAATAATTCTTGCTTAAATCTTTCATGTTCTACTTCATCAATAACAGCATTAACATCAACATTTTCAAATCCCATATCAGTTAAAAATATAATAATTTTTTCTTTTAAAGATTTAATTTTATTAGCTTCAGCGCTATTCAAAACAGATATATTAATAATATTATCACTAAATGTTATTTTATCTCTATCAATACATTCAAGCATCGGACATTTCTTAACTAAAATATCAAAATAATAATTAAAATAATCCCTAAAAAAAGATTCACTACCATTAATAGTAAATTTATATCTAGCAGAAGAAGCCCCATCTAAATTAAGTCCTTTAACACATAATTCATTAAATACATTTATTGGTACTTCTGTATCTAAATTGATTAATAAAGTCATTCTATTTAACTCTTTATTAAGTCTAACATCCATTACTTTAGCATTAGTAAAGTACTCTTCATAATCTTTATTAAAATCAATCGCTTTAAAAAATCTTTCAAGTTTATTATCTTTCATTACTTCACCATAAATCAATTATACAAGCATTAAAAAAATATATCAAGAAATTATTCTATTTTATTTTTTCTTTCATTTTATCATATTGATAATACATCTTTTGAACAGAATTTTCTAAAAAATAATAATGAAAAATATAAAACATAAACACTATCATCATTAGTAAAAAAGCATATACAAACAATGAATTTAATAGAGTTAATATTAAAAATAATATGGCATACACACCACTAAACATAGTCACTATTAAATGAACTATTCTTTCATGAGAGAAAAAGTTAATTTTATTTAAATGATTTTCTATATCATCAATAGTTATTTTTTTATTTAATAACTTATCAGTTTCTTCTAAATAATTAGTTATATATTGTTTCATATACTCACCTATACATATAATAT
>CAVIDW010000008.1:35031-45190 GCA_963641945.1 bacterium | reverse complement strand
GAGAATAATGGAATATAAAGATAAAGTAAATGAGTTAAATAGTGATAGTGACTTTATAACATTCATAAGTAGAGAAGAAGATCAAGAGAAAACAGAAAATGCTTTAAGAACCATTATTTCAGAGAAGAATGAAGAACTAAAAAATAGTAGAGAAGAACTAAAGACTCAAAAAACTAAACTAAATAACGTAAATATAGAACATGCTAGAAAAATGAAAGAAAAGAATATTGATTTAAATGCTATTTCTGAAATTACAGGATTAACCATTGAAGAAATAGAAAAGTTATAATATTAAATTCACTAAAAAAAGTAGTGTTTTAAAAAGTTTTTGCGTATTAAATTAATGAGAAGACAAAATAAAATTTGTCTTTTTAATTTGAAAGAAAGGAAAGATATGTCGAAAATAATGATTAAAGACATTCCATTAAGCGAACGTCCAAGAGAAAGATTATTAAAATATGGTAAAGAAAGTCTTTCTAATGAAGAATTGTTAAGTATTATATTAAAAACAGGTACTAAAAACTATTCAGTAAAAGAGTTATCAAATCATATATTAAAAAACTTTAAAAATATAAAAGAAATGAAATATATCACAATAAATAAATTAACTGAAATTAATGGTATAGGTGAAGTAAAAGCAATAGAAATATTAGCAGCTTTAGAATTAGGTAAAAGAGTTTATTACATAGAACAAAAAGAAAAAGTACTTTTAAATTCCTCAAAGAAAATTTATGAATATTTTAAAAATATATTTATAGAAGAATATCAAGAGTGTTTTTATGCATTATATTTAGACACAAAGTCAAAATTAATATCATATAAATTATTGTTCAAAGGAACTATTAATTCATCATGTGTTCACCCAAGAGAAGTGTTTAAAAATGCATTCTTAGAAAGTGCCTATAGTATTATTGTTATACATAATCATCCGAGTGGAGACCCAACTCCTAGTAAGGAAGATATAAAAGTTACAGAAACACTAATGCAAATAGGAAAAATAATGGCTATTCCAGTAGTGGATCATATAATAATAGGCAACAATCAATATTATAGTTTCTATGAATTTATGAATAAATAATTAAATATGGAATAATATTTACTATGACATACGAAGAATATAAAAATAATAAAAATGAAAAACCTAAAAACGAAATGCTAACAAAAATATTAAGCAAACTATTTACAATAATTATTTTCATTATGCTTGTAGTAACAATATCAAATTATTCACCTAAATTTAAAAAATTTATAATAGATGATGTTTTAAATAGTACATACGATTTTAGTAAAGTAAATAAACTTTTAAATAATTTTACAACTATATTTAAGAATGACAATACAGCAAAAGTATCATTTTTAGAAAATAAAACACATGAAAAATATTTAGATGGAGTAAAATATATAATTGGTGAGAACGAAGAAATTAAACTAAAAAGCAGTGGAATAGTTACATATATAGGTAAAAAAGATGGCTATAATAACACAATAATTGTACAGCAAAGTGATGGATATTATGCTTGGTATGGTAATGTTAAAGAAAGTATTAAATTATATGATTATATTGAAACTGGTGAAACTATTGGAACATCTAGTGAAGAATATTATTATGCATTATTTAAAGATGATAAGCCAGTTGATTTAAATGAGGGTTAAAATCCATGATACCACATATATATTTTTGCTCTTATCTTTTTTATCTGGCTATTTTGAGTATTTGTTTTTACTTCTCATAACTATATTAATTCATGAAGCAGGACATTTATTTTTTTCAATTCTGATAGATTTTAAATATGACAAAATAACTATATATCCATTTGGAGGAATAACCACATACAATGAAGATTTAAACGTTAATTCAAACAAAGAATTATTTGTTTTACTTGGAGGAATAACATTTGAATTGATATTTTATTTTATGATAAAATCATTTTATTTTAATGGCTTTATAACCAATCATGTATTTTATTTATTAATGAATATAAATTATTTATTAATTTCTTTTAATTTCATGCCAATACTTCCATTAGATGGAGGGAAACTATTAAATATACTATTAAATAAAATAATGCCATATAAAATATCTAATATAATTTCTTTAGTGATATCAGTATTATTTACCATAATTTTTATAATCACTAAGAAAACTTTATTTGCATTTATTTTGACTATCTTTTTATTCAAATGTATTATAATAGAAATAAAAAATTTAAAATACAAACAAAATAAATTTATATTAGAAAGATACTTAAATAACTATAAATTTGATAAGGTAAAAAGAGTAAAAAACACAAATAATTTTAAAAGAGATTATTATCACATTATAAATAATTATTTAGAAAAAAAATATTTATCTAAATTATTTGACAGAACCAAGTAAATATGCTAAAATACTGTTGTTTGTAGAAATCTTTCTCTACAACCGCGTTGAAGAGGTTAGAAATATTCATAATGAATTACCTCAAAAGCGAGTCTTATTGAAGGAGGAAAAGTAAATGAAAGCAATTTTTGTAACTGGTGGAAAACAATATATGGTTGAAGAAGGCCAAGAATTATATGTTGAAAAACTAGATAACGAAGTAGATAGTGAAGTTGTTTTTGATGAAGTTTTATTTGTTGATGGTAAAGTAGGAACTCCTACTGTTAAAGGAGCAAAGGTTGTTGCTAAAGTTTTAAAACATGGTAAACAAAAGAAAATCTTAGTTTTCAAATATAAACCAAAGAAAAAATATAGAAAAACTCAAGGACATAGACAACCCTATACTAAGATACTAATTAAATCAATTAATAAGTAATGATAAAAGTAAATATCAAAAAAAATAATGGGTTGATTGAAAGTATTAAATGTCATGGTCATGCAGGTTATGATGATTATGGAAAAGATATAGTATGTGCGTCATTCAGTACAATGATAATTACAACTATAAATGCAATACTTGAAATTGACAAAGATGCTATAAGTTATACTGATACTAATAATTTAGAAATTATTAATATTAAGAAAGATAATATAACAAATAGCTTACTTAATAACTTAGTGAATATGATTTATGAACTAAGAAATAATTATGATAAAAATATTAATATTAAGGAGGAAAACCATGAATAAAATGAATTTTAATATACAATTATTCGCATCTAAAAAAGGTGTTGGTTCTACTAAAAATGGTAGAGATTCAGCTGGCCGTAGATTAGGAGCTAAATTATCAGATGGTCAAACAGCTAAAGCTGGAGCTATTATCTATCGTCAAAGAGGAACTAAAATTTATCCTGGAACAAACGTTGGTATGGGAAAAGATCATACTTTATATGCTAAAGTTAGTGGAAATGTTAAGTTTGAAAGAAAAGGAAAAGAAAAAAAACAAGTTAGTGTTTATGAGAACTAGTAATAGTTCTTTTTTTAATCTACAAGACAGTAATTAGATAAATAATGTAAACAAAATTTAACATAATTCATAACCTATTAGTAGATATAAAGGAGTGGATTATATGTGTAATAATAACAACGATAATAATTGTTGTGATAATTGTATCATGGAAATATTAAAGGTAATAAATGTATTACAATCTAATGCTTGCCCGGATAATTGTTTACTTTCATGTGATAGACCAGCATTAGGTGGTGGAAGCAATTGTGTTATCTGTAATACTAGACCAATTATGCTTTATGCATGTGGAAGTAATGGAACACCTTGGAGCATGCCAGTAAGTAGAACAGATACTGAAACAACAAGTACTGTTTTTAGAGTAGAAAAAATAGATGGTTGCTGCTGTACATTTAGAGTTCTAGCACAAAACCCAGATACAACATCACTTTATCCATATGTAAGTACTGATTCAATATTTACTATGGATTGCAACTGCTTATGTTGCGTAAGATGTTTAAATGATACATACGTAGAATGTTTATAATATTAAATTAGACTGTTTAAAACAGTCTTTTTTCTTGAAATGTGATATAATTCATATGTGGTGATTATGAAAGAATACGAAAATGAATTATATAATAAAGGAATAAAATATATAGCTGGGGTAGATGAGGTAGGAAGAGGACCATTAGTTGGCCCAGTAGTTACAGCTGCAGTAATCTTACCAGTTGATTTTTATGATGAAAGAATAAACGATTCAAAAAAAGTAACAGAGAAAAAAAGAGAAATGCTATATGATGTAATTATGGAAAATGCAGTTAGCGTTGGTATTGGTATGTCTTCTAGCGAAGTAATAGATGAAATTAATATATTAGAAGCAACTAAAAAAGCTATGAAAGAAGCATTAAACAATTTAAGTGTTAAACCAGAACATGTTTTGATAGATGCAGTTAAATTAGACGCTGATATTCCAAGTACATCAATTATAAAAGGAGATGCTAAAAGTCAAAGTATTGCAGCTGCCTCAATAATAGCAAAAGTTACAAGAGATAGAATGATGTATGAACTTGATAAAGAACATCCAGAATATGACTTTGCTCATAACAAAGGATATGGAACAAAAAAACATATAGAAGCAATTAAAAAATATGGAATATTAAAAGAACATAGGAAGTCATTTGCTCCATGTAATGAATATAATATAAAGGCCTAAAAAGAGTATTAGAAGGAGCAGAAACTTTAATAAATTTAATCTATAATGAACTCAATGAATAAATAATATCATCAAACGCGCAAGATATAAAAAATATTATTACATGATAAAAAAAGAAACAATAAAATTTGAAAGTATTAATACTTAATATAGATAAACCAGTACATTATAGTTATATAACTTGTTTTTTAGATATATTAAGTTGGAAAACAATTCTATTTTTATTGCTTCCATAATCGACATATTCTTTTATTTTTTCATACTTTTGTTTTTCATTCATATTTAATTCTACCTTTCTTATTATTCTACCTCGATGGAATATTATATAAATTTGAGACATTTTTGCAAGTTAACACTTAAGACATTATCACAAATTAATCATATATTTTACTGCTGATTTTTGATTATATGATGACATTATTAAAAATAAGTGGTATAATCAATTAAACAATAAGGAAGTGATTTTATGTATGATATTAACACTAGAAATGTTAAGAGAGGAATAGGCTTTTACTTTATGTTTTTAATTACTGGTTTGTTTTTTTTAGTCCTTTTAGTAGGAACTCTAGTATCCAATTATTCAAAATCTTCACTTTTTGATTCTGAAGTTTTATCTAACAGGGTAAAAGTTAGAACTAGCCGTGATAGCAAAGGAGAAATAGTATATTCTCCAGAATATTATTATACGGTTGATGGAAATAATTATATGTGTTCCTCTGATATTTCAAGTAATAGTAATCCCGAAAGCACAAATAAGAAAATATATTATAATTCAAAAGATCCATCAATGTGTATGGTAGAGAATTCAATGTATAATAACGTTGTTTCATTGTTATTGCATGAAAATATTGTTTCATTGCTATTTACAATATTGCCCTTGATATTTATCGTAGTAGCAGTTATTAATATAAATAAGATTATTAAAAGAATTAAGGCAATTAATGAATTGAATAAAAAAGGAAAACTTGTTAAAAACTTACCATATCATTTAAAAAATACTAACATATCTGTAAACAAAGTTCCAATTCAAATGCCTGTTGTTAATTATACTTTGCCATCTGGTTCAACTGTAGTATTATATGGTGATCCAAGACATGATAGGAAAATGGTTGATGCAGATGGAATGGTAGATTTAGTTATAGATGAGAATAATCCTGAAAATTATTTTATTGATTTTGAGATAAATCGAATTTCAGGCAATTTACCTACTGATTATTATAAGCAAAATGAAAACATTTCACAAAACAGTCAACAAAATAATCAACTTTAATCTTATATTTTTTTATTAAAAACATTAACATTAGTTTATATTTCTTTAAACATAAAGTCATAATACAATAACCAACTACAGTATCCATTTCTACAATACTAGCATTTAGTTCTTCTTTCTTTATACTTTCTATTAGCATAAGTAGGTACATATCTTTTTACTGAATTATTTATTCCTATTTTATAAGAATTTCGTTTTATTTCTCTAGATATAGTTGAAACATTTCTATTTAATAATTTAGCCATTTCTCTTAAACTTAATCCCATTTCTTTAAATTTACTTATACAAGCACGTTCTTCTATGGTAAGATGTATATAGTTCATATTTATTACTCCTTAATGTTTGATTAGACACCAACATTATATCATGAGTAATATATGAACTTTTTTTATTAAAACATCAAGTGTTGCACTTGTTATTATAAATTATCTCATTAAAATAATCATTCCAGTATTCAATTTCATCTATAGTCATATCTATACCAATTCTAGAATATTTAAGTTTTCTAATATAATCTTCTTGTGCTTTTTTATAATTATAATAATATTTCTTTTTATTACAATGATATTTCTTTTTATTACAATGATATTTCTTTTTACAATTTCCACAAATGAATGGAAATCTTTTTGTTTTATCACAAATTTCTGTAGAATTATTAGACAGCCTTCTGTTTTTTATTTCTCTTGATACAGTTGATGGTTCTTTGTCTACAGCTAGAGCAATGTTTTTTAATTTGTAATTTAATTTTAATAGTTGATCAATTAATAATCTATCTTCATAAGTTAATCTTTCTTTTTTCATAATTATTTCCTTTCTTTAAACACCTCCCTAAGAAACAATTGATAAAACATATTAAATAACATTCTAAGACTAAATGCAACTTTTATTTTTTTATGAAAATAAATTGCATTTACTTCTTTAAATAACAGAAAATGGACATTTAATTGACTTTTGTTATTATTTATGATAAAATACATAGGCTTTTTAAAGGGGGGGAGAATATAATGAGAAGAGATTATTTATCATTAGAAGTGTTATGCAAAAGAGAACACAAATACGATGAAGAAAAACTTGTTTACAAAAATGGAGAATATTCTACAGTTATTTATTCTGATAGAACATTTATGGCAGATGAAGGACCATTAGCAAGAGGGGAAGAATTAGGAGTTAATCTACTAAATTTTGATGATATTGATAATTTAGAATTACCAAGTGATGTCAAGGAATTTTCATTGAGTCTTGCAAGAAAAGTGGTTTTTGAAAGTAAGCAATGCAAAGTGGTAAGTACATTAAGTAGAAAGCCCATAGTCAGAGTTAGCAAAGATAATATGATAAACATCAATAATGAAGGAGAAAATTCATTAATTGGAGTATTAAAAGAACTAGCTAAAGTTACTAAAGAAAGAACAATCAAAGAAGCATCAGAAGAACCAAAATTAAAATTAAGTTTTAAATAAACGGAGGTAATTATGGATATTAGATATACAACGAATCCATATATAGATATGGATGATTTGGCAAAACCTTGGGAAATCAATAGAAGATTATGTTTTGAAATAAATGAAAAAGAATATATTACAAAAGAAATTTTAGGTGATTATCCAGAAAATGATGAAAAAAATAAAGAAAAGGAACAAAAAGAAAATGAAAATGTTGTTCAATTAACATTAAAAATGAAATAATATTGACAATATAAATTATTGTGCTAAAATGTTAAATGAGAAAAGCAAAAATAGTGTGATGGTAAAGCACTTAGGCTATATTAATAAAGAGTGATTCTTCTAGAATAAGTAAGGTGGAACCGTCCTATGTGGACCCTTACAATATTTTAGGAGTTTTTTATTTTTTGAGGAGGAATTTATGAAAAGTGAAATTTCAATGGAGAAAATGACAAATTTCTGCAAGAATTATGGATTTATATTTCAAGGAAGCGAAATATATGGAGGTTTAGCTAATACTTGGGATTATGGACCTCTTGGTAGTAGATTAAAAAATAATGTTAAAGATGCATGGAGAAAAAAATTCATTCAAGAAAGAAAAAATGCTTATGAACTAGATGCAGATATATTAATGCATCCAAGAGTATGGGAAGCTAGTGGACATGTTGATTCATTTGCAGACCCTCTAACAGATTGCAAACATTGTAAAACTCGTCATAGAGCAGACAATTTAGTTAATGATTATACAGGTACTAGTATTGGAGATACTTTATCTAATGAAGAATTGATTAAATATATAAAAGATAATAATATTCCATGTCCTAAATGTGGCAAATGTGATTTTACTAATATAAGACAATTTAAATTAATGTTTGAAACTTATAGAGGAGTAGTAAAAGATAACAAATCAATTGTATATTTAAGACCAGAAAATGCTCAAGGAGAATACGTTAACTTCTTAAATGTTCAAAGAAGTATGAGGGCAAAATTACCTTTTAGTATTGGACAAATAGGTAAAGCATTTAGAAATGAAATAACACCAGGTAACTTTACATTTAGAACTATAGAATTTGAACAAATGGAATATCAAACATTCTGTAAAGAAGGAAATGATCAAGAACTATATGAATATTTTAAAGATTATGGAAAAAAATTCTTTGAGTATTTAGGATTACCAAATGATAAATTAAGATTCCATGATCATGAAAAATTAGCACATTATGCTAAAGCAGCATGTGATATTGAATACTTATTTCCATTTGGATGGGGAGAAATAAATGGCACTCATAATAGAACTAATTTTGATTTAACTAGACATGAAGAATATAGTGGGGAATCACAATATTATTTAGACCCAGAAACTAATGAAAAATATATTCCATTCATTATTGAATCAACTTATGGTTTAGACAGAACAATATTAGCGATATTATTTGAACATTATCATAAAGAAACACTAGAAAATGGAGAAGAAAGGGAAGTGTTAAGATTGCCTAATTTCTTAGCACCATATAAAGCATGTATTCTACCACTTGTAAAAAAATATCATAGTGAAAAAGCAAGTGAAGTATATGAAAAAATATCTAAATATTTAATGTGTACATATGATGAAACTGGATCAATTGGTAAAAGATATAGAAGACAAGATGTTATTGGTACACCATATTGTATTACAATAGATGATGAAACAATAAATAATAATACTGTTACTATTCGTGATAGAGACACAATGGAACAAGAAACAATAAATTTAGATGATTTAGAAAAATATATTGAAGATAGAGTTAAATTTTAAGATGCACAATAGTGCATTTTTAATTTACAATTTATTATTATAATGTTAAAAACATTAAAGAATAGAAGAATATTAATATAAAAGTAGGAGTGTGACGAACTTCGACTTTTTTCTTTGTCTAACTTTCTAAAAATATAAAAAAATTTATTGCTACTAATGTCTTAATGTGCTAAAATATTATTGTAGTACATACTAAGGAGGCTTTTATATGGCATTTGAATTTAAGAAAATATTTACAACTGATGGTCCAGATGGTGAAATGTATGAAGAAATAAAAGAAAGCACCAAAAGCAACACTAAGGATTATAAGAATAAAACTATTTTAGTAGAACCAAGAGCTTTTTCTGAAGCACAGCAAATAGCTGACTATTTAAAGGCTAAAAATCAAGTTGTAGTTAATTTCAAAAGAGTAACTTCTGATGTTTCTAAAAGAATAATGGACTTTTTAAAGGGTATCATTTATGCTATTGAAGGAACAATGCAAAAATTAGGACCTGGAATTGTGCTTTGTGCTCCTAAAGGATTTGAAATCGAAGGTAATATTTCTGATGATGAAGCAAAGAAATCATCAAAAAAAGATGACATGGGAGAATGGTAATTTAATTATAAAACTGGTATATTAGTATGTTGAGGTGAAAGGCATGAAAAAGTTTGATACAGTTTTTCGCGGATATGATAAGGTACAGGTACAAAGATGTTTAGACGAAATAATTAATAATTATGAAACCTTATTAAATAAAAGCAAAAAAACTGAAGAAGAAAATAAAAAACTTGTAGATCAAATAGCTCATTATCAAAGAATAGAAGATACAATGAATAGAGCTATTTATACAGCAGAATCTGCTGGAGATCAAATTAAGTCTTCTGCTAGAAAAGAAGCAGAGAGTATGATAAGTGAAGCTAGACATAATGCTAGTAGGATTATAAACGATGCTCTTTTAAAAGCAGAAAAAGCTCAAAACCATGCTGATCAATTAAGAAGAAACACCAATATACTAAAAAGAAGATTAAGACAAATTATTGAAAATCAACTAGAAGTAATAGAAGAAATGGATAAAGTAGATTTTAGTGATATAG
>CAVIDW010000008.1:0-35021 GCA_963641945.1 bacterium | reverse complement strand
ACTTTTTAATATATATATTTTAAAAATATTAATAAAAATAATTCGATTTTAAATGTGACTTTTAAAGTCACTTTTATTATGCTAAAATACTAAAAGAGGTGCATATGAAATATATTCCATTAAATATAAAAACTGAATATGATTTAATGAATAGTCTTATCAAAATTGATGAGTTAATTTCTTATGCTATAAACAATAAATATACTGCAATTGGGATAACAGATTACAATATGTTTGGAGATTATGAATTTATTTCTAAATGTATTAAAAATAATATAAAATCAATTATTGGAATAGAATTAACTATAGATGATAAAACATTTTATTTATATGCTAAAAATTATGATGGATACATTTCATTGTGTAAGATAGTAAGTAAAAATAATATAGATAGTTTATCTTTTTCTGATATTAAAAAATTAGAATCTAACTTAATAGTTGTTTGTGAAGCGAATGACTATATATTTTTAAACAAAACATTTAAAAACATATATATTTATTATTATGATGAAAAGTCTAAAATTGAAGCTAAAAACATATCTAATAAAGTTTTATATTTACCTAAAATAAAATATTTCAATAAAGAAGATAAAATATATTTAAAATATATTAAACTTATACAAGAATCAAAAACAATAGACGATGAAATATCATTAGAAGATAATTATCTAATAGAGAATAATAATATTGAAGATATTAAAACTACTTATGACTTTATATCTAATATAGATATTAAAATACCAAAAAGTACTCTTCATATCCCAGTCTATAATGAAAATTCTTTATCATATTTAAGAGCTTTAGCTAAAAAAGGATTAGAAAAAAGATTAAATGGCAATGTAACTAACGAATATAAAAATAGATTAATATATGAATTATCTATAATAGAAAAAATGAATTATGTAGATTATTTTTTAATAGTTTATGATTTTGTTTTATTTGCCAAAAAGAATAATATTTTAGTAGGTCCTGGTAGAGGCAGTGGAGCTGCTTCATTAGTGAATTATGCTTTAGGTATTATTAATATAGATCCTTTAAAATATGATTTAATATTTGAAAGATTTTTAAATCCAGATAGAATAACTATGCCTGATATAGATATAGATTTTGATAATTTAAAACGTGAAGAAGTAATAGAATATGTATCAAATAAATATGGTCATAAAAATACTGCTAGAATAGTTTCTTTTAATACAATGCTTCCAAAACAAATAATAAGAGATATAGGAAGAGTATTAAAATATGATAATACTTTAATTGATAAATTATGTAAAACTATTAAAGATGAAAAAACATTTGTTGAACTTAAAAATAATTTAGAATTTATGTCTTTTTTAAGAAAAAATGACTATGTTAAAAATTTAATTATTATTTGTAATAAATTATGTGGTCTAAAAAAGAATACTGGTATGCATGCTGCAGGAGTAGTAATAAGTGATATTAGTTTAGATAATATTATGCCTTTATATAAATCAAATGGTGTTATTTTAACTGGTTATAGTATGGAATATATTGAAACATTAGGCCTTTTAAAAATGGACTTTTTATCTATTAAAAATTTAAATACTATTTCAAATATATTAGAAGACATTAAGAAAAGTGGACGTGATTTTGACATTAACTTTATAGACTTAAATGATCAAAAAACTTTAGATTTATTTAAAAATGCTTATACAAGTGGTATATTTCAATTTGAAAAACAAGGTATGAAAAACTTTCTTAAATTGTTACAAGTTAATGATTTTAATACTTTAGTTGATGCTATTGCATTATATAGACCAGGACCAAGAGATAATATTGATGAATATATTGCAAGAAGAAGAGGCAAGAAATATAACTATATAGTCAAAGAATTAGAACCAATATTAAATAGTACTTATGGAATAATCATTTATCAAGAACAAGTATTAGAAATATTAAGACAAGTTGCAGGATATTCATATAGTGAAGCAGATATAGTTAGAAGAGCTATGTCTAAAAAGAAGCATGATATTATTGAATCAGAAAAATCAAAGTTCTTTAATTGTGTTATAACAAAAGGATATGATTCTAAAATAGCAGAAGAATTATATAATTTGATTATTAAGTTTGCTGAGTATGGTTTTAATAAATCTCATTCAGCAGCATATTCACTTGTAGCATTTCAAATGGCATATTTAAAAGTTCATTATACAAGTTTCTTTATGAAAAGTTTACTAAATATGAAAAAGAATAGTAGTGATATAAAAGATTATTTAGATGAATCAAAATTATTAGGTTTAGAATTTGATAAAATTAATATAAATGAGTCTACTAATGACTTTGAATTATATAATTCAAAATTAGTCCTTCCATTTAGTATGATAAAACAAATATCATATTCTGTTTCAAATGAAATAGTTGAAGAAAGAAATAAAAGAAAATTTGATTCTTTCTATGATTTTATGATTAGATGTTATCATGGAAGTATCAATAAAAAAGTAGTTATATCTTTAATTGAATGTGGAGCATTTGATAATTTTTGCATAAATAAAAAACAATACATAGAGAATATAGATGAAATAATTAACTATGTTAGTCTATGTAAAGAATTAAGCTTAGTCGTAGAAGAAAAACCTGTATTTGATGATATAAATGATTATGCAGATAAAGAAAATATTGAACATGAAATAAAAAATTATGGTTTCTATTTATCATTTCATCCAGTAACTAAATTTGATAGAACTAACATGGTAACACTAGAAAATATTAAAGATTATTTTGAAAAAACAATAACACTAGTCTTATTTTTAGATAATTTTGATATGAAAAGAACTAAGAATAATGATAGAATTTGTTTTTTAAAGTTATCTGATGAGTATAAAAGTATAAATGGAGTAATATTTAAGGATTCTCTTAATAAAATAAAATCCATTGAGAAAAATTTTGTTTATAAAATTAATGCTAAAGTTGAAAGAAGAGTAAATGAGTATCAATTAATTGTTTATAATATGATTAATATAGATGTAAAAAAATAGATATTTTATTGTAAAAAACACCTAAAAATGATATATTATCTATATAATGATAAAATAGGTGAATGATATGGCAATCAAGGAAAAGTTGAATGACTTGTATTTTAAGAGTGTTAGAAAAGAGTATCTAAAAATTATAGATAAAGTAAATGAGCAATTCTCTATGATTAGAGGAAAAAACACAGATTTATCAAAGACAACTGAAAGATTAAGAGGAAGGCTTAGAAATGGTGAAAATATTAAAGATATTGTTCCAGAAGCTTTAGCAGCTTGTAAAGAAGCAGTAAGAAGAAGTACTGGTTATAAAATACCTTATGATGTTCAAGTAGAAGCAGCAATCGCAATGATTGAAGATAAAACCATAGTTGAAATGCAAACTGGTGAAGGAAAAACTATGGTTCAAGTATTATCAGCCTATTTATCAGCACTTGAAGCCACTAAAAGTTTAGATAAAAGTGAGTGGGGAAGTGTACACGTTTTAACATCAAATGACTTTCTAGCAGAGGAAAATGCTAAAGAAAATAAGGATGTATTTAGTTTACTAGGTTTAACATGCGGATGTGTTAATAGGAATAGACCAAAAGATAAAAAAGCACGTGAAGAATACATAAGAAATAAAAGAGAATCTTACGATTCAGATATAGTTTATAGTACAGCTACAACTATAGCCTTTGATATGTTAGAAGATAACAATGTAGATAGATTTGAAGATAAATACATAAGAAAAAAACTATCTAAAGCAATAGTTGATGAAGCAGATGATGTACTTTTAGACCAAGCATTAAATCCATTATTATTATCTTCATCAAGAACTGATGTTTCAAAAGATGAACAAAAAATAATTGATGCTTTAATATGGGCTAATAGATTTGTAGAAGGAGAACTTAATAGAAAAAAAGACGGTTCAAAAGATCCAGTAGATTGTTATGTTGAAGAAACTGAAAATAATCCTCCATACGTTATTAATCCAAAAACAGGTCAAAAAGAAAAGGCTGTATTTAGAGAAACAAAAATTACAAGAAGTACTGGAGAAGTAACAATGTCTCAAACACTTATAGATTATGTTTATACATTAGTTGAAAAAGAAAAAGGATTATCTCCAAACGAAAAAGAAGATTTAGCTACAACAAGAATAGGATGTATTGAAGATATTTTGAAAGCAAAATATTTATTAAGAAATGGAATAGATTATCAGATAGTTGATAAGATAACTGGAGCAGTAGTAAAACCTTATGATAGCGTTGATGCAAGAATTGCTTTAATTGATAATAATACTGGTACATATATGACGGATAGTAAATATTCAGGATTTACCCAAACAGCTGTAGAACTAGTTGAATCAATTAGAGCCAAAAATGATCCAAGACTTCACTATAGAGTTCCATTAACAACATCAGGAAGCACACTAGGCAAAAATACATATCCAAATTTAATTAAAGCATATGAAAATGTTAGTGGTATGACTGGTACTAGTAATGATGAATCATTCGAAAAAATATATGGTTTTAGTACATATAGAGTTCCAACAAGAAAACCGTGCATAAGAATAGATAAAGAAGATGAACTTTATTTAACAAAAAAGCAAAAATATCAAGCTATAATAGATGAAATTATCAGATGTACTGAAACACTACAACCAGTATTAATTGGAACGACAAGTGTAGAGGAAAGCAAAGAAATAAGCAAATTACTTGCAGAAAATGGTATTGTACATAATTTATTGAATGCTGAAAATCATACTAAAGAAGGATCTATAATAAGTACTGCTGGTCAACTTGGAAGTGTAACAGTAGCCACTAATATTGCTGGTCGTGGAGTTGATATAAAACTTGGAGAAGGAGTAAAAGAATTAGGAGGCTTATACGTAATTGGCACTAGTAAAAATAATAGCGAAAGAATAGATAGGCAATTAAGAGGTAGAGCTGCAAGGCAAGGAGACCCAGGTTGTTCAAAATATTTTCAAAGTGTTGAAGATGATTTAGTGCAAAGAAATATGAGTGAAAAATTATATGAACAATTTCATATATATGCTGAAAGTCTAACTACTGATAAAAGTGGCAGAATTACGGCTAAAGCTATAATTGATAAAGTTAATAAGTGTCAAAAGAAACAAGAAGGTATTGATTTAGCAAATAGACTTTTAAGAGAAAAATGCGATGCACCATTTGCTGAAATAATGCGTGGTCATTTTGAATATAGAGACCTAATACTAAAAACAACAAATTTAAAAGATACAAATGAGTTAATGAAAAAAACTTTAATAAATACAGTTAATATGTTATTTAATGGAGTAGCCTTAGATTTAATTCCAACAAATTCTAGTGCAACAAAAAGTTTTTTTAGTGAAGAAGACTTTAAAAAAATATTTGGTGATAGTATAGATGTAGAATTATGTTATGATTCAAATCCAGAAAAATATAAAAAAAATATTATAAATGCATTAATTTCCAAATTTGATAGTATGCCTAAAAATTATGAAAAAACTAAATCAAAAATGTTAAGAACAATGGATGAATTTTGGTCTTCATTCTTAGGTAATGAAATATGGGAACAAAAATCATATGATATAGCAACAATGTTAAACCAACCTTCTAATCCATTTGAAGCTTATGAAGTAATGATGAAAAACAAATATTCGCAATGTAGTCTTCAAATGCTTATAGAGCAATCGGCCTATATTTTAAATTCATCACTTGAATATGGCAAATATAATTCGCCTGATTTAAGCGTATATGATGAGAAAGAATATAATAATAGTGAAGAATATGGAGGGAGATTATGTTAAGAAAAATACTAAATTTTATTAGAATAATTATATCAATATATTTAATTTTATATATTGTTATAATGTCATATTTTACTATCAATAAACAAATTCATAATATTTACGATGCAAATATATGGGGATATTATTATATAAAAGTAGATGATGAATACAATAAAAATGATATTCCGAAAGATAGATATATTATTTTACAAAATGCATCTGATTTTAATGTTGGTGACTATGTAATCGTTAATGAAAATGATTCATATAAACTTAAAAAAATTACTAAAGTAGATAATTTTGAATATACATTAAATTATAGTAATTTTGATGAAGAAACAACTGCAACAAATAACGATATAATATCAAAAGTAGTATACAATAATGCAACATTTAGTAATTTATTTGCTTTTTTTACAAACATA
This sequence comes from bacterium, assembly GCA_963641945.1. GTDB lineage: Bacteria > Bacillota_I > Bacilli_A > RF39 > UBA660 > CAG-1000. The sequence continues at coordinate 28,836 of CAVIDW010000008.1, read as the reverse complement.
ATAACAGTAATAATATTATTTGTAATAGTTGTTATGATTCCAAATGTCACCTATAAAAGGTATAGTTAAGATAAAGTATTATTTATAATAATGCTTTTTTTTAATGCATAGAAACATATATATTTCATAGAATTTATTAGACTAGAAAGAAGGTATATATGGATAAAACACAAATTATAAAAAGTCTTGATAAAAAATCTGGTGGTGAAATATATTTAGGAGTAGTAGGATCTGTTAGAACAGGCAAAAGTACTTTTATTAAAAAATGTATAGAGACTCTTATTGTTCCAAATATAGAAGATGAGCAAGAAAAGAAAAAATGTATTGATGAAATACCACAAAGTGGAAGTGGAAAAACTATAATGACTATTGAGCCTAAATTTGTGCCTAGTAGTGGTGCACATATAGACTTAAATGGTCTTAAAACCAATATTAAATTAGTAGATTGTGTAGGCTTTGTTACTCTAAATGCACTTGGCTATGAAGATGAACTTGGAAATCCTAGAATGGTAAAAACGCCATGGTTCCCAGAAGAAATGCCATTTGTAGAAGCAGCAGAATTAGGAACTCAAAAAGTAATAAAAGATCATGCTACAATAGGCATAGTTATCACAACAGATGGTTCATTTGGAGAATTATCAAGAAGTGATTACACTCATGCAGAAAATAAAGTGATTAATGAACTTAAAAATATCAATAAGCCATTTATTGTCATAATGAACACAATTAAGCCTAATGATATAAGTACTAAAACTCTTGTAGACGGTTTAAAAGACAAATATGATGTACCAGTAATACCAATGAACATAGAAACAATGACAGAATCAGATATTATTAATATATTAAGAGAAGCACTTTATGAATTCCCTGTAGATCATATAGAATTTAATATTCCGGATTGGATTGGAGCATTAAAAACAGAGCATCCACTAAAACAAAAATTTATGGTTAAAATGAAAGAATCAATCACAAATGTAGATAAATTAAGAGATGTAGAAAATATTAATGTTAATATTTTAAAAGATGATGAAATATCAAATGCATATATTAGTTCGCTTGATACAGATGATTCATTAGTGACAATTACTTTAGAGGCAAAAGAAGAATTATTCAATGAAGTATTAAAAGATTTAGTTGGTGAAAATATTAGTTCTAAAGGTGATTTAATTAAATTATTCCAAGAATATAGTAGTGGAAGAGGAGAATATGAAAGTATAAAAGATGCTTTAAAACAAGTATATAAAACAGGCTATGGAATAGTATTACCAAAAGTAACAGATATGAAACTAGAGAAACCAGAAGTAATTAAACAAGGTGGAAGGTATGGAATTAAATTACAAGCAAAAGCATCAAGTATTCATTTAGTTAAAGTAGATGTAGAAAGTAGTTTTGAACCAATTATAGGAAGTGAACTTCAAAGTAAAGAATTAATAGATCATTTAATGAAAGATGAAACTAATCCGGAAAAAATATGGCAAAGTGAAATATTTGGTAGAAGTTTAGATGAAATTGTATCAGAAGGAATACAAGCTAAATTATCACTATTATCAGAAGCATCGAAATATAAATTATCTCAAACAATTCAAAAAATGGTTAATAAAGGAAGTAGTAATTTAATAGCTATTGTATTGTAAATAACACCTCAAATAAAAAATGAGGTTTTATTTTGTAGTGTTTTATATAACTTTTTGCGTATAAAATAGTAGGAGGTAAGATGTATAGATATATAAAAGCATATGAATTAGGTTACACAGAAGGAATAAAAGACTCACTTTATGATTTAAGAAATAATAAAATGAAAAAATTCAAAAATATTAATAAAAACGAAATAATGTCTAAATTATATGATTTAGGTTATATAGAAGGATATACAAGATTTTATAAAAATCTAAAAAAAGAATCTTTTAATTCACATAAAAATATTGTATAATTTTATATATAATATGGAGGACCTCTTATGAATAAAAAAGGATTTACGTTAATTGAATTAATGGCAGTATTAATAATAATTTCAGTTGTTAGTGTTAGTTCAATAATCACCTTTGGTCAAATTAATAAAGACACTTCTAAAAATGAACTAAAAAATACTTATAAAGAAATTCAAAAATCAGCAGTATTATATTTAGATTTAAATGATGTATGGTTAAAGAGCTTCACAAGTGAAAAAAATATTAATATAAAATTAGTAGAACTTAAAAACTGGAATTATATTAGCGAAGATATAAAAGATTCTGTTAATAACAAAGAAATATCTGATGATTACATTGTAAAAATTTATGTCGCGGGTGGTGAAAAAAATATATATACAAATACATGTATTTATAAAAATAAAACTATAAATAACGTTCAAAAGTCCATATGTGTAGCTGATGAAAATGGGAAGTATGATTTTGATGATAATTCACTAGTAGGAGAAGCATGTTGTAAATAAAAAGGGTTTTGACTCTTTTTTAATTTATAGAATTCATTGACAAACATTTATTCGTGTAATAAAATATATATATAATTATTAAAAGAATTAAATATTCAACTTTTGTTTTGCACTAAAAAGTGTTATAATATGCAAGATTTGAGCAAATACTATAGTGAGGTGTACATATGGATAAAATAATTATAAAAAATGCTAGAGAAAATAATTTAAAAGGGATAAATATAGAAATTCCTAAAAATAAATTAGTTGTTATGACAGGAGTAAGCGGAAGTGGTAAATCAAGTTTAGCATTTGATACAATTTATGCTGAAGGTCAAAGAAGATATGTTGAGAGTTTAAGTGCATATGCAAGACAATTTTTAGGTAATATGCATAAACCAGAAGTAGATTCAATTGAAGGATTAAGTCCAAGTATATCAATAGATCAAAAATCAACAAATAAAAATCCAAGAAGTACAGTTGGAACAATTACAGAAATATATGATTATTTAAGACTTTTATATTCACGTATTGGAGTTCCTTATTGCCCAAAACACAATATTCCAGTTAGTGAACAAAGCATAGAAGAAATGACTAATAAAATATTAGAATACGAAGTTGGTACTAAAATAGAAATTATGGCTCCAGTAGTTCATGGCGAAAAAGGAACACATAAAGATTTATTAGAAGATTTAAGAAAAGATGGATATGTTAGAGCTAAAATAGATGGTGAAACAGTAGATTTAAATGACGAAATTAATTTAGAAAAAAATAAAAAACATAATATAAATGTTATTATTGATAGAATAGTAATAAAAGAGGATTCAAGAGGCAGAATATTTGAAGGAATAGAATCTTCTACTAAATTATCAAACGGAAAAGTAGTAATTAATATAATCGGAGATAAAGAAATAGTATTCTCAGAAAATTATGCATGTCCATTATGCGATTTTAGTTTACCAGAATTAGAACCAAGATTATTTTCATTTAATAGTCCATATGGTGCTTGCCCAGATTGTAAAGGTTTAGGAGTTACAATGCACATCGATGAAGATGTATTAATTCCAGACAAAACAAAATCAATTATGGGAGGAGCAATAGTTTCATTTCAAAGTGGTGAAACATTAAATATAGCATATAAAAAATTAGCATTAGTTGCTAAACATTATAACATTGATTTATATAAACCAGTAAAAGACTTAACTCGTGAAGAATTAGATACAATTTTATATAGATCTCCAGATAGAATAGACTTAACGCTTAATACAAGGAGTGGAAGTACATTGAAAAGTTATGACTATTTTGAAGGAATCATTACTAATTTAGAAAGAAGATATATAGAAACAACAAGCACACCAATAAGAGAATGGATAGAAAAATATATGACAGAACTTCCATGTCCAACTTGTCACAAAGCAAGGCTTAAAGATGAACCATTAAGTGTTAGAATAAATGAAAAAAATATATATGAGGTAACTAATTTAAGTATCAAAGAATTAATTAATTTTTTTGATAAATTAAAATTAAATAAAGAACAAACAGAAATATCATTTTTGATTATTAAAGAAATAAAAGAAAGATTAAATTTTTTAAAAAATGTTGGTTTAGAATATTTAACATTATCTCGTGAGGCGGCAACATTAAGTGGTGGAGAAGCACAAAGAATTAGGTTAGCAACTCAAATTGGAAGTAGATTGTCAGGAATACTTTATGTATTAGATGAGCCATCAATTGGCTTACATCAAAGAGATAATGAAAAATTAATAAATTCATTAAAAGAAATGAGAGATTTAGGTAACACGTTAGTAGTTGTAGAACATGATACAGATACCATGTTAAATGCTGATTATATAGTTGATATTGGACCAAAAGCTGGTGAAGAAGGTGGATACCTTGTATTCGAAGGTACACCAGAAGAATTAATGAAATGTGACTCGTCTATTACTGGTAGATATTTAAGTGGAAAAGAAAAAATAAAGATTCCAAAGACTAGGAGAAAAGGGAATAAAAAATTAATAAAATTAACTGGATGTAAAGAAAATAACTTAAAAAATATAAGCGTAGAGTTTCCATTAGGAAAGTTTATTTGTGTAACTGGAGTAAGTGGAAGTGGAAAGAGCACACTAGTAAATGAAATACTATGCAAAATTTTATCAAGCAAAATAAATGGTTCAAAAGAAAAACCAGGACAATATAAAGATATAAAGGGATTAGAAAACATTGATAAAATAGTAAATATTACACAAGATCCAATAGGAAGAACGCCACGTTCAAATCCAGCAACATATACAGGTGTTTTTGATAGTATTCGTGATGTATTTGCTCAAACAAAAGAAGCAAAAATTAGAGGGTATGATAAAAGCAGATTTAGTTTTAATGTAAAAGGTGGAAGATGCGAAGCATGTTCAGGAGATGGAGTAAAGAAGATTGAAATGCATTTCTTGCCAGATGTGTATGTTCCATGTGATGTGTGTAATGCTACAAGATACAATAAAGAAACATTAAAAATAAAATTCAAAGGATTAAATATTTTTGAAGTATTAGATCTTAGAGTAGATGAAGCCTTAAAAATATTTGAAAATGTACCAAAAGTTCATAAAACACTAAAAGTTATGCATGAAGTCGGACTAGGATATGTAAAATTAGGTCAGAGTGCAGTAACACTTTCAGGAGGAGAAGCTTCACGTGTAAAATTAGCAAAAGAATTACAAAAGAAGCCTACTGGAAAAAGTTTGTTTGTATTAGATGAACCATCTACCGGATTACACCAGGATGATATTAAAAAATTATTAATCATTTTAAATAGAATAGTTGATAATGGAGATACAGTCATTGTAATAGAACATAATTTAGATATAATTGCTCAAGCAGATTATATTATAGATTTAGGCCCAGAAGGTGGAGATGATGGAGGAACCATAGTTGCAAAAGGAACTCCAGAAGAAGTTACTGAAAATCCAAATTCCTATACTGGTAAATATTTAAAAAATATGTTGCATCAGTAGTATTTTGATTTTTTGCTATTAACTAAAGAATAATCAAATATCTTGACCAAATGAGTGGTTTTTTCTATAATTAAATAAAAGTAGGTGATAAAAGTGGAAGATATGATAAAAAAAATATCAACAGGAGCATCAAATTTTCTAATTGATGTTTTAGTAGGTTTAGTAGTGCTAGTAGTTGGTTTTAGAATAATTGCATGGCTGGAAAAAACATTAAAGAAGGAACATAAGTTTTCTAAATTAGATAAGACTGCTAAAAGTTTTATAGTAAGTTTTATAACTATTTCATTAAAAGTTGTATTAGTATTCATTGTACTTACAATAGTTGGAGTGCCAACAGCGTCATTAATAACGGTAATTGGTTCATGTGCAGTAGCAGTTGGTTTGGCGCTACAAGGAGGACTTTCGAATATAGCTGGCGGTTTAATGATTTTAATCTTTAAACCATTTAAAGTAGGAGATTATATTAAAGCAAATGACTTAGAAGGAACAGTAAAATCTATAACAATGTTTTATACAACAATAACAACTATAGATAACAAAGTAATACAATTACCAAATGGTAATCTAACAAATTCAAATATAACTAACTATAATGCTAATCCAACAAGAAGAGTAGACTTAGAAATATGTGTTAGTCACAATAGCAATATAGATAAAGTTAAAAAAGTATTAAAAAGTGTAGTAGATAAAAATGAAAAAATTATAAAAGATGATAGAAATCTTATTAGATTAATAAAACATGATTCATCTTCATTGAACTTTGCTCTTAGATCTTGGGTTAAAACAGAAGATTATTGGGATGTGTATTATGATTTAATGGAAGATATAAAAAAATCATTTGATGAAAATAATATTGAAATACCATTTCCTCAAATGGATATTCATATAGATAAATAGGTATCAAAATTTAATGATTTTTTCTTTAAAAAATCAAATAATTATGTTATTATATATATAATAGAGGTGTATAAGTATGGCAGAAAATACATTATTTCAAATAAAGAAATCCGTTTATGATTATGTTATGTCATTTAGAAATGACTATCTAAAAACATCTAGTAGCCGTTCAAAAGATGCGTATACTTTATTAGTGGAAGAGTATAATACACTAAATTCCTTAAGGTCAATTAGTGATTTAAATTCTTATATCGAAAAGGTAAAGCAAATGACATCTAATATTATTAATAAAATTAATAGATTAAAAGAGAGTTATAGGACAATTAGTGCAAGTAATCCATCCGATTATAACTTAAGAAGAATGAGTAAAGAAATAAGTAATTTGCATACACAATTAGAAATATATCAAACACTATTAAATAAAATAAAATCAAGAGAGCAAGATAAAAAATCTGATTTCCCACCTTTAGGTCAAAAAAAGGCACAAAATCAAGTTAAAAACTCTAAATTTACAGAAACTAGACCAAAAACAGAAACTTCAAAACAATCTAAACCTGTAGTAGAAACAAATACTCCAAATGTTGTAATAAATCAAAATGGCAAAAGAATGATAAAAAGCACTTCTGGAAAATATATCAGGGAAGATGTAAAAAAATTATATGATGCATCAATAGAAATTATTGATAAATATAAAAAATTATATTCAAATGCATTGTCAAGCGAAGAAAAGAAAAAACTAAGAATAGAAATATATAATTTAACTGAAACTAGAAGACAAAATTTATCTAATTTACTTCCTGATGATGAAGTATCAAAAATAGAAATGTTAGAGAGTTTCGAAAAACAATTTGCTTTAGAATCAGTTTTAACAAGTAAAGAAACAGTTTCTTTAGATAAAAAAAGTTTTATTTCAAAATTAAGAGGATGTCTAAGCAATTTAGGAGACTTAAAAATCAAAGGTACCACTTCAAGTAAATATAAAAGAGATGAGTCTAAAACGCAAAGAGAAAATCAAACCGAGGTTGATAAACAAATTAGAAGAAACATGTATAATTTCACCAACATGATTAATAGTTTGTTTGGAAGAAGAGAAGTAACAATATTAGAAGAAGATAATAATGTAAAATATACAACTAAAGATTTATTGTCATATATAAGCACATATGGATTTGCAAAAGATTTCCAAGAGTATAGCAAAAATAATGCTGGAATGAAAGTGGGAAATAGTGAATTAAATAGAGAAAGATACAATCAAAATATGGATTTAATTGATGAAATGGTAGATAAATTAAGTTCTATGTCATCCTCAAGAATAGATGAAATTGGTGGAAAAGTAACAATAAAACCATCCAATGAAAAATTACTTGAAACAAGAAGTAAAATTTCATCAACAATAACTGAAATATATAAGCAAATAGATCTTAAAAAGGTACAAGATGAACAAATATCTAGATAACTTTAAACATCAAATATTAGTATTAGTTATATGCTTGTTGTTGATTGTATCTACCATAACTGGTATAACATATAGTTCATTTCTAACAGCAGATGAAGGGTCTAACAACACAATAAAGACAAGCGATTTTAAAATAGAATATTGTGATAATCTAGATTGTTCAAATATAAATAAAAATATTATTGGATTAGATGAAAATGATAATCATACTGAGATTTACCCATATGAAACAATAAGCGAAGCATTATCATCAAAACCATATATATTTAATATAAAAAATAATAGTAATTTTAATTCAAACTTAAATATTAAACTAGTAGAAAATAAAGATTATAAATTAGATGAAAAATATAAAAATTACACAAAATTAACTGACAAATATAGTAATTATTTAATGGTAGCTATCAATGAATGTAATGATAATACAGAGGACGTATTAATTTATAAATATAGTGAATTAAAAGATAATATTATTATAAAAGACTTACAAATTAATTCTAAAGAAAGTATTACTTATTGTTTGTGGATTTATTTAGATACAAAAACACCAAATGATGTTCAATCAACATATTTTATCGCAGATATTAATTTTGAAGGAGAATATATACCAAATAACAATTAAGAGTTTCAAAAACTCTTTTTTTGTGTTAAAATCTTATTTATGGAAAGAGATAAAATAAGAAATTTTTGTATAATAGCACATATAGATCATGGAAAAAGTACTCTAGCTGATAGAATACTTGATGTTTGTCATGCAGTAACAGAAAGAGAGAAAAAAGATCAAATACTTGATTCTATGGATTTAGAACGTGAAAGAGGTATAACTATTAAATTAAATGCAGTAGAGTTAAAATATAAAGGATACTTATTACATTTGATAGATACTCCAGGTCATGTAGATTTTAGTTATGAAGTATCAAGAAGTTTAGCTGCATGTGAAGGAACAATCTTAGTGGTAGATGCTACTCAAGGAATTGAAGCTCAAACACTCGCTAATCTTTACCTTGCACTAGATGCTAACTTGAAAATCATACCAGTAATTAATAAAATAGATTTGCCAAATGCTGACCCTGAAAAAGTAGCAAATGAGTTAGTTAATACAATAGGATTTGAAAGAGACGAAATAATTCTTTGTTCAGGTAAAACAGGAGAAGGAGTAGAAACACTATTAGATGCTGTAATAGAAAAAATAACTGCTCCAAAAAGTTATTCAAATAAATTAAGAGCATTAATATTTGATAGTTACTTTGATCCATATAAAGGTGTAGTTGTTTTAATTAGAGTAGTTGATGGTTGTGTAAAAATAGGAGACAAAGTTAGATTCATTAACAGTAACGTAGTGTATGAAGTACTAGAACTTGGAAAACACACTCCTCATGAAGTTAAAAAAGACAAACTTGAAAGTGGAGAAGTAGGGTTCTTAAGTGCTTCAATTAAAAGTATTACCGAAGTTGAAGTTGGAGATACAATTTGCATTGATGGTGAAACAGTAGAAGCACTACCAGGATACAAACCAATGAAACCAATGGTATTTAGTGGTCTTTATCCAATAGATAGTTCTAAATATAATCAATTAAAAGAAGCTTTATTAAAACTAAAATTAAGTGATGCTTCACTAGTATTTGAACCAGAAACCTCAATAGCATTAGGTTTTGGTTTTAGATGCGGTTTTCTAGGACTTCTTCATATGGAAATAATTGAAGAAAGAATAGAAAGAGAATTTGGAATAGATATTATTGCAACATCACCATCAGTTATTTATGAAGTAATTATGACAGATGGAACTAAAGTAGAAATAGACTCGCCATCAAAAATGCCAGATCCTGCAAAAGTATCAAAAATATTAGAACCATATGTTAAAACAAATATATATGTGCCAAGTGAATATGTAGGTTCAATAATGCAATTATGTCAAAATAAAAGAGGTACATATCAAGGCATGAATTATATAGATGAAACTAGAGTAAACATAGTATATGATTTACCATTATCAGAAATAGTATATGATTTCTTTGATAAGTTAAAAAGTTATACAAAAGGTTATGCATCATTTGATTATGACTTTATCGGCAATAAAGAAAGTAAATTAGTAAAAATGGATATTTTATTAAATGGTGAAATTGTTGATGCTTTAAGCATAATAGTTCATAAAGACTTTGCATACCAAAGAGGAAGTGTAATTTGTAAGAACTTAAAGAAAATTATACCAAGGCAAATGTTTCAAGTTCCAATTCAAGCATGTATTGGTTCTAAAGTAATAGCCAGAGAAGATATATCAGCAATGAAGAAAAATGTATTAGCTAAATGTTATGGTGGAGATGTTTCACGTAAAAGAAAACTTTTAGAAAAACAAAAAGAAGGTAAAAAAAGAATGAAACAAGTAGGAAGCGTATCAATACCTCAAGAAGCATTTTTGACCATATTAAGCACAGACCAAATGGAAGATTAATGAAAGAAAGTGATGTTATTATCGTATTTAGATTTACGAGTTTCATTACTTTCTTTTATTTCCGGTATTAATTTCTTTTCTTTACTTATAAATGGTCTTATTTCTTTATATACTGGTATAGACTTTCTAATAACATTTAATGTTTTATTAGTAGTAGATACAATCTTGGAAAGACTAATATTTTTAAAAAAATTTAAATTCATAAAATCACTCTCTAATATATAATATAATTATTATTAAAAAAAATACTAAAAAAGTTTTTATTTTTTAAAATGTATGTTATAATCATAAGTGTAGAATAAGAAGGAAAGATAAATATGGTTGAAAGCAAAGTAAAAACAGGTAACATATTTGTATTTATTTGGAATAAGGTATTTAAAGGTATTTTTAGTGAATGGACTGCATTAATAGGCGCGGTCATAGAGGGATTTAAGTTTGTCTTTATAACTGGAATTCCTGTATTTATTAAAGACCTATTTTCAGAGTGGTTTAAAGACAGCAAAGAAATGTCTAAGTTAAAGAAAGAAAATGGGGACACCTTTGATAAAAGAGCAAAGGAGTGGTTTGAAAAAAAATATAATAATTTATCCTTTGTAAAAGAAGCAAAACGAAAAAAAGAAGCAAGTCTTATTCCTATAGTTGTTGATGCTGATAAAGAAGATGCAACTGCTAAATTTAAACAAAAACAAAATTTTAGATATATGGCTAAAAATAAAGAAGGCAAAATAGTCAAAGATTACTTTAGCGCATATTCTAAAATGGATGTATATTCATACTTGATGGATGAAGGGATGACAGTTTACTCAATTGAAGTTACAAAGTCATCTAGTTTCTTACATGCTAATTTAGGTGCTGGTAAGAGAAGAATGTCTAATAAAGATTTAACATTCTGGCTTACACAGTTATCAACTTATGTAAAAGCAGGTATTCCATTAACAGATGCAGTTAAGGTTTTAGCACAACAAGATAATAGAAGCAAATATAAAACATTATATGAATCAATCATATTCGAATTAACAACAGGTAATACCTTCTCAGAAGCATTAAGGAAACAAGGAAATTCATTCCCACCATTACTAGTAAATATGATTAAATCATCTGAAATGGTTGGTAATATTGAAAACACTTTAGATGAAATGAGTGCTTATTATCAAGAAATAGAAGAAACTAAAAGAGCAATTATATCTGCTTTAGCTTACCCAATGATAGTTCTTGTTTTTGCCATTGGAATTGTTACATTTATGCTTGTATATATAGTCCCACAATTCAAGAGTGTTTACGAATCAATGGGAGCTGAAATAAATCCAATAACTCAAGCATGCTTAGATATATCAGAATTTCTGAAGACAAAATGGATGTATATTGTATTAGTAGTTGTTTCTGTAATTGCAGCATATGTATATTCATATAAGAAGATAAAATCATTTAGATATGCAATGCAAAGTTTCTTTATGAAATTACCAGTTGTTGGTAAATTAATGATATCAAAAGAAATGGCTCTTTTCTCAAGAACATTTGCAACATTACAAAAGAACAATGTACTATTAACAGATAGTATTGATATACTAGCTAAAATAACATCAAATGAAATATATAAAGAAATAATGATGCGCACCATTGAACATTTACTTGTAGGCGATAAGATGAGTGAATCATTTAAAGATCACTGGGCAATTCCTGATGTAGCATATTTTATGATAGTTACTGGAGAATCTACTGGCGAACTTGCAGAAATGCTAGATAGAGTAGCTGATTTCTATCAAAAACAAGAAAGACAATCAGTTGGCACAATTAAAACATTTATAGAACCAATCATGATTCTATTCCTAGCAATAATGGTCGGATTTATCTTAGTAGCAATTTTAGTTCCAATGTTTGGAATATATCAAACAGTTGCATCATAACAGGGGGAAATATGAAAATATTTTATGCAATATGGACTACTATTCTCGGTGCAATTCTAGGAAGTTTCTTAGGGTGTATGGGATATAGAATACCAAATAAAATAAAAACTACTTACCCAAGTAGTTTTTGCTCTAATTGTAAGAAACCACTTAAATGGTTTATGAATATTCCAATAATATCTTATATATTATTAAGAGGAAGATGTTATTATTGTAAAAAGAAATATGGATTTATATATTTCTTATGTGAAATTCTAGGAGCAATATTATTTTTATTAAATTATTTATTATACGATTTTACATTAGAATTCTTTATTTCATCAATATTAGTTTGCATGTTATTAGTTACAATAGTTAGTGATTTTCTATATTATTATATTTCTGATAGAGTTTTAATTATTTCAGGAATATCATTATTAATAGTAAAATACATATATTTAGGTTTAGATAATACAATAATGTATTTATTATCTGGAATTTGTATGTTTGCAATAATGTATGCTATTAAAATATGTGGAAATATTATATTTAGAAAAGAATCACTAGGTGATGGAGATATAAAACTAATGGGTGTTCTTGGAATATCTATAGGATTATTTAATAGTTTTATTGCCTTGTTTTTAGCATCTATAATTGCATTAATTTATTCATTAATAACTATGAAGAGAAATAGAGAAAATTTAGTACCATATGGTCCATTCTTAATATTTGGAACACTTTTAGTGGTTTACCTATCAAACACATTAGTTCCATACATAACTGAATTATTTACATTTTAAAAATATGCAAAAAGAAAACCCGAAAGTTTTCTTTTTATTTATGAACTAATACCATAGTACCAACGTCAACATTATTGTATATTTCACTGGTTATGTAAGGAGGAATATTAACACATCCATGACTTCCACCCCATAAATAAGTAGTTGAGTCATCAAATTCAGCCTGACTTCTCCAATCGGCATCATGAAGTCCAATTCCCTCATTAAAAGGCATCCAATATTGAACATAAGACCAATATGTTTCATCGTCAGTTAATATTTCATCTGTTGATTTACCATATATACTAAAGCATCCCTCATATGTAGGAGAAGATGGTTTGCCAGTAACAATTTTAGTATCAACTATATTTTCATTATTAACAAATAAATCTAATATCTGATCACTTATATCTATTTCTACATAATTGCTATCTAATTTATAAGTATATCTGCATGGAATATATCCCTCATATCCTTCACGAGTAACTATATAATCATAAATACCATTAGTAGATAAACGATGTACTTTTTGATATTGTTCGATTTGTCCAATTTCATTTCCATTTTTATCAAAAACGCTAACTACCTGACATGTAACAAAAAAGTAATCATCTGTTTCTTCATGACTATCAGAAATAACATTATTGATTATATGGCCACTGGTTTTATAACCACATGTTCCATCTTCAAGAACAATAAAATCATAGTTTTGATTAGTAGTATATATATAAAACATTTGATTTTTCTTTAAGGTAGCTATTTCATTTCCATTTTCATCAAATATAGGCATATTCTCACAAGAATAAGCATAATTATCAACAATATTTTGTGATATTTTGTATGGATTTTCAGTTGGAGTAGGAATTAAAATTGGAATAGGAGTAGGGATTGGAGATACTTCAATTGGTAAAGGTTGATCAATGTCATTTTTATTAAAAAAATCATCCGTAATTTGAATAATTTCGTCTACAGTGCTTTTAATAGCTTTTAAAGTTACATTTTGATCTAATTTATCTTTAATAGTACATCCACTTGTTAGTAGAGAATATAATGCAATAGATGCAGCAAATGTTCTTCTTTTCTTACTTGTCATATTTAATACTCCTTTCATTTGTAGGCACATATTATACCATTTTTATAACTTTTTGTCTAGCAATAAATGTATATTATTTTAGTGAAATTAGATTTAAATAAACATGAAAATTTGATATAATTTAAAAAGAAAAAGAGAGGTATAATTATAAAAATATGAAATTAATTGATATAACATGTCCTAAATGCAAAGCAATAATGAGAGTGGACAAAAAAAGCAAGAATTAAATTGTGAATTTTGCGGTAATAAAATACTTGTTGATGATGAAATAAAGAAAGTTAAAATATTACACGCTGGTCAAATTACAGAAGAACAAGAATTTAATAATGCAGAAGCAAATTTAAAATTTAAAGATTATGAAAAAGCATACATTGAATTTAAAAACTTATCAATAAGATATGCTGATAAAAAAAGAAATATGGTTAGGGCTTCTTAAAAGTTCAACCGAAGATTTTACAAAAAAAGAATATAATCCTAAATATGAAGAGTATTTTCATAAATATGAAAGTTTAGCAAATGAACAAGAAATTATAAAGTACAAAATAAAATATGATGGTTATATGAATACATTCAGTGAAAAAGATAAAAAAGAAACAATAAAAAACAAAAAGAAATTAAAAAATAAAGTCACAACATTTTCCCTAATTCCAGTTTGTATTTTTATAATGATTTTTATAATGATGTTTTATTTTATATTTAATATATCTCACGTATTTATTAAAAATGATACTTCAATTGAAATAAAAAAACTAAAGAAGAATATGAAACAGAAATAAACGATTTATTTGCTGAAATAGATAAGGAATATAGCAATATTAAAACTGAATATGAAAATTTAAAAGAGGAATTAAAACCTACACAAAACAAGATAACTGAATTAAAAAGAAAGCAAGAAAAAGAATTTATGAATAATGGATTTAGTAAAAAATATTACAATTATGAAGATGAAATAACAAATTTGAGAGATAGCATTTCAGAAAAAGAAAGCATATTATTAACATATAAAAGATGTATTGAAAATGAAGTTTGTAATTCATCAAAAATTGCATCAATTCAAAATTATGATAATTTGGTTTCAAAAAAAGATAAATTAGAATTTGAAATGAACAACTTATATAATTAGAGAGGAAAAAATATGACATTAGCAATAATATTATTTATTTTAACTTATATTTTAATATTTATATTTTCTGAAAAGAAACATTTAGTTGCATTAATAAGCGCTATGTTATTTGTAATACTTGGAATTTTACCATCAAATAAGATATTTTCAAGTATAGACTTTAATGTATTACTGATGATACTTGGAATCATGGGAACAGTTAATCTATTTATAGATTCTAAAATGCCAAATAAAATAGCAGATTTTGTAATTGAAAAGTCAAAAAATGTTAAATGGATGACAGTGTATTTAGCAGTATTTGCTGGAATAGTTAGTGCATTCGTAGATAATGTAGCAACTGTTTTAATGATTGCACCAGTAGCATTAACAATATGTAAAAAATTAAATATTAGACCAGTACCAGTAATAATATCAATATCAATATTTTCAAATTTAGAAGGTGCTGCAACATTAGTAGGGGATACAACATCTATTCTTTTAGCTGGCAGTGCTAATATGAATTTTTTAGACTTTTTCTTTTACAATGGAAAATTAGGATTATTTTTTATTATACAAGTTGGTGCAATTTTAGGAGCAGCATATCTTGCGTTTAAATTAAGAAAAGAAACTAAAAAAATTAATAGAGATGGTAATATAAATGTTAAAGATTACTTTCCAACCTTTTTGTTATGTGGAACACTTTTATCACTAATAATATTCTCATTTATACCGAATAAATTAGATATTACAAATGGACTTATCTGTATGGGATTTTATTTAGTAGGAGTTATTAGAGATTTAATACGTGATAAAGATATTAGGATCTTAAAAAATAATTTAATGATGATAGACTATCAAACACTATTATTACTTGCAAGTCTATTTGTAATAATTGGTGGTATTAAGGAAGCAGGAGTAATTAATGAAATAAGCAAATTATTTTTAAGTATTTCTGATAATGTGTTTGTTTTATATACTTGTCTAGTATTTTTCTCGTGTATTATTTCTGCTTTTATTGATAACATTCCATATGTAGCTACAATGCTTCCAGTAGTAGTAAGCATGTCATTAAGTTTAGGAATAGAACCAACTATTTTATATTATGGTTTAATAATAGGAGCAACACTTGGTGGAAATATAACCCCTGTCGGAGCATCTGCTAATGTAGCAGCTATTGGAATATTAAACAAAAAAGGATATAAAGTTCCACTAAAAGAATATTTAAGTTACAGTTTACCAATAACATTTGTAGCTGTATTATCAGGCTATATAATAGTTTATTTAATGTATATATAGTTTTTAAAAAATGCTCTTTACAAACTAAAATTATAGTGATATAATCACTTTATTGTTTGAAAAACAAATGAGGAAGACGTTATAAAGTGAGTAATTTCAAGAGAAATAGTGGTTGGTGAGAACTATTAAATAAAAGCTTTATATAGATCACTTCTGATGTTGCTTATGGATAAGATAAGCACGCTTAAAGGCGTTATAAAATTAAGTTAATCAAAGGGATGGTACCGTGCATAAAGCACTCCTTGTACTATCTCTTTTATTTTTGGAAAGGAAATGAGGATATGGAATTTAAGAACAATTATGATTTTGTCAAAAATGAAGAAGAAATTCTAAAGTATTGGGAAGAAAATAATACTTTTGAAAAATTAAGAGAACAAAATAAAAACGGAAAGAAGTTTAGATTCATAGATGGTCCTATCACAGCAAATAATAGAATGCATGTTGGCCATGCATGGGGAAGATCAATCAAAGATACTTTCTTTAGATATAAAGGTATGAATGGTTATACTAGTCACTATAGAAATGGATTTGATGGTCAAGGTCTATGGGTAGAAGTAGAAGTAGAAAAAGAATTAGGATTCAAAACTAAAAAAGATATTGAAAACTTTGGATTAGATAATTTTACTAAAGCATGCGTAGCTAGAGTTAAAAAATACTCTGGTATTATTACAGAACAATCTAAAAGATTAGGTCAATGGATGGATTGGGATAATTCATACTATACTTTAACTGATCAAAATATAACAAGTATTTGGCATTTCTTAAAGAAATGTAATGAAAAAGGTATGATTAAAGAAACATACAAACCAATGCCTTGGTGTGCTAGATGTGGTACAAGTTTATCTGAACATGAAATGACTGGTAGTTACCATGAAGTAGAACATGAAGTTGTATTCTTTAAGTTACCAGTAATTGGTAAAAACTATAAAGCATTAGTATGGACAACAACTCCTTGGACTCTATCAGCTAACGTAGCATTAGCAGTTAACCCTGATTTTGATTATGTAGTTGTTAAATTACCAAATGACGAAGATAATTTATTATTATGTAAAACAGTATTCTTAAATAGATTTAAAGGTGAAGGAGAAGTTTTAGATACAATTAAGGGTGAAGATTTAGAAGGTCTAAAATTTGAAACTTGCTTTCCAGAATTTGATGCTCAAACTGGAGTAGAACACCTAGTAGTATGTTGGAATCAAGTAGATGATGTAGAAGGTTCAGGTATCGTTCATATAGCTCCAGGCTGTGGTGCAGAAGACTTTGAACTAGGAGAAAGTATTGGTCTTGCTAAAATAGTTCCAATTGATGAAAGTGGTATTATATATCCAGGATTTGGATTTATGTCTGGAAAAAATGCTAAAGAAGTAGCCCCAGAGGTATTTGAAGAATTAAAGAAACGTAATAAACTATTCTTAACTCATAAATATAAACATAGTTATCCATTCTGTTGGAGATGCAAACAAGATATTTTGTTTAGATTAGTAAAAGAATGGGCTATTGATGTAGATGTTGTTAGATCTGATTTAATTAGAAATGCTAAAACAGTTAAATATAGTCCAGAACATCAAGGAAAAAGAATGCTTGATTGGTTACAAAATATGGGTAATTGGAATATTTCAAGAAGAAGATTCTATGGTTTACCATTACCATTCTACAAATGTGAATGTGGTCATTTAGAAGTAATTGGTTCAAAAGAAGAATTAAGAGAAAAAGCAGTAGATCCAAGTATCGTTGATAGTTTACCAGAATTACATAGACCATGGATTGATGATGTTAAAATAAAATGTCCAGAATGTGACAAAGAAATAGAAAGAGTTCCTCAAGTAGGAGATGTTTGGTTAGATGCAGGAATCGTTCCATTCTCAACTTTAAAATATTTTGAAGATAAAAAATATTGGAATGAATACTTCCCAGCTGAATTCGTAATCGAAGCACATGAACAAATAAGATTATGGTTCTATTCAATGCTATTTATGTCAACAGTTCTTGAAAATAAAGCACCATATGAATTTGTTAAAACAAGTGGTTTAGTAGTTAAAGAAGATGGAAGTAAATTTAGTAAATCTGATTCTAACTCACTAACATTTAATGATGTAGCAAATACAATAGGTAGTGATGCGCTAAGATATAATTATTTAGGAACAAACACATCAAATGATGTTAGATTTGGTTTCAAACTAGGAGAAGAAGCTCAAAAGAAATTACTTGCTTACTATAATATGGTAGTATTCTTTAATACATATGCAAGTATTGATAAAGTAGATTTAACTGGTTATACTCCTAAGAAGAGTGAATTAACTCTATCAGATAAATGGTTAATTTGTTTAACAGATAAATTTGTAACAGATGCAAGAAAAGCTATGGATGAATATGAAACAAAACCAGTTATTGATGCATTTGAAAAATATATTGATGAAGTAAGTAACTTCTATATTAGAATCAATAGAAGAAGATTCTGGAAATCAGAAGATGATAATGATAAAAAGAATGCTTACTATGTATTATTTGATGCAATTAAGAGAAGTACTCAGGTATTAGCACCAATGACTCCATTCTTAACAGAATATATTTGGCAGACAATAATTACTAAATATACTAAAGATGAACCAGAAAGTGTACATTTAAGTAAATATCCAGTAGCTAGTAAATTTAAAATTGATGAATCAATTATTAATGAAACAAGCAATTTAAGAGAAATAATCTCACTTGCTTTAAGAGCTAGAAATGAAAAGAATATCAAAGTAAGACAACCACTTCAAACATTATATGTAATGAATAAAATAGAACATAAAGAATATGAAAATATTCTAAAGAACGAAGTAAATGTAAAAGAAGTAGTCGCTTTAGATAATTTTGATTCATTAAAAGATGAATATTTAACACTTAACTTCAAAAATGCAGGAGCTGTATTAAAAGGAAATGTTAATGATGTTAAAATGTTACTAGAAGATGTTAAAGATAATAAAGAATTAGTTAATTCAGTTAAAAAAGGTAAAAATATTACTCTAGGTGGATATAATTTAGAAAGTTCATTATTTAATATTGAATTCAAAGAAAAAGAATCAATAAAAGTAATAAGTGAAAATGGAGTTAATGTTGGCTTAGATGTAGTAATTACTAAAGAATTAAAAGATGAAGGAATTCTTCGTGATATAATTAGACAATGTCAAGTATATAGAAAAGAAGCTGGATTCAATGTAGAAGATAGAATAACTATTAATTTTGAAAGTAATAATGAAGAAATATTAAATATCTTATCTAAAAATGAAAAATTAGTATCTTCAGAACTATTAGCTACAGTAAGCGAATCAAGTAAATATGAATTTACTGATACTATAAAAGATGACTATGAATTAACAGTTCATATGAATAGAATAAAATAATAAAAGCACTTTTGTGCTTTTTTATTTGTGATAAATATTATATAATACAGGTGAATATTGGTGATTATATTAAGAGTGAAATATATAGTTATGAAAATAAAATTAGTTTAGATAAATGTAATTAAATGTTAGATATATTAGTAAGTTTTTATAATGATTTAAATGGAAAAGAAAACAATACAAAAGAAATGCGTGATACATGGATAAATATGGTAAGAAATACAAAAGATTACTTTATTCTGTTATTTTATAAAGATAGTGAGTTACTTGGATTTATAAATTATATGTATTTAGATTATGGTCTTATGTTAAGTGAGATTCAAATTTCAAAATTTTATCAAGATAAAAAATATTTAAAACCTATGTTAAAAGAATTAATTAATAGTTTAAATAGAAAAGTAGATATCATATACGCAAGTATTAATTCAAAAAATATTAGATCAAAACAAGTCTTTACTCACATTGGATTTATGAGAGATAAGAATATTTTATACAAAATATCATATGACGACTTACTAAGATGGATAAATGATTAAATTGATTTGATACATAATTTATGCTATAATAAGCACGCTTTTAAGGGAGATATAATGGAAGAACTAGAACTTAAATATTTGGAATATTGTAGAAAATATATGCAGTTAATTGCTTTAAAATATCCTAATGCTACTGAAGATATAAAACTTAAAGAAAATCATGGTTTAAGTATGGAAACTGGTGTTAGAGACTTGACTATTAAGTCTGGAATGTTAAATGAATCTTATGCCACTTCAGCAAGTATAGAAGGTTTACTTCATGACATAGGCAGATTTCCTCAATATCTTTTATCTGGGACACTTCTAGATGTAGAAAATAAAAGATACACTGGATTTGAAGATCATGGAGAATATGGAAGATATATGCTACTCAAAAATGGCAAAGAACTTCTTAGATATTTTTTACCAGAAGAAACACCATATGATAAAGTACTAGTAGATGTAGTAGGTGAACACACTAAATTAAGAAATCCAAGTTATATGTATGATATAAGAGAATTAGAAAATATCTTCGCAAACTATAGTTTAGATGAAATATTAAAAAGTGGAAATACTGAATTACTTAACAAATTAATTTCCTTAAAAATAAAACTTTTAAAAGAAGTAGATAGCCTAGAAATACTATATAAAGTAAGAGATGGATTATGGTATCCAAAAATAAGCAGTGACAGTGATGATTATATCAAAGATGAAGTGTGGAATTTATTTTTAAATTTAAGTAGAATTGACATAAAATCATTAAAAGAAAAGGGATTATGGACATGCAACTCAGGTTTTCTATTAAGATATGCATTACTCTTTAATAACGTTAATTTCACAGGTACATTAAAATCTGTATTAGAAGATGGAACAGTAGACAAAATGTATCAAATGCAAAAAGACAGTTCTAAAGATAAAGATGGTAACTTAGAAGTGGATGAATCAAAAATAGATCCAAGACTACATTTAGCGACAAATTTCACTAAGTTAGCACTAGAAAACTTGATTGAATGTAGTAGTGATGGTAAAATAATCACAAAAGAAGACAGGGAACATGCTAAAGAAAAAGTATTATCATTATGGAGGGAATAAATATGAGTGATGATGAAGCTGTAGAATTAACAGAATATCATGTGATTCCATTTGAAGATAAAGAATATATTGGTGCTTTAGATGGTCATCCAATGATTGAAAGATACGCTAAAACATATATAACATTTATGGGTAAAAGAGTAAGTGAAGGAAATATAAGAAGATTTCATGGTGATTCATTAGAAAAAATAGTCGAATCAGTAAAAGACTCTTTTGAAGATGAATTAGCAGTTAATCCTAAATTATATTTTTTAGTATCTACTCATTTTAAATATGATTTAAGAAGTCAAGTAAAAGTTTCATTAAAAGATTCACTAAAAGCATTAAGATCAATATTACAAGAGGAAGCTAAGCGTTATAGTGAAAAAAACACAAGTACTTATACTGACTCAACATATGGAAGAAAAAGAAAATTTTAATGAGCAATTTATTGCTCTTTTTATGTATTAAAATGGAGGTAAAATGCAAAAGACAAATTCAAAAGATTATCTGGGAAAGGAAGTAACTGTCGAAATAGATAGACAATTAGGATCTAGACATCCTAAATATGGATTCATGTATATGTTAAATTATGGATATATACCAAATACACTTAGCAGTGATGGAGAAGAACTAGATGCATATTTAATTAACGAATTTGAACCAGTAACTAAAGGTAAAGGAAAAGTAATCGCAATAATTCATAGAACAAACGATGATGATGACAAATTAATTGTTTCAAAAGATGGTAAATACTATTCTGATGATGCCATTAAAGCATTAACTGAATTTCAAGAAAGGTACTTTGAATCTGTAATCATCAGGAGTAAGTGAGAATAAATGAAAGCACAAGTAGATATAGAAAACTCTAAAACAGGATTAGTTGATACAATCAATGTAAAAGTAATTAAATATGATAAAGATAACGAGATAATTTTTGATATATCTTCACTTAATGATAAAGAATTAAAATTATTAAAAGATGCAATTAATCAAGAATTAAAATATACTGATATAGAATTATTCTTTATAAATGAAAGTAATATTCCAGAATTTGGTCCAGATTATAATTATGAAATAATAGAAAACAAACTCATACTAAAATATATAAAAAAGAATACAAAAAATCATATAGAAGAAAAGAATGAAGATTGGACATTAAATTATGGTGAAGAATTTAATTCTTTGGTACAAGATTTCTTAAAAACAAACTATAAATATTTATTAATTTATGAATCAAATGGTTTAAAATCAAAATATTATAAAAATAAACCAAAAGATTTAATATTTATGACATTATTTTTTAATAAGAACTATAAAAAGATAGCATTATTTAAAAGAAATAAAGAAATCTCTAATAATTTAAGAGATAACATAGAATATATAAATTCATATAGTGAAGATTAATTATTGTTTTTTAAAAATTCACGGAGCATTTTAATTAATGCTCTTTTTTCTATTCTTGAAACATAGCTTCTGGATATATGCATAGAATCAGCTATTTCTTTTTGAGTTAATTCATCTTCGTTAAATAAACCATATCTTTTCTTTATGATTTCAAGTTCTCTTTTATTAAGAACATTTAAATACTTAGATAGTTTTTTAATATTGTCTTTAAACTCAATATCATTTTCAAAATTTTCACTTTGACTTTCTAAAACATCAATTAAAGTAATGTCTCCACCATCTTTATCATGACCAATAATGTCATTTAAACTAATATTATTGTTATATTTACGATTACTTCTAAAATACATAAGTATTTCATTCTCAGCACACTTAGCAGCATAAGTAGTTAATTTAACATTTTTGTCTTTCTTATAAGAATCAATTCCTTTAATTAATCCAATAGTTCCTATACTTATTAAGTCATCACTAGAAGTGCCTTTCATTTCATATTTCTTAACTATATGGGCAACTAATCTTAAATTATGTTTTATTAAAATATTTCTT
The DNA here is from genome assembly GCA_963641945.1 of bacterium. GTDB lineage: Bacteria > Bacillota_I > Bacilli_A > RF39 > UBA660 > CAG-1000. The sequence goes on along the minus strand of CAVIDW010000008.1, from coordinate 5,544 downwards.
GCATTCTTATCGCCAGATAAATGTCTTTCTAAATAATACTTTTCAAGTTCATTACTTAAAGGTTCATCAAATACATTTAATGAATAACTAGTAGTAAACATCATAACTTCACTAAAAAACTTTTTAATTTTATCAAATAAATTCTTCATATTAAATAATATGTTTTATGATATAATTTATTTATAAAAGTTAAATAATATTATGGAGTTTTTATGAAACATTTGGATATAGAAAAATATAAGAATTATAGTGATTTTGAAATAGAAGGATACAATAGTCTTTATAAAGATATATATTCAGAATTTGAATCAGTAAGTCCTAAAAAATATAATTTAAAATTATTACTTATAAGTGATACTCATGGAAGTTTAGAATATGATTACGATTTTGAATTGTTTGTTAAAAATAATAGTTATGATTTATGTATTCTTCTAGGAGATATAAATGGAAGTGATTTAAAGACTATATTAACGTTTATTAAAGTAGAAGATATAATTGCTATTCACGGTAATAATTATCCATTAGAACTATATAATTTGTTTTCTATTAATGATATAGATAATAAAGTAATAGATTATAATGGTGTAAAAATAGCTGGAATTTCAGGATCTTTTGGTAGTAGAACAAATAAATATACTTTTTATAGTCAATATAATAATTTAAAAGATATGAGTACTTTAGCTAGTTCAGACATTTTAATAACACATGATGCATCATTTAAAAATAATTCTTACAGAGTAGGATTAATTGGAATAGATTATTATTTAGTAAAAAACAAAGTAAATTATCATTTTCATGGCCACTTACATAATAGTTATGAAAATATTTATCCAAATGGTACAAAAGAAGTATGTGTATATAAATATAGAATTATTAATATATAATTTTAAAAAACAAGTGTAAAGCAAACAAATAATGTCATTTTCGTATTTACCATAAATAAAGGTTTCATGTTTTTTGGAACAACTTTTTCAAAAAAGTCAATTTACATTTATAATAATTTTATAAAAAAATTAATGCAAAAAACATTTACAAATTTAAAAAAATATTATACACTTTGATTAAGTTAAGAAAAATATTAACGAGTGAAGGTGAGGAGTATTATGAAGAAGGATTTTTTTGATGACATTGTTGTTGTTAAAAGAAGTGGCCAACGGGTAAGTTTTAATGACGCTAAAGTGGCTATAGCTGTTAAAAAAGGATTTGATAGCGTATATGAAGAGTATGACGAAAAGGAAGTTAATAAAGTAAAAGAAAAAGTACTTAAATATATTGAAAAAGAATATAAAGATAGAAAAACTATTAACGTTGAAGATGTACAAGACGCTATTGAAAAAATTCTTCAAGACATGAAATATAATGAAGTATATGAATCTTTCAAAAATTATAGAGAAAGAAGAGCTGCTTCAAGAGAGGCTTTTGTAGTTAAACAACAACATAAATTTGTTAAAGCTATTGAATCTTTAGGATTAAAATCAGCTACAGAAGAAAACTCAAAAAGAGAAAATGCAAATGTAGATGGAGATGGACCAATGGGAACTATGTTACATTTTGGTTCAACTGTATCAAGAGAATTTGCAAAAGCATATTTAATGGATGCTAAATATAGTAGAGCTCATGATGAAGGAACCATTCATATTCATGATTTAGATTTCTGGGCTATGGGTACTACAACATGTACTCAAATTGATTTAAATAAACTATTTAAAAATGGATTTTCTACTGGACATGGATATTTAAGAACTCCAAATAGTATTAATAGTTATTCAGCATTAGCAGCTATAGCTATTCAAGCAAATCAAAATGAACAACACGGAGGACAAAGTATTCCAGCATTTGATTATTACTTGGCTCCAGGAGTACTTAAAACATTTAGAAAAGAATTTAAACAAGCATTATATAATTTATTAGAATTTGAAGGTTTTATAGAATTCTTAAACTTTAATAAAATTATAGATATTATTGATAAATTAAATAGTATTGAATTTGATATGAATTTATTTGATGAATTTACATCAAAAAATACTAAAATAAAAAGCATATTTGATAATGCATATAAACAAGCATTTAATAAGACTGATAGACAAACATATCAAGCTATGGAAGCATTTATTCATAATTTAAATACAATGCATTCAAGAGCAGGAGCACAAGTTCCATTTAGTAGTGTTAACTTTGGTACAGATACATCAGTAGAAGGAAGAATGGTTATTAAAAATTATTTACTTGCTACAGATGCAGGACTTGGACATGGAGAAACTCCTATATTTCCAATATCTATATTTAAAGTAAAAGAAGGAGTAAACTATTTCAAAGAAGATCCAAACTATGATTTATTTAGATTAGCTTGTAGAGTTTCTGCTAAAAGATTATTCCCTAATTTCTCATTTATAGATTCATCATTTAATAAAAAATATTATGTTGAAGGTGACTATAATACAGAAGTTGGATATATGGGATGTAGAACAAGAGTTCTTGCAAATGTATGTGGCCCAGCTGTAACTCCTAGTCGTGGAAATTTAAGTTTTACATCAATTAACTTGCCGAGATTAGGAATTAAGTATGGTATAGCATTAGGTGAAAGAACTAAAGCTGATATGAAAGGATTCTATAAAGAATTTGATGAAATAATTGATTTAGTAAAAGGTCAATTACTACAAAGATTTGAATGTCAATGTTCAAAATCAAAAGCAAATTTCAAATTCTTACTAGGAAGTGGAGTATGGCTAAATAGTGAAAAACTAGACTATAATAGTAAACTAAGAACTGTATTAAAACATGGTACACTTTCAATTGGATTTATAGGTTTAGCAGAAACATTAAAAGCATTACTAGGTGAACATCATGGAGAAAGTGAAAAAGCACAAAAATTAGGATTAGAAATAATTGGACACCTAAGAAAAAGATGCGATGAATTTTGTGAAGAATATAATTTAAACTTTACTTGTCTAGCAACCCCTGCTGAAGGATTAAGCGGTAGATTTGTAGCAATAGATAGATCTATTTATGGAAAAATCAAAGGTGTTACAGATAGAGATTATTATACAAACTCTTTCCATGTACCAGTTTATTATAGAACTTCAGTAAAACATAAATTAGAAGTTGAAGGAAAATATCATACATTAACAAACGCAGGACATATTTCTTATATTGAATTAGATGGAGATACAGTTAACAATGTAGATGCATTTGAAAGCGTAGTAAGAATTATGCATGATTGCGATATCGGATATGGAGCTATCAATCACCCAGTAGATAGAGATCCTGTTTGTGGATATGTTGGTGTAATTAAAGATGTTTGTCCAGGTTGTGGTAGACATGAAGGTGAAGGCGTTGAAATGGAAATAATTAACAACTTCAATTGTGGGTGTTAAATATGAAAAGTGAGGTAATAGAAATGGAAGAAAAGAAAAAAGGAAAAGTAGTTGGAGAAGGAGTTAAATTCGATAGAATCAGAAGAATTACTGGTTATCTAGTTGGTACAGTTGATAGATTTAACAATGCTAAAAAAGCAGAAGTTAATGATAGAGTAAAACATACTGGAGTACATGCAGAATGAAAATAAGAATGGCAGCTTCATTTGATGGTAAAAGCATCCAAACTGATAGTATTGTAGATGGACCAGGATTAAGAGCAGTTATTTGGACACAAGGATGTTCTCATAATTGTAAAGGCTGTCAAAATCCACAAACACATAGTTTTAAGGATGGAGAACTTGTAGATGTCGAAAAGATTTGCAAAGAAATAAGTGAACTTGAATATCATACAGGAATAACATTTAGTGGAGGAGATCCAATGTTTCAAAGCGAAGCATGTGGAGTAATTGCTGAATATGCTAAATCCCTAGGATTAGATGTTTGGTGCTATACAGGTTTTACGTTTGAAGAACTTGTAGAACTATCTAAAAAGAGTGATAAATATAATAAATTTATAAATAATATAGATGTTCTAGTAGATGGAAGGTTTGTATTAGAAAAAAGAAATCTAAATCTATTATTTAGAGGTTCAGAAAATCAAAGATTAATTGATATGAAAAAAACATTAGCAACCGGAGAAATAATTCTTCTAAACGAATATAAATATAATGAAGAAAAATTCTTCGAAAAAGTTCCAATGTTTATATAAAAGGAATGAAAATTCCTTTTTATTTTGACTACAAATAAATTCTATGCTATAATCTAAATGATTTAAAGGGGTGAACCTTATGTTTATAGATGAAGTTAACTTAAAATTAATAGCTGGTAAAGGTGGAGATGGATGTACTTCATTCTTACGAGAAAAATATGTACCACTAGGTGGACCAGATGGTGGAAATGGTGGACGCGGTGGAAATATTATATTTAAAGCTGATAAAGGACTTAGAACTTTAATTGATTTAAGATATAAAAAAATATTAAAAGCTGATTCTGGTACTATGGGTAGAGGAAGAAATCAAACTGGAGAATCTGCTAAAGATACTACTATTATCGTACCAATCGGAACGACTATAAAAGATACTGATACTAATTTAATTATATGTGATTTAGTTAGTGATGGACAAGAATGTGTAGTTGCTCATGGCGGACGCGGCGGTAAAGGAAATGCAGCTTTCATGACCAATAAAAATAAAGCTCCATATACCAGTGAATTAGGTGAACCTGGTGAAGAAAGAAACATCTTATGTGAATTAAAACTTTTAGCAGATGTTGGTCTTGTAGGTTTTCCATCAGTAGGGAAAAGTTCATTGATAAGTGTAATTAGTGCTGCTAAACCAAAAATAGCTGATTATCATTTCACAACATTAGTTCCAAACTTAGGAGTAGTTAAAGCTGGAGACTATAGTTATGTAGTAGCAGACTTACCAGGAATGATTGAAGGATCAAGCGAAGGTGTTGGTCTTGGAGACAAATTCTTACGTCATGCAAGTAGATGTAGAGTAGTAGCTCACGTTCTTGATATGGGTGAAGTTGATGGTAGAGATGTTATAAGTGATTATAAAATAATTCGTAATGAAATTAAAAAATACGATGAAAACCTTTATAATAAAAGAGAAATAATAGTTGCTAATAAAATGGATTTAGAAGTATCATCTTCAAACTTAGAAAAATTCAAAAAAGAATTTCCTGATGCTGAAATAGTTGAAGTAAGTGCAGCAACTCATAATGGTACTAAAGAATTAATATTTAAATTAAAAGAAATATTAGAATCTCTTCCAGAAGAAGAAGTTTATGAAAAACAAGAATTTGAAGATTATGTTTTATATGAATTTAAACATGAAAAACCATATAAAATTAATCATGTTGGTAATAAATGGATTGTAACTGGAGATGAACTTGAAAAGCTTCTTAAAATGACTAGATTTAATTCTGATGAGTCAGCATTAAGATTTGCAAGAAAACTTAAAAATCTTGGAGTAGATGATGAACTTAAATCTCTAGGAGCTAAAGAAGGAGATACTGTTCAAATACTTGATCAAGAATTTGAATATGAAGAAAGATTATATTAAAAGTGTTGAATTAAAATAGTAAATTGTAAAATTCAAGCAAGTATGGAAGATGCACGATA
>CAVIDW010000007.1:0-54464 GCA_963641945.1 bacterium | reverse complement strand
TTGTCGGAGATAATAAGTTATCAACATTTGGTAAAGAATTAAAATTGTTTGCACCATACTTCGCAACATATTACGGCAAAATAAAGGCAGTAGGAAACGATGTTGAAGAAAAAACTGACCAAGTATTTAGTTCTGTCGAAAGAATAAATGACGTCAATATTGATAAAAAAGGTGGATGGTTCTCTGGTGAAACAACATTACCAAAGTTTGGTAACGATTTGAAAACGTTCGGTTCTCATTTTAAAACGTATTATAACAGTATTAAAGATGTTAAAATAAATACGGTAGATAGTGTGACGAAAGCTTTGTCATCTTTGGTTAGTACCTATAAAACAGTTAAAGATAATAAATTAACGGATACTGTAAAGAGTTTTGGTACTGCCCTACAAAATTCTGCAAAAAACATCAAGTCTTATTTTTCAACAGAATTAAGTTATTCATCAGGTTGGAGTATCGGTAATTCTTTTGGAAAAGGGATAGGTGACGCCATAAAGTCAGCGATGACGTCAAAGATAGGAACAACAATAAAAGTAAAAGATGGTTATAATACATTGAAATCATTTACCATTTCGGCTTATAAAGACGGTGGCTTCCCAACATCTGCTGATTTATTCTTCGCTAATGAAAATGGTATTCCAGAAATGGTAGGTCGAATTGGAAATCAAACAGCAGTTGCTAATCAGGATCAAATAACAACATCTATAACAAATGCTTTATTACAAGCACTTAATCAATATGATTTCGGTAACAATCAACCAAATAGAATTGTGGTAAACATTGGTGGTAAAAAACTATATGATGGGTATGGTGACTATATCAATTCCGAAACTGATAGATATGGTACAACAACACTTAATATTTAGGAGGGATTTATGAGTAATTTCAGAGGTTATTATATGAAATGTGGTGATTGCACATTTCAAAACCCAAGTTTTAAAAGAGAGGGATTTAAATTTGCTCCAAAACTTGTACAAGTTGCCGACGCAACAACAACAGCGAGTGGCGAATTAACAATGAAAGTTTTACCACATACTCGTAGTAAAATATGGTGTTCTTTCCCGCCTCTAACTCCTGCCCAATTTCAAATTTATTATGATGTATTAAAACTGGATGAGGCTGGACCATCAATGAGTTTGTCAATTGAAGTGTATAACGATGGAAAAGATAGATATGAAACAGATACATATTATCATACTGACATTATGTATAAACCAGTAATATATCAAGGCATGAGAATGATTGTTGTTGATGATTTCGAATTAATCGGACATTAGGAGGGTTGTTATGAGAGATGAAGATAAACAAGCTTTATTAGATAATACGGCAACGATTCCTTATAAAATCGAAATAATCGGAACAGATATTGTATTAACAGAACGTGATATAATATCTTCCGACTATGAAGATTTTAGATACGTTGATTCAGATAGTATTTGTATAGGACAATTTGTTGCACGTATGTTTAAAGGTGAAATTTCAACATATAGAACATCTTTTATATTAGATAATAAAGAGATTAAAGTTTCTTTTGGGGTGAAAATTGGAAATGCTGATCCAACGTGGTATTCACTAGGCAATTTCTTGATAACAAAAGCCGAATTAGATGACGTAAACGACAAAGTATCTTTTGAGGCTATGGATTATAGAAAAATATTTAATAAAGAATTTACAACTGAGAATATAACGTTTCCTTGTACAGCATTGGAATTAGCACAAGCTGTTTGTGAACAATGTAATGTGACACTGGCAACAACAGATTTTACAAATAATGATTTTGTGGTTGAAAACGACCAATATACAGAGGGCGATTCTTGTATGAAAGTAATGCAAGATATTGGTAAATTAGCATATTCTTGGGTAAGAATTGGTTGGGATAATAAATGTTATATAGATTATGAAGTGGATAATACTACACCAGATGAATACAATACAATAAGAAATAACAAATATTATAATTTATCCTTACAAAAAGAAAAATTTGGTCCGGTCAATAGAATTGTTGTTGGTATGAAAGACGTTGAGGGTGAAAACGTTGTTTTAGAAGATACTGAAAGTATTGCAGAAAACGGTGTTTGGGAAATTAAGATATATGATAATAATTTAACATATACACCAGAATTAAGAAATAAAGTTATATCTGGTGCGAGTCGATTATTTGGTTTGACCTATACACCAGTAGATATGACAACAGTAGGTCATCCGTGGTTGTTAGGAAAAGAACATATCGCAGCTATTGACATGACTGGTAATACAGTATTGACATACGCTTTTGATAGAACAATTGCTTATAATGGACACATAAAAACTAAATTACAAAGTAAAGCTTCTTCTAGAACTGAAACAACGTATCCAAATAGTGGTTCTTATGAAAATGAATTACGAAAAACCAGAATAATTGTTGATAAACAAAATGGTACAATATCTGAAATAACAAGTGATATGCAAGTATTGGATACAACAGTAAATAACAACTATCAGGAAATACAAAATAAATTCGATGGATATACACCTTTAGAAAAGACTGTTACTTTGGAAAATTCAGTTACTAAACTGCAAACTGATACATATACCAAGACAGAAGTTAACACTAAACTAACTGATGGTTCAGTTACTAAAGTTATGTCAACTAGCGGAACGTTTGATATGGACGGTTTAACCATTGAGCAAACCAATGCGAAAACAAAAGGTAATTTCAATGCAAGCGGATTAAAAATAATTGATAATACAAGTTCTTCTGGTGAAACGTTGCTGTTTGCAGGATATGACGAAACAAGAAATGAAACTATAGTTGAGACAGCAAATATAAATATAAGTCATTATCTTACAATTGGTACAAATTCACGTTTTGAAGATTATGAAGATGGAACAGGAGTGTTTGATATATAATGGCGACATTTTTAGGAAGTTCATACTTTAATGGCTATAATGGTTCACATTTTACTGCGAGTGTGTACTTGGATAGTTATTCACAAAGTATAGAAAATAATTCAACAACATATACATTACATTTATACGCTGGTGCTATTGATGGATATTCTGCTTCAGGAAGTGCAATTTCAGGATATTTACAAGGTAATTGGACAGGAAATACTACCAGTTTCCCAGCAAGAACACAGCGAGATATGGGTACTTTTACTGGTACAATTCAGCATGATGTTAATGGTAATGCAACACTTGGTGTAACTGGTTTTGTTGACGGAAGCAAATGGAGTGGAATAGGAACTGCTACAGTAAGTACTACATGGCAAATCCCATCAATACCGAGAAGTGCAAGTATTACTGGAACAGGTGCAGAAATTGGTGAAAATTCAACAATTACAATAAATAGACTTACAACATCCTACACATATAATTTAAGATATTCAATAAAAGATGATGATGGAACAGAACATACAGATACAATTGTAACTGGAATAAATCAAAACAGTTATGACTGGACAATTCCGGAAATATTTTACCAATATTGGACAAAAGGTACTGAAAAATATTGTACGATTTATTGTGACACTTATAATGGTAACTCATTAATTGGTACTAAAAATACTAGTATTCAAATTCGTACAAAAACAAGCACCATGCCTGATATAACGGATTATAATTTTAGAGATATAAATAGTAAAACTGTTGCTTTGACAGATGATAATAGTACAATGGTGCAAGGATATTCAGTAGGGCATTTGTCTTTTACAGCAACTTTAAATTATTATTCTAAAGTTGATAGAGTTGTTGATGGCGATGGTAATCCAGTTGTTTATGAAGTTGTTAGTAATACTGAGCAAAAACAAGTAATTTCAATTGAAAAAGATTATAGCGATTTTAGTACAACACACACAATTGCAATATTGGATGGACGTGGTGATGGTAAAGTAATTGCATTAGTACCATCTGATACAACATCGTCATCAAGTGATACAGGTGCGTTATTTAAAATAACATTCGTTCGCATAAATTACATACCATTAACTTTAAGCATGACAGCTAAGAGACCTAGTGCTACAACTGGTGAAATTGCAGTTACATTCAGTGGAAACTACTTTAATGATAGTTTCGGTAGTGTAAGCAATACGTTAGAGTTATCGTGGAAATATCGTATTAAAGGTGCAACAGATTGGACAGATGGAGGAACATTTACAAAGGATACAGATTACACAATCACTGATAATACATTTGAGAGCAATGGCTCTGTAAGTCTAGGCAAGATATTTACTTATACAAACATTTATGAAATTGCAATTTATTATAAGGATAAACTTGTCGATACATATACAAGTAGAACTGTAACTAAGGGTGAGCCAGTTTATTGGTGGAATGCTAACAGTTTTAATATATTAGTTCCAGCCTACTTGAAAAGTGGCAATGAAATTTTAGACTATGATGTAGTCGATGAATGGTAAACGAAAGGAGATAATAAAATGTTGAAAAAAATTAAAATTCGTGGGGGGGGGGGAGCTTATTATTTAAGCACTTCCTTTCATGGAAAACCTCTTGCAAAGGAGGTTATAATTTAGGTGGTCTATATGGGTAATAAGGCGATAAAGTTAAAAGATTACGAAGGTAATTCAGTTTATCCTTGTCCTTATTATCCAGTAGGCTCGATTTACATTTCAGTAACAAATACCAATCCAAAAGAGTATTTTGGTGGAACATGGGAGAAAATTGCAACAGGAAGAACATTAATGGGAGCTGTCAACGATGAACAATTAGGAACAGAAGAAGATTCAGGATTACCTAACATCAAAGGTCAGTTAAGAATTGGATGGCATGATAATTCAGCAGCCTCTCCGATTATGGCTTCTTTTGATACGAATTATGGGGCAATATTTCCTACAGATTATGGTTCTACGTATTATGCGTATAGTGATGTACAAGGGAGCTATAACAGAAGTGTTGGACTTGACGCTTCTAAATGGAATTCTATATATGGCAAAAGTGATAAGGTTCAACCACCAACACTATATGTATACTTTTGGCAAAGGATTGCTTAATGTAAAAGCTTCTAAATTAGAATGAAAATGAGTAAAAGTATAAAGTTGAAAGATAATAATGAAACAGTATTTGTGGATAGTACTGGAGTTACTCACAATCAAATACCGTTAAGTGAATATCTATCACCTACAATTTTATTTAATAGTGAAAATGGGAGCAAAGGAGAAAATATAACATTTTCTGACAATGCTTCAAATTATTTCAAAATAGATATCATGTTTGGAACAGGTGTTAACAATTTGAATTGCAGAACAATATACACAGATAGAATTGATAAAACAACAAATGCAATACCATTGGAAAGTTTTTGGCGAGATGGTTATGGGCATGGTGCGGGTTTTATGTCTAGTTGGTACAAAATATCAGACACAGGATTAACTTATGATAACAGTATAAGATATTATTTCTACACATCGGTCGACAAACCTGCTATTGATACACAAAATAATGTTTATATTTATAAAATTGTAGGATACAAATAAGCTTAAGTAATAAGTCATAAATATGGCAAAATCAATTAAATTACAAAATGAAAATTATTGGGACAGTACAAGTGTTGTACACAATCAGGAATTACTGAGTAATGTATTAAGTGGGTCTTTTACTTCACCAAGTACAGATTTGAATGGCTGGGGAAAATTTGAATTCCTATCATATATAATATATTTTAAATATGTGGCAATGTTAGCGTCATTTGCCGCAAATGCGTGGGCACAGTTGGATTTGGGCGATAATGGGTATTTTCCGCCTGGCGTAGCTTATAATCCAAATACAATGATATTTTTGGGCACACCACTTGCTTTAGATAGTGCTATAGATTTCAATGTTGGAATACGCAATACTGGCGATACAGGCATAACATGTACATATAGAAATAAATATACAGGTGCAATTCCTAATTCACCAATAAGGTTTCATTTTATGCTGATAGTAAAAAAATAAGAAGTTGTTAAAATAGGAGATGAAGATATGTTAAATTCATTTATAGGATTAGCTTCTGTAATGCTCGCAAATGTTTTGATGGGCGTTACTTTGGCAAAATTAAAGAAAAATTTTAATAAAAAGAAAATGTTGGAAGGATTAGTAAAAGTTGGAAGTATATTGATTTCAATTGGCTTGTTATACTTAACATCATATTTTAATCCAGAAATTTTAGTTGCAAATGTAAACGGAACAAACATGAATCTAAACGATGCTATGAATTTGCTTTTTACAACAGGAATTGTTGTTTATGGTGGACAAGATTTAATTAAATTGAAAGACATTTTAAAGCTAAAAACCGAAATAACAGATATACAAGAAAAATCAACAATTAAAATTCCAACGGAAAACATTATATACAGAGGTGAATAAAAATGAAAAAGGGACAAAAATCTGTCACTAATGGAATAGAAAATTTTCTATGTCCTGTTACTGATATGTATGTTACGCAAGGTGCTAATGGTAGCTATTCACATAAAGGAACGATGGCTGTTGATATTAGAGGACTAAAAGCAGGTGTACAATATCCTTACTATGCACCATGTACAGTAAAGTGTTTAAAAACATATCCAACATCTGGACAAGCAATGTGGCAGTCAACTGGTAAAGTTAAATGCCCAAATGGATATACAGGAATTGTTACATTCATGACCTGTCATGACAATACTTTCGACGCTAAAGTGGGACAGGTGGTAAAACAAGGTGAGCAACTTGGTAATATGGGTACAAAAGGTAACGCAACCGGTGTACACGTTCATTTTCAAGGGGCGCAAACAAGTGATACAACTTGGGTGAAAAATAGTTATGGAATATATTATTTTCCAAATGGTGAAAAAGATATAGATGAATTATGCTATATGGATGATACAAACATAATGAATTGTCCAACATTGAAACCAATATATGTACCAAAAGAACAACCAAAACCAACTACACCTACTACAAGTGAAACTGATGCTTTAAAAAAAGAAATAGAAGAATTGAAAAAGCAATTATCTGAAAAAGAAAAAAATATTAGTGATTTAACTTCTAAAAATGCAGAATTAACAAATACTTTAGTTTCTAAAAATGAAGAAATTGAAACACTAAAAAATGAGTTGAAAAACAGTCCAGAATTAATTTTTGAATGTTCTAAACTTGACTGGTATGCTATAAAGTTAGATAATGGCAAAAAGCTGTATATTAAATAATACACTGATTTTACAAAATAAAAAAAAACATGTTATAATTTATTCAAGATAAATTATAATAAAGGAAGGTAAACTAATGAAAGAAATAACAAGTCTTTATACTGATTTAGGAATTACGGCATGTATTATTATCGTTATTCTTTTTCTAGGTTTAAAATACATTCCAAAGTGGCTAGATTTAAGATTGGAACGTGCTAAAGAAAAAGATTATATGATGGATAGTTTTAAATCTGTTATTGAAAATAATTCTAAAGTTATTGATAATAACTCGCAGGTAATTAAATTAAATTCTGAAACAATTAAATCTTATGGGGAAAATGCAACTAGATTAGAAAATCAAGTAGCAAGCTTATCGAGTGATATTCATGTATTAGATGGATTGATCAAAGAAACAAAAACAGACATAGAAATATTGAAAGATAGAGGTAAGTAATTACCTCTTTTTTATAAACTTGACAAAATGACTAATTTGTTATAATATTATATAGAGGTGAGATAATGAAAGATATTGAAAAATTGATGTCAAGAACATTAATAACATATTTTATTATATTGATTGGAATTTTTATTTTAAAAATATGTGGTTTAGATTATTTTGGATTAGATGATGGAAACAAAATACTGATGGTAATTGATTCTTTTATTAACAAATATCATTTAGAACTTTTATGGTACACAATAACCCTAACATTATATACTTACATAATTTTAAGTATATCTTGCGTAGATAACAGTAAGAAGATGAAATTATATACCATTTGTACAATACCTTTTAATTTTAGTATACAGATATTAAAAACGAAATATAATATTCCATTATTCTTTGTTTTTTCTGATTTATTATGGTTGTTTATGTTAGAAGTGATTTATATTAAGTGTATAAAGAAATGCAGCTTAGAAAAACATCACATAAGTAATTATTTTTTATATTGTATAATCAATATAATATTCCAATTTATAAGTGTGTTTGTTAGAAATGTTACAATAACAAATACAACTAGTTTTCTTAGCGGTGTGTTATTAAATTTTGATTATATACTGTTATCTTTAATTGCTTATGAACTGTTCTTTAGAATAGGAGGTAAGTCAATATGGGACTTGGTAGTTGGTTCATTTTCGCACCTACACGCTTCATTAAAAAGTTTGCCAATAAAGTTGCAGAACATTTATGCGAATAATAAAAAGAAAAGCAAAGTAGAAAAAGTATCCGATATTATATATTTTCCATTGTTCTTATTATGGAATATTTTTACAGTAGTTGTTATATTGTTTATTGCTAAATTAAATGATACTTTTATTGAGTGTTTGATAATATTATCTAGTTTTTGGATAAACAAAACAATATTTGGAAAACCATTTCATATGAAAAACGCGTTATCATGTTTTATTGTCTCAAACGTTTCTTACTACTGTTTAAATCGAATTACATTTTCACATACCTTGTCAATTCTAATTTCAATAATTTTAGGATTGTTACTATCTTATATAACAAGTTTGTTTGTAAAGAAAAAGAATAAAAAATTATATAGGGGAATGACAAAAGAACTTTATGACCAATATGTTTCCGAAATCGTTGATACAAATAGCCACGAATATCTTATAGGTAAATATTTTTATGTAGACAATAAAAGCGAACAATGGATTGCTAACAAATTACATTATTCCGTTCCTAGTATTCAAAAGAAAAAATATATTTTACGAGATACTGTTAGAGAGTCTAAATAGACTCTTTTATTATGTGTTCTTATGGTATTAATTTGTTACGATTTAATCAGAAATGAGGTAATTTAATATGATAAGTAAAGATGTCTATCTGGACACAAAACGTTGGGTAAAGTGTCTTTGTCGAACGAATTTAAAACAATTATGCGAGGATATGGAACTAACGGAATATGAAAAGAAATTAATTATAGGTTATCACAATGGTGATACCGTGGTTTCACAATGTATGAACTTGAATATATCTAAAGGAAAGTATACAAATGATTTAAAATTGATTTGTACAAAAATATATAATTACAAAAGCACCTTATAAGGTGCTTATTTTTTATTTTAAATTGATATAAAACATTTAATCGTCTTTTGTAATATTCATAAAATATTTATATACCTTATCGTCTACTGCATCGGTATCATTTAACCATAGCTTAGTCATTTTGACATACATATCATCATTATCTTCCAACAAATCATGATAATCATTGTATAATGAATTGATAACCAAATAAACATCGCTTAATTCGTGTTTTAACGAATAATTATCTTTGATGTTCTTTGTGTCATCAATCGTGTAACGTTCACCATATGGTTTCATATGTTCTACTATTTCTTTAGCTTTATCTTCCAAAATAACATTTCCGTAGGCAAGTTCATAAAGTTGCGTTTTATAATCTTTATATAACTTTGGTTTTTGTTCTTTTAAATCACAGATAAGTTCATCAAGCATATCGTTGAGCTTGTACATATCTTCAATGCTACCTTTTTCTATTATTTTAGCCAACATTTCCTTAACTTTCATCTTTATCACCTCTCTTATGCTATCTTTTTGATTATTATATTACTATTTTCAACTAGCAAAGGTGTTGTATTAGTAGTGCTGTTATTCTTTATTGCTATTGTTTTAGAACCGTTGCATACTCTAACAAGTCTACTAGCAGATACGCCTTGATTGACATTGGCAGTGACAACAGTATAGCCCATTTGAGTGCCAGTTAAATTCTCACCATTGGACGTCATAACCAAGCCTAGTACATCATTAGCAGTAGCACTAGTAATGTTCGCCCTAAATAATATTTCATATATTCCGTTTTTTGTTAAGGTGAATAATCCACTTCCCTCTTCATGTTCTAAGAAACCACAACATGACGCATTACGTGTTCTTATCGTATCATTTGAGAATAAAACATTTGAATTGATAGCAACCTCTTGCTGCAATTCGTTTGTGCTTTGTATCATATTTTATCAGTCCTTTCTAAAAGTCCACTTTTTCCACTTCAAAGTGGACTTCTCACAATTTAATTAAAAAGATAGGTTTTAAACCTATCTCTGCAGTATTTCCGTTCAGTTCCATTTAAAACTGTTCAGTTTTTGCAATTCTCTGTACTCAGAGTTCCTAATAGGCGTATGCTTTAAATTACGTTTGAATTCGCACAACCACAACCATATCCATATAAACCATAGCCTACATAAGGACTAGTCGTTTGATATGCTGGAATAGGGTATGGGCGTAATTGATTTACAATGCTATTTGTTTGTGCTACCTGACTTATTTGATTGTAAGCTGTTTGTAAATCTCTGTCTCTGTCTGCTAATTTATCTCTAAGTGTGTTGATTTCAGTTTCACACATTTTGTCAAGTACTTTTTGAGTATTAGCAAGGCTTTCAGCTCTTAATTCACAGCAGCAGTTTTGAATTTGTGCTTGGAGTGTATTTGTTTGTAACGCATTGTCATATCTGTTTTGTAATATTTCTTTTTGTGTACTACAAGCATTCTGTGAACAATTGTATCTATTTTCAAGAATTTCTGTTCCTAATGAATAGCGATTTTCAAGTACATCTCTTTGAGTTGTACAAGCAGTATTTGATACATTTTGATTAGTATTGAAAATATCACGTTCTAAAAAACGTGTATCAATATCAGTTTCTAATTCATTATTTCTGTTAAAACCATTACCCCAGAATGCAAAAAGTAAAATTAGTATCCAAAACCAACTACCATCACTATAACCATCTCTGTTGTTCATAAGTGCAAGTGCGTCAGTTCCACTCAAACCAGTTGCTTCCATAACATGTCTCCTTTCTAAAAAATTTTATATCAAACCATTTGCCTAACATCAGGTAAATGGTAGATACCTACTTTGTGTTTTGTATTTGTTGAAGTATGTTGTTCGGCACTCCAAACTGTCTAGCTTGATTTAATGCGTTTTTAATTTGATTATTATTCATACTATTCATCATTTGTTTTATTAAGGTTTGTGGATCAATCCCATTATTCATAGCTTGATTTATTTGACCTGCCATTTGTGGATTTTTTAATTGGAGTTGTCCCATTAGCATTTTCATTAACATATTGTTCATCTTTTTTCTCCTTTGTCAACATATCGATTTTAGCCTCTAATTCGGCTATCCTAAGGTCTTTTTCATCTTTAATTATAATTTCCTTTAATTCGTATGTTTTTACATCTCCAGAGGTGTTTTTAAACCATAATAATGTATATTCTTTATTAACGAATAATGTGTCCGTAAAGACTAGCTCTTTTTTTACGTCATCAATAGAATTTACATATTTAATACCGTTAGCGTTTTGATTTGGTGCTAATTGAAAATTCTGGTTTATTTGTGGTGTCTGTGGTTGTGATTGTTGATTCACCATTTGCATTTGTCTGTCAATTCTATCTCTTAAGCCTTGTAAATCCTGCATATACATTTGGTTGTTATATGGGTTTCCATACATAATAATTCCTCCTAACAAAAACAAAGAGAGCGAACGTGTAATTATAGTGGTATATAATCAATATTCACTCTCCTCTTATTACGGTAAACAGAAAACGTATTGTTTGTTTTCTAATTAAATTGTATTGCAATATTGTGCCATTGACGTTTCGTATTTTCATAATAAAAATACAATGAAATACCAACGAAAGCATAAAAAAAACACCAAATGGTGTTTTATATTAATCTAAGTCATCTTCTATAATTGAATTTCTTGGAGAACTTGTTTTTTCAACAACACCTGTATCATCATTTACTAAAGACATAATTTTTTTGATATTAGCAAATGTTGGCACTTCTCCGTTTTCATTTTCTTTTGTTCCTAAATTGTGTACTACTTCACATAATAATTTTTTACCAACAAGTCTTGGTGTATCTATTTTGGTATCAAATTCATCTCCATCGTTTAAACCTAATGCTGTAGCACATAAAATACCTAATTGATAACTGGCTCTTTCAAAATCATACTTGTTGTAAATTAATCCACCGTCTGTATCTCTAAATGTAACTGCCATATTATTTGGTTTTCCAGATGGTTTACATTCTGCCTTTGTTATTTCTAAAACTCTTTCTCCTGCTGGTACTAACTTATAATTACTTTTTAAATTCATTGTTATTTTCATATTATTTTTCTCCTTCTTCTTTATTGTTTAATAATCTATATGTTATTGATGGTTTACAATATGATTCATATAATTTCGGATTTTCCTTTTTAAAACTTGTAGCATCAAATTTATTATTAACACTGCCACTTAATTTATATTGTTTATATGTCATTTTTGTTTCGCCATCTTTTAACATATCGATCATTGTTTCTTTTATTCCATCTATAATACTTTTTAATTCTTTTTCTTTACTTTCTAAACCATTTTCTAATTTAATTCTGTTTATTTCTTCTTCTAATAAACGAGCTGCATTGCAAAGTGTATCTAAATCGTTATCGTTAGCTGGCTTACTTGTTCTTATAACATCAAGGTATTCTTTATCTTTCTTTTCATCGAATTCTGGGCTTATTCCTGTTTCAATATATTTATTCCACCAATCTTTTGCCAAGTCTAATACCTCATCAATGCTCAAAAGTTTTCCGTTGATTTCAAAAACCATATCTTTTAATTTTTTAACAATCATTTTGGTATTTTTTTCATCAGGTACAAATAGTTCAGGATGTGCGTAATCTAATTTGTCTAAAAAACTGGCAACAAATAAGATTCTATCCAAACCTAATAATTTCGCATATAAGGCACCTTGTAATTCATAATAAACAGGCATTGTGTTATCCCATTTTCTAGGATCATTAGCTGTTTTAAATTCAACAACCATCACAATATCTTTTTTATTATCTTTTGTTCCAACGGCATCCCAACAACCTGCAAAAGGCTTTTGATCATCTCTAAAGAAATTCCATCTAACTTGTTCAAAAAGATCTCCAAAATAATCTTCGGGTGAAACAATATTTGGAAACTTTTCAGAAACATATTTTCTTTGTAATGGTTCTATAATACGACCAGCTTTTGTGTAAATTGTTTCTTCATAAGGTGGCGTTAGTAGTCTAGTACATTCACACCAAATTTGAAAAGGTGTTGAATAAGGGTTTAAACCTAATGCACTAGCAAATCTAGTTCCTGTCAAATACTTAAATCTTGTTGGTTTTTTATCAAGTATTATATGTTTTTTATCTTCACTATATTTCCATTCCATTTTATTCATTTCCTTTCATACGATTCTATGTTTGACGTGTCATCTTTATACAATCTCCATTGATAACCACCTGATGATTTTTTAACACCTTTACAGCATTTACGAACAGAGCTATCGTCAATATTTAATACTTCTTTGACCTCTTTGGCACCACGCCATGTTTTTATAAACTCTCCTGTTAAACTATATTGGTTTATTGGGATTAATTGGGAGTTCCTTATTTTTAAACGAGTTTCTTCGGTGACTATGAACTTATTTTCTTTCCTTCTATCGTCCATGTTATCTTTTTGTGTACCCCAATATAAATTATCAACTCTATCATTACCACCATCTAATAATGCTTTTTTGTGCAATACTTGTGGTTTATTTTCAGGGTTTGGTATAAACATCTCAGCCACTAGAATGTGTACCAATTTTCTATATTCTTTATTGCCATATCTAAAATGTACGGTAGAATACCCCAAACGGTTCGGTTTGATTTTCATTATCCTAGTATGTGAGAATTGATTTCTTATTTCTGGTTTTTCCAAACTCTTCACTCTTCCATAATTAGATATTTGATATAAATCTTCAAAATCTTTTATATCTTTCCATTCTTCATTTAATAAATCTTCAAGATTAAACCATCTCTGGAAGTTAGGTTTAACGTTTTCAAACATCATAAACCAACCTTTTCCATTTTATTTTTAACTTTAAGGTCAATTTCCATTAAATCAACTGATGTACATTTTCCACTCATTATTTTTTCTAATGTGTTAGCACCCCAGGTATCATCGTTTATTTTTTCTCTAACTTTCATAATATTTTCACAAATTTCTTTTATATCTTCGTCGTCAGATTCTTCATGTTGTTCTTGTTTGACAACTTCCTTTTTTATTTCTTCCTTTTTTTGTTCTGGAATATAGACAGGAACTTTAGGTGTTTCACTTTTTTCTAGCCCACTTGTTTCATTGTTGTCATCATCTGGCATATCTTTAGGTGTAAAATTCTTATAAAACCATTGTCTAAAAGCCATAGAACTTGCAGAAGATACAGCTTTGTCGATAGTATCACTGCCTTGGGCAACTGTGAAATATTTTTTATATTCGCCAGTATCAATATCTGTTAATGTCGCAAGTGTTTCAACAGTAGCAACGTGAATTGGTAATTTTCCACTTGGTGTAGTGCAAGATTTATCAAATCGTATTAAGTTTGTTGTTTCAAAACTAAAGTCTAATCCCACCTCTATACATAACTCTTGTACGGCATTATAAAACTGTTCAATACTGTAATATTCTCCACCACCTAGATTACTAGGTAATTCCTTATCAAGAATAAATTTACGTTCTCTTACTTTTTTTCTAAATTCATTGATTTTTAAATATAATGCTTTTAAAGTGTTATCGCATGTACAATTGGTACAAGATTCTGTTTTGTTTTCTTCCATTGATTTTTGTAATTTTTCTTCTAATTCTTGTTTTGTCATAGTTTTTTTATCTCCTTCGTTTTTATATTGTTTTATTATTTTTATTAAATCTTCTTTTTTGGTTTTTTTATCAACATCTATATTAAGTTCCTTTGCTAAATCAAGAAGTTCTTCTTTTTTATATTCCTCTAGCAATCTTCCACCGATAAATTTAATGTATTTTTCATTGGCAAAATCAATATACCATTGTTTGTTTATATCGTTGATTGTACATTCATTAGCATTGTCAACGATTGGATTTGTAGGACAATTAGCAAGTGAATCTCTTCTTCCATCTGGTTTTACTTTTATTATAGTTCCACGTGAAACATTACCTGCATAAATTCTGTTGTTTCTTTGAAGTTCTATATCACCATTTTCACTCTCTTGAACACATTTTTCATAGGTGCTACCTAAGTGTGATATGATTTGGAATCTAAATATATTATCACATTTATTAATTGTTTCTTCAATTGGAATATCGAATAACAATTTCTTTAGAAGTGCTTCACTCACAATACTCATTGAATTACTTTTAAGACTTGGTTTGTAGGAATACTCGAATATCTTTTTTTCCTTATTCCATTTAAACTTGTGATCACCACGAGTTAAATCGCTTCCTTTATAATGCACTTCATAATCATTGTCGCCAACTTGAACTATTTCTGCGTAATTATTTACATCACGCATTATAATTTTTACAATTTTATCTTCTTCTAATTCAAGTCCAGTTAATTTTTCCCAATTATGTAATACATCATGAGCTTGTTCTTTATATTCTTCATCAACCATATAGGTAATTGCATCTGTATTACAACTACATATTTCTAAAGTTGGCACTGTCTTTAAATCGTATGCAAGTTGTAATAATAACATTTGTCCTGTAGAACATATTGAAAAACCACTCAGATTATCATATAGAGAATTGAATTTAGCTCGTAAACATCCTGTAAAAGCATTAAGGGGTAATTTTAAACCCAATTTTAAATCATCATTGGTAAGATTCATAGGTTTTAAAAAATCATCACTTAATTTACCATGTTTTGCTTTCATTCTCATTTCTAATAAATCAACATAAGCCTGTTTATCTTTTTGATTTCTACTCGAATAACCATATATTCTTACTAAATTAGGATATACCGAAGTGAGCCGACATCCCAGTTTTCTAGTACTCGCACTCTTTAATCACCCTCTTTCAAATATTCCCAAACAAAACCCCTTGCATGTTTTCGAATACCTTTACACACTCTTACTATATGTGGAACCGGTACACCTATTTCCCGACTAGCATCACTCATGCTATCCCATATTTTTATGATGTTACCGTCATCATCTTTTTGTATAACTTGTACATATCCAAATTTATGACCTTTTGTATGGACGCTTTTATGTTTAGCAATGAGTTTACCTTTGTTTTTGAGTGTGTTACGTAACTTATTTTTGCTTTCATCACTCCATTTCCATAAGCCCATTTTAATAGCATGATTTGCTTGTTCCGCCATTGTCGCCCATTCAAGATTTTCCACTCTGTTATCTTGTTTGTTTCCGTTAATGTGATTTACAGAACATTTATTTTCAGGGTTAGGAATAAACGCTTCTGCGACTAGTCTATGTGCCTTTTTGGATTTTCGTATCCCATCTTTTGTTAAATTGAAATAAACATATCCACCTTTATCAATTCGTGGTTTCATTATTCTTTCATGCGCTGTATTTCTTTTCAAAGATTTTAATAAACCAGTATTTGAAATCATATATGTTTTTTCATAGCCTACAACATCTCGCCATTCGATCATTTGCATCTCAATACATCACCTCTATCATAAACAAACGTAGTCTCTTTTGCACCATGTAAACCGCCTGTACCCAATTGTATCAAGCAATCATCTATTTTAAAACTTGGTGCTTCTGGTTTATAATTTAAATCATTATGTTCTATCAAATCATCAATATAAGCTAATACACTTTGTGGTATCTTTTTTTTGTCAATTACATCAGGATAAACATAAGCAAAATTATCATCATGTTCTTTTCTTTCTGCACCAAGCAACACCGCTGTTAAATTAGCATCGGTTAAACTTAAAGCATATTCTGGATCTATTTTTCCCAGTTTAGCAATAATATATTTTGACTTAAACCTAGTCATCAACATTTCAAATATTGGAAACAATGCTTCAACATCACAGGTACAATAGTATAAAACTTCTTCATATTGTTGTTTATTCCACTTATCTGGTAAATCAAAAGGAACGGTTGTTTCTGTAATATTCATACATAAATTACCTTCTAACTCTTTCAATGATTTTCTAGGAATAATACAATTAATTAAATCTATTTGTGTTGGAATCCTTATATATGGAAAATCCATAGTTGGAATAATGTCCCAGCCGTTTCCACCATTGATTATATAATCTGCAAAGGATTTTATTTCTTCTTGAGTAGCACCAGCCAAACAAGATGTTAAAATCCATTTATCGAAACCATTGTTGTTATAGCCCATTAATATTGGATCATATTCATCAATAAAATTTTGAAAATCTTGGGGAAGAGCGTTATGAAAAACAATCTTTTTTTTGGTACGATAATGTATAAATACAAATAATGTATCATGAGCAAATGTTTCACAGTCATATCCCCAGATTCGATCTAATAATTCATCGAAGCTCATTTTTCATCCTCATTATTAATTGACTTTATAATATTGTCAACGATTTCTTGTCTTTTTTTTTTCGTTTCTTTTTTAACGTTCACAATAGCGATAACGATAAATAGTGCAAAACAAGATATAAATCCTAAAACAAAATATGCAATATTTGCAGGTATCATAATATAATCCATTTTCAACACCTCTTTTCTATTTTATATATGTTTTACCTTTTATGATAATATGTCTTTTTTCACTAATATTGTTTGGTTCTTTTGAAATCCAAACATACTTACTATTTTTACTTCTTTGCTTGTAATATTGTTGTTTTTCTTTATAATTTTTGAACTCTTTTTCCATATTATTTTTACCACTCGATTCTTTCTATTTTATCCAAACCAACATTTAGTCTGTAATAATTATTATAATGATCGTATTGAATTTTTATGTCAAAATTCCAACCTAGTTCTTCACAATTTTCTTGTAATATTTTTGTTAAGGTTTCTAAATCTCTATTTATTCTTTCAATTAAAACTTTTGCCTCGGCTAAATTTTCTTTCATAAAATCTCCCATCCTTCTTCTTTATAAACTTTCTTTCTTTTTCTTAAAAATCCATATAAAATACTTACATCATCTGTAAAATCATAAACTTCTGCATATTCTTTTTTACCATCAGGTCTTTGACATCTTCCAACACTTTGAATTACTAATCTTTCATCTTTAACTGGTGTCGCCATAACTAGATTTTTTAGTCTGGGAATATCCACACCTTCTGCAACTAATGAATAACTCGCAAACAAAACATTATATTTTCCATCTCTCATATCTTTCATAGCTTGTTCTCGTACGGATTTGTTAGTTTTTCCATCAATACAAACCGAATTAGGAGTTTTTTCAGAAAGATAATGTAATTGGTCTACTCGTTCTGAAATCACGATTGTAGGGGCATTTAATGATGTTATGAGAGATAATATTTGTTTATTTCTTTCGCAATCATTTGCAATATCTGTTATTAACTTCGAAAAGACAATTCTGTCACTTAAATCATATATATCTTTATCAATAACAGAATAATTTGTTTTTATAAAATGTATTTTGGCAGGCAATTGAAACATGCTAGCCGGAACTTCTAAAATAGGTTTTCCTTCATAATAACCTATAAATTTATCTTTTGTATCGTTTTTCTTTAATTCATATAATACATTACCTATTAATTTCGGAATACATTGCCATAAATCATTAGATGTTTTTAAAGTAGCAGTACAACCTAATTTGTATCTAGCACTAAAATATTCCATACATGTTTTAAACTGCATCACAGATTCATCACTTACCATACAATGTTGAACTTCATCTCCAATAACACAACCAAATGTGTCTTGTGGTATTTCATCTCTTTCAATAACTTTTACCAGAGTTTGTATGGTTGCAAAAACAAAATCTCCAGAATAATCGCATTTACCTTCTGTTATTCTACTTGTTTTACCATTAGTAAAATTTTTAATATAACTTTCAGCTTGTACTAATAAATCTTTTGTTGTACACAACCACAATGTTTTTTGTCTTAATTCGCAAGCCGTTTGTAATAATGTACACGATTTTCCAGTTCCACAAGGCATTATTATCAAACCGTTACAGTATTTTTTGACAGCTTGTGGTACTGGTTTTTGGTAATCTCTTAAAACAATATTACTTTCTATGTTTATTTTTTTACAAACAGAATAATCTCTATAATCTTCTTTGTACGGATGAATTTTCCATATATCATCGAACACACCACAAGGAAGGTATATACAATTGTTATATAACTCATATAATTTAATTGTTTTGCTTGTTTTACCTAAGTAAAAACCCATACGTCTTTTTTTATCATAAGTGGGATTTTTGTAAGTATAGTTGGCTTTTACAAAATCAAGTATTTCTTTGGTAGGATCCATTATTTTTATTATATTACTTAAATATATTTTCATAGATGTATTTATAACCATTTACTTCTGTGCCATTTTTCAATATTTTATAACATTTGCTTGAACAACAATCCATACTATTTATAAAATCAGTAACACAATCATATTTCTTAACAATATTACCATGATTACCGATTTTTAATACCGACTTAGCATTGAAATGGTCTTTTCCTTTCTTGTATATTCTACTATTCGAACCGTTTTTATTTCTGTTCAATTTAAGCATGTGTTGCGTGTTTTCACTACTTGACACCCATTCTAAATTCGTAACCCTATTATCACAAAAATGTTTAGTGGCAGGATTGATATGATTTACTTGTGGCTTGTTGTCTGGATTGGGAATAAATGCTTCTGCTACTAGTCTATGAATTTGTTTATTATATTTTTTATTGTTTTTTGTCAATACGACACCCCAATATTTATTGCGCTTTAATTGACATTTACATATTTTTTGTCTAACAGTATTATATTTATGATTCAAAATATAAGATTTAATTATTCTTCCCAAACGTTTAACTCTTCCATAATTACTAACTTGATATAACCTCTCAAAACTCTTAATATCTTTCCATTCTTCGTTAGGTAAATTTTGAAGATTTAGCCATCGTTCAGAATTAGGTTCAATCTCAATTAATTTCATAACATCACCTATGTAATACTATCTTCATATATCATAGCGCTAAAACAATCATATCGTAAATCCAAATAACCTTTTTTTTCAAACAATTCTCGAGCCTTTAACCATGTTGTCCAAAAGACACCAACTGTATCAGAGTAAATCATAATGTACACATTATTGTTGTATTTTTTGACAAAATTATCTAACTCATCTCTTTTTTTATAAAGTCCACTGCCTTTATAATACAACTTATCGTTTATCGTATGCTTTGCTTCAATAAACATACAACTTCCATTTTTAGCGATCAATATATCACATATTGTTCCATTCGTTTCTGTTGGAAATTTGTATACAAAACAATTTCGTTTTTTATAATACGTCATTATTGTTTGTTCCCACTTCTTCCCAACTTCATATTGTTTCAATCCCATATTAAATCCTTGTCTTTCCTATTAGTCTAATCCTTTTACTATATCTACATTTTGTAAGGAACTGATTCATCAAATATGGACTTTCAAATTCCTTACAAAATTCTTTACCAGTTTCTAAATTCTTAAAATAACATCTAAACATATAATTACTCTCTTTCTTTTAATACTGTATTGTTATAGTCTTCCATAACTTCATAGCTTATTCCAAGTGTATGGTTTATTTTCGCCATAGTTCTGTCACGCAATGGTCGGAATGGTTTATTCTTATTGAAAAACTCAATTAATGTTCCATGACATAATCCACATTCTGTGGCAAATTCTCGAATGGACATTTCCTTTTCCCTTTTTATTGCTACCATTTGTCTATAAAACTCTGTATCCATTTTTATTACCTCCTCTTTTATAATATACCATATTATACTTCATTAGTCAACCAAAATAAGTTATTTTGACAACTTTTCAATCCTATGGTAAAATCTAAAATGTGTTAGATAATAACTCGTTTTGTTATCTACACGTTATCTCATTTCAGGTCTCCTTGTTAGGAGATCTTTTTATTTATTCTGATATTTTGAATATTATGAATTCGGTTCTTTCCTTATCAAACACTTTATTTACTTTATATTTTACTGTTTTTTCTGAAAACGGTTCTTCTAGAATATTTTCATTAAAATTATTTGCTAAACATAATATTTCATCATAATCAAGTTTTGTATTGAAATACAAATTATTAATATATGAAAACAATTGATTATCTCTGTCCCCAACTTCTACTATGTTTGGTTTTTTATAAGGTTCTTTTTTCTTTTCGGTTTTTGTATTAGTGTTTTCAATAATAAATTTTTCAAGTTTTTTAGGCATTTCTGGTATTTCGATATAATCTTGTATTTTATAAGGATTTCCGTTTATCACACTTGGCTCTATTAATATATATCCATCGGTACGAATGTCGATACCAGGATACTTTTCGAAAACGTTAGAACCATTTGAAACATTTTTTAATATATCATTTGATTTAAATATTAAATGTTTTCCGCCACTTGGCGTTGTTTGTACCATGTAATATAAATCTTCCCATTCATCTGGAGAAAACAATAAGTTAGAAATCTTTGCATAACTTGTTATTCCATTTTTATTAATATCATGTGTGTCCAAATCTAATACAAATAAATCATTCGGAGTACAAGGTAAACCCCAGTTACAATTAGGACAATTATTATACCAATATAACACCTGAAAATAATCATAAGAACACTCATTTTGCCAATTTTCAATCATTGGTGTTTTTGAATTTGGTGTAACAGGAAATATTTTTAATTTTTTATCAATATAATGTTCTTTAATATAAGTCCATTTACTCACATTCATCCCACCTTGTCATCATATCTTCTTCCGGATGCATGTAATGAAACTCTGAATCTTTTTCACACATACTACACATGTGTTTACCATCCACAACAGGTAATTCTTCGTCAAACTCATCCATCACACATAACGCACCGCAAATTTCGCATCTACGAACAAGTCCGTCTAAAAATTCTTCAAACGATACCAACTTGTGTAATAATGGGCGAAATTCTATGTAATAATTCATCATGTCATTGATTTCAAATTTTTTTAAATCATTAATTGTCATATTTATTTCATCTCCCTTTCAATGACAATACTAATATATCATATTATATTTTATTAGTCAATGGAAAATAAAAAAAAAATCATCAAATTGATGATTTATATTTTATTCAATGGTATTCTAGTTGTTACAAATTCACGTTTGATAAGTAACTTCCCTTTTTTAGTATAATCATGGTCATGCTCACGCTCAAAGTATAAAAGCAAATCATGAATACGTCTTAGATTATCGATGTCAAGTCTACCTTTAATATTTTCATCTATCATTTCAGAAGTCAATTCATAAAATATTTCTGGATCAATTCGTTCGATAACGTGTGCGTAATTATGACTTGTATTCTGTCTTAATATAGCACCGTTCCAACGAACATATCCATCAGAAGGTATATGTAATTTTTTACAATCTCTGTGAGCAACAAGTAAATGATGAAATGATAACTGCTCTCTTCTATTAACTTGATACCCCATAAAATCCATTCCCAATTTCATTATTTTAAATTCATTTACCATTAAATTTGTTATTTGCATAAATTATCTCCCAAAGTTCTTTTTTGTGTGAACTTAATAAAACCAAAAAAAGAGCGACAAAAGCCATAAAAGCTGTCGCTCCAATTGATAATATCAAGTTTAATAAATCGTTCATATTATCACCTAACTATAGTATATCATATTCATATAAAAAAGTCAAAAACACAAAAAAAACAACCATTTAAGGTTGTCAAATATCCAAAACAGCGAGTTGTTTCATTTTTGGAAAATCGGTTCTCGTCTCCGACACATTCTTTTTCTCGACCGTATAACTAGCATAGTGGCAGAATGTCGCCATAGTATCTTTAATAGATACTATCTAATGATATATCGTTAACTAGATTTTATAACCGAACAGGCATAATTATTTTAAATCGCCTACCCATCCATAAGGTCTTATGGTGTCTTACCACCAAGTATACTCCTCTCGCAAACACAGGATTTTATGTGTTTTCTTCAATGTTATTAATAACGGGTACTCTTTATAAGCACCTTAGAATAGATATATTAAGCGGGTGTTTCCTTTTTTAATCCTGACTAACTACCCTTAAATCCAGGCTTATATCTATTCTAAGTTACTCATAAAGAGTAGCGGGGAATTAATTAATATAAAACTTTTAACATCCATATTAATCATAACATATTGTTTCATTTTTTACAAGTATTTTTATTAACTTTAACTTTCGTTAATTTTATTTCCCTATAATGTCCATCATATTGAGTGATGATCCTTTTTAACTCTTGAAGAGTATCGATTTGTTTTTGTATCGTTTCAGAAGATGTTTTTATTATTAAATCATACGGCATTATTTATTACCTTTCTTCAATTCTTTAAATTCTTTTTTTAATTTGTTATAATCTTTTATTTCATCAACAAGTGTTAAAATAAAATCCGTTATAATAAGTATTATCAAAGTACATTTTAATAATTTTATCATTTACTCACCTTCTTTTTTTTTTACAATTAACATAGATTTTGGCATTCTCAAAATTTATGTTTTTAAAATACTTCTCTATACTTTCATTATATTCATCGATTGGAACTATTTCAGGAATTTTACATTTTGAAATTTTAGTTTTTGGTGGTTGACTAAATCTTGGTAAATTAAATATATCCTGTATTTTACAAATTATTTGTTTAAGTATTTTCATTTATTCGCCAAACCTATATTCCATTCGTTCAAACTGTTCCTTTGTTACTATTGTTTCAACTTTATTTTCTTTAACAAATCCCAAAGAGATTGATGGTTTCATTATTCTTCTTTCATCATTTATTCTTATTGTTTTCATTTTTCACCCCTTATGAGACATTCCAACCTTTATCGATAGCAATTTGTTTTTCTTCATCTGTCAATTTAGCTAAATTTGTATCACCTAACTGTAAACGTTGTTCTTTACATCCTTTTGTTTTTATATCATATAAATTATTTATGATATTCATTAAACTATCATGTGTTAACTTACTACACGATGTTAAAGTTAATGAATAATTTGTATAATTAGCTGCTACGGTTGTACGATATGCCTTACCCAAATTTTCAAAACCACCTATATTCACAACATTATTTGCGCCGGACAAAAACGATGATACGTTTATAACATTTTCAAAGTTCAGTTTTGGAATACTAATTAATTCTGAACACATATAGAACATATTATATACAGATGTTACCTTACTTGTATTTAATTCTGGTATTGTAGTTATTCCCGAACGAGAAAACGTCATACCCATGTTTGTAACTTTACTAGTATCCATATTGGGTATCGTTTTTAAATTAGTACAATTGAGGAACATACTGGTCATTGTCACTACATTATTTGTATATAATTCCGGAATTTCAATTAATGATGTACATTCTGAAAATATTCCAGACATATCGGTGACTTTAGATGTATCGAGTATGGGAATTGTTTTTATTTTTTTACACCCGGCAAACATTCCACTCATATTAGTGACATTACTTGTATTAATATTTGGAATATTTGTTAAATTTTCACAATTACCAAAAAACTGATACATACTTGTTGAATTTTCAGTATTTAACATAGGCACTTCGGTTATATATTTTCTTATATCGCCAGAATAATTATTATTTGTATCATAATAATCATTAATATCGACACCACTTGTTGCAACAACAACTTCACTATATCCATCCAAACCGTCATTTGTAGCTTCGTAAGTTCCATTTTCTGTTATAGTTTTACTACCCAGCACTCTCTCTGGTACATTTACAATAACAGTAGCTTTTTCTCTAACATCATGATTACCGTTTGAGATTATTTCTATATTTCCTGTCGGAATTATATATTCATCTGGTATAGATTGGACAATTACTTTACTTAACCCATCAAAATCATCATCCGATGTTATTTCTCGAACCTCTTTCGTTGGAATAACACTTTTTTCTTCCAATAAAGGTTTTACATCAACATTGGCAATAGCTTCGTTTTTAACATCATACGTTCCATTTTTAATTATATCTATTGTTCCAACCGGTTCTGAAACAGAAACATGCACAATACTATAGCCATCTACATCATCTTCGACAGCGTCATATATTCCGTTTTCTGTTATTGTTTTTTCCATCACACTTGTAGACATTTTCATGATATCTAATTCTAAATCGCTAATTGTTAATTCATTTTCTAAAACAATTTTTCCAATATCAAACTCCATTAGTACCTCCATGTATAGTTGTTTCTTGTGTCAATTCAAATTGATATAATTTACTTTTTCTATATCCAGATTTTAATGTAATTTCTATATCAAAATAATATGTACCATAAGATAAAGTCTGTGTATCTTCTGGTGCGAAATTAAAATGTAAATATCCATCCTCATCAAGTGTTACATCTTCTTTTTCTTTTTTAAACAATACCTCAGACTCAATGTCTGGGTATTGTCTACATGTTATTATTATGCTATCTATATCACTTATAGAAATAGTTTCATTACCTTGCAACGCTAACTTTACTTTAAATAAACAACTATCTCCTCTTACGAACTTTACCATGTTTATACCTCCCTTTACGTTTCTTCTTAATTATACATAATTTTTTCCTAATAAACCATAATTCTATCTTTTTATACAACAATTTAACATAATTATTATATAATTCACACATATAAATTTCACGTTGTACAATTAATTCTTTTTTTAATAGTTTTTCTCTTAGTTCTTTCTCCATAACCTTAACCTACAAAACATTTCATAATTATATTTTGCTTTCGCATTCAAAGTTTTACCACATCTTTTACATGTTCCAAATTTTTCTATAGCATCCTTATGATTGTGATAATCACAATCAGGACATGTTATATTATCATTTTTAAATTCTTTCTTCATAATTTTACCTCACATAATTTATAACAACCCATATAAAATAACCTAGGGAAAATAAGAAAAATATTAAGCTTATTCCAAAAAATATAGTTGTGTTACGTTTTTTCTTTTTATACGATTTTATTATTTTATCATATTCCTTTTTATGATTATTATGAATTATATTCATTATTTTTTCATCTTCTGTTAGCTTAGTAGAAGTTCTAATAACAGACAATTCCCATTCTTCTGGATTCGATAATTTTTTCAACTGTTCACTAGCGTCTTTTCTATTAAAAATAATTGCATTCTCTTTCACATTTTCAAGTTTATTATTTTTTCCCATATACATATCTTTTTTCTTATTTTTTAAAACATATTCCATTTTATTTTTCCTCTCTTTCTTTTAATTCTTTTTCTAACCAATATGCATGACGTTCACATGCTTCTTTTTCACGTTTTAATTTCATCAACTTATCTTCTAATTCTTTACAATATGTTAACACAATTGTATAGTGTTCTTGTAATAACTTAAAATCATCAGATATATATGGATTTATTTCCGTATTCCGACTTAGTAATAATCTGTTTGAAAGTTCTTCACTCACATCATCTTCTAATGTTTTACCAGTTAATTCCGAAAATAAATCATCCATTGTTTAACCTCCTTCCATAATAAAAATATATCATATTATATTTAATTAGTCAATAGAAAAATAAAAATAAATGTATATTTACATTTATTTTTTATATCGTTCAACAACATTTATAATATAATCGTTTTCAGGATGTGTATTTTCTTTGATATCTTGTTTAAAACTTGTTGTTTTTACAATATCACATTTAAACCCATGTTTTATTAAATCCATAAGAATATAATTTTTTCCCAACCTTTTATAAGTATTTTGATCTATAAAACAATTACCATATTTTTCTAAGTTTCTATACACCCAATCTTCCATTAAATAATCTCCTCTTTAATCATCTTTTCTACTTTTTATTTTTTGTTTATATTCTTTGTATTTGTCGTATCTTTTTGTAATATTTGTTTGTTCTTCTTCTGTTAAAGTTTTTGAAAAATTATCATAATAAGCACATTTTCCAAAAGGTTCACAACAACCACCTCTTGCTACACATTGCGGAACTAAAGACCAAGCAATATCTTCATCATATTCTGATACAGCATCAATCAAATCTTCCATATATTCTCTTGTTGTTTTATCGGCTTGATAGCATAGCCTTCTAGAAGCCATATCGATTAACGATTGAATATTAGCATCCATTTCCATGGACACAGAGTCTGTTTGTTTTCTTTCTTCTCTTGGGATATTTGTTCTATCCGAACGACTTGTAGATACGTATGGAGTACATCCAACATGGTGTCTAACAAAATGTCCCATTGAGAAAAATGGTATTTCATCCCATCGCCATGTGATAACCCCTTTTCTAATTGGACTGTGTTGACAAATCAAAAGTTTTCTTTTCCATTCGCTAGATGGTTCCTTTTTCCCACTCTCTTTACCAACGGTTCGCATACAAGCTCTCTTAACTGAATTCCAGTTTACATTAAATTCTAGTATTTTTGTTTTCATTTTTATCTCCTTTAAAATAATCTTCTACAATTTTATGTATGAGGTCATGACTATTAGCAGATATATCACAAAAATCATCTATACAAAAGCCAATGTTATTAAACGAAATATAAGTAAATAAATAGCAGTGCATTAATTCATGATATAATGTTTTTTTCTTTTGTTGTTGCGGTAAATCTTTATATAGTAAAATCTTTCTTTTCATAGGGCAAGTAATTCCGTTATAAAAAATTCCATCATTTTTAAATTCTTCATTGTATTCTGCAAACATTTTTTCTTGACTTGTTTCTATTATTTCCCATTCATCATCGTTTATTTTAAATTTCATTTTCTTTCACCTTTTATCATCTCCTATTATTTCTTTGTATTTTTGTAAGATTTGTCTAAAGATGTTCTGTCTTAAACCACCGTCTCTATATATTTTTCTGCTTTCATCTTCTAAATACTTTGCAAACTCTTTTTGCTGATTTTTTAACTTATCATTTTCAACAGCATATTCACATAATTCATCAGTGCTTACCATAAAGCCATTATGTTTTGTTTGCAATTGTTTTTTTAATTCTTGGTTTTGATATTCTAATTGTTTTGTATACTCATTTAATTCTTCACTTTTTATATAATAAGCTTTTTCCTCTTCATCATCTAATAGAAAAGGTTCGTTATTATGTTTATTAATGTATACTTTTCTTTCTTCGTCAAAATCTACATAACCTATTTTCCTCAAATATCTTAATGCAAGTTCGGTGTCATCACCAAACACTATCCAATTTAATTTTTGCTTTAATTCTTGATTTTCTTCAACTAACTCAATAAAATCATTTTTAGATATTAAATAATGGTCTGAGCCTTGTATATAATATTTGCTATAATCTTCTAATTTCATTTAATCACCATCCTCTACTTTCTCTACTAAATCAGCTTTTATGTTTTCTATACAAATATCAACATTATCAATTAAATCTCTCATATCATCGCTAAAATAATCATAATTACTATATACTTCATTAAAACATGCAGTTAATTTATTCAGATTTTTTTTGAATCTGCGACAAATTTCTTCTCTTGCACTTATCTGTACTCTTAATTGTTTGTTTTCTTGTTGCAAATTTTCAATTTCACTCAAAACAACTTCTTTTGCTATAGCTTGACTTTTGTTTGTTACTTCTAAATGTGTTACTATATTTAAACACGTTTTAAAAAAATCCTTTTCTTCACTCATTACTATCACTTCCTTGTTCTATTTCTTCAATTTTTTCTAAAATTAATTTATCTTCATCATAGCAACCCATTAACCATAAGTGTTCATTGCTTCTCTCTTCTGATATGTTTTCTTTTAAGTGTTCTTTTAATTTATTCCAATTGTCTTTTAGTTGTTTGACTTCTTTATATAAACTTTCAAAATAAGGCTTAAATTCATCTGGTAAAGATTTATATCCATATTTCGTTCCATTTAGAACTTTATAGTATATTTCATTATCTATAAACATAACATCTTTCACTCTGACACCTCTTTTAACAAATTTTTATAACACTCTTTATAATTCTTTTTCTTGGTTACCATGCCAAATGCTATATAATCACTATATATAGCTATATCACCACATTTACATTTTATTTGTGATTTTATAGGTATTTTAGTTTCTAATATATCATTACAATTTTTACATTTTATTTTATAAACTCTTGTCATGATTATTTTCTCCACTTGATAAATAAGTAATCTTTTCCCCCACTATATGCAAAATTTCATTTTCTAATTTTGCTAATCTTCCTTTTATTCCTACAAGTGTGCCAGTCTCTAAATAATTGTTGGCATTTTCTGCAATTTTACTATATAACATAACTTCTATTAAATCATTGTCATATTCTCCATTGCAATTTTTCCAACCTCTTGGAACTTCTATTGTAATTTTCATTATTTTTTTATTACTTTCATCTTCTCCTAATTTTGTTTTATTTACTATTCTTCCTACTAATACAACTTGATTTAGCATACTATTTATTCTCCTTTATCTTTAATTTTTTATTTTTAAATAAGATTATCTTCTCTGATTATCTCTTGTAGTTCTCTTTTTTGTTTTCTTAATTTTTTGTTTTCTTTTTTTAATCTGGATATTTCTAAAGGCTCTCCTAATCTGCTCATAAACTCTTTATACAATTCATCCTTTATTGTATTTTTTAATGTTTCGTTTTCATTTTGCAAAGTGTTTATTTTTTTTCTTTGCTCAATTACTTTTTTTAATAAACCTAATTCCATTTTTTCTGCTCCTCTTCATTATTTCATGTTCCATTTTCGCTCTTTTATCTAAAACTTTTTTACAGCAATGACAAAGTCCAGTTCTTTTTAAATAATACACTCTGTTACGATAGCCACAATTATCACATCTTACAAATAGTTTTTCAAATTCATCTCTATTCATTTTTATCATAATTTCACTCTTAACATGCGTCATTAACATTATAATAATACCAATACTCTGCCCTTTCTTTTTCATATTCTGCATCAGTTAAATTTGCATATCTAATATCATCAGCAAAATAATCACATAAATCTTCTACATAATCATCTTCAGAAGTATATATGATATCATTTATATCACTTTCATAAATAACACCTTTTTCTACTCTTCTAAACTTCATAAGAGTATAACTATAATCATCACATATATCTTCACTGCTACAAAAGAATACCAATGGTAATGTAGGATACTCTTTTACCAATTTTAATAATTCTTTGTTTTGTTCTTCATTTGTTAATTTATTCATCACAATCACTTCCTTGTTCTAGTTGTTGCATTTTACCTAATAATGTTCCATAATCAACTACTAAATAATGCTGTTCAGTATTTTCATTATGTTTGTTATAAACAATCCATTCTCTTAACTTATTCCAATTATCTTTTAGTTGCTTGTTTTCTTCTAACAACATAATATTATTTTGATAATGTGGCATATCATCAGTAGTCATACATTTTATTGAATTAGGACAAAATATTGTTTTATTTTTGATACAAGTATCACATTCTCTTTTCATTCATACACCTCTTTTAATATATTTAATAAAGCATCTAAAACTTTATTAGTTTCCCCAGTTATATCTTCCATTTTCCAAAGTGTTATTCTACTGAATATTTTATCAATCACTTCTTTTTGATTTTTGCATTGTTGTTTTAATTCATATATTTCATTTTCATAGTCAATATAATTCTCTACAAGCCCCAACTGTCTAGCATATCTTAATGCACTATTGTATTCCGAAGAAAAACCTCCGTTATACCATTCATGAATTTTTCTGTCTGGTGCGCCTAAATAATGAAATATATAATCTTTTTTAGTAATGTATTCATTGTAATCAATTGTTTCATTACTTATAGTGTCAAAATCTATTATAGTAGTTTTCCACTTCCAATACACTATCTTTTTATCCATATTCTTATTTCTCCTCATTTAATTCATCATAATCACGATTTAAACGCAAATCTGCATTATCATAGTAATCATTTTTTTTATCTTTATCATAGCTATAAATATATAGTTCAGGTTTGCAACCATAATCTGCTATCTTATTATTTTCTTCAAATAGTCTTATAACTAACTTCAATTCTTCATCAGTTAATTCCATTTCAAACCAATTACTATCATCACAGCCAATATTTGCTATTTTATATTTTTTCATATTTTAATCATTCTCCTTTTTCATTTCTTTCAAAACATTTCTCATGTATTCTTCAATTAAAGAAGATACACTTCTACCTAAACAGGTTGCATATAACATAAATTCGTTGTAAATCTTTTCATCAATACTTATTGACTTAATCTTCTTTTTCATTTTCTTTTCCTTCTAATATACTTAACAATTTATTTAAATGTATATCGTAAATAATTGTTTGTCCATCATATCCACAATTGTTTTTATAATATTTTATTCTATTTATTGTATTATAAATTCTTTCTTCGTATTTTTTTGCTTTTTCCTCTGCAAAGTTTCTTTGAAATATTATATCATTAATTTTATCAGTTAATTGTTCTACACTTTCCCAAATATCCATTTAATCCTCCTCAATCCAACATTTATAGCCCAAACTTTCATAGTATGCTTTCTTTTCTTCTAATGTTTCATCATAAGCAATAAATACTTCAAAAGGTTCGCAACCATAACATTTGTTCCAAGCTATTAATTTTTTCATTCCTTTTATCTCCTATCTGTCTATAATATAACATATTACATTAGTCAAGATGTTTTTAATCTAAATCTGCCCATTTTTCTTCCAACACCACACCACGTTCATTACCACCACTTGTTGTTATTGTTTGTGTTATGCCTTTTTGTACATTGCCTCGTTGATTTTTCATACGACTTGATATGTTTACACAATCACCATCGCATGCTTCTAAATAACCTTGTTTTGTATTGTTTTTAATCAAAATTACTTTATCTCCACAACTATCTATTGTACGTAGAGAAGCGCAACAATTATCTTTAAATAAACGAATACCTTCATCACGACGAATCTCAGCAACACATGGTTGCCTATATCCACCTTGCATGGTATTAAGTGTAGGATTTATCCCATCAATGTCATAAACACTAACAGCCTGGTGTGTACTTTCTTCAGTATCAAATATTCCACCCAAACGGTTGACAGCAGCACATTTAGGGTCTTTCCAATCTCTTGCACATAATGTTTGACAATAGTCTTTTTCTTGAATTCTATTTTTATTTGTCACAAACGTACTATTTCTAATACTATCAACTTGTTTTTCACTCAAATAATATTTTTCATCAACATTTTCTTCTAAAACATCTTTCAAAACCATTATTCTTTCCGTTTTTTCCGGAAAAACAATATCACATTTAGGATTTAACACACTAATCATAAAACAACGATTTCTATTCTGTGGCACAGGTTCTGGATAACCAACTTCTTTTGCGTTCAACATACAATATTTGTTTGTATATCCTTTACTTTCTAAAAAATAAACCCATTTATCAAAATGTTCTTTATTCTTTTTTCCAACAACTTGTGGAACATTCTCCATCAATAAAATCTGTGGTAATTCTTCTCCAAGTTCATCAAGTATTCTTTCAACTTCCCAAAGCATACCAGAACGTGTTCCACTACCTTTTTCCATTCCAGCACCTTTGCCGGCAAGTGATAAATCTTGGCAATTTGCAGATATTACACCATTTATGATATACGAATGGTCATTTTCAATTTCCATATTATAAACATTGTCTTTTCTTAAATAAGTCAAAGATTTAAAAGGAAACCATATATACCCATTTTCATAAAAAGCTTTATCTTGTTTGGAATTATTTAGTTTAAATCTAACTTGATACCAATTTTTTTGATTTACTTCTCTACCTTGAATAACTTTCTTTGGTTTCGTGTTGATTTTATAAATATAAGCAGGTTTGTTATACAACTTATGTATAATCGATACTAGACTATAAGACATACTCTCGTTGATACTAGAAAACTGATGTTTGTTACCAATAACACAGCCATCTGTTGCTAAATACCCATCATAAAGTGCTTGTAATTGTTTTCTAGGTAAATTTAATATTTCTATAGGAATGTGTTTTCTATCAGAAACCGTGCCTATATATTTCTCAATAAACGCATAAACATCTTTATCGTTTATTCTTAAAGTTTTACAATTAACCCCATTATCATACATACTATATTGATAACCTAATTTTGAAAATTTTTCAATTTTCACATCATTTAAACAAAATCTAATATCTTTTGATGTTTTATTTAACCATCCATCTCCTAAATACATCCCAATTAAATACCAAAAATTTACATCATCTGTGTAGAATGGAAGCTCCTCTTTAATTACAGGTATACCCAAATAATCTTTGCTAGTAACCAAATCTTTAGCATGTTTCATTTTAGGTTCTTTAAAATATCTAATAGATTTATGACCTTTTCGATACATCTCCCTAACATAAAATTTATGTTCCTTTGTACATTCAATACCAGCTGTACCAAATCCTTTTAATAGATAAACATCTGTAATACCATTGTCAAATTGTTTAATTACTTGTTGCCATGTGTTTGATTTTGTTAAAACTTTTTCACCAATAACCACATCCTTAAAAGGTATATAACCCCTTTCAGTAAGAACTAACGTATTTTTCGTAACACAGGGAAACGAATATGTTAATATATAGTTAAAATGCTCTCTCTCTGTGATTTTCAAATCTTGTCCGTGAACTTGTTGAATATTTATTAAATTCTTAGTGATAGCACAATTATTATAAATTTGTCTTAATTCATTTTCATTCTTTCTTGCAATCTGTTCTCTTGTCATAGGTTCATTCCAGTTACTAGATATACCTTTTTCATACAAAAAATCTACCAAATCATCTTTATCCATCAAATCTGTATAATCTTCATTAACATTTGGAAAATGAATATGTTTATAAGCGTCTATACTTTTTATCGCCCATTCACACGTAACATAATGTTCAAAAGGTATTCCCAAATATTTTAAAGCAAGTGCTTGGCTTCCATAACCTGCAAAAAATTCTATAAGTCTTATTGGTTTTTTATCAACAACAGGATTATCTATTAAAATTGATTTAAAAATAGCCTCTAAAACATTAACAACTATGGAATCGCCTGCTAAATGATATTTAACAGAATTACTTAAATGATTTAACTTTCCACTATCTTCATCTTTTACACCCATCAAACGAAAACATTCGGTTGGGGTAAGTTTTCTTATTCTTAAATTATTCATATTTTTCTCCTTAACTACAACACCTAGACAATCACAACGTGTATCTAATGTTGGTGATATATTATTAAATTCGACATTTCTTTTATTCCATTCGGATAATCTTTTATTTGAATAACTATGTTTTATCACATCATTTTCTTTTACGAGATTATTATTAAGTAAGAATTCACAAAGTTTTTGTTTAAGATTCATTTGGTGATTCTCCCGTGCATACTCCATTAGCAGATACATCATCAAAACATCCCAAATATTGTTTATAACTTTCTGGGTCATGGTGTTCTTCATAAATTAATAAGGCACTTGTCATAATAATATCGTGTGTTGTATCTAAGAAAGTATTGCATTTAACATCAACTATTATGGCATCATTATTTTCAACAAAATAATTTATTTGTTCATCAACCTCAAAATTTTCTTTTGTGATAAATAATATAACTTTTCTCATTCTATCCCTCCTAATCGCTATATGAACTCATCATTTCATCTTTTATTTTAATATTCGACAATTTATAATAACCATCATATTTTTTAATCTCTGTACCATATCTTGGTTTTAAATAATCTTCAATTTCTTTATTTTTAAGTCCAATTGGTTTAATACCACTATCACGACACCATATTTGATAATTTAGTTTAAACGATCTAACTGAAACTTTTTCTGTAGCGAGTAACGTATCATCAACATCACAACATTCTTCAACAAATTCCAACAAAGTGTTATTAACAACAACATATCTATCAAGCCCCATTTTCATTTTCTCACTTTCAACAAACTTAAACTTTCTTTCTCTAAGTTTTAATAAACTTTGAATACAAAGTGAAACAATGTACTCGCCTTCTTTTAACATTTTATCGACTAAATAAGGGTCTTGTTTATCCTTTTCAATGACATGATTACATGGAATAATCATAAATCTTTGATAAATCGCATCTTCTTTTTTACCACTAAACTTCGGAAAATCATTTGCCAAAAACCATACCACTCCATTAAAAATGTATGAAAACGCACCACGACCTTTAAATTCAATACTAATTGGATCTCCTCCAACCAATTGTTTAAATATACCCATATCGCTTACTGTTGTATATTGCATATCATTACTGCCAACTAATCTTTTATTATAAAGTTCACTCGTACCAAACCGACTATCATTCATTTTGCTAAGTTCGATGCTACTTGTATATTTAACGCCGATTAAACAAGTCAACAACTTTTTTATTTGTGTCTTACCACAATCTTTAGGACCAATCATAAGTATTGATTTTTTTGTTAAATATCCGGGAATATTCGACATTGCCAAGCCCATAGCCTCAAGCAAACATTCTTTCATAACTTCATCATCATCAACCAATTCACCCAAATACTTATCAAAAACCTCACCTTTTGTGCATTTTTCAATAGGAACATAATTTATAGGTATCTGAATTGTAAACATTTTATTCGGCGTATGTGGACTAAGTTCCATTGTATTTAAGTTTAAAATACCGTTTTTAAAGTTAATACAATCCGCATCGCTATTCAAATAATCATTATCAACATAAAAACTATCATCCATAAGCAACAATTTATAAATTTCATCAATATCTTTCGATTTTTGAATAAGTGAAGGAATCCATTTTCTAATCATACCTTTAAACTCATTCTCCGTTACATTCTGATAATATCCATTCTTATACATATATAACGTTATATTCCCCAAATTTGAGTCCTTAACAAATCTAAAATACTCACTATCTTTTATGATTTGCACCAACTTAGGACAAACAACTTCGATGTCATAACGATATTCAAATTCATTTTCATTTTTAATACACATCACACTTTTTGGTAATAAATATTGCATATTGTTTGTGTTTAAAAAAGGTATATCATCAAGTGACATCATTTTCTTCTCTAATTCTATTGGAATCTTTTTCTGTTTACCCATAAATATCTTATTCTCCTTCTACTATTTCAAAAAAATCCTCAATTTCATAATCATTATTCAATGTTTTCACTATCGCTAATGCCAACACTTTTTTGCATGTCTTATGACCATTGAATATATTATATAACGTCACCGATGTATAATTTATCTGCTTACTCAACCATTCAACTGTTCTCCCATTTAACAATTCAATATATTTTTCTTTCTTGAATTTATACATTTTTTATTCACCACCTTATTTTTCTAATGTATCTAAAATATATCATTTTTTATGATACCTTGTCAACACAGATTTTATAAAAATATAAAAAAATTATAGATTGATGGAAAAGAGAAAGCAAAAAAATGCCCTCTCATTGCCCTTTTTTTCCCTTAAATTGGGCATTTTTTCCCTTTTTTCCCTTAAAAATGCCCTCTCATTGCCCTTAAATTTTGTTGAAAAATAAGGGAATTTTTAGGGTTAAGGGCAATTTTTGTATATTTTTTTAATATTCTTACGTACGGAAAAATAAAAAATACATACATGTATATTACGCATATATAAGGGATTTTCATATTTTTTGCTCTTTTTTGCCCTTTTTTTTCTCAAACCATTGAAAAATAAGGAAATCATAAGGGAAGTGAAAGGGCAATTTAGGGTAATTTAAGGGCATTTTTGCCATTTTTAAGGGCATTTTAAGGGCATTTTAAGGGCATTTTTAGATGTTTTTTGTGAATAATATAATATAATTTGACTATTATTGTATAAAAAAGTGAAAAGAAAGCAACTTTTTTGCTATCTTTTTTTCTTTTAATGTTTTGTGATAAAAGAGTTGACTATTTTATTATTAATTTGACAATTCTCAAAATATGATATATAATGTTTTTAGAGGTGTTTTTATATATGAAATATGAAAATGTAACGATTAATTCAGAACGATGGTTTGATAATAAAAATTTATTAAATGAAATTTGGAAAAATTATGAATATAATGGTAAAATTTATTATGAAGTTTCTAACTATGGGCGACTTCGAAGTTTAACAAGAACACGATTATTATTTAACGGAGTTCCTTGTATACAAGTTGGTAGAATTAAAAAAGCATATAAAGTAAAACGAGGTAATAATAATTATTTGAGTTATGGTTTATCTTTTGACGGTAAAGTCAAACAAGAACCAGCTCATAGATTAGTAGCAACTTGTTTTTTATCCAAACATGATTTTAAATATTTGGATACAGAAGATATTGATAATATTGACTTCGATACATTAGAAGTCAATCATAAGGATGAGAATGGTTTAAATAACAGAGTTGATAATCTTGAATGGTGTACACACAAGTATAATATTAATTACGGTACTAGAACAGCTAGAACCATCGTAGCGACTAGTAAACCAATAGAACAATATGATTTGCAAGGAAATTTTATTAAAATTTGGAATAGTTTGGCAGATGCTAGTAATTGTTTACATATTAGCAGAGGGACTTTGTGTAGTTGTTTAAAAGGTGATATAAAGTCTTGTGGTGGTTTTCAGTGGAAATATAGAAATTCAAACAAATGTATAGATAAATATAATCCTTTAAATAAATCTAAAAAAGTTGTACAATTGGATTTGAACAACAATATTGTAGGTGTTTACGATACGTTACATGATGCAGAACGGATGACAGGTGTTTGGATGACACAAATAAGAAAATGTTGTAATCAAGAACCAATGTATAAAACAGCAAAAGGTTATAAATGGTGTTGGGAGAGTGATTATCGTGAGTGATAGATCGATAGAACAAAAACGTGGTAATTCTTATAATAACAAAGCTAGGCAACAGTATATGGCGCAACCTAATGTTAAGGAATTTAACAAGACTTTTATACCCAAAGCGTTGGTAGGTAGACCATATAGGTGGAATAGTGTGGAAGAATTAGAAAAAGAATTGTCCGATTTCTTTTGTTTATGTGAGAAAACAGACACCGTGCCGACTATAACAGGTATTGCCACTTGGCTACATTGCAGTAGAGACACAATTTATTCTCACGCTAATAATCCCAATTCTCAGTTTTCGGACGTCTTGAAAAATGTCATAAATATATGCCATGCTTCTTTGGAAAATGGTGCTATTGACGGTAAGGTAAATTCAGTCGTTTATATTTTTATGGGGAAGAATTATTTTTCTCTCGAGGATAATAAAAACATCACTGTCACCCCATCTCAAAACTCAACACTAAGTACCCAGTCGACTATGGATGCTATCCAGAAACAATTAGAAGAAGAAAACATACCTAATGCCGACTATAAAGAAAAATGATCCAAAATCCGATGTCGACTTTCAAAAATACACCCACGCTTGCCGACTTTCATTTTCAAATTTTTCCCAACCCCTGTCGACTTTCATATTGAAAATGAAAAAACCCAATTCCATTTTTATTTTTTACAAAAAAAAATCGGAGTAGGGGAGATTAGCAAGCTTAAAATGTCAAAAAGTGTCAACCGTTTCAAATACTATTTAAAGCCCACCTCAGCCGCGTTTTAAAAAGTAGTATAATATCATTATGATATAGAAAAATAGACCAGACCACGCCAAAAAAGCCTATAAAATAGGCTCAATTTCTTTTTTTTTCTTCTGGATAAATTGAAAACAAAAAAAACGATAGCTATTTGTCGTTAGCTATCGCTGTAAATATTGCAATTAGTAATAGTAATATAATCAATGATATTTTGGCACGTTTTCTAAAAAATCAAGATCAGCGCGTTCTTGCTGCGTCAAAATTCTTTGTATATTATAAATTGGCTTATAGTAATCGTCTGTTATTATTTTATAAATTTGTATTTTATTATATTTATATTTTTTTATAAAATTTTGATCGTGTATTATACAATTATATCTTTTTTTTGCTTTTTTTAAAGTTTTAAAAAATTCTTCATGTAGTAATTTTTCAAAATCGTTTGTTATTTCAATCTTATACA
Organism: bacterium; assembly: GCA_963641945.1. Classification (GTDB taxonomy): domain Bacteria; phylum Bacillota_I; class Bacilli_A; order RF39; family UBA660; genus CAG-1000. Next base: position 15,312 of record CAVIDW010000007.1, on the reverse strand, counting down.
TTGCAAACAACCTCATTTGTAATCGGATCTATTGATTTATTAAAACATAAATAATTAAAATTATCTTTTCTATAAATGATCTTTAATTCTTCATAAACAGACACGCCTTTTTTGTTTTGTATAAAATGAATATCTGTATTTTTCAATATTTGCAAAGCAGTTTGTAGATCATCAAATTGTTGACGATCTATTTCTTGGCTCTGTGTAATTTTTCCGTTTTTGTCAAAGTAATTTACTTTTTTAATATAAGTTATTCGCATGTTGTCACCTCTGCTAAAATTTCATCAACAAATTTTACAATTAGTTTATTTAGCTTTTTTTCAATTTGTTGGTGCGTCATGTTTTTGGTGTGTTGTGTTTTTTCTGCTTTTTTTTCGTATTTTTTTATTATTTTGTCAAGTTCGCTCTTACTTTTGTTGATATTTTTTGAAGTTATAGGGTTATAGCCTGTTGATAATAGTATATGTCGTTTTGATCCGGTTAATTCATAGTTATCACATGCCCAACCGTAAACACTTACACAATAGCTATTAGCGTCTTTTAGTCTTAATAGGTTTTGTAATTCGCAATAGTCAGTACCAACGATATTGTAATAATTTTCTTTCATTTCTTTTTTTGTAGTTTTATATTTCATTTTCTTTCTTCCTTTCGTCCCTTTCGGGCTGCTTTTTGAAACGTGAAGCATAACACGTTTTTTTTATTCGTCTATTTTGTCAATACATTTGATAAGTTTTATTTGTGCATATCTTTTATATCCATGTTTTTTTTTTTAATTCTTTTATCATGTCCTCATTGTTTTTTTTGCTGTTTCTTCTGTAGTCGCTGTAGTATTCAAACTCGCCTATATCGTGCCCATCGTCATAATATGCTTTGTATTTGCTCATCCGTATCACCTCTTTCATTATAATTATAACATATTGTATTATATTAGTCAATAATTATTTTGTCTATTTTCTATCAAGTATTGAATAGCTTCACAGAATGTCAGATCGTGTTCTTCTCTTGTCTGATTAATTGTAGCGGCTGCGTATAGTAATGTTGTTATAACTAGCGCTACGATGATGAATAGTAACATCTCTTTTACTTTCTTTTTGGGTTTTAGTTTTCTTTTCATATTGTTCGCCTCATTTCTTTCTTTATTATGTTTATATTGTATCATATTATAACTAAATAGTCAATACTTTTTTTTATTTATTTTTATTTTAATTTTTGCAATCCGTCAAGTAAAATTTTTTGGAGTAATAAAAAAAAATGGGATCTTGTAACGTGTTCTTTTTCAACCGTTCCCCCTCCCCCCTAGCTGTGCCACGCACCCCCGGGCTTTTTTTAGCTCTCCGAGTAAATTTTTTATAAAAAGACTATTGACTAATCTGTTATAATATGATATATTTAACTCAACCAAAGGAGATGAGATAATGAGATTATGGCATAAAAACTTAATTCCCTATTTACCTGAACAGCAGTTGTTGGGACAGTGGAGAGAATTAAATAGTATTTATAAAAGACAAAATAGACACATATTAATTAATTTTGTTTATGAGTATGATCCAGTTATGTTGTATTATTATTCTAGATTAGTGATTAACGAAATGAATAAAAGACATTATCACATCAATTTAGATAATTTTATTGAGTATTTTAGAAATAAAGACATAAATAATTTATTATTTGGTCTTAAAGATGTTGAATTTGTTATTGATGAAATATATCCAGATAAAATGAATGACAGGTATTTAAGACAATGTTATTATAACCTAGAAGAAAAATATGATTGTGGTGTAATACCGGAAGAAGAATGGGAGAGGATTATAGAATGCAAACACTTTTACAATTTTTAGTTCCATGCTTTCTTATTTATGTAGCTATTGCTTCGCTTGTATTTTTGGTAGATTTGTTTGAGATAATTTTTTTAGGAGTCGATAATCATAATACAAGTGATCTAACAAGAGTGATATTGTGGTTGTTTTATATGTTTTTGCTGTTACAAGTGTAGGCTATTGACAAATTAAATAATTTTTGATACACTTTAAGTAGTACTTGAGGAGATATAAAAGACAAGTACTAGGAACTGCTAACGATGATATACGTTCTAATTCTTATAATAAGAAATTCTCTCTCTGCCCATGAAGACGTGCTTTGTGGGAGACGCTCACTTAGGGTACATAGTTGTGAAACTGTGTACTTTTAATTTAATTGTTTTTATAGTATATGAATGTAGACATGCCGTGTGTTGGTGAATGGCAACTGAGTATAGTGTGTACTCAGTTTTTATTTGTTGCACTTTCAAGTAAAATGTGATATTATAAAAGAAAAGGGTAGGCTACTAGCCTATGACGTAAAAAGCGTCAAGGACACGATATGGATATTGTATCTGATGATATGTTGTTTAATAATTTTGATGATTTTTATAAGAATGCGAAATACATAAAGAGTCGTTTTGATTTAATGCCCCTTTATGATAGAAGAATATATAAAATGTATGTTTATTCAAATTCGATAATAAAGATGTATATACTTGATAAGATATGGGAATATTTAAATGAGCCTATGGGAAGTTGTTATTACGTATCACACGATATGTTAGGTGAATATTTGTAGGAAGTGAGATAGTGAACAAGGATGATATAAAGATGTCGGTTTTGAAAAGAATTGAAAAGACACGTGATTTATTAGGGAAGTTGAAGTCGAAGAATACACTTGCCTACTTGCAAGGTTTACACGGTATAAAGACCGATTATGAGTCGATAGAAGATTTTGATAAGGCGTGTAAATATGCTTATATTATAATTGATTTGTTGGGTAGAAACGTGATTGAATATGAACGTAATCCAGAAAATGATGAATTGGTTAATGATATATGGGTTACGGCGTATGATACAAGGGCGAGACAAGGTGATTTTGAGTCATTTTGTATTGCAATGGAGTGGAATAGACCGATAAATAAGCAGTTTTATTTACCAAGAGCGAAACTTTTGAAAAAACATGGTGTTATACAAGGGGTACAAGATTTAATTGATGATAAATTAGATTTGTTGGTTTTGAATCTGCCTCCGAGAATTGGGAAACTATTGAGTAATTCTACACCAATTTTAACCAAAAATGGTTGGAAAAAGCATGGTGATTTACAAGTAGGTGACTATGTTTTAAACAACAAAGGTAGATTTGTTAAAGTTTTGGCAACAAGTCCTGAATATCCGTGTAATTGCCGAGTAACATTTGCAAACGGTGAACAAATAGCTTGTCATGAACACCATGAATGGGTTGTTTATGATAGATGGGCTAAGAAAGAAAAAATAATAGAAACAAAAGAAATGATGGGAAAAGTTAGGGATTTTGATAAAAATAATCCTGAAAATACCCATACTCATTTTAGATTTAGCTTACCAATAAAAAAACCTGTAATAGGCGAATGGAAAGATTTACCTGTTCAACCATATACTTTTGGGGCTTGGTTGGGTGATGGTACGAATCGTAGTCCATATATAAGTAATCCTAATTTTGACAGAGTTATAATTGATTCCATTGAAAAAGATGGTTATAAAATAAAAGGCGATTGGATACATAAAACAACAGGTGTCCATACTGTTGCGTTTGATAATTTGAGATTTGATTTACATGAACTTGGTTTTTGTTATGCACATCGTTCTGTTACAAAATACATACCTGACATATATCTAACAGCTAGTTTAGAGCAAAGGTTGGATTTGTTAGCTGGATTATTGGATACAGATGGCACGCTGACTGAAACGGAACATAGATACCAATATGTAACAAGCGATGAAATATTGAAAGATAGTTTTGTCGCACTTGTTAGTACATTTGGGTGGAGATGTAGTGTCGTAAAATATACACCAAAAGAAAAACATGATAAATGGAATATACAAGGTAAAAAGGATTATTGGGTGATAGGATTTAATCCTACATTTGAAATACCTTGTCGTGTTCCTAGAAAACAATTAAAAGTGTTTTCTAAACCGAGAAGAATCACTATAACAAATATAGAGAAAATTGAAAATGGTGAGATGGGAAAATGTATTCAAGTTGAAGGTGGTATATATTTGGCTGGGAAAACATTATTACCAACTCATAACAGTACGATAGGATTGTTTTTGCAAGTCTTGTTAGGAAGTATGTGTCCTGATGAAAGTATATTAGGATCGGGTCATACGACAGGGCTTATAGATTCATTTTACGATGAGATTATAAATTTTATGACAGATGATGAATATAGGTATCGAAAAATATTTCCGAATAATATAATTGTTGATAAAAGTTCAGAATATCATTATTTGGATTTGAATAAAAAGAAACGTTTTCATACATTTAATTACGTATCAATTGAAACAGGTGGTACTGGTAAGGTACAGGCAGAAAGATTACTTTATTGTGATGACTTGGTTAAAGATGTTGAACAGGCAAATAATCCAGATAGACTTGAAAAGTTGTATCATAATTACACGAGTACTATTAAAGATAGAAAAATACAAAGATTGTGTAAAGATGGTGTGTATCGTCCTTGTCCTGAAATACATATAAACACTCCATGGAGTTTGTATGATGTTACAAGTCGTGTTGTTGAAAATGCGAAAATTGATGGGAATATGGATAGGGTTAGAATTATTTCAGTACCTTGTTATGATGAAAATGGACATAGTAATTTTGAATATGACTATGGAAAAGGTTTTAATGCGAAGTATTATAAAGATATGGAACTTGCCGAAGATCCTGTAATATTTAGTGCAAAATATTTGATGACACCAGTTGAGCGAGATGGATTGGTCTTTAATCGTGAAAATGTAAGTTTTTATTATGATTTACCGGGGGAAAAGCCGGATATGATTGTTGGTTATGCTGATGTTACACATGGTGGAGATGATTATTTTTCGTTGCCAATTGGATATGTGTATGGAACAGAAGTATATATCGAAGATGTGTTGTTTATAAATAAATTTGGTGGAGATGACGGCAGTAGACCTTTTGTTAGGGATATAATTACAAGAAATAAAGCAACACGTGTCGGTGTTGAAAAGAATAATGGTGGAGATTTTTATTCGACATTGATGCAGCAAGATTTGGCAAACGTTGGATATAGATGTCATATAACAACACATAATGCTCCTACAAATAAGGCGAAAAGAGATAGAATTTTAGCTTGTCAAAATGAAATAAAAGGTATCGCAACAGAGAATAATACCTATAGGATTTATTTTAAACATCCTGATACAATAAAAGGGAACATTCAATATCAAACGGCAATGCAGAATTTATATAAATGGAATCAAAACATAACAGCACAAAAAAAACAACACGATGACTTCCCAGATAGTTTGGCTGGAATGATTACAAATGTTTTAGGAGGAGTTAAGAACGTTGCAAAAATTTACGATGCTAAAAATTTCGGTATATAACATTGGTTTGACAAACACATACGAATATGATATAATAAGGTGAAGTTATGAAAAAAAGATATGTGGTATGTCCCAAATGTGGGAAAAAATTATTCCGAATTGACACCGATAGTAAATTCTCAAATATTTATGTTTGGTGTAAAAAATGTTGTAAAGAAATAAAAATAAGTGAGCCTAAGAGCCTAATCATTAAACAAAATTAAGGCTCTTTTTCTTTTGAAAGTAGGTGGATAGTCTGAAACAGAATAAATTAAATTTAGAAAAAATACACTATGGTAGACAAAGAATTATTTTAGATTATCAAGAAGTAACACCTGATAATTTGTTTGAGGTAATGAGTAAAGTAATACCGATCCATAAACAAAACGCACAAGATTGTGATTATTTGATTAATTATTTTTTAGGTGATCAAGATATTTTGAATAGAACTGGAGTTTATACTAATAATATAAATAATACGACTGTTGTGAATTATGCGTTTCCAATAACACGTGAAATAGTTGGCTATACGTTTGGAAATGGTGTTGAACTGTTACAAAGAGATATGAAATATCAAAAGGATGTTTCAACGTTATCGGATATATACACATATGAATTTAGTTATTATGTTGATATATGTTCTGCAATATATTCATCAATTTGTGGTGTTGGGTATCAAATAACATTGCCAAGTAAAGATATTACAAAAGATATGACACCAGACATACCAATTGTTTATGATTATTTGGATCCTAGATTTACATTTATAGCACAAAGTACAGATATCGGAAATCCAGTAATATTGTCTGGTTATTTTATAAAGAATAAATTAACTGGAAAATGGGAATATACTTGTTATACAAATAAGTATAAATTCACATTTAATTATGGAGAACCAAAGTCATTAAAAACAAGTGTTAACATTTTAGGAATAAATCCAATTTCGATGGTTGAAAATAGCTTATTTTTAACAGGCGATTGGGAACAAGCAATAGCTGTAATGAACGCCAGTAATATGGTTGCAAGTGATTCTTTGAATGATATCGAGGGTACAATTAAATCAATTCTTGTTGTTATTGGTGCTGAATTTGACAATGATGACGCGGCGAATCGGATTAAAGAAAAAAGAATATTAACATTGACTAAGGGTAATGGAAACTTAGCAAACTTAGATGCGAAATTCATTGCGCCACAGTTAGAAAGCACGAGTGTTGAAAACATAAGAAAATATTTGGAAGACGCAAGAAACGTTATTACAGGTATTCCTGATAGAAGTGCCAATTCAAGTGGTGGAGATACAGGAACAGCTGTGTTAAATAGAGATGGTTGGACAGATATTGAAATAGTAGCGAGACTTAAGGAATTATTCTTTAAAAAAGCTAAGAAACAACAATTAGCAGTTGGAATAAAAATATTAAAGAATTTAGGTTTGTTATCTGATGATTTATCAGTAATGAATATTGATGTAATCATTGGCAGACATACAACTGATAATTTACAGACAAAAACACAAGCCTTTAGCACATTGGTTGCAACAGGTGAGTTAGCAACAATAGACTGTTTAGAGTTATCAAATTTAACTAATAGAACTAGAGAAATCGTTGAACGTGGTGAGAAAGCGAAGAAACAACACCAAGAAGATACTATAAAACGCCCACAGGACACGAAAACTGACGAAACGACAAATAACACCTAACGACAAAACATCGTCAGAAAGTGAATAAACATGGTTATATCGTATTTTACGATTAACATAAATTTGACCTACCTATCGGTCATTTAAATAATTTAGGGTTCTATCCGACAGAGAAGTCGTTTAATCACTAGAACGAAAGGACAATTTATGGATTTAGAATTTATGAAAGACCTTATGGGAGATTCTTATAAGGAAGGAATCACTTTAGATGAAGTGAAAGAGTTTATGAATGGTAAAAAGTTTGCTGATTTATCTACTGGTAATTATGTGGATAAAGGTAAATATACCAATGAAATAAATTCATTAAATAGCAAATTAACTGATACACAAAATCAATTAAATGCTAAGTTAACTGATGAAGAAAAAAATACACAGGCACAAAAAGATAAAGATGCCGAGATTGAAAATTTAAAAAAATTATTAAGTGCTAACACGATATCTGGAAATAAGAATGTTGTCATAAGTGAAATGGCATCATCAAGAGATATTCTAGGTATTGATGTTACAGATAAAGATTTCCAAGCATTTGTAGATAATATAACTGTTGAAGATGGAAATAAGTCAACAACTGTTGCGAAATACGTTGCTAAAATCGTTAAAGATTCTTATGAAAAAGGTAAGAAAGATGCAACAAAAGACGCTATGGGTGCATTTGGAAGAAGTTCTGGAAAAAGTAGTTCTGATGAAAAAGATGAAATCGGTGCTATGGGAAAAAGATTAGCAGAACAAAACAAGCCAAAAGGCGAAAAATTTGATTATTTTAAATAGGAAGGAATGATAAAATATGGGTATGGTTAATACAACAACATACGCAAACGTAAAGAATATTCTTATCGGACAAGATAGTTATCATATTTCATTACCTTGTATCGTAGGTAACACTGACGTAACTGTTGTTGACGGTAAGAAAATTCTAAAAGCAGGTACTCCATTATATGGTGATATAACTGCTAGAGACACTGCTTTTGTAAAAGCTACAACAACTAGTGACTCATCAAATGCCGTTGCTGTACTATTACATGATGTTGACGTTACAGATGGAAACGCAAACGGAACAATAGTATTAGCAGGATGTATCGATTTATTAAAATTAGATACTGATGTACAAGGATTAATAGATGACGCTGCTAAAAAAGCGTTATCAAGAATTATATTCGTGAAAGGGAGTGCTATTTAATGCCAACAATCTATGATTTAGTTACATCTGCTGATGTAGTTGCATATTGGATTGAAAAGAATCAAAATAAGCAACCATTATTAGGTGCAACACTATTCCCAACAAAGAAAAGATTGGGTACAAAACTAGAATGGGTAAAAGGTGCAAACAATCAACCAGTAGCACTTAGACCAAGTTCTTTTGATGCTAAAGCTATTCGTAGAGATAGAAAAGGCATTGAAAAAGTTGCAACAGAAATGCCATTCTTCAAAGAATCTATGTATGTAGATGAAAAAATGAGACAAGATTTAAATAATATGATTGCTAGTAATAATCAATCAGTTATTGAACAAATCTTATCAAATATCTATGATGATGAGGCTAGTTTAATTGATTCTAGTGAAATTGCATTAGAGAGAATGAGAATGGAATTACTAACAACTGGACAAATAGTAATTTCTGGCAATGGTCAGTCATATACATATGATTATGGACTAAACGCTGATACACAAAAATTAACAGTTGAAACATCATGGAGCGATGCAAGTGCTGATATCATTGGTGATGTTGTAAAAATTGTTGAAGATGCTAAGGCTAGAGGTATAAACATAACACGTGCTGTTTGTAACGGAACTGTTGCAAAATATTTCAGAACAAATACAGCTATCAAAAATGCTGTATATGTATTTGCAAATGGTACTGTTCCAGTAACAACTGCAAGAGCAATTGATTATATTTACAATGAAACAGATGTAAAATTCTATGTTTATGATAATGTTTATGTAAATGAATCTGGAACAGCAGTTAAATATGTACCAGACGATACAGTTACATTCTTACCTGATGGAGATTTAGGAAATACTAACCTAGGTACTACTCCAGAAGAGTCAGACTTAATGAATAGTTTAAACGCTGATGTAAGTATTGTTAATGAAGGTGTTGCTGTAACAACAAGTAAAATTGTTGATCCAGTTAATGTTGAGACTAAAGTTTCAATGATTGGTTTACCATCATTTGAAATGGCTGATAAAATCGTAATCTTAGATACTAAGAAAGATTAAAAATGTTAAAAATAACAGATAAATCTGGAAAAGTATCAATTGTAACAAGAGGTGCTTATAAATCATTTTATAAGCCTCTTGGTTACGAATTAGTCGAAAATAAGAAAGTTGTTACCGAAGAAATAAAAGATTACGATAATAAAGAAAAAAATATTGAAAAATCTATTCCAACGAATAGAAGAAAGTAGGTGGAATATGTTATACGAAATAAAAGACGAATATTATATTCGTGTTGGTCGTAAATATATTAAGGTAAATGTTGCGTATAAAAACAATGACATTGATATAGTACCTAGTTCTCCAAAAGTGGTTATAGAAGATAATGGTAATATAAAATATATAGAACATATTGTTAATGATGATTTTAAAAAGAAACTGATTAACAAAAGTTCTAAGGTTTTTGACAAACCAAAAGATAATGATTAGGTGGTGAATTTGTGGATAGTTTTAAAAGTATTGGTGATTTAGTAAAATTAGCAAAAAGACAATTATCTTTTCGTGGTATCGAGATTGCTGATAATGATGTTGACATTATAGAAGATGAAGTCGCACGAGCTATCCGAGAAATAAATCGTTGTAGACGATTTGATCCAACCACAGAAAAACCATACGATTTGAAGTATGAAGATTTAATTATTCCTTTATGTGTCAGTGCTTTTGCGAAAGTAGGTGCGGAAGGACAAATAAGTCATAGTGAAAACGGAATTGTGAGAAACTACACGTCTGGCGGAGATTATCCAAAAGATTTGTTAGAAGAAGTAGTTCCTTTGATTAAGTAGGTGATACTATGCGAGGATTAAGAAGGAATAAGAGATGTATTTATTTATGTCAGAAATATAAAGATGGAAATTTAGATAAATATAAAGAGCCTATCAAACTTTATGAAAATTATGTTCCTACAAATAGTGATGGTGATTTAATCGCTATTGGTATGGATTATCCTATGTATTTGAGAATAAAAACAAGTATTGATGAAAAAGATTTGTTTCACCCAAGAGATAGGATATACGTTTATAAAGACGCACCAGAAGAACACGATGTTCTTTGTAAAACGGCTGATTATGAAGTTTATAAAAAACCAATGTTATTTATAAACGAAATGGAAGTTATTTTACATAGATTGAGCAGTGATTCTGATGAGTAAAACAAAAAATATAGGTTTAGATGTCAAACAAATTAATGGATTAATTAAATCCTTACGTGAATTATCAAAAACACTTGAAAAAATGCCAAACGAATTAGTAAATGAACTTGGTGTACTTGGGCTAGAAAAATTGAATGAAAAATATTCTCAAAGAAAACAAGATGAGAATATTACCGATATAAACACATCTATCAAACCTAGTGAAAATAGATGTGATATATTGGCACAAGGTAAAGATGTTATTTATGAAGAATTTGGTACAGGTGACAAAGGTAAAAGTGATCCACATCCTGATAAATCAAAATATAATCTAAACGATTATAATTCTGGTAAATATATTAGAAATGCTAATGAAAAATCTGCACAACATGGAATAACTGATGGCAAATATTGGACCTATAAAAAAGATGGGGATATAAAGTACACGCAAGGTGTACCAAGTGGAAAAGAAATGTTTGAAACATCTAATTATCTGAAAGATAAAATTCCAGATATTCTGAAAGAGAAAGCGAGTGATGTCTTATCGAAAGTTTAATACCACAATTAAAAGATGATATATCAAATTTCTTTTCAGATAACACAGAGTATTCTGACATAATCGTAAAAGAAAAATATGAGAAATATCCTAAAATACATTATCCTATGATAACTATTGATGAAATAACAAATGAAGATTTACAAAGATATTTTGACGATAAGGGAGAAAATGTTAGTTATCTTGCTTATCAATTTGATATAAGTGCTGAACAAAATGATGATAAAACAGCTGTTGAAAATGTTACCGAAATCGCTAAGTTATTAGACAGTTATTTGAAAGGTGAAAGGTATCGTTGTTTACGAAGAATTGGTTCTTTGGTAAAATCGCCAATGACTAGTGATGAAAATGTAATGACTGGATATTTACGATACGAATGTAATTTGGATATTCAAAATAATATAATATATAGGAGGTATTAATATGGCAATTAATTTATCAACTGCTGGAGTACAATTACAATACGCTGTTGAGACAACAGCAGGAACTAGACCTACAACTGGTTATACAAGAATTAAAGGTGCTAAATCTACACCAAGTTTAAATCCAAGTCCAGATTCACTTGAAACTACAACATTAGATGAACTTGAATACAAGACATATATTGACGGTTTAAAAGATGTTGGGGGTGCAATTGAATTTACATTCAACCTAACAGAAGAATTAATGAACGCTTGGGATACGTTAATGGACGCATATGAAGCTGGAAAAGCCGCTGGAAAAGCTACTTGGTTCACAATCGTTGTTCCTGGATTAACAAATTCATTCTATTTTACAGGAAATCCAAGTGCTATGGGATTACCGGAAACAAGTGTAAATAGTGTGCTTGAAATAACAAACTATATTACACCAACAAATGCTCCAGAAAAATTTGCAAAACCAATTGGAGAATAAAATAAGAAAGTGAGAAATCGTAATGAATACAAAAATAAAACTAACACACAACGGACAGGAATACATACTAGAGTATGATAGAATGTCTGTTAAACTATTGGAGTCAAGTGGCTTTGTCCTTGATGATTTTCTTGAAAAACCAATGAGTAACATTGAATTGGCGTTTGCTGGTGCTTTTATAAAAAATCATAAAAGGACACCACAAGCGACAATTGATGAGCTATATGATGGTTGTAAAAATAAGAATGGACTTATTACAACATTATCTAAAATGATACGTGAAACTTATGACGCACTATTGGAAGATGGTAGTGATGAGGGAAACGTGGAGTGGGAAGTAATAGACTTATCTCCGAAGAAAAGTCAGAAGTAGAGTATACTTCCTTAACAAACCTTTTTGAGAAACAATGTCCAATTTATATGTCATACGGCATGAGCTATGATGAATTTTGGCATGGTGATGCGTATATTACCAGATTTTATATAGACGCTCATAAAATAAAAATAAGACAAAAAGATGAAGAATTATGGATGCAAGGCATGTACATATATGAGGCACTGTGTAAAGTATCTCCTATATTACATGCTTTTTCTAAAAAAGGAACAAAACCTCTACCTTATTCTGAAAAGCCTTATTTATCAGATGTTGAAAATGTCAAGACAGGTGCAGAAAAAGAACAAGAAGTTAAAAACGCACAATTAATAGCCAGATTGCATTTTGAACAATGGGCTAGACAGACTAAAGAAAGATTTAAAAATAAACAAGGAGGTGATTAACCTTGGAAACAACAATGGATACATTGATGATCACTATTGAAAGTAGTGCAAAAGATGCTTCCAAACAAGTCGACACTTTGGTGACAAAGTTAGATAATTTACGGACATCATTATCAAACGTAGCCTCTGAATCAAAAAATATATCAAAATTAACAGATGTCATAAAAAACGCTGTCGGTAGTGGTTCAAAAACATCTGGTATTAAAAAAACAATTGATGATTATAAAAAATTAGACGATGTATTAGGTTCGGTGGGTTTAACAAAACAAACGTTAGGAAAAAAAATCGGTGAAACTAAAATTGGTGATGGAGACGACATAACACGTATTACAAAATACAAAACAGAATTAGGCGGGATTGCAACTGTTACCGATAAATGTAGTAATGGTTTTCATAAATTTAAAGCAAGTATTAAGGAAACAAATAAGGATATTGAAAATCAAGGTACACTGCTTGGTGTTTTAAAAGATAAAATGGCAGCAACAATTACAAAAGGTGTATTGCTATGGAAAACATTTAAAAGTATAGGAAAAGATGTATTATCTCTTGTAGATTCTGCCGCTGACTATGAAGAATCATTAAATTTGTTTACCGTAACATTAGGTAATCAGGCTAAACAAGGCACGGAGTGGGTTAATAAATTTAGTAGTGCGTTATACCTAGATGATGGCGAAGTTATGCAATATATGGGTTCTTTTAATTCTTTAATAACAGGCTTGGGAACAGCTAGTGATAAGGCATATTTAATGAGTAAAAATTTAACACAATTAACATATGATTTGGCATCATTTAAGAATATAAAACCAGAGGTCGCTTTCCAGAAGTTACAATCTGCTATATCTGGGGAAATTGAACCTTTACGTAATGTGGGCGTTGCCTTATCAGAAAATACATTACAAGAGTTAGCTTATTCATTAGGTTTAAAAACGAGTGTTAGAGACATGACAGAAGCGCAGAAAGCACAATTGAGATATATCCAAATATTGAAGTCAACAAGTGAATGGCAGACAGATATGGGACGAACGTTAGTTACTCCTGCAAATGCTTTACGTACATTAAAACAACAATTTTCACTATTATCAAGAGCGATTGGTCGTATATTTATACCAATTATTATGTCCGCTACACCATATGTGATTGCGTTATCACAAGTATTAACAGACTTAGCAAACAGACTAGCTAGTTTCTTAGGTTACGAAATAGCAGATGTCGATTATTCTGGATTAACAAAAGGTTTGGATGGTGTATCATCAGGTGTTTCAGCAATTGGTGATTCAGCAGATGACACGAAAAATAAACTAAATACTATGTTAGCACCATTTGACGAATTAAACGTAGTACAAGAAAAGACCGAAAAGAGTGGTTCGGGACTTGGTGGTTTGTCTGGTGGTGATTTGGGTGTTGATTTGCCTGAATACGATGCCTTAGCCAATCTTACCGAAGCTATGGATGAAAATGTTGAAAAAGCGAAGAAGAATTTAGAATCATTAAAACCTATCGTTTTAGGTATTGGTCTTGCTTTTGGTACGTGGAAAATAGCAGGGACTGTTGCTAATTTACTTTCATTCTTTGGCATCGGTCGTAAGACAGGTAGTGCAGGTGCATCGAAGTTCAAGTCAGTATTACCATCATGGAAAACATTATTGAAAGGCATGGGTGAGCTTGCAACTTTGGTCGGTGGTGCTGTGTTATTTGTAGAGGCATTAGGATTATTAACTAGGATACCAGGGTTTGAAGATAATATAAAACGTGGTGGAGATGCGTTAATCGACACATTTGATTGTGTATTAAAGATAAGTGTACCATTGGCGTTACTTGCGTCAGGAAGTGTTGCGTTAGGTAATATACCATATCAAACTGTTGTAAAAGGATTCGGTAGTATAGCTACAATCATGGGTGGTATGACTGGATTGATGACTGCAATAGGTTTATTATTAGGTAATCAATATCTAAAAGACTTTAATTCGTCTGGTATAGAATTATTAAAAAACACATTTGGTGGCTTAGGTGACATATTCGGAGAATTAGTAGGTATGAGTGCGATGGTGTTATCATTAGGTGCTGTAATGAATGCCTCAGGCGGCACTGGTTTTGCGATAATCGGAGAAGGCTTGCTTGCTTTTGCCGAAATCATCGGTGGTTTAGGTGTTGTTTTGGCTGCGGTTGGTGCTTTATACGAAATACCACATGTTTCTGAATTTATGGAAAGTGGTGTCGATTTCCTAACAAATATTGGTGAGGCTATTGGTGGTTTTGTTGGTGGTATTGCCGGTGGCTTGGTAAGTGGTGCCATTGAAGGTATAGCAACGTCATTACCAGGATTAGGCAGTAATCTTTCAACATTTATGACAAATGCTAGTACCTTTTTCGCAGGGATTAATAACGTTGATAAAGACGCAACAGAGGGTGTTAAAAATTTAGCAGAGTGTATGTTGTTGTTAACGAAAAATGATATATTAGAAGGTTTAACAAACTGGTTCAAGGGTGGCTCATCATTACAAAGTTTCGGTCAAGAATTGATGATGTTTGGACCATTATTTGCATCATATTTAGACAGCATTGCAGATGCAGACGAAAGTGGTTTAAAAAAATCGACAAAGATAGCTAAAGCATTGGCTACTATAATAGATGTTTCTGCAGATATACCAAATCAAGGACCATC
>CAVIDW010000006.1:0-60357 GCA_963641945.1 bacterium | reverse complement strand
TCTTAAACAACAAAAAAAATCAATCATTTCTGATTGATTTAATCATTAACATCGCTTTGGTGCGACGATTTTTGCTTCTGGAGCAGGTGATGGGAATCGGACCCACGTTATTAGCTTGGAAGGCTAGAGTTCTACCATTAAACTACACCTGCATTCGTTAATGCAATATAAATATTACATTAAAAGCTTAGATTTGTCAATATTTTTTTGGAGAAAATTTACTCTTTATTAACTTTAATAAATATTATATAATATTTATGAGAATACTAAAATATAAAAAATAAGTCTTGATATGGTAAAATATAATAAAATATAGTATAATATAAAAGCCAAGGGAAGGTGTAAAAGTGAAAAAAATAAAAATAAATCAGCAAAATAAAGTATTATGGTTATTGCTTGCTATATTAATTACTTGCTTTATAGTAATTGGAATAATATTTTATATATATTTTTATGCTGGAACAAGTTCATCAAAATATGGCGATAGACTTGATGGCATAGAGAATTATCCATTAGATGAAAAAATAGATGAAAAAATCAAATCACTTTATAAAGATGAATCATCTGTTAATAAAGTTGTTTATGAATTACAAGGGAAAATTATATACATCACTATTGATTTTAAAGAGTCTATTAAGGTTTCTGATGCAGAAACTTTAGCTATTAAATCTCTTGATAGTATAGGCGAAAATAATTTATCTTTTTATGAGATTCAATATATATTAACTTATTCTGGAACTGAAGAAAATGCAAATTATCCTGTATTTGGTTCTAAGAATACTAATAGTTTAAAGGTGGTTTGGAGTAAATGAGACGTATTAAAAAGAAAAAGACTGTTCTTATACTATTTATTATAATAGCAATATTAATTTGTGGATTTTTAGGTACATTATATTATATTACAAGCACTGTAAATAATTATTCATATGATGAGAAAACATGGATAAATAATAATTCAAATAAGACATTTGATGTTTATGTTGAACA
This sequence comes from bacterium, assembly GCA_963641945.1. Classification (GTDB taxonomy): domain Bacteria; phylum Bacillota_I; class Bacilli_A; order RF39; family UBA660; genus CAG-1000. The sequence goes on along the minus strand of CAVIDW010000006.1, from coordinate 59,370 downwards.
ATCTTTACCTGTATTTTCATCAAATGGTGAAGGCGTATATTATGATTATCTAAAAGCTTTAAAAGAAGATTCTGGAATTAATTTAAATATAATTACTACCGATACTTCTACATTAAAATTAACTAATAAGAATAGTACTAGTGAATCTGATATTGTTGTGTATAAAGATCATTTTGTTGTTATAGGACGTGATGATGTTAATAAATTATCAGATTTAAACTATAAAACAGTTGGTGTAATATCTAGTGATATAGATAATGTAACATATTATTTAACTGAATATAAAAATATAACTATTAAAACATATGATGACTTTGATAAATTAAATGTTGCTTATGAAGATGAAACTGTTGATTATATGGTTTTACCTATGTATAAATACATCGATAAGATTATATCTTATTCTTATGATATAGTTTTCCATTTAGATGGTTTATATTCATATTATTGTTTATCATTTAATAATAGTAATGAAGAATTAAATAGTATAATGACCAAGTTTTATAATAGATGGAGTAAGAAGGCTCAAGATAAAGTAAATGAGTATTTCTTAAATATATATTATGATGCGAAGAAATATACCGAATTAGAAAAAGAATCTATAACTGATGAAGATTTTATTGTTGGATATATTAATAATTTGCCATATGAAGGTAAAATAAGTGGCGACTTTACTGGTCTTACAAATACATATTTAACTAAATTTTCTGATATGACTGGTGTTACTTATAAATATATTCAATATAAAGATACTAAAGAATTAAGTGATGCTTTAACTAATAGTAAAATAGATATTGCATTAAATTATTATTCTTTAAGTAATGATAATTATACTGATAGTAGAGTTTTAGGACCTACGGAATACGTAGTACTTGCTCATGTTGATAATAATATAGTAGTTAATTCATTATATAGCTTAGCTAATACTAATGTTAGTATGTTATCTAATATGAATTTAAAATATAATATGGCTAGTAAAAACTTATTTGAAATAACTGATTATTCAAATGTAAATGTTTTAGCTAAAAATGCTACTAAAAATTCAATAATTATAATAGAAAAAGAAGTTTATGATTATTATAAAGATTCTATATTAAAAGATTATAGTATTAGATATATATCCAGTGTTAAATTGAATAATACTTTCTTACTTAATAATAATAATGAGGCATTTAATAAGTTATTTGATTTTTATTTAAGTACATTAAGTTCTAATGAAGTTAAGAATGAGAGTGTAGTAGGCGTTATTGAAACATTAAAGAATAATAGAATATTTAACTTTATAATTAGTAATTTAATATATATTGTTATTGTTGTTTTATTAATTGCATTTATTATATATTTGGTTGCTAAGAAAGTTTTAAATGATAAAAAATCTAAAAAAGAAGATAGGCTTTATTATTTTGATGCGATGACTAATTTGAAAAATAGAAATTATTTAAATGATAATATTGATTTCTGGTCATCTACTAAAGTATATCCTCAAGCTATTATAGCTATTGATATTAATGGTCTTAAGACATTAAATGATAAAGATGGTCATGAAGCAGGGGATAATCAAATTAAAGCTGTTGCTAGTGTTTTAATTAAAACTCAAAGAGATAATTCTGAAATAATGAGAACTGATGGTGATGAATTTATGATTTATCTAGTTGGTTATGATGAAAAGAAAATAGGAACTTATATTCATAAATTAAATAGAGAATTAATATCATCTTTACCTAATAAAGATTATGGAGTATCCATTGGATATTCTATGATTGTGAATGAACAAACTACTATTGATGATGCTATTAATGATGCATTATTAATGATTAATAAATCAAAGGAAAGTATAAAATGAAAAAAATATATGATTTCTTTAATGATTATGTTTTTGGAAAAGAATTAGGTGTATTGCCAGGAAGTTTGGCTTATTCATTCTTCTTGGCTATTATACCTATATTATCATTATTATTTTATTTGCTATCATCATTTAATTTACCATTAGATATGGTACAAAATTTCTTATCTGATACTTTTCCAGAAGGTGTAGTTAATTTATTGCAACCTATATTTACTGATACTATTACTATGAATTCTATAATTACTTTAGTAATAGCTGTTATGGTTGCTACTAATGGATGTAATGCTATTATTTTAGCAAGTAATACAATATATAATATTGAGAATGCTCCTATAGTAAGAAGAACAATTAAATCATTATTTTTAACTATTGTTATGATTATACTTATTGCTTTTGTGGTTGTTGTTCCATTGTTTGGTAAATCTATATTAAATATTTTACTTAAAGTATTTGTTGGACAAGAAAAGTTTTTGACAACACTATTCTTAATATTAAGAGTTCCTGTTTCATTAGTAGTTATATTTACAATAATTAAACTATTATATGTATTTGCTCCTGATCAAAGAATTAGTTCTAAGTATGTTAATCGTGGAGCTGCTTTTACAACAATTTGTTGGTTAATCGTAACATATATATATTCATTTTATATTAATAATATAGCCAGATATGATTTGGTATATGGTAATTTGACTAATATTGTTATATTACTATTATGGTTTTATATTTTGGCTTATGTATTTGTGATTGGTTTATGTTTAAATAGACATAAAACTGATGCTGAAATAGAGAAGACTAATGCTTATAAATTAGAAGAAATAAGAAAAAAAGTTCAAAAAGAAAAACATAAGAAATAATTTGACAAAATTCTTATGTTTTTTATTGTATTATTTTAAATATGATAAAGGTTAAAATTATTGATGAGAGTCATGAAAAAGACTTAGAAAGAAGTGTTAATGCTTTTTTAATGTTAAACAAGAATGTGAAAGACATTCAATTCAGAACATCTATTAGTATTTTTTCTGATGAACAAATATATTGTTTTTCTTGTATGATTGTTTATGAAGAAAATTAATGTACAGAACACTTGAACAATACAAATCCAATGAGCATACCTAAAAGAATTAGTACACTTAGTATGTAAAGTGTTAATGTATTACTTGTAAATCCATGATATTGATTGTTGTAAAGAGTCGGAACAAATCCAGCTTTTTTAATGTCTTGTGCAACAATTTCTTGAATAACTTGGATAACTTCTGGTGGTAAGTCTCTAAGTGTTTTATAATCTTCAGCAGCTAGAGTAGTATCATTATTCATGAATCTTCTCCATAGATCTGCTAAGTCATCTAAATTATAGTTTGAATAATCAAAAGAAGTGGATATTTGCTGATTGTATTCGTTTGTATTTACTTGAGTTTGATCTGGTTCTTCATTAATCTTTTGAATATATTTATAAACGTCATCTTCATCTGTTTGAGGAATAGTTGTTTGCATTTTTGCAATTAATTTAACATATTCTTCAATAGCCATTCTGTCACAATGTTTAATTAAATCTTGGAATGCAATATTATTATTTAAAAAAGTTGCTGCATTTTCTTTATACATGATTTTATCAAAGCTCTCTCCTAAAACTTGTTTTATAAAAATAATCATATTAACATCATTTTGAAGTTCTGGAATAGTATCTAATTGTAAATTATATTCTCTTGCTAATTCTTGAGTATAATATTCAACTAAACCTCTTTGAAGATTACCTGCATAAGGGATTTCTCTCATTGTACCTTCAACATCTAATGCTTTTTCAGATGTAATATCAACACAGTCATTAAACATATTTCTAACAATTTTGCTTTCAATTTTTTTAGGATCAATACCATTGCTTAAATCTACCATATCACTATAATTTTTTGAATCTAATATTGCTAATTTATCTGGACTAATATTTTTTCCATATTTATTTTCGATTATTTTTTTGATTCTGATTTCAAATTCTCTTATTTGATTTAATACTTCTTCTGGCATTGTTTCCTCCATTATTTTACATATAAAGTATATAATAATTTTGAATTTAATACAACTTTTTTTTTACATGCAAACGTGATATAATAATGATACATTGAGAAGTGGAGGTGACTTTTATGAAAGTGATTTTTATAGAAGATGTAAAAAAACAAGCAAAGAAAGATGAAATTAAAGAGGTTAAAGATGGTTATGCAAATTTCTTAATTTCTAAAAAACTAGCTGTTCCTTATACTGAAAAAAGTGTAGAAGTTTTGAAAAAAGAAATTAAAGTTAGAGAAGATAAAGAAGAAGCTTTAATTGAAGTGTGTAACCAAATTAAAAAGAAACTTGAAGGTAAAGAAATTTCTTTTAAAGTTAAGACAGGAAGTCAAGATAAAGTTTTTGGAAGTATTAGTTCTAAACAAATAAGTGAAGAATTATCAAAATTAGGTTTTGATATTGATAAAAAGAAAATACAAATAGATGGAGATATTAATGCACTTGGTACTCATAATGTTAAGATTGTGTTACATAAGAAAGTGTCATTTGATATAAAAGTAGTATTGAAAAAATAATCAGGAGGATTTATGGCAAGAAAGGAACCGCAAAATATTGAAGCAGAAATTTCTATTTTAGGATGCGCTTTTTTAGAAAAGACTGCTTTAGATAAAGTGATGGATGAAGTTAGTGAAGAAATGTTTTATAGTGAAGCTAATCAACTAATATATAGAGCTATGAAAACATTATATACTAATAATATTCCTGTTGATTCTAATACTGTGTGTAATGAACTTGATAAAAATAAAACATTATCTAAAGTAGGTGGAGTAGAATATATAGCTGATATTATTGATTCTGTTCCTTCTACTGCTAATTTAAATTACTATATTAAAATTGTATTTGAAAAGAGTATTTTACGTAACTTGATTGCTAAGAGTACTCAAATTCAAGATGAATGCTATGATGAACAAGATAGTGTTGTTGATATAGTTGAGAATGCTGAACGTAATATTCTTAGCGTTTATAATGATAAATTAGGAAGAGATATTAGAAAAATTCAAGATATTTTACCAGAAATGCAAAAAAATATGGAGTTACTTGCTGAAACTAAAACGGAGTTTACTGGTCTTAGAACTGGATATTATGATTTCGATAATATGACTCGTGGTTTACAAAAAAAACAAGTAATTATTATTGCTGGTAGGCCAGGGTGTGGAAAAAGTGCTTTTGCTTTGAATGTTGCTTTAAATGCAGCAATTAGAGAAAAGAAAAGTATTGCATTTTTCTCACTTGAAATGGGTGCTGAAGAAATAATTAAGAGAATGTTTGGATGTGTTGGTAAACTTGATGGCGATGTATTAAAAACTGGTAAGTTGAAATCATCTGATTGGAAAAAGTGGAATGAAGCTATGAGTGAACTTTCTGATACTAAATTCTTTATAGATGATTCTGGTGGACTTACTGTTAGTGAGATTAGGAGAAAATGTAGAAAACTTAAAAATAGTGATGATGGTTTAGATTTAATTGTTATTGACTACTTACAATTATTAAGTAGTTCATCTAAGTATGCTGGACAAAGAGTTCAAGAAGTTAGTGAAATAAGCCGTGATATTAAAAAGTTGGCTATGGAGTTAGATATTCCTGTTATAGCTTTAGCACAACTTTCAAGAAGTGTTGAGCAAAGAAAAGGTGGAGATAATAAACCAAAACTATCAGATTTAAGAGAATCTGGTTCTATTGAACAAGATGCCGATATTGTATTATTCTTACATAGTGATGAATATGGTAAATATGATGGCAATGTTAATAGGAAGATAGAACTTTTAGTTGCTAAGCACAGAGCTGGTTCTACTGGAAGTGTAGATTTAATATTTAAGATGAATACAGGTTCTTTTGATAATTTTATGAATAAGGAAGATGAGAATGAATAAAGATGAATTATCTTTTGGTACTATATTATTTACTACATTTATATGTGGACTTGTAATATATGTATGTATGGTTTTTATACCTACTGAAAGAAAAATTAATGAATTATATCAAGTATATCTTAGTGGGGAAAAATTGGGGTTAATTGAATCAATTGACGAGTTATATAGTTTGATAGATGAGGAGCAAAAAGAAATTAAAGAAAAATATAATGTTTCTAAAGTATATCCTCCATCTGGATTAGAAATACAAAAAGTTTTAACTTACAATGATAGTGTTAAGTCTGCTAAGCAAATTTATGAAGATATAAAAGACATAGATCCTTTTACAATAGAAGGATATGAAGTAACTATAAAATATGATAATTCTAGAAAAAATATTTATATACTTAATAAAGATGATTTAGATACTGCAGTTAGAAATACTGTTTTATCTTTTGTAGATGAGGAAGATTATAATAATTATTTAGTTGGCAAAGAACAAGATTTAACTCAAGAAGGAAAAGAGTTAACTGATGTGTATTTGGATAATGAAATTTCTATAAAAAAGACTTATATTTCTACTGAAGAAAAAATATTTACTGATAGTGATTCTTTAAGTCAATATTTTTTGTTTGGAACTACTGATTTAACTAAGAAGTATATTGTTACTGCAGAAGATACTATTGAAACTATAGCTGATAAGAATAAATTAGGTGTAGCTGATTTTTTAGTTGCTAACCCAGATATAGGTGGTGAAAATTCTTTACTTGCTGAAGGGCAAGAGGTTACTGTTGCACCTATTAGTCCTTTATCTAATATAGTTGTTGAATCATTTGAAACTGAAATAGAAACTATTACGTATGATACTCATGTTGAATATGATAAGACTATGAGTGCTACTGAATCTTATATAAAGCAAACTGGTAAAGATGGACAATCTAAGGTTACATATGCTACTAAAGAAATAAACGGTGTTATTATATCTACTGCTCAAATTAGTGAAGAGGTATTAAGTGAAGCAGTTGATAAAATAATAGTAGTTGGTGCTAAGAATGTAGTTTATTATGGTAATTCTACATATTGGGCTTGGCCTACTAGTAAACCATTTAGAATTTCTGATGGTTATGGATGGAGGGTTCACCCAATTAGACATGTTACACATTTCCATCCAGCTTTAGATATAACTGGTACGTCTTCTAAAAACATTTATGCTATTCAAGATGGTACTGTTACATCAGCAGTTGCTAGTGGATATAATAGTGGAGCTGGTAAAAATATAATAATAGATCATCATAATGGTTATACAAGTCAATACATGCATTTAAGTAAATTACTTGTAAAAAAAGGTGATATGGTTGTGAAGGGACAAACTATAGGTATAATGGGTTGTACTGGTTCTTGTACAGGTACGCATTTAGACTTTAGAGTTAAAAAGAATGGTCAATATATAAATCCATTTAGTTTGTATAAATAGATGATTAAAATAATTTGTGTTGGTAAAATTAAAGAAAAGTATTTGATTGATTTAATTAATGATTATAAAACTAGAATTTCTAAGTATCAAAAAATAGAAATTATTGAATTAAAAGATAATAATATTGATAGCGAAAGTAATGAAATATTAAGCCATTTAAATAATAAAGATTATAATATTTTAATGGATATTCATGGTAAAAAAATTAATTCTGTTGATTTATCTAATTTAATAGATAGTAAATTTACTAGTGGATATAATACTATAACTTTTATAATTGGTGGTTCTAATGGAGTAAATGAAGTTGTTAAAGAAAATGTTCAAATGTTGTTATCATTTTCAGATATGACATTTCCACATGGACTTTTTAGAGGAATACTTTTGGAACAAATTTATAGATCATTTAAAATATTAAATAATGAAAGTTATCATAAATAAAATGATAACTTTTGTTTAGGAGGAATAATGATAGGTAATGATTGGGATGCAATTTTAAAATCTGTATGGGAGAGTGAAGGTTTTAAAAAGTTTATGAATAAAGTAAACACTGAATATGAGACTTATACATGTTATCCAAAATATGAAAATATATTTTATGCTTTAAAATTGACTTCGTATAAAGATACTAAAATTGTTATTTTAGGACAAGATCCATATCATGGAGAAGGGGAAGCTCATGGACTTTCTTTTAGTGTTCAAGAAGGTGTAAAGTTACCTCCTAGTTTACGAAATATTTATAAAGAACTTTACGATGACTTAGGAATTAAGAATGGTCCGAGTGGAGATTTAACAGCATGGGCTAAACAAGGTGTTTTGATGTTAAATAGTATTTTAACTGTTAGAAAAGATGAAGCAGCTTCTCATAAAGATTTAGGATGGCAACTACTAACAGATCATATAATAAAACTACTTAATATGAAGAGTGAACCTGTAGTATTTATATTATGGGGAAACTATGCTAAAAGTAAAAAACAATATATTACTAATCCTAAACATTTAGTTATAGAAAGTGCTCATCCAAGTCCTTTTTCAGCTAGATATGGATTCTTTGGAAGTAAACCATTTTCAAGAGCAAATAATTTCTTAAAAGCAAACAAAATAAAAGAAGTGGATTTTACACTTCCAAATCATTATTAAAACTTTCATCTATTTCTTTTCCTTCGATAAGAGTTTCTAATTTATATTTCCTTACTTTAAATATAATATTGTAAGGAAATTTTTTTACCATGTTATTATAAATTAATACATATTTGTTATGAAAAGTACGTAAAGATAAAATATGCAATTCATTATTATCATAATCAGATAAATCTTTTTTAAATGCTTTTGTTTCTCTTACTTTTGGATTGTCTTCTATAATTTGATGTATTTCGGAATAACATTTTGTGAATATTTTTTCATTTTTAGAATTAATATTTCCTTCAGTTTTTTTTGCATCTTCAAATATTTTACTTTCAACTTTATATTTTGTTTCCACTGTTTTAATTATTTTTATTATTAAATCATATTTATTTTTTAATTTTTCTTCGTATTCATTTTTAGAACTTTCTAAATTTTTAATAATAGTCATTAGTTTTTCATTGTGATACTTAAATAAAATACTAATAATTGTTACTAAAATTATTAAAGAAAATAAAATTAATGCAATTATATTTAATGTTTTCATCTTATCACCATGTAATATTATATCAAAAAATCTTTAATATTTAAAGTTATTTAGCGTAAGTTATTTCTTCATCAAACTCAACAAAATCTAGATAAATCATTAGAATCAAATAACTCTTATTGTTTTCTTTATCATTAATAATAAGGTTATCTCTTCCTGCGTGTTCGATTATACCTATGAAAACTCTATCTCTCCATTCAACAGAATCACTAAATGAAGCATGTACTCGAACCTTTTTACCTATGTTATTTCTTAATATATTTTCTATGTAACTTTGTTCCATATTATATTGATTTGATTGGTTTGAAAAGTTACTTTCTATATTTTCAGTATCTCTATTAATATCATTTATAAATACTGGTGTTTGATAATAACTACCGTTCATAAATAATCATCTCCTTTATTAGTATTTAATGACAATATATATAATTGTGTGATAAAATTAAAATGGAGGTGGGATTATGAATATTAATGTAGGTGTATCTAATCATCACGTTCATTTGACTCGTGAAGTATTAAACATATTATTTGGTGAAGGATATGAGTTAACCAATAAACGTGATTTAGTACAATTAGGACAATTTGCATGTGAAGAAACTGTTGATTTAGAATGTAATGGTAAAGTTTTAGAACATATTAGAATTATTGGGCCTTGTAGAAAATATACACAGGTTGAGTTACTAGAAAGAGATTGCTTATTTTTTGGAATTAATGCTCCGATTAGAACAAGTGGAGATTTAAATGGAAGTGAAACTGTTACAATTATAGGACCAAAAGGGAAATATGTTGCTTATGAGTCAACTATAATTGCTGATAAACATATACATATGAGTAAAGATGATTTAGTGCATTTTAACGTAAATAAAGGTGATACTGTTAGTATTAAATGTGAGAATGGTGTTGTTCTAAATGATGTACATATTAAATCTGATGATACATGTAAATTAGAATTTCATATGAATAAAGATGAAGCTGAAAAACTTGGAATAGAAACACTTATGAAGGTGGAAATATGTTAAAAGTAGATCATGTAACCAAATATTACGGAGAACATTTAGCAGTTGATGATTTATCATTTGAAATTCATGAGGGTGAAATATTTGGTCTATTAGGAGTTAATGGTGCTGGAAAAACAACTACATTTAGGATGATAATGGGACTTCTTGATAAAACTAAAGGAGATATTACTTTAAATGGTAAACATATTGACTATAGTGTAACTGATGATATTGGATTTTTAACTGAAGAAAGAAGTTTATTAACATCTAAAACTGTTTTAGAACAAGCTACTTATTATGCTGTACTTAAAGGAATGAAAGAAGAAGATATTGAAAAGAAATTAGATGAGTATTTAAAAGAATTTAATATTAGTGAATATAAAAATAAAAAGATTAAAGAGTTATCTAAAGGAAATCAACAAAAAATACAATTCATTATAAGTATATTACATGATCCTAAACTATTAATTTTAGATGAACCATTTAGTGGATTAGATCCAATTAATGTAGAAATGTTTAAAAAAGTAATTTTAAGACTTAAGAAGAATAAAACAATGATTATATTTTCTTCACATATGATGGAACATATAGAATATTTTTGTGATTCTATAGTTATATTAGTTAGAGGTAAAACTGTTTTAGAAGGAAAGTTAACTAAAATTAAACAAGATTTTAGACGTAAAAATATTAAAGTTATTTGTGATAATTTAGATCAAGAAAAAGTTAAAAATATTAAAGGTGTTATAGATGTTGCTAAAAATAAAGATGAATATAATATTAAAATAGAAGATAATAAATATATAAATGATGTATTTAAGATAATTTCTAAGTTTGATAATGTTTCTAAGTTTGTAGTAGAAGAACCAACTTTAAATGAAATATTTGTTAGTACAGTAGGTGAAGCATATGAAAAATAAATTTAAGTTTTTAACTAAAGATAGTATTAAGAAAAAAGTATCAACTAAATCATTTAAAATAACTAATTTAGTATTGTTAATTATAATAGTTGCTTTAACTAATTTAGATAGTATTGTTAAATTTTTTGGTGGTGATTTTGATGAAGTTGTACATGTTTATGTTGTTGATGAAGTAGGTGTGTATGATGAATTTAAAGAAACTGTTGGTAATAGTTTTTTAAATATACTTGATAATTATAATGCAAGTATTGAAAAGTCTAGTGATAGTGTTGATGATTTAAAAAAGGAAATTATTGATAAAGAAAGTTCAGATATCATAATTAATATTACTAATATAGATAATCCTACATATGAAAAAATGTTTAATGTTGATTTTATATCTTATGATTATGTGGATACAGTTTTATATCAAAATATATTAACTGCGTTAAATAGTACTAAAGTTAATTTGGCTATGAAGATGGCCAATATAGATCAAAGTATATTAGATAAAGTTAATACCGCTATAGATGTAAATAGGGTATTATTAGATGAGAATTTAAATGAAAATGAAGAACTAATGGAAAAGATTGGTTCTATAATAATTATTGCATTTATTTTACCATTCTTTATTTTGATAGTATTAATTGTTCAAATGATTGGCGCTGAAATAAATGAAGAGAAATCAACAAAGAGTATGGAAGTTATAATATCTAGTGTTAGTCCTGAGGTACATTTTATATCTAAATTAATATCAGCTAATGTATTTGCTATATTACAAGGATTATTATTAATACTTTATACACTTATAGGTGGAGTAATAAGAGTTCTTACTACTGGTGGACTTGCACAAAGTGTTAATGGAATTGGAGAATTAAATTCTATAAGTCAATATATAAATTTGTTTATAAAGAGCGATATTGCTAGTAGACTTGTTAATGGTATACCATTCTTTGTATTATTAATAATACTTAGTTTTGTAGCTTATTCTTTATTAATAGGAATACTTGCTAGTGTAACTACTAGTATGGAAGATTATAATCAAATACAAACACCTGTTATGATATTTTTGATGGTTGGATATTATTTGGCTATAATTGCTTCTATTTATCAAGGAGCAACATTTATTAAAGTTATGTCATTAATACCATTTATATCTGGAATTCTTGCTCCAGTGACTTACACACTCGGAGAAATAGAATTATGGCATATGGGAGTATCAATTGGATTATTATTACTTGTATGTTATTTACTATATAAATATGGAATTAAGGTATATAAAGCTGGTATATTAAATTATTCTTCAAGTAAGTTATGGGCAAAAATATTTAAATCATTAAAGGATAAGGAGGCATAATTGTCTCCTTATTTACTTATAATATTGTATATGTTATAATAGTTTAACTATTTAGGAGAGCTATGGAAAAGAAAATAGTTATGGATGATATACCACTTGATTATTATAAAAAACAAGTTGGTAGTGGTGTAATGGGAAGATGTTATTTGACTAGTGAAAATAAGGTTTATAAGGAATTTGTTGCTAGTTACATTGAAAATTCTATTTTTGACTATTTGGTAGAAGTTAAATATGATTTTTTTGTATTTCCTGAATTACTCATTTATGTAAGAGACTATAATAGTGATAGATTAGTTGGGTATATAATGCCTTTTATATCGGGATGCAGTTTCAGTAATTTAGATGGTAATATTAAAGTTAGAGATTTTATAGATGCTTTAAAAAAACTTGAAAATCAAATTAAAATTATGTCTAGTGAAATATTGATTGAAGATATGAATCCTGATAATATGATATATAATTCATCAAATAATTCTATATTTGTTGTGGATACTGATTTGTATACTAGAACTCCTCATGATCCTTATAGGACATTTAAAGAAAACATTAAAGAGCTTGCATCTAGTACATTAAGACTTATAAATGGTGCTGATATTTTAAGCATTAGAATTTCACAAATTATAAGAGAAAGTAGTTTATATGGTGTGATGTTACCATCTACAATATATAAAGAGATCCTTGAAAATTTAGAAAAAAGAATGGTTAATAAAATTGAAACATTAGATGATTTATGCAATGGAATTAGTTTAGTTAAAAAGAGGTAGTTATGGAATTATTAGACGTTTATGATGAAAATGGAAATGTTACTGGGAGAGTTGTTAAAAGAGGAGATAAAAGTGTAACATTTAAAGAAAATGAACATATAGCTGTATCAATAATATTTATCGAAAATAATAATAATGAGTTTTTAATACAAAAGACATCACATATAAAAGGAGGCGAATATTCTACTACTGGTGGACATGTTAATAGTGGAGAAACTCCTTTAGAAACAATTAAAAGAGAAGTATCTGAAGAAATTAGAATTGATATAGATACAAATGATATTGTAAGTTTAGGATTCTATAAAATTGGAATGCCTCTTAGATATTTATTTTATATTAAGAAGGATATTGATATAAATGATGTTAAAATTCAGGAAGAAGAAGTAGAGAGTGTTAAATATATGGATGAACTTGAAATAATCGAATTGATTAATCAAGGTAAGTTTTTAGAATCACATGCTTTATTATTCAAAGAATTAATGAATAAAAAAACAAGCCTAATTTAGAAGACTTGTTTTTTCTATGTTTTCATTTTTATCATCAATTAGACTATAAATTTCTTGAATGAATTTCATTTTTATAGTACATTTTGTTATTTTGTTTTGATATTTTTTAAATTCAACATGATAACCTTTTGGTTTATCATTTTTTACTAGTGTTTCGTTACTTGAATTATAAATTGCATTTACTAAAATATTTTGATGTATTCTTTTTGTTGGCTCAAATGTTGCTACTGAACCAGTCCATCCTTGACTTGCAAAGCTACCTAGAGAGAACTCGTCAGGAACATAAGACATAGCAAGTCCTCCAGGATGTTTTATGAATAAACCTAAGTTACCTTTGTTAGAATCTAAATCATTAGGAAAAGTTATTTCTCCAAGAGTATCTAACATTTTTTTACTTATTACAATTCCTTTATTATTTTTAGCATTAATTATATCTTTAGCAAGTAAGCATAATTCTTTACTATTGGTGAATATACCTGCTGAACCAGAAACACCACCTAATGCTTTTGTTTTAGGATCATGAGGTAGTGATAATGAATTAGCGTTACCAGCAACATTAATAGTTTCAGGATTATATGCTGTTTTCATCATATCAAGAGGATATAACACAAACATATTTAATATATCTTTATATTTGACTTTAACTTTTAATTTTTCAGACATTATTTTTTCTATAGTATTTGCAATTACTAATGCACCATAGTCATTATAATTACTTTTATCACGACTATTATCTTCTAAATATAATGTTTTTAAATTTTCATAGGCTGTATATCTGTTATTATATTCAACTTCTTTTTTAGTTTTTAAAACTCCATGTAATCTCATTAAATCATAAAGAGTGTAATCTTCTAAATTTTGAAAATCAGGATTAATATCACATATTTTAGCATTTAAATCTATTAAACCTAAATCACTTAATCTTAATAATAAAATTAAAGTAAATAATTTTGTGATTGATGCAACATCAAAAAGAGTACTTTGATTTATTTTTTCATTTGAATTTCTTGATCTAGTACCACCAATAATAGTATAGGTGTAATCATTTTTATTGTCTTTTGAAGGCAGGTAGATACATGTAGATATTCCAGTAATATAATTAATACCAAATTCGTTTTTAGCATTTAAAAATTCTTCTGTATATTTTACTATTTTATTTTCATAAATAGACATAGCATCAGATAAGCTCATTCTTTTTTCTAAACATTCGTTTAATTCTTTTAAAAATTCAATATCTTTAGTAGAATTTTTTAATTTATTTAATATAATGTCAACATCACTCATAAAACTCCTCCTTTTTTCCACTTATATTTTATCACAATTCTTGTGTAAAATGTATGAAATAAGTATTACTTTACTTATGAGGTTTACTCACTATTTTCGATATATTTTAAAATAATTCTAATTGTTCTATATGTTGTTCACAACTTGTTAGTATTAGTTCTTTTATTGTTTCATAGGATTTAGCGAATGAATTTGGTATTTCCAATAGAATAATACCTTTTTCTTTACATATTTGTGATTTTCTTGTATCACATTTTTCTTTATCAATACTTCCAAAATGTTCTCCACCTTGTTTTGGTATAAGTGTATTATCTTTTATTTCATAAAGAACAACATCAAATTCTAATTTTGAATTTGATAAGATTGGATCATTATTAAATAGGGAAGATACTTTTATATTTATTTTTGCTTGAAATATGTTATTAACACTGCAAAAATGAGATATTGTTCTAAAAAATATATCTTCATTTTTACTTCCGTTAGAATTTCCGATTTGAATAGTATATGATTCATTCGGTAAAATTCCTACTTTAGCAAACACAAAGTGGAGAAGAAATCCAGTTTTTAAAATTTACAACTAATTTATGTGGTAACAATGCTTAAAGTTTTTATAAATATCCTGTATCAGGTGTTATTTATATTAGAACTGATATATTAGAAGAGTCAATTAAACATTTATGTTGTTTCACATCAAATATTTGACAAGTACGTCCGTTTTGTGAAGAAAATACGAAAACGACAGCAGTATTCATCATTAAGTATTTCAGAACTTTTGGTTTTAATATTAATGCTGAAAACATTCATGGTATTTTAGAAATTCATTAGTGAAAACTAATTATAAAAAAATTAATAGTAATATTTTTAAAGATAAAAAAATGCTAGGTCTCTCGACCTAGCTTCAGGGGGTTTTGGTTGAATACTTCCATTATGTTTCGTAGAAGTATTCTGACATATCTCTATGTCAATCTAATTATATAATGATTTAATAAAGAATGTCAATTGAATTTTTTGGTCTTTACAATTTTTTTATTCAAATAATTTTTCTATGTCATACCAACTATCAACTCTTGGCGATATAGTAGGTAAGTCTTTATTGATTTCTGAATTGAATAAATATGCTTTTATTCCGTTTCTATTTAGAGTGTCGCAAGTATCAACTGCATCATCAAACATAATATCTATTTTATTATCTTGACATGCTTTAAGTTTATGAACTTGTGAATGAATGATCACATCATATTCTATATTATTCTTTCCTAAATAATCTTGTATATATTTAGTTGTATCTCCATAGTATTTATCGCTTCTAGCAGTGATAATAAAGACTTTGTTACCATTTTTTCTTAGATTACTTATTACTTCGCTAGCATGTTCTTTTACTTTTACTTTTCCCATCATTTCTAAACAATAATCAATAAAAAATCTTTCAATGATATTTGATCCTTTAAATCCTCTAACTATTTTATCTAAGTTATTTACTAATTCTTTACTGTTAGAATATTCAGTGTCATATTTAATAACGTATTCTCTAATTACTTCAGTTGAATTAGTTATTGTATCATCTATATCTATTCCTATATTCATTTATTTTCACCATGGAAATTTTATCATTTTAAATGTAAAACGTAAATATTGTTTTGTCTAACGATTGTAAACAATATGTATACGTGATATAATTATAATTGGTGAATGATATGAATGACGAAACAAAAAAAGAAATTAACCTTTTAAAGAATAAAGTATTTACCATTTTAGATAAATATAAGTTTAGAAAAAGTAATTTAATTTACAATTGTAGATCTTTAAGGGTTAATAATGGTTTTTATTGTGATTATAGTTGTCGCACTAATACTATGAATTATAATGGAAATATAAACGAAGGACTTCATGAAATGTTTCATGTTGCTAGTAATAGAAATAGGCTAGTAGATGGAATATGCTATAGAAGAAAAAATGGTGATTTATTTGGTACTGGGTTAAATGAAGGTATTACTGATATGTTTGCATCTATGGCTGGAAGTAATAAAATATGTTATCCTTTTGAAAGAGCGTGTGCTTTAGTAATAACCGATATTTTAGGTATTTATATTATGAAAGACTATTTTGATAATAATGGTGTTACATTTTTTAATAAATTTAATGCTTCATTTGTTGAATTTGCTCGTGAACTTGATAAGTATAGTCATTTAATGAGAGAAATTGATACTTTACATAGAATTAATGGTTTTAAGTTAGACAATAATGCTGAAAGCAAAGTAAATTCAATAAAAAAGAAAGTTGGCACTCAACTCTATGTTACTTATATGGCTCTTGTTGATTTTTTAGAATCTTTAGGTTTTGAATATAAGCAAATATTAGATGATAGAATGAGTGAATTTGATATGTTGGAGTTACTAAAATCTTTAAATGTTAATTTAGACGAATGTATGACTATTGAACTATAAAATACTTCACTTTAAATTTTAAAAATGATATAATTAATTGACTATAATATAAATACAATATAAAATAAAGTACGTTTTAAAGGAGGCAAGTATGTTAGAATTAAAAAAAGTTTCTAAAGTATATAATATTGGTGAATTTAGTCAAAAAGCTTTAGATCAAGTTTCTATTAATTTCAGAGAAAATGAATTTGCTTCTATATTAGGACCATCCGGTAGTGGAAAAACTACTTTATTAAATATTATTGGTGGACTTGATCAATATACAAGTGGAAATTTAGTTATAAATGGTGTTAGTACTAAAGATTATAAAGATAGAGATTGGGATACTTATAGAAATTATAGAGTTGGATTTGTTTTTCAAAATTATAATTTAATTACTCATCAATCAATACTATCAAATGTTGAACTTGCTTTAACATTATCGGGAGTATCAAAAAAAGAGAGAGAAGAAAGAGCAAAGAATGCTTTAATTAAAGTTGGACTTGAAAATCATATTAATAAAAAACCATCTCAGTTATCTGGTGGTCAAATGCAAAGAGTTGCAATTGCCCGTGCTTTGGTTAATGATCCAGATATTATTTTAGCTGATGAACCAACTGGTGCTTTAGATACAGAAACATCTATTCAAATTATGAATATATTAAAAGAAGTTGCTAAAAATAAATTAGTTATTATGGTAACTCATAATCCTGATTTAGCAGAAGAATATTCCACAAGAATTATTAAAATAAGAGATGGAAAAGTTATTAGTGATTCTAATCCTTATGATGGAAAAGAGAAGGTTAAGTTTCATGATGATGAAGGTAAAAAAACATCTATGTCATTTTTTACTGCATTAAGTTTATCGTTTAATAATTTAATGACTAAAAAGGGGAGAACTATTTTAGTATCTTTTGCTGGTTCTATTGGAATAATTGGCATTGCATTAATAATGTCATTATCTAATGGATTTCAAAATTATATAGATGATTTGCAAGAAGAAACTTTATCATCGTATCCATTAACTATTACAAGTGAAACTGCTGATATGACATCTATGTTACTTTCTATGGTAAGTGGTGATGGTAGTAATGATAAAAGTGGTAAAGTAACTGAAAAACAATACATTACATCTATGTTTGCTAATATTGAATCTAATGATTTAAAGAGTTTTAAAGGGTATATAGAAAAGAATAATAAAAAGATAAAAAATGATATTTCTAATATTAAATATACATATAGTGTTAGTCCTTATATTTATACAATTGATGCTAGTGATACATTATCTAAAATTAATCCTAGTTCACTTATGTCTGCTATGTACAGTGATTCTATTAGTAATAGTATATATTCATCATATTCAAGTATATTTAATCAAATGATAGATGATAGTGAAAAATTAGATGAGCAATATAATGTTCTTGCTGGTAAATGGCCAAGTAATTATGATGAAATGATTATTGTTTTGTCTGAAGCAAATAGTATATCTGATTTATTAGTTTATTCATTAGGACTTAGAAAAACCGATGAATTATCTAGTATGATTACTAAAATAATGGCTGGCGAAAAAGTTGAGATTGAAAACAAACCACTTGAGTTAACTTATGAAGATTTGATGAATATTGACTTGAGATTAATTAATCAAACAGATTTATATAAATATAATAGTAAATATTCAATTTATGAAGATATGAGTGATGATGAAGAATATATGTCTATGTTGTATGATAAGGCATTAAAATTAAAAATAGTTGGTATTGTTGCTCCAAAGAAAGGTAATAATACTACTATGACATTATCTCCTGGTGTTGCTTATACATCTCTCTTAACTAAATATGTAATAGATACTGCTAGTAAGAGTGATATTGTAAAAAAACAATTAAAAAATAAAGAAATAGATGTTTTTTCAAATACTAGATTTGATGAAGAAAGTAATGAAACAAACATGGATTTTGAAGATTTAATTACTATTGATAAAGATATGTTATCTAGTGCATTTGGTATTGATTTAAATGAAAATGATATTAAAAATACTACTAGTGGCTATATGGAAAGGATATCATCATCTATTACTACTAATACCTGTCCTGCTAAAGAAACATTTTTAAATACTTTAAGTGAATTTACAACTGAGCTTGTTAAAGGATATATAGAAAATCCTAAAGTGAGTTTACCAAATCCGTATATACCTAACCAAATATTTGCACTTATATATTATAATGATGTTGAATCTATTGTAAATGAATATATGAATAGTGATGGTGTTAAAAAGAAATTATCTGAGTTAGAAAGTTCTTATGTAATTCCTGCAGATGTGTTTAAGTCTACATATAGTAGTTTATTAACTGGATATTTACAAGGATATATTAGTGCTTATTATGAAAATGATACTTCATTTACTACAGATGAAAATAATAAAGGTGCTGTCCTTATATATAATGAAGATGCAATTAATTCGTTTGTTAATCAAATGGTTGTAGTGTCTACTGCTGAATTAATGGCTAGTAAAATGACTGAAACAGTTATGCAAAAAAATATATTAACTGATGTTGGAACTCTTACTAATAAACTGATGTCTAGTGTAGCAAATTCATTTAATGTTGATCAAGATAAAATTGCTTCTGCATTTAAGTTTGATTTAAGTGAAGAAGAAGTTAATAGAATAATGAGTGCAATGATGAGTAGTAATAAATCTAATAATGCCACTACTAATTTAGTAAATTTAGGATATCAAAATTTAGAAGAACCTACATCAATATCATTTTACTTTAGTAGTTTTGATGGAAAAGAAAATTTTTTAAAACTTATTAGTGATTATAATGATTCAGTAGAAGATGAAAAAGAAATTAATTATACTGATGTTACTGGATTATTGATGACTTCTGTTAAAAAAGTAGTTAATACTGTTAGTTATGTTTTAATAGCATTTGTTTCAATATCACTTGTTGTCTCTTCTATAATGATTGCTATAATTACATATATTAGTGTTTTAGAAAGAACTAAAGAAATTGGTATTTTAAGAGCGGTTGGAGCTAGTAAAAAAGATATAACTAGAGTATTTAATGCTGAAACAGTTATTGAAGGTATATTATCTGGTGTATTTGGAGTAGGTATAACATTACTTTTAAATATTCCAATAAATATAATTATTAATAATTTAATAGATGTGGCTAATATGTCTAAATTACCATTCTATGGTGGATTAGGATTACTAATACTTAGTATATTCTTAAATATTATTGCAGGATCTATACCATCAAAAATGGCTAGTAAGAAAGATCCTGTTGAGGCACTTAGAAGTGAATAGAACAATCTATTCATTTTTTTGTTTACATCTTTGTAGAAATAATAATTTTAATTTGATAAAATTATTATGGTGAATGATATGGATAAAGATTATATATTACCTAATAAAGAATTATTAAATAAAAGTAGTGAACTATTTAAATCTGATAGTAGATTTTATAATTTATCAAAATTGATATTAAAAAAGGATTTAAATAATAGATTAACTATTCCATTAGGTATTGATGAAAAACGTGATAAATATTATATGAATTTAGAAAGTATACCGGCATTACTTATAAGTGGAGAAACTGGAAGTGGAAAAAGTGTATTTTTAGATAGTGCAATTGTAACATTATTATTAAAAAATAATCCTAGCGAATTAAAATTTTTATTTTTTGATCCAAAATTAGTTGAATTAGGTGAATATGATGGAATACCTCATGTAATAATTGATGGTCATAATAATACTGATGGTTATAAAATAGATTATGCTTTATTAATACTAGAAGAACGTAAGAAAATATTAAAAGAAACTAAGTGTAAAACACTTGATGAATATAATAAGTTATATTCTAATAGTAAATTAGCTCAAATAATAATTATTGCTGATGAATCAGTTGACATGATGAAAGATGATAGCGTTCTTGATTTAATAAAAACTATTATGTCTAATGGAGTTGATTATGGTTTTCATTTAATTCTTGCTACTAATTCTTATTTAAAAAATCATTTTAATAGATCACTTTTAAATTTATTTCCTTATATTATTACTTTTGATTTGGCTAGTGAAGAACAAGCAAAATATTTGAGAATACAAGGTGCTGATTTATTAAAAGCTGGAGGGGAAGCATTAATTAGATGTAGAAATAATGATATATTAAAAATGCAAACTCCATATATATCAGATGAGGAAATAAAGAAAGTCGTAGATTTTATTAAGAAACAAAGTTGATTTGTTTCTTTTTTATGTTATAATTTTAATATTAACGGAGGACTTTATGAAAAAAATAATAATTGGACAGTCTGGTGGACCTACAGCTGTTATTAATGCTAGTTTAGCTGGAGTGTATAAAGAAGCTAAAAAAATAGGTGTTGAGAAAGTATATGGTATGGTTCATGGAATAGAAGGATTTTTAAAAGAAGATATTATTGATTTAGATAATTATTTAAGTAAAAATGAAAACTATGATCTATTACTTAGAACTCCATCAGCTTTTTTAGGAACATGTAGATATAAATTGCCTAAATATGAAGATGATAGTTTGGTTTATGATAAAATATTTTCTATCTTAGATAAAAATGATATAGATGGTCTTTTTTATATTGGTGGAAATGACTCAATGGATACTGTTAAGATGCTAAGTGATTATGCTAAAGAATATAATAAAAAACAATTATTTGTTGGTATTCCTAAAACTATAGATAATGATTTACCTGTTACAGATCATTGTCCTGGATATGGAAGTGCATGTAAGTATATTGCAACTTCAATAAAAGAAATAATTAGAGATAATGAGTCTTATGGAGTTGTAAAACCAACGATTTGTATTGTTGAAATAATGGGAAGGCATGCTGGATGGCTCACAGCTGCTGCAAGTTTGACTAAAGGAGATGACTGTAGTGGTGTTGATCTTATATACTTACCAGAAGAAACTTTTGATTTAGATGAATTTTTAAGTAGAGTTGAAAATCTTGTTAAAAGTAAATCTAGTGTGGTTATTGCTGTTAGTGAAGGAATAAAGACTAAAGATGGAAAATTTGTATGTGAATTATTAAATGATTCTAAAAAGATTGATGCTTTTGGACATAAACAACTATCCGGTTGTGCTATTACTTTAGCAAATATAATTTCACAGCGTTTGGATTATAAAACTAGAGCAATAGAATTTTCTACTCTTCAAAGAGCAGCATCTCATATTTCATCTTTGACAGATATTAAAGAGGCTGAAATGGTCGGTGTAGAAGCAGTTAGAACTATGAATAAAGGTAAAACTGCTGTAATGATTACAATGGAAAGGGAAAAAGGTAAAGAATATAAAATAACATATAGTTCATATGACATTCATAAGATAGCTAATGTTGAAAATATGATTCCATTAAAATGGATTGATTTTAAAAATAAACAAATGAAAAAACAATATATAGATTATGTTAAACCATTAATTTTGGGTGAATTAACTCCAATATATAAAAATGGTTTACCATGTCATTTAGTTAGAAAGTAGATTATTATGTATTATAAAAAATATGAATGAGATAGACTTTATTTATCTCAAATTGATTAAAATGACTATCAAACTTTTACAAGATGGATTAATGATGAAATTTTAGCTTGTGGTTTTGAAAATTTTAAATTTAATTTTACTGAACAAGATAATAAAATGATTGATTCTTATGGATTAATTATCAAAGATAGTGTTTCAAGGAGAATATATTTAGGTGGTTTTATAGGAGATAAAGAAGATAGAGGAAAAGGTTATGGAACTGAATCATTAAAACTATTAATCAAATATTGTTTTGAAATATTAAATGCCGAAAGTTTATGTTCTGGAATATTTGAGTTTAATGAAGTATCTATAAAGTTTGCTAAAAAGGCCGGATATAGTGTTGCTGATAAATATAGAAATGCATATTATTATGGTTGAAGATTCTACGATGAATATTGTATTGAAATGATTAGAGAGGATTATGAAAAAAATAAATAAACTTCTTAAACTTTGTTTTATGTTAATGTTTATATTAACTTTTTGCAGTTGCTCTAATAAAAAAATAACATTTGAAGTAATACTTGAAACTAATATAGAAAGTGGATATGAATAGAAAAGTACTGAAAGTGAAAATATTAATCTTATAAGTAATATGAATATGATTGATGATAATAACATTGATAATTTAGGTATAGGAGGGTTATCTATTTTTAAATATGAGATTATAGATAAAGAAAATATTACTTTAGAATTTAATTATTGTAATGATCAAGAACGTTTATATAATATTAAATATGAAATTGAAAATAAAAGTAACAAATTAAAGTTATTAAATAAGGAAGGTTCATATTTTATAGATAAAGTAATTCCTGATTCAAGTTTTACATAAAGTAAAGAGGTATTTGAGGAAGATACTTCTTTTTTTGATATAATAAATGTGGTGAAGTTATGAAAAAAATAATATTCTTTTTATTAATTGTTGTTTTTGCTATATCAGGAGTTTTATGTTTTAAAAAGAATATAGTTAAAGAAGAAACAAATTCTGATATTGTTAAAGTTTTAAAAGGAGATAAAATTGAAGAGAATGTTTATGGTATTAGGTTAAATGATACTGATAAAGGATTTTTAAATTTAGGTATTGTTGATGAAAATATTATATATTATTCTATAAGTGGAGAAGAAGATATTGCATTTTATAAATATGATTTATATACTGGTGAAAAGAAAAAAATTATTGAAAAATTTGAATATTATGATTGTAAAAAATATGATGAATTAATTGGTTGTTCAGAAATTTATAAAAATGATTTTTATGATAAAGAAGGGAATTCTATATTTGCTATGGATGGACAAGATATTATTTATAATAATGGTATTTATTATAGTATTTTAAATAATAAAATTATAGATAGTGATAATAGAGAATATTTTGTTCTTGATGATAAATATTCTGGATATGATTTAATTGATTATCTTATTGTTAATAATATTATATATACACTATATTTTAAATTTGATGATAATAAAAATTATAGTATTATATGTGATACTAGGAATAATAAATGTGTAGATAATAAATTAGAATCTTATTATAAATATGAAAATGGACTATTTAGTGTAAAAAATAATAAAATTATTATATATGATGTAACTAATAATAAGTATAGTGAATATGATATAAAATTAAATAGAAGTAAGTATTTTATTGTATATTTAGATAAAAATAATATTTTTTATGTATATAATGATAATATGGAAAGATTAGAAATAATTAATTTAAATGATAATAGTGTTAAAACATTTAGTGTTTCTAATGTTGATAATATTAGTGTAGTTAATAATATGATATTTTTAAAACTATTAGATAGTGATTATGATTATTATGTAATTAAGAATGGTTATAATTATAAGAAATATAATATTAATGAATATATTTCTTTAATTGAAGAAGAATTAAATGATAAGATAAATAATGTTAAAGAAAAATATAATGTTAATTTATATATAAAAGAATCCGCAATAATTATATTTCCAGATTTTCTTGCTAAAAAATATGATGATAGTGAAAATATATATTCATGTATTAATAGGATAGAATCTATTTTTGATAAATTTCCTAAAGATTTCTTTGATTCTTTGTATGAAGATGGCGATAAAGGATTAAATGTTTATTTAACTGGTGAATTAAGACCAATGAATGTTAAAACACAATATACAACACCATCTGCTTACACGAGTTATTATAAAAAAATGTATTTGATTGCTTTGGATGTTACTAAGTCTGGATTAGAATCTAATATGTGTCATGAACTTATGCATTCTATAGAAAATAAATTAAATAATATGGGGGAATATTTTATTGATTGGAATAAGTTAAATCCTAAAAAGTATGATTATTCTTATTCTTATAAAATAATTAATAGATTAGAATATACCATTGGTGAAACCAGTGATGATAATGTTTATTTTGTTGATTATTATAGTCATACTTTTCCTACTGAAGATAAAGCACGTGTATTTGAAAATGTATGTAATAGTGATACTGAAAGTAGTATAAAAAATTATAAACATTTACTTGATAAGGCAAATTATTTAAAAGAAATAATTACTAAATATTATCCAAGTATGAATGAAACCACTTTATTTAATAGCATTAATTAATGTGTTATAATAATATATATTGCTTATAATATATTGGAGGATATTATGGAAGAGAAGAAAGATAAAAAAGAAGAAAAAGTAAATAAAGAAGAAAATGTTGTTGAACCTAATAATGGTGAAAAGAAAGATGAAACAAGAAAAAAGGTAGATAAAGCAGTTAATGATTACGTTAAAGATGTAAAAGATTTTAGTAAAGATTATACTGATAAAGAAAAAAGCGAAGGTATGTTCTTTGAAATTTTTCATATGTATCTGTATTATGTTTAATACCATATTTTTTAGAAGATAAAAATAATTTTGTTAAATTTCATGCTAAACAAGGTTTAAATTTGTTTTTGTTAGAAGTAATAGTTGGTGTTAGTGCTTCAATATTAGTTTTTCTTTTATTATTTTTAGGATTTGCAATTGTATTAGTTAGAAATATAATTGAATGTATTTTCTTAGTCATATCTATTATGGGTATTATTGATGCAGCTACTGGAAAAGCTCGTGAATTACCTATAGTTAATAAAATTAAAATTGTTAAGTAGGTGATTATATAAAAAGTATTGTGGTTAATAAAGGAGATATTACATTATTAGATGTTGATATTATAGTTGATGCTGCTAATAAAACTTTACTTGGTGGAGGTGGAGTTGATGGTCAAATACATAGAAAAGCTGGTAAAGAACTATTAAATGAGTGTAGAAAACTTGGTGGTTGTGAAACAGGTGAATCTAAAATGACAGATGCTTACTGTTTACCATGTAAAAAGATAATTCATACTGTTGGTCCAGTTTATAGAGATGGAAAGCATAATGAAAATGTAATGTTAAAAAGTTGTTATGTATCATCAATTGAATTAGCTGAAAACTATAGAAAAGAAAATAATTTAGAAGAAATAACTATTGCATTTCCATGTATAAGTACTGGAGTATATCATTTTCCAAATGAAGAAGCAGCTAAAATAGTTGTTAATACTTTAAAAGAATTAAATTATGAAAATATTAATGTAATATTAGAATGTTTTTTAGATAAAGATTATAATATTTATAATAAATTATTAAATGATGTAAACTAAAAATGGTTGACATCATTTTTTTAATGTGATAATATGTAATTGAATTTAAGGAGAGGAGGTTAAGAAATGAAAAGTTTAGATTTAAATTTTTATAATATTTTAGTAGATAATTTTGAAAGTGAGGAACTTCTTTGTTTCTTAACTTTCTATAACGCTTAATGTCTACTTTGTAGGCATTTTATTTTGGAGGTAAGAATGAAAAATAATTTAAAAGAATTTATACCTCTATGGAAACTTATTAAAGAAGAAAAGAAGAAAATAATTATATCTAGTTTACTTATATTCTTAATTGGAATATTAGAAGTTTTCTTTGGATATTTAAATGGTTTAGCTGTAGAAGAAATAACTAATTTACATTTAAAGAGAGCAATAATAGTACTTGGAATATATTTTGGATTAGATATGATTGATGGTATAGTTCATACTTATTGTACTGGAGCATTAGAAGAAGTTGAAAGTAAGTTAACAAGAAAATTGGGATTTGAAACATATAAAAAATCTCTTAATTTACCTGCTGTATCTTATGAAGAAAGGTCTTCTGGAGAAATAATTAATAGAATAACTAATGATGCGGATACATTGAGTTTTATATTTGGACAATTACTTAGAATTATTACAAATATTGTGGCGTGTTTAGTTATATTAGTTTTTATATTTTATAATTCATGGATTGTAGGATTAGAAATATGTTTTTTCTTAGTTTTATTATTTTTTACCATGAAAAAATATGGTCCGTTAATGAAAGATGCTCATAAGGCTAGAAAAGTTGGACAAGATAAATTTTCTTCTTTAGTTAATGAATCTATTAGAGGAGTTAGAGAAATTAAAACTTTAGGTATTAAGAAAAATCTTATAAAAGATATGAGAAACATCATTAAAGATGTATATGAAAAGTCTATAACAGAAATTAAATATAGAAAAAGTTATCATATGACTAATAGATTATTAAAGTCATTAATGGAAGTTGGTATTTTTATAACATGTCTTATTCTATTATATTTTAAAATGACTACATTGACTTTCTTTATAGCTATGACATATTATGTTTATAAATTTATGTATTTGATAGAAGATTTAAGTGACTTTAATAAATCATATCAAAGAATGGTTGTATCTCTTGGAAGAATTAATGAGATACTTGAAAATAGATTATATGATGATGTTAAGTTTGGTGAAGTTGAACTTGATAATCCAAAAGGAGTAATTGAGTTTAAGAATGTTACTTTTGGTTATCCAAATGAAGGTACTTTATTAAATAATTTTAATATTAAAATAGAGCCAAATAATAAAATAGCTATAGTTGGAGCTAGCGGTCAAGGAAAAAGTACATTATTTAATCTATTAACAAGAATATTTGATGCTAATGAGGGTGTAATATCATTAGATGGAGTAAATATTTGTGATTTGAGTGAAGATTCTCTTAGAAAGAATATATCTGTTATTAGACAAGAACCATTTATATTTAATAGAAGTATAATTGATAATTTTAGATTAGTTGATCAAGATATTGATTTAGAAACTGTTAGAAAATATACTAAAATGGCATATTTAGATGATTATATTATGAGTTTACCAGAACAATATAATACTATTCTTGGAGAATCTGGTATTAATTTAAGTGGTGGTTAAAAACAAAGATTGCCTATAGCAAGAACATTTGTTAAAAATAGTAAAGTAATACTATTTGATGAAGCAACTAGTGCACTTGATAATAAGAGTCAAGAATTTATAAAGAAATCAATTGATAATTTAATCTTAGATCACACAGTAATAATAGTGGCTCATAGATTATCAACTATTATTGATGCGGATATAATTTATGTTGTTGATAAAGGCCAAGTTAGTGAAAAGGGAACACATAAAGAATTATTAAAAAAAACTAAAATATATAAAAATTTATATGAAACTGAATCTTTAAATTCATAAGGCAAGAAAACTTGCCTTTTTTTGTGAAATTATTTTGAAATATAATTATTTTTATTGTGTTTTAACATATTTTAAATTAAAATATAGTATAGGAAGGAGAGGAGTATATGAAAAAAACAGTTATGGCATTGTTAGTATTTTGTTTATGCTTATTTCCAGTTTTTTTAAATGCTGAGGATACAAGTGAAGAGATTGATTTATCAAAATATAGTACTTTAAATTTAAAAAAAGCATTAGAAGAAGAAGAAATAGATATGAAATATACTGATTATAAGGAAACTGATGATCAAGCTGTAATATATTTATTTAGAGGAAAAGGTTGTACTTATTGTAGAGCATTTTTAAATTTTGCTAATGATATTGCAGAAGAATATGGTAAATATTTTAAAGTAGTTTCTTTTGAATCTTGGTATGATGCTGATAATGCAGAATTGTTAGATACAATATCTAATTATTTAGATCAACCTGCTGGTGGAGTACCATATATAATTATTGGTGATCAAGTATTTGCTGGTTATGCATCTGATTATGATGATCAAATTAAAACTGCTATTAAAGAATTATATGATTCTGAAGACAAATATGATGTTTTTGAAGAATACAATAAGAGTTTAAAAGAAGCAAAAAAAGCTGAAAGAGCTGTTTATAATAGAATTATTATTTGGAATTTTGTATTTGTAGTTATTTCAACTGTAGTAATTATTTTATATGTAAATAAATCTAATAAAAAGCTATTAGAAACTATTAACAATTCTAAAGAAACGGTTAAAGTTGAAAAATTAGATAATAAAAATGATTATCACAAAACAGCAAAGAAAGTTGTGAAGAAAAATCATGAAGAAGTTTAAATTTCTGATATTAATTATTAGTGTAGTTTTATTATTTGGATGTACTACTGAAGATAGTGATTCTTTAAAATTTAAAAAAGAATATGAGAGTCTTAATGGAATTGTTAATGATTATGGAAAAGAAAACAGAAAATTATCTATTCCTAAAAACAATCCGTTTATATATAAAACAGCATCAGAAATAGTTGAAATGATTGATAAAAAAGAATCTTTTGTTATTTATTTTGGTTTTTCATCATGTCCATGGTGTAGAAGTGTTATTCCTTCTTTAATTGAGGCTGCTAGTGATTTAAATTATAATGCTATTTATTATGTTGATGTTAAAGATATAAGAAATACATTAGAGTTAGATGATAATAATGATGTTAATGAATCTAAAGAAGGTAGTGAATCTTATTATAAATTATTAGAGTTATTAAGTAATGTTTTAAAAAATTATAACTTAACTGATAAAGATGGTAATACTGTTGAAACTGGACAAAAGAGAATATATGCTCCAAGTGTAGTTTCAATAATAAATGGAAAAGCTGAAGAATTAGAAACGGGTATAAGTAGTTTACAAACTGATCCTTATATGGAATTAAGTGATGGGATGAAGAGTGAAAGTTATAATGCATTTAAATGCGTTATAAAGTGTGTATCTGAGTCTAAATCTACTTGTAACTTAGAAAAAAGTTGTTAAAAGCGAGTTAAAAGCTCGTTTTTATCTTGTAAAAAAAGACTATTTTATGTAACTCTAGGAATATTTCCTATTAATTATATTTATTTAATAGTATATTGATTTATATGAAAGGAAAAAATATATGAATCAAGAAAAGATTGGAAAATTTATTGCGAGTAAAAGAAAAGAGAAAAAGTTAACACAAGCTGAATTAGCAGAAAGATTAGGTGTTACTGATAAATCTGTTAGTAATTGGGAAAATGGAAGAAATATGCCTGATTTATCTCTTCTTAATATATTATGTTTGACTTTAGATGTATCAATTAATGATTTATTAAGTGGAGAAGAAGTAAATGATAAAAATTATAAAGATAAATCTAATGAAAATATTATTAATACAATAGATTATTCAAATAAAAAAATAGAAGAAAAAAATAATATAATATCTTATTTGATATTTGCTTTAGGACTAATATTTATTATATTTGGAAGTATTGTTTTTGATTCTCAAACTCATAGTAGTTTTTTCTCAATAATATTTGGGATAGTTGTAACTATAATTGGTGTTGCAAATTTGATTAGAAAACTATCTTTTTTAAAAAGAACTATTGTGTTAATTATTTATACTTTAATATTTTGTTTGATAATATTATTATTTGATTATTTAAGTGTTAAACAAAATAATAGTGCTCCAATATTTAATTATAGTGTGACTTCTTATGGAGATGTTGTTCATTACAATTCTTTCTTTTATGATGTTGTTACTTGTGATTTTTATAATGATAATAAAACTTATGATATTATAAAAAATGGAGAATACTCTCGTGATTATTTATATAACTATTGTGAGAGAAAAGAAAAAGTTTCTTTAAAGAAATTTATTACTAAAGCTGAAAATACTAAAAAAATAATTGTTGCTTATTCTGACTTTGAAATGGAAGGTGATAATTATGTTGTTGATAGATTTAATAATAAATATAGAGTAGTTAAAACATTAACAAGTAGTGAAGAAATAAATACTGTTATTGATATTTTAAATCATTCTTATTATGAAAGATATCGTAATGATATAGGATATCCATATATGTTTCATTTTTATGATGAAAATGATAATTTAATATTAGAGATGCAATTAAATGGTGTTAATGATGGAGTAAAAGAATTTAATATAGTGATAAATATACTGAAATTATTAAGAGTTATTTTGAAGATTAGTTTTTACTAGTCTTTTTTTGTGATATAATTTTTTCTATGAATGAGTTATTTGAAAGATTAAGTAAGTCTAAATTTAGAAGTAGTTTTAAGTTATCTAATAAAGATAAAAAATATATTGAAGAGAAAGGTATTGATGTAATATATAGTCATGCTCATGATTTTGTTGTGAATAGACTTTCCAGTGATAATATACCTAATGATGGTAAACAGACTCCGATGAGAGGACATCCAGTATTCGTTGCTCAACATGCGACTGGTACTTGTTGTAGAGGATGTATATATAAATGGCATAAAATACCTAAAAATAGAAAATTAACTGATGAAGAAATAGATTATTTAGTTGATGTAATTATGACTTATATTGTTAAAAATAGTTGACTTACATATAATACAATAGTGTTATTATATTAGTTAAGTAATACAGTGAAAGGAGGATCATATGAGTTATACTTTTGATAATGAAGACCAATTTATTTACAAATATATGAAATTGTTAAATTAGAAATTGTTTCTGGTAAATTAAAAAGTGGTCAAAAATTACTATCTGTAAGAGAGCTAGCACTTACTTATAAAGTAAACCCAAATACTATACAAAAAGCATTAGTTGAACTCGAAAATGATAAACTAATATATACAGAGAGAACTAATGGTAAATTTGTAACTGATGATCAAAAGTTAATTAATAAATATAAGACTAATATGGCTATTGAATTAACTCATAAATATATTAGTGATATGAATGATTTAGGTATTGATTCTTCTTCGTTAAGTGATTACTTAAATATGTAAGGAGAAATTATGAAATTACTTGAAATTAAGAATTTATCTAAGTCTTATGGTGATAAGAAAGTATTAAAAGATATTAATTTAGTAATTGAACCTGGTAAAATAATAGGTTTGTTAGGTAAAAATGGAACAGGTAAATCTACATTGATTAAATTAATAAATGATTTATTAACTCCTAGTGATGGAGAAATATTAATTAATGGTAAAAATTCTGGGGTTGAATCTAAAAAAATAATATCTTATTTACCTGAGCGAACTTATTTAGATAAAGAAATGAAAGTTTATGAAGTAATAAAATATTTTGAAGAGTTTTATGATAATTTTGATAGTAAGAAAGCTATTAAATTATTAAAAGATTTAAATTTAGATATGAATTCTAAGATTTCTAAAATGTCTAAAGGTATGCAAGAAAAACTACAATTAATATTAGTAATGAGTAGAAAAGCAAAACTTTATATTTTAGATGAACCTCTTGGTGGAGTAGGCCCAGCTACTAGAGATTATATCTTAGATACTATTCTTAGTAATTTTGAAGATGGAGCAAGTGTGATAATATCAACACATTTAATAAGTGATATTGAAAGAATATTAGATGATGTAATATTTATAGATAAAGGTAAAATTATTTTGACATCTGATTGTGATACTTTAAGACAAAAGGAAAAAGCAAGTGTTGATGAAGTGTTTAGGAGGATGTTTAAATGTTAAGAAAATTATTAAAGTATGATTTAAAATATGGTTATAAAGCATTAGTTGTGTTTTATATATTGTCTATATTATTTGCTGTATTATCAAGATTACGTTTGTTGTCTGATTCTAATATAATGATTATTCTTTATAAAGTTAATTGTGGTATTACTATATCTATGATGGTTAATATTTTAATAAATAATTTACTTAGAATATGGGTTAGATTTAATAATAATATTTATAAAGATGAATCTTATTTAACACATACATTACCAGTAGAAAAAAGAGATATTTATTCTTCTAAAATATTAGCAGCTATTATAAGTGTTTTTACTTCTATAATTGTTATATTTGTTTGTTTAGTACTTTGTTATTATAGTAAAGAGAATATTGAATTATTAAAGAATTCATTAAATATTGTTGCTAATGCTTATTCTAGTTCTATAACTAATGTATTGTTAACATTATTTTTGATTTTGTTTTTAGAATTTACATTTATTATTTTAACTGGATTTGATGCTTTAATATTAGGGCATAAATCTAATGATAATAAAATGATTTGTGATATAATGGTTTAGTAATTTATATGATATTTAATGTTTTATTACTTTTAATAGTATATTTACTTGGAACATTTAATACGGATATTATGGCTATATTTAGTCATGAAAGTATAAAGATTGAAACTATTAAAATATTATTAAATGTTATTATGATAGATTATGTAATATATTTAATTATTCTTTATTTATTTGGAATTAAAGAATTTAAGAAAGGTGTTAATGTTGAATAAAAAAATCTTCAGATTATTTCTGAAGGTTTTCTTTTACGTAATTTATTGTATCTAATACAATATTTAATGATTTATTGTTAGAGTCAGTTAATGGATTATATTCTACTATATCCATTGAAACTATATTTAGTTTATTAGTAAATTCTTTTATTGCTTCTTGTGCTTCTTTATATGTTATACCATTATTCCATCTATTTGGGACATTTACTCCAGGAGATTCTTTTGTACTAATTGAATCAATATCAAAACTTAAATGTATGTTTTTAGTTTTAGAATTTAAATATTCTGTTGCTTCTTTTAGACAAGCATCAATTCCTTTAGTATTTATATCATCTAATGTAAAGTTTTTAATATTATATTTATTTATTAATTCTTGTTCTGGTTCATCTATATCATTTATACCAAATAGTACAACATTTTCATATTTTACTTTAGTTTTATCAAAATATAATTTAGTAAGTTCATCTTGACCAAATCCCATTGAAGCGGCTAATGGGTAACCATGAATATGAAAAGTAGTAGTAGTTTTATCTGTATTAATATCTGGATGTGTGTCTAACCATATTACTCCTAAATCATCATAGTTTTTAGCAGAACCTGCGATAGATCCAATAGCTAAGCTATGATCTCCACCAACAGTAATTGGTATAATGTTATTTTTTATAGTTTCATCAACAATTTTAGCAAGTTCTGTATCATATTTAACAACAGTATCTAAATCTTTATCTAAAACATTTATGTTTATTATTTCATCTAACTTATAATTATCATTTATTACATTTATTCCCATGTCACAGCCATCAACATGACAACCATCTTTCATAGGAAATCCAATTAATTTTATTTTCATATTTTTTCTCCCAAACGATTATATCAAAAAAATAAATAAATTTAAACTTTTAATTCATAATAATAGAGATGAATATGAAAAAAATATTATTTTTCTTTATTTTATTTTTTACATTTAATACTTTAGAAATAGAATCTAATAGTGATAAATATCTTGTATATGATAGAAAAGATATTTATGATACTGGTTCTTTTAAAGTATTCTTTTATAATGCTAATAGTGAGAAGTTAGATAAATTTATTAAAGAAAATAATATTATTGTTAAATATTATATTGTTAATGATAAAAAATATTATGTTAGAAATATTGATAAATTAATTCTTTTATGTACTAGTGAGATGAATAGTAATGATAAGATTTATTATTTATATAATGGTATAAATATTGATGGTGTTTGTGTTAATACAAGTGTTGAAAAGTTGATGTTGTTTGAAAAGAATTTTAAAATCTATTAGAACTTGATTATAATATTTAAAAGTGCTATTATTTTTAACGATTCGAAAGGAGGAAAATAATGAAGAAGTTAATTTTAAATATTATTGTGGTTTTTATTGTTAAGATTATTGATAATATATTAAGTACTAGTAAACAAATATTGATTCAAAGGAATAGAGCTTTTTTAGCGGCAGTTACTGTAATTTTAAGTAATATAATATTTTATAAATTAATTAATGTTGTTGGAAGTTCTAGTAGTGATTTATATGTCTATATTATTGCTTTTGCAAGTGGAATAGGAACATTACTTGCGTTAATAATAAGTAATAAATTATCAAAAGATAGAACATATGTTAACATAATTTTAAATGATGATAAGGAAGTTATGATGGAATTTAGAGATTGGCTTAAAGATAATAAAATTACTAATCTAACAACTGATGGATATACTAAAGATTGGAATAAAACACTAGCTATAACTGCTTATGCTGAAACAAAAGAACAAAGTAAATTAATTGATGAATATATTAATGGAAGCAATTCTAAGTTTAAAAGAATTATTCAAATACAATAATGATTGATAAAAAACATATGTTTAAATTAAGATACGAGTAGTTAATTTATGAGGTATAATGTTTAATAAATTTAAAAGTAAAAAGGAAAAAGTTAAGTATAAAGGAGCATAAAATGAATTAACCAAAGAAGAGTTAGATTTATGTTTTAGAGAAATGTTTGAAATGGTTAAGATGGGATTTGATAATCTTGAAGAATATAGAGGGTAAAAAATAGAAGAAAAAGAAGAAAATGTTACTACAAAATATTTTATAAAGTAACATAATGTTTAAGGTTAAATTTTGTTTATCTTTTGTTTATAATGTATTATAATTAAAATGGTGATGATATGAAAAAAGATTATATTATAGATGGTAATGAAGCTTGTGCAATGGGATCATATTTATTTAGTGAGGTGTGTGGTATTTATCCAATTACACCTGCTAGTCCTATGGCAACTCTTACTGATAAATGGAGTAGTGCTGGAAAGAAGAATTTGTTTGATGATACTGTTAAAGTGATTGAAATGCAAAGTGAAGCAGGCGCTGCAGCAGTAACTCATGGTTCTTTACAAGCTGGAAGTTTAAGTACAACTTTTACTGCTTCTCAAGGTTTACTTTTGATGATACCTACAATGTATAAAATGGCTGGTGAAATGTTACCTGCTGTAATACATGTTGCAGCTAGAAGTTTAGCAACTCATGCTTTATCTATATTTGGTGATCATCAAGATATATATGCTACTCGTAGTACTGGATTTTGTATGTTAGCATCAAGTTCAGTAGAAGATGCTTATTATATGGCAATAGTTGCTCATATGTCTGCAATAGAATCTTCTCTTCCATTTTTACATTTCTTTGATGGATTTAGAACAAGTCATGAATTAAATAAAATTAGTTTAGTTAATGAAGAAGAAATAAGAAAATTAATTGATTATGATAAAGTTTATGAATTTAAAAATAGAAGTTTAAATGTTGGTAAAGAAGTTACTCGTGGTACTTCTCAAACTGGTGATGTTTATTTTCAAAATACTGAAGTAAGAAATAAATATTATGATAAAGTTGCTGATGCTGTTCAAAATAATATGGAAAAAATAAATAGACTTGCTATGACTGAATATAAACCATTTAATTATTACGGCAGTAAAGATGCTACTCATGTAATTGTAGCTATGGGAAGTGTATGTGATACAGCTAAAACAGTTGTTGATTATTTAAACTCTCATGGTAAAAAAGTTGGTGTTATTGAAGTACATTTATATAGACCATTTAGTGTAAAACACTTGTTAAATGTTTTACCATCTACTGTAAAGAATGTTGCAGTGCTTGATAGAACTAAAGAATCTGGTAGCATTGGTGAACCATTATATTTAGATGTTAGTTTAGCATTAAAAGATAAAAATATTAATATAGTTGGTGGAAGATATGGTCTTTCTAGTAAAGATGTTCCATTAAAAGATATTAATGCTGTTTTTGAAAATATATTTAGTAGTAATCCAAAAAATAATTTTACAATAGGTATTTGTGATGATGTTACTCATTTAAGTTTAGAAAGTAAAGAAATAGATTATAAGCCTGATTATAAAGAAATTAAAGTATATGGATTTGGTTCTGATGGAATGGTTGGAGCTTCTAAAAACTTTATGAAAGTACTAGGAGAAAAAGAAGATAACTATGTTCAAGGATATTTTGAATATGATTCAAAAAAGAGTGGTGGAGTTACAATATCTCATTTAAGAGTAGGTCCATCTAAAATAAATGCTCCATATTTCTTAACTAGTCCTGATTTTATAGTAGTATCTAAAGATATATATTTAAATAGATATTATTGTTTAAAAGATATTAAAGAAAATGGAATATTATTAATAAATAGTAATAAGAGTGATAAAGAATTAAATGAATTAATTAATAATGATAATAAGAAAGAAATATTAAATAAGAATATTAAAGTTTATATAGCTAATTTAGATGAATTAAATTCTAAGTATTCTCTTAAAGGAAAAATCAATAATATTATGTGTATGTATATGATTAAGATAAGTGGATATTCTAGAAATGAAATTGAAGACTTTAAAAAATTAGTTAAGAAAACATATTCTTCTAAAGGTGAAGAAGTTGTTGAAAATAACTTGAATGCTATTGATGAAGGATTAAAGTATTTAGAAGTAATAAATAATAAAATACTTACTTTAGGTGAAGAACATAAGAATACTAAAGATTTTACTGATGAGGTATTAAAATTAAGAGGTAATAATTTAAAAGTATCTGATTTTGATAAATATAAAGATGGTACTTTTGTAGGTGGTACAGCTAAGAGTGATAAGAGAAAAATATCTCCATTTGTACCCAAATGGTGTAGTGGCAATTGTATAGAGTGTAATCAATGTGCATTTGTTTGTCCTCATGCTTGTATTAGACCATTCTCATTACTTGATAATGAACTTATTATGGCACATTTAGATAAAAGCGAAACTATACCAAGTATTGGTGAAAAAGATAAGAATTTCTATATGGCAATTAATGAAGCTAATTGTACTGGTTGTGGTTTATGTATAAAAGCTTGTCCTGGTAAGAATGGAGAAAAAGCTTTAGAAGAAGGAGAATTTAGTGAAAGACATGATAAAATAAGTGACTATTTATTTAATAGTCATGAAAATGTTACTCCTTTTAATAAATTTACGGTTAAAGGGATTGGATTTCAAAAACCATATTTTGAATTTAGTGGAGCATGTGCTGGATGTGGAGAAGCTGCTTATATAAAACTTTTAACTGAATTATATGGACGTAATATGGTAATAGCTAATGCTACTGGTTGTTCTTCAATTTATGGCGGAAGTTTACCATTAACACCTTATAAGATTCCATGGATGAATTCTTTATTTGAAGATAATGCTGAATTTGGTTTTGGTATTCATATGTCTTATAAGAAAATGAGAGAAAGACTTAAAAAGTTAATGTATAAATATAAAGATGAAGTAACACCAGAAATTAAAGTTACTTTTAAAGAGTGGATTGATAATATGGATGATGATGATTTGACATTAGCTATAAAAGAAAAACTTGAGAAGAGTAGTATTCCTCTAGAAATAAGAAAATTAATAGATTATATACCAGCTAGAACTGTATGGATTTTAGGTGGAGATGGTTGGGCATATGATATTGGATATGGTGGTCTTGATCATGTACTTCATAGTAATGAAAATATTAATATAATGGTACTTGATACAGAAGTTTATTCAAATACAGGTGGTCAAAAATCAAAATCTACTAGAATAGGTTCAGTTGCAGAATTTGCATCAAGTGGTAAATTAGAAAGTAAAAAAGATTTATTTAAAATTGCTATGGCTATACCCAATGTTTATGTTGGAAGTATTTCTATGGGAGCTAATATGATGCAAGCTTTAAAAACATTTAAAGAAGCGAAAGAACATAATGGACCATCATTAATAATCGCATATAGCCCATGTATTGAACAAGGAATTAGAGGTGGACTTGGTAATTCACTTGATGAACAAAAATTACTTGTTGAAGTTGGATATAACTTATTAATGAGATATAATCCAGAAGAAAATAAATTAACAGTTGATTCTAAAGAACCAGATTTCACTAACTATGATATAGTATTTAATCATGAACTTAGATATAGAAATTTAGAAACAAAAAATCAAGATGAATATCAAAGATTATATGAAGAAAATATGAATAATTCTAAATTAAGATATAATTATTATAAAGATTTAGAAAATAAACAAAATTAAATCAATAAAAAAGGCTACATAAATTATTGTAGTCTTTTTCCTTGATAAGAATTTCTCTTTAATAATTCTTTGTCAATGTCATTTAATAAACATACTTTTTTTAGTAACCATTGTGGTTCAATTAATAATTCTTTTATAGGGTCACCAGTTATTCTATTAATAACTATATCTTCTCTTAAATATTCTAATTGATCACATACGATATCTATATATTCTTCTTTTGTTAGTATATGAAAATGTTCTTTATTATATATGTCAGCAATTTTAGTACCTTTTAGAATAAATAACATATGTATTTTTATACCTTGTATGTCTAATGATGAAACATATTTTGCTGTTTCAATCATGTCATCTTTTGTTTCGTAAGGTAGTCCATTTATTATGTGCACAACTATATTAATATTTCTTTTTCTAAGTTCTTTAACGCATTCTTCAAATTGCTTTAATGTGTGTCCTCTATTAATTAAATCTGATGTTTTATGATGCATTGTTTGTAATCCTAATTCTATTACTAAGTCTGTATTTTTATTTAATTCTTCTAAGTATTCATAACATTCATTTGTAATTGCATCGCATCTTGTTGCTATATTTAACCCAATAACATTTGGTAAATTTAGTATGGATTCATAACTTTCTTTTAGAATATTTAATGGTGCATAGGTATTTGTATCTGCTTGAAAGTATCCAATGTATTTTGAGTTAGGCCATTTATGTTCCATGACTGATTTTACTTTATAGAATTGTTCTATTAAAGGCATGTTTCTATTTTCACCACTACCATTAAAACAATATATACATCCACTTAAATTCTTTTTATTTGGGCAACCAAATCCAGCATTTAAACTCACTTTAAAAACTTTACTATTATATTTCATTTTATAATAATAATTTAATGTATGATATCTTTTATTATCTAATGTATATTTAAACTTATTTTCTTTCATATTTATATTATACCTCAGTTTAAAATAAAAAAATAGGACTGCTCACCCCCTGATGAGCAATCCGGAAAAAAGAATAAAAAGGGGTTGGCTAGTGTGATACTAGCACCAATTCGCCTAATAGTGAATTGGTAAGTCTATATACTAATGTAAAAGTGGTATTTTGTCAAGAATAAAATTTAAAAAAATTAAAAAAATTTACAAGAAAAAAATGTTTTAAAAAAGATGCTTTTGTGATATAATATGGAAGATTTACTGGAGGAACCAATAATGAACAATTTAGAATCTATTAAGGGACTTGGTCCAAAAACTTTACAATGTTTAAATAATTTAGGAATAAATAATATAGATGATTTAGTTAATTATTATCCTTATAGACATGATATTATTGTTTTAAATGATATAAAGACAGCAGTTGATAAACAAAATGTTATAATTGAATGTATTGTTGACTCTGTACCTTTAACAAGAAGATTTAGGGCTAATATGACTTCTCTTACTTTTAGAGCTATGTCTAATAAGAAAATGATTGCTGTTGTTATATTTAATAGAGCATTTTTAAAAACACATATTAAACCTGGAAGTGTAGTTACGGTAATAGGTAAATATGATGCTTTAAAAAATACTGTTATCGCTTCAGATATAAAATTTGAAAAATTAGTTAGTGGTTCTGTTGAAAGTATTTATCATTTAACGAGTGGTCTTACTTCTAAACAGTTAAAAAAATATATAGCTGAGGTATTACCTAAATATGATAATTATACTGATTATATACCAGATTATTTAAATCAAAGATATAATTTTATTAGTAAAAAAGATGCTGTTAATATGATTCATTTACCAAAGAATGAAGAAGAGGTTAAAAAGGCACTTATTAAATTAAAGTATGAAGAGTTATTTGAATTCATGTTTAAGATTAATTATTTAAAAGAAGTTAATAAAGAAAGCAAAGCAGGTTATATTAGAGATATTGATCCAGAAGAAGTTAATAGTTTTATTAGAGAACTTCCTTTTGAGTTAACAGCTGATCAAGATAAAGCTGTATTAGATATATATAAAGATATGACATCTAGTAGAAGAATGAATAGAATGCTTCAAGGTGATGTTGGAAGTGGTAAAACTATTATATCTGTTATTGCTGCTTATATAAATTATTTAAGTAAACATCAAACTGCTTTAATGGCTCCTACTGAAGTACTTGCTTATCAACATTATGAAACAATTAAAAATATTTTAGCTAATACTAAAATAAGAGTTGATTTGTTAGTTGGAAGTATGAAAAAGAAAGAAAAAGATGAGGCTGTTGAAAAATTAAAGAGTGGTAAGATAGATTTTATTATTGGAACACATGCTTTATTAAGCGAAAATGTTATATTTAAAAAATTAGGATTGGTTATAACAGATGAACAACATAGATTTGGTGTTAATCAAAGAACTAATTTAAAAAATAAAGGATTACTTCCAGACACATTATATATGTCTGCTACACCTATACCTAGAACATTTGCATTAACTATATATGGTGATATGGATATATCTAATATAAAAACTAAACCTAAAGGTAGAAAAGAAATTAAAACATTAATTAAAAATGAAGATGAACTTAATGATGTTTATGAAATGATGATTGGTGAAATTGAAAATAAACATCAAGTTTATATAGTTTCACCATTAATTGAAGAAAGTGAAGGAGCAGTTGATTTAACAACTGTAACAGAAATAAAAAGAAATATTGATCTTTATTTTAAGGGTAAAGTTAAGAGTGCGATTATGCATGGAAAATTATCTAAAAATGATAAAGATAAGATAATGGATGAATTTAAAAAAGGAAAAATAGATATTTTGATAAGTACTACTGTTATAGAAGTTGGTATAGATGTTAAAAATGCTACTATGATGGTAATATATAATGCTAATATGTTTGGCCTTGCAACACTTCATCAATTAAGAGGAAGAGTAGGTAGAAATGAATTAGAATCTAAGTGTGTTTTAATAGGTGAAGAGGATAATCCAAGACTTAAAGTATTAAGTGAAAGTAATGATGGATTTTATATCACTGAAAAGGATTATGAAATGCGTGGTGAAGGAGACTTATTTGGAGTTAAACAAAGTGGTGATATGGAATTTAAAATAGCTAATTTGCATCAAGACATGAAGATATTATTACAAGCACGTGATGATTCAAAAGATTTTCTTGATAATAATATAAAGAATAATTTTGCAAATTATCAAGAATATGCTAAAATAGTAGAGGAAATTATGAATTTAGATTAATTTAAGGAGGAAATATTATGGGAAGAGCTCATGAAGTTAGAGCAAAAGCAATGGCTGCTACTGCTGCTAAAAAATCAAAATTATATTCAATTTATGCAAAAGAAATTATGAAAGCTGCTAAGGGAAATCCTGATCCAACAAGTAATGATGCTTTAAGAAGAATTATTGAAAAAGCTAAAAGAGAACAAGTTCCAGCTGATGTAATTAATAGAAATATTGATAAAGCTAAAAAAGGTGAAGTTGAAAACTTTGATGTTGTAGAATATGAAGCATTTGCACAAGGTGGAAGTAACTTGATTGTAAAATGTTTGACTGATAATCCAAATAGAACAATTAGTTTTGTTAAAACTGTATTTAATAAATGTGGTGCTAAAATAGCTGGGCAAAATTCAGTTAGTTTTATGTATGAACATTTAGGTGCTGTTGGAATTAAAAATCATAGTGAAGAAGAAGTAATGGAAGCTTTGATTAATGCAGATGTAGATGTAAATGATATTGAAGCAGAAGATGATATGATTGTTGTTTATACTGATGTAGCTAATTTAAATAATGCTAAAAAAGCTTTGGAAGATGCATTTCCAGGCATAGCATTTGAACTAGATGAAATTGCTTATTATGCTAAAGACACTGTTCAGTTATCTGGAGAAGAAAAAGAAAAATTCATGCGTCTTTTGGATATGCTTGATGATTTAGATGATGTAAGTGATGTATATCATAATGTAGAGTTATAAAAACTCTATTTTTTTATTTTGAAAAATCTTTAAATTGACATTTAATTATGATATAATTTGTGATAGAATATTATTGAATGGAAGTGAGGCTATGACATTTTTGTCTTCATTTATAAATATACTTTCGGGTAGTGTATCATGGATAGAATCTGTTGGACTTTCTTTATGCTTATGGTTTGATGGAATAATATATTCACTAGTTTCATATGCATTTGAATTGTTTATGATTATGTGTCAATTAAATTATAATTCTATATATTTTGCCATATCTCCATTGCTAGATAGAGTTGAGGCACTAATTGTTGTTGTAATACTTTTTAAAGTTGCCATGGTGTTAATACAGTGCTTGATAAATCCAGATAATTTGAAGAAGTCTGGTCCTGATCTAATTAAAAATATTGCAATAGCTGCAGTTATTATTGTAAGTTATAATTTTGTATTTGGAGTAATTAATGAAGTATCTATGTTAATAGTGGGAACTCCAGAGGGATATGAATTTACTTATTTATCTTCCCTAGCCGATATTACTAGTGAACAGGATGAAGGGTTAATAATGAGATTCTTATTTGGAAGTGATTCATCAAGTAATGGTAATGTAGGTGATTATTTATCTTACAAAACAATTACTATGTTTCTTTATGATAATGATGGTGGTAATCGGTCTGTATTGAATGCTATTAGTACTGGTGATGGAAGCTATGATTTTACGAAACTTTCATCTTTGCCTGTTAGAAGCGGAAAAATTGAATATAAATATCCAGTTGTAAGTGGAATTATGGGCTTATATTTAATATATAGTTTGGTTTGTATGGCTATTCAAGTTGGAGTTAGAATGTTTAAATTAATAGTGTTGCAAATGTTAACTCCTGTTGCTGCAATATCAATTATAGGTGAAGGAACTAAAGCTAAAGTTTGGTCAAATTATTTAAGTACTGTTGTTTCAACTTTTACGGAATTATTTATTAGAATGTTTAGTACATTGTTAACTGTGTGTTTAATATTATTATTTTTTGAAAATGTTGAGGAATTTTTTGTAAATAGTAATATGGGAACAGGAATAACAAAATTCCTTGTTATAACTATTTTAATTGTTGCATGCTTTAAATTTGCAAAAATTGTTCCTGAATTAATTGATAAAGTTATTGGGTCAAAGATGGCTGGACAAAAAAGCAAATTTGCTAGTACAGTAGGAAGCATTCTTGGCGCTGGAGTAGGTACTGCTGTTGGAGCAGTATCTGGTTTAACTGCTGGAATTAATGCTGGTGCTGGTTTGGGAACGGTTGGGACAACATTAACTGGTGCTGTGAGTGGTCTTACAAGTGGATTTAAAGGCAACACTGTTGCTGAAAAATTCAAGAATATCGGTGGAATCAGTGCTACTAATAGACAAAGGGCTGCGGATCTTGTTGCTAGAGGTGGGTATTCAGGTTCTATTGCTGGTGGATGGCAAAATTTTTGGGGCGTTGGTGCAAGACAAGATCGTGATCTTGCACGTTTGGAGAATCAATCTTCTGCTTTAGAAGCATATAATGAGGCAGCTACTGCTGCAATTAAAGATAATGCTCTTGATGATTTTGTTGGAGCAGGTGATAGTAGTTATTCAGCATCTAGTTTAACATCTAGTTATAATGATGGTTGGCAAAATGTCAAGTTTGGTGATAATAGAGATGGCTTTGTTGAAGATATGTTAAAATATGATAGGAGTTATATTGAAGCACAATCTCGATTGGATGTTGCTATGGCATCTGGAAGAGATTCTGATATTGCTGCTGCAAGAACTGCACTTCAAGCAGTAAGAACTAAATCTGAAGATAATGCTAAAGAGTTGTATAAACAAGCAACAAATTATTATGTTGGTAAAGATGATATAGCTATAAATGCTAGAAGTAAATATAATAAATCTGCTCATCATGCTGATGATGCTACAATTGATTATAAGAGCGAAAAAACTAGAATTTCTAACGAAAAACGTGCAATTACAAGCGATAATAGTTATGCAAGAACTCATAATCAGAAAAAATAATTGTATTTTGATATAGAAAGGAAGAAAGAATATGAATGGATATTTAATACCTGCTAATAGTAAGAAAAGTCAATTA
Organism: bacterium; assembly: GCA_963641945.1. Classification (GTDB taxonomy): domain Bacteria; phylum Bacillota_I; class Bacilli_A; order RF39; family UBA660; genus CAG-1000. The sequence continues at coordinate 14,474 of CAVIDW010000006.1, read as the reverse complement.
ATATTTGGTTTATTTAAATTAAGAGATTTAATTATATTGCTTACTGGTGTAGTTGTTACATTGATATTATTGTTCTTCATTACTGAAGATACATTGATATTTATGGTAATAAAATTACTCCCCTTATGTTTTTCATTGATTTTAGTTATGCCAATTGCTTTTTATCATAATGTGCTTGATTATTTAAAAGAACTTTTCTTATTTCTTTATGCGGAAATTAACGGGGGCAATCAATATAAATGGAGAGGATGGTGTGCTACAAGTGGATTCGACGATGAAAAAAAATAATGTAAACCCTAAAAATTCTAGTTGGGCTGAAAATTGGATTCCTGTTAGAGGTATTCAAAATGGTGAAATTATACTAGATAATGGTTATAGAGTTACAGGAGTTAAGGTTAGACCTAGAAATATATTTATTTTGGATTATGATAGTCAGTCTAATGCTATATTTAACTTAAGAAGTTTTTATAATACAATGGATTATGATTTTTGGTTAATTGTATCTGATAGACCTGTTGATATTAACGTATATCTTGCTCAATTAAAATTACTTTATAATTCTGTTCAAACTCAAGCAATTAGAAAATTGGTTAGGGAAGATATAGATAAAGCTAATTTATTTATGAGTAAAGAAGTTAATGTTACTGATACTGAATATTTCATTCTATTCAAAGATAGAAGACCTGAAATAATTCAAAAAAGAATACAAAATATTGTGTCTGGTTTAGCAAATGCTGGACTTCAATCTGCTCAGGTAAGTAATGATGATTTGAGAGTTTTACTTGATGGATTTATGAATGGTGGAGACACAACCAAGTTTGGAACGGTGATGAGTAGTATATGAGCGTAAGTTTTAAAAGTCAAATTGCTCCTAAGAGCTTAGAATTCAGACCATCTGAAATTATTATTAGTGATAAGTATTGTGCAATACTTACAATTGTTAGTTATCCTAAAACTATTAGTGAAGGATACTTAGCAAATATTACTCAATTATCAGGCATAAAAGTGTGTATTAAGCATATTCCTATTGCTTTCAGTGTATTATCTAAAATGTTAAATAAAGAGATAGCTGATATGAAATCAAAATATCAAGATGAGCATGATAGAACTATTCAAGAAAGATTACGTCAAGACTATGAAAGTATTGAACAATTTATATCTATGTTAACTGCTACTCAAGCTAGAATTTTTGATTTTCAAATGCACTTATTAATTTCTGCTGATTCTCATGAAGAATTAGAAAATAAAAAAGTTCAGGTTAAAAACTACCTTGATGCGATGGGTATGAAGGGATTAGTTTTAAGATTTGAGCAAAGAAAAATATTAGAAAGTATGTTACCTATTTTTGAGGCAAATGATATAGAAGAGAGAATTGGTACTCCAATTCCATCTGTAACTATTGCTGCTATGTATCCATTTGTTTTTGATAGTATTAAAGATCCAGGACTTTCTTGTTTACTTGGTGTTGATTATTCTGGTGGAGTTATTTTATTTAATCAATTCTTATATCAAACTAAAAAAGAGTTTAATAGAAATAATGCTAATATGATTATTTTAGGTACTTCTGGTAGTGGTAAATCTACTGCTGCTAAAGTATTATTAAGAAGTAATATTAGAAATGGCCATAAGATTGTTGCTATTGACCCTGAAGGTGAACTTGAGGAAATGACTAGACTTTATGGTGGAGACTTTATTGATTTAGGCAAAGGTGGAGATTTTGGTATGATTAATCCACTTGAAGTTGTTTTAGATGCAGATGAAGAAGAATTAAAAGAAGGTATGGGTTATGCAATACTAACTCGTACATTACAAACTCTAAAAGCATTTATGAAATATTATAGTCCTGATATTGAAGAAGACGTTTTAACTTTATTTAGTGAAGTTGTACAAGATACATATAGAAGATATAAAATAGATTATAATACTGATTTTAGTAGAATAAAATCAGAAGATTATCCTACTTTTGATGATGTTTATGCTACTGTAAAAGGTAGATTATTATCTATGACGGAACATACTCATGAAAGAGATATAATGGAAAGATTGGAGTTAAAGATTAGACCTTTGACTAAAGAGTTAAGATATTACTTTACTGGTAAAACTACAATTGATACTGATGCTGATTTTATAGTATTTAATATTCGTGAATTAATGAATGCTGATAGTAATATTAGAAATGCATTATTCTTTAATATTTTAAAGTATGCATGGGGGCTTACATTAGATAGAGAGATTAATACTATATTAATGGTTGATGAAGCACATATGTTACTTGCTGATCAAAATACATTAGGTGCTGAATTCTTGGCTCGTATTCAAAGACGTAGTCGTAAATATAATACTGGTACTATAATAATTACTCAACAACCTACAGATTTTGCTGCTCCAAATGTATTAATTCATGGAAAAGCAATATTTGATAATGCATCTTATTATTTAATTATGGGTCTTAAGAAGCAGGCAGTTGATGATTTGTCAAGATTAATAGATTTAAATGATCAAGAAAGAGATTCAATTAAGAGGTATAGTCAAGGACAAGCATTATTTGTATGTGGTAGTAGAAGGATGCGTATAAATGTCATTGCAACTCAACAAGAGTTAGAATCATTTGGTAGTGGAGGAGGATTCTAAAAAAATCCTCTTTATTTTTAAAGGAGAAGTATGTATTCAAACGGCGGTAATGAGAATTATAATGATGAAGAATATGTAGAACAAGGTCAAGGTTCAAGTCTTGGTCAGTTTTCTGGTGGAATGAATTCTGGATTTAATAGTGCCGATGTAAATGCATTAAAAAATATTAAAAGGAATGAACCAGTTGGAAGACATAAGGAAAATGATAGCGAAGTTTCTTCTAAAAAAAATGATGATTCTTTAAAAAAAACAAGTATTGATGATGGAAAGAAAAATGGTCCAAGCGCTTCTTTAAAACCTAATATAGGTTCTTCTAAAGGTAAAAATAAAGCAAGTGACAAATTATTTGACTTAAAAGATCAATCTAAAAACATGATTAAAAGTAAAATACCTTTGGGATTAAAGTTAAAAATATATCTTGTTTTAATTGGCATTGTTCTTATAATTCTTGTTATTGCTGGCCTTAGTTATATTTTCTCAGTAGATACGCAATTAAGCGCAATGAGTACTTTTTTTGGTGTTGCTGAAAAAGAAACATCTGAGGGTGCTAATGATGGTCTTTACACTGATGAACAGTATTTATTTGATGAAAATGGCGAAGAAATGGATGATGAAGAAATCATAGAATATTTAAATAAAAATACTAATTGTCCTAACACCTATTGGACAAGATTTGGTGATTGGATTAGTAGGTTCTTTTCTAATAAGATAACTAATGTATGTAGTTTTATTAGATATGTAAAAAATAAAACTGAAGAATATGAAGAAGATTATGGTATTAAATTAGATAAATCATTAATAATTGGTACTGTATTGTTTGGCTATGATAGTAAAGTAGAAAAAGAATATTTGGATTCAGTACCAAGTAATTATGATGTTGGTACGAGTGCTAACCATTATGAAAATTTAGAAGATATGTTAAATAGTGGTATGCTTAGTGTGGAAGATTTAGATACTATTATTGAACATACTATGTTTCATGATGATTATACATATTATAAATGGAGTATAAGAGAAGTTCCTAAAGATCCTGAGAAGCCAGAAAAAGGAACTATTAGAGTTGGATTTTGTGATGCAACTAAAGTTGATAAACATTATTATAGTTTGGATATGTGGAAAATAACAATGAGATATGGCGAAGATATTGCCGATGAGTATGAATATAAAAAGAATAGATTAACTGAGTGGAATTCTACTGATGGTGAATGTAAAGGTGAAATAGCACCAGCCGGATATGATGCACTTGATGCAAGTTATGATGAGGCAAATGCATATTTTAAAAAGGTTGGAAGGCCAGAAAGTGATTTATCAAGATATTTATTAGCAGCTGATGTTGATACTAAAACTAAAGATAATTTAGTATATAGTTATACTACTGGATTTATTTATAATAAATTTCCATATTATTATCAAGGTATAGCTGCTTCTAATACTAACATAGAGTATGATGATACATTTACTCCTAAACAAATTGAAAAAATAATTTTAGAAGTAATTGATAGAAAAATAGATTTAAATGAAGTTTTATTATTGGATGATTTGGACAGTAATTTTTATGGTGGAAATAGAGTTAATGGCATCATTACTGGAGCTAACTGTATGGAATTCTTAACTGAACAGTTAAATGATATTAATGTTGAAATTAAAGACTGTGATGGAGTATCATATGGAACTACTACGATGGAAGACTATATAATAGGTGTTTCATATGCTGAAACAAGTGTTGGTAGTGGAAATAATGATGATTATGCATTAACTGAAATGGTTGCAGCACTCTCATATGCACTTGCAAGAGATAATAACTATAGTAAAGGTAGTACGATAAGTGTTAGAAGTGGAAATTGTTGGCAAGCATATTGTGCTCCATTAAAAGGTTGTTATGCTGTTAAGGCTCATCAATCGTGTGGAAGTGTTGGGGCTTGTACATCGTATATTCCAGGACCACCTTCTGAGAAACGTGCTTTAACAAGTAGTGAATATTCTAGAGCACAAAGTTTATATCAAACTGCAATTAATTATTTACTTGTTAAGGATGGCTCTATATATAAGCCTAGTTATGGAAGCAATCTTCAAAATGAATGGGCTGAAAAAGCTTTAAATGGATACAGTTTTACTGAAATATTAAAAGAAACTTATGGTAATGATGGAGCTGAATTAATTGAATGTGGAGGTAGTAACAGTTCAAATAATCAAGATGATAATACTGAGGAAGATGATACTGAAGATGATACTGAAGCAAAAGTAGGAAATAAAGTAAATGGAAAATATACCAATGTTTCTCCAAATAAAGGCAAATATTATGGCTTTGCTTATGCTAATGAAGGAAATAATTCTATTAGTATTGATTCTAAATGGAAAGATGCTAATTTGACTACTGTAAGTTCAAATTGTTCTTCTGCTGGATGGAATAGTGAATATATTGTTCATGCTAAAGCTGCTGATAGTTTTAAAAAAGCTTTTTCTAATGTATGTAATATATTAACTAATGGTGTAAAAATATCAAGCGGTAAAACTTGCAAATATAGCATATCTGATTTATCTGGTGGAGGAACATTTAATGAAGTTAAAACTCCTAGTGGTTCAATAGGACTTGAGGCTTATGGATTAGCACAAGATTGGAATTATTCTAAATCACAATATAATGGTAATTTAGATACCTATAATAAATTTATTAATTCTATAGGTGGAGAAGAAAATTGTGAAAATATTAATTATATTTTATATAAATATGCTTATGAACCAGCTGGATTTAATTGGGGTGGAAATTACCAAAGAAAAGGGAATTCAGGAACATTTAATCCTAAGAGATTTGAAATAAAATATTAAGGAGGAATTATGAGTAAAGATACTAAAGCTACTGTAGTGATACTTTCATTCTTTGTAATATTTGGTTTAATAATTATAGTTCCTTTGCTTATTTCTCATAATAAAAAATCTATAGAAGAAAATAAAAAAAATTTTCCTAGTTATGAAGAGATAACAATTGATGAAAGTGTTTTTGGGGATGATAGTAAATATGATGATGTCCGTGATCAATTAGAAAATGATTATTATTTTTCTAAGTTTGCTTTAATTGGTGATTATGATTATAAAGAAGGCTATAAAACTACTCAAATTAAGGATATGTTAAGATTTTTTATATTCAATTATGAAATTGAAAATACAAAATATATGTTGCATAAAAATAATGTAGAAAGATTGTTTTGTTTACAAGAAAAACATGTTAAAGATGGATTTAAAGAATTATATAGATTAGATGTTGATGATGATTTTTTGAGTTTCATGGAACAGTTTTACAAATATACTTATAAGAGTAGTGGTAGATATTGTTTCTATTATGGACAAATATCTGATGAATTTACTAAAAATATTAGCATTGGTGTAGAGAGAATGGCTATGAGTTCTATTGGTGTGACTGCTGATATATATATTTATTTGTATGATACTAGTGGAATAAGTGGTGAAAAAGTAATTATTGATAATTTGAAGGAAGCTATAAAAAATAAAAACTATAATTTAGCCAGTACTATTACTAAAGATAATTTAGGTGGCAATGTTACTCATAAACAATTACAATTTATGATTAATAGTAAGGGTAAGCAATTTAAATATCAATTGCTTACATCAAAAATTCTAGATTATTAGTGAAAAATTATATATTATATTGTATAATATTTTGTGGAGAGGTGGAAATATGAAACTTAAATTTAGGGCTGAGTTAAAAGATATAGTAATATTTTTAATATTTTGTGTAGTATTATTGTATTTTGTTTCAGTAGCTGTTGTTAATGTGCATAGTTTTGCATTAAGTTCAAAGTTTACTGGTTTAAATCCCATACCTGCATTTCAAGGTGAACTTTTGTTACCAACTTTACTTATTTATTTTTTAGTTGTTGTGGCTATTATGCTTGGGTGTTCTTCTTATTTTTTTGAAAGAGAAGAAGGATTTGGAATTACAACTGAAAAAAAATCTAAAAAAGATGGATATTCTAAGCTTTTAACTGAAAAGGAAATGAAGAAAGAATATGGAATTAAAAAAGTTCATTTAAAAGATGATAATTATGAAGCAGGTGGTATTCCTGTTATTAATGATGGTAAAGATGCTTGGGTTGATGATAGTGGTCAACCACATGCGTTAATCATGGGTGCTTCTGGTTCAGGAAAAACTCAAGCTTTCATGTTTCCATTAATTAACATTTTAGGTAGACATGGTGAAAGTATGATTGTTACTGATCCTAAAGGTGAACTTTATGAGGAATGTGGTAACTTACTTAAAGAAAAGGGATATAAGATTATATTAATAAATTTCCGTGATCCTAAAGAAGGTGCCGCATGGAATCCATTTAGTTATCCATATAGAGTTTATAAAGAAGGTAACGTTGATAAAGCTAATGAGCTTTTACAAGACTTAGCTAGTAATATTTTGATTGATCCTAATAATAAGGCTGAACCTTTCTGGGAACAAACTGCATCTAACTTCTTTACTGGACTTTCATTAGGATTATTTGATGATGCTAAAGAAGCTGAAATTAATATTAATAGTATTAATATGATGGCTGAGGTTGGAGAAGACAGAGTTGGTTCTTCAACATATATTAAAGAATATTTTAGAAGTAAAGGAGAGTTATCTCCAGCATATATTGCTGCTGCATCTTGTATTAATGCTCCAAATGAGACACGTGGTGGTATTATGTCTACATTTAGAACTAAAACAAGAATTTTCTCATCACAAGAAGCTTTATCAGAAATGCTTTCTTATAGTGATTTTGATATTAGAGATATTGGTAAAGAAAAAACAGCGGTATTTTTAAAAATACATGATGAAAAAACTACATATCATGCTTTAGCAACTATTTTTGTAAAACAAGCTTATGAAGCTTTAATTGCTACGGCTCAAACATTTCCAAATTTAAAATTACCTTATAGAACAAACTTTATTTTAGATGAGTTTGCAAATATGCCTGCGCTTAAAGATGTTGGTACTATGATTACTGCATCTCGTTCAAGAAATATTAGATTCTGTTTTGCAATTCAAAACTTCTCACAATTAACTCAAGTTTATGGTAAGGAAGTAGCAGAGACTATTAAAGGTAACTGTGGTAACTTCGTATATATCATGACTACTGAGTTAGCTGCGTTAGAAGAAGTTAGTAAACTACTTGGTGATAAAAAACCAGAAAAAGCTAAGAAGGATGAACCTGCTCCTCCAATTAGACCTTTATTTACTGTTAGTGATTTACAAGCATTAAAAGAAGGAGAAGTTATAATTAATAGATTTAGAAGTATGCCTTTTAAAACTAAATTAACTTATAACTGGAAAATTGATTGGGGAAGAAAATATGAACATATGGGTTATACTGAACGTGAACATCATGATGTTCAAGTATTTGACCTTAAAAAATATGTTGCAGATTTAAAAGAAAAGCAAGGAATTCCAATTGGTAATGGTATGCCAGGAATGGGCGGAATGCCTATGGGTCTGCCAGGAATGGGCGGAATGAATCCTATGGCAAATCCATTTATGCAATCTGGTCCAGTACCTGGTGGTAGTAGGAGCGGTATTGCTCCTACAAGTTTAGATGATTATATTAAGAAATTAGATGAAAAAATAGCTGAACTTGAAAAAGAAGAAGCCGAAGAAAAAGCTAAACAAGAAGCACAAAATACTAGTAGTATTTCTTCTCCAGTAGCTACTGAATCTCATTTAACTCCTAAGACAGAAGAAGAGATTCAAAAAGAGATTTTTAATATACTTGATCATAAGGAAGAACCTAGAGTTGAAGCTGCAGAACCAGTAAAACAAGAAAATAAATTTGTTATGAGTGAGGAAACTCCAACCGAGGTTAAACCTGAGGTTCCAAAAAATCCATTACCTAAATTCATTATTCCAAGTGACAATGAAGATAAAGTAATAGATATTGGAGAACCAATTGAAATAAAGAAGACTGAAGAAATATACAAAGAAGATAAACCAGTTGAAGTTATTAAGTCAGATGAAGTAATTACACCTGTTAATAATCAAAGTGTGGTAGAAGAACCTAAAGTGGTAGAAAATAAACCACAAATTGAAGGCCTTGAAAAACCAAAAGTTAATATTGATGTTGACAGTGTAGTAGTTAATAATAATGATAAATCTGAAGATTTCTTTGATGACTTTTTTGGAAGTGAGGGTGAGCAATAACGTTCACTCTTTTTTTGAATAAAATACTTTAGGTGATATAAATGAAAATTATAGATGTTAGTGATAAATATACATATAGTACTTCGCATTTACCTAATAGTATTAATATTCCATATGATGAACTTTTAAATAATTATAGAGTTTATCTTAATAAAAGAGATAGATATTATTTATATTGTAAAAGTGGAAAATTAAGTAAAAGAGCTACATTAGTTTTATCTTCTTTAGGATATAATGTTTATTATCTAGAAAAATAATATAAAATATTATATAATTAGTTAGTAATATTGGAGGATAATATGGAGTATTTAGTTGTAGGACTTTTAGTTGTAATTATAATATTATTAATTATTTTATTGACTAGAAAGAATGATAATAGTGATTTAATTGAAAAGATGAATAGAACTGAAATTAATGTTGTTAAAGAGATTGGTGACTTTAAGCATGATTTTTATAGTGATATAAATAAAGATTTTAATGATTTAAATGATAGAATTGAAAGAAAGCTAAATTTAATAAATCAAAAAGTTAATGAAAAGTTAGAAGATGGGTTTGATAAAACTAATAGAACTTTTACTGAAGTAATGAATAGATTAACTAGAATAGATGAAGCTCAAAAGAAAATAGATGGTTTAGGTAATGAGATTGTTTCTTTAGAAAGCATTTTAACTGATAAAAAAAGTAGAGGTATTTTTGGGGAAGTAAATTTGTATCATATACTTTCTAGTATTTTTGGTGAGAAAAATGATAAAATTTATCAAACACAATATACTTTATCTAATACAACAATTGCTGATGCGATTGTATTTGGACCTGAACCTTTAGGGACAATTTGTATTGATTCTAAGTTTCCACTTGAGAATTATAGAAGACTTGTTGAGAAGGGGTTAACTCAAGTTGAGAGAGAAGCAAGAAGTAAGGCATTTGATGCTGATGTTAAGAAACATATTGATGCGATTGCTAGTAAGTATATAATTAATGGTGAAACTACTGATCAAGCTATTATGTTTTTACCTGCCGAAGCTATATTTGCTGAGATTAATGCATATCATCCAAATATTGTTAAGTATGCTGCAAGTAAAAAAGTTTGGATTACTAGTCCAACTACATTAATGAGTTTACTTACTATTATACAATCTGTATTAATGGGTATGGAAAGAGATAAATATACTTCTGTTATACATGAAGAATTAAATAAATTAGGTATTGAATTTGGTAGATATAAAGAAAGATGGGATAAACTATCAAGAACAATTCAAACTGTTAATAATGATGTTGAAAATATTCATAAAACTACTGAGAAAATAACTAAGAGATTTGATTCAATTAATAATGTTAAAATAGAAGATAATAATATTAAAATGATTGATGAGGATTAAAATAGAATATGAGGTTAGATTTTATTTTTCTAAAAGTGAAAAGGAAAATATAATCAATAAATTAAATAATATTAAAGATTTAAAATGTAGTGGTACTTTTTACTAGAAGACTACTCAATATAATTCTAGTGATTCTAATAATAATTTTTATTCTAAAAGTATAGATAGAAGACATAGAGTTAGAATTACTAAGGGTGAAAATGAAACTAAATGTATGTTAAGTTGAAAAAGAAGACTTAATGATACTAAAAGTGGAAATGTAAATAAAGAAGAGGAAATAGAATGTAGAATAGATCCTCGTGATTATGATAATTTTATATATCTAACTGAAAACGTAGTAAAGATGATTAGAGTTGAAAGTTATGAAAGATATAGAACAAATTATGATAATGATGAAATAGAAGTTTCTGTTGATTTATATCCTTTTGGATTAGCTTTAGAGATTGAGGCTAAGTGTGATAAGAATCAAGAAGAAATAGTAGAAAAATATGTTAAAAAACTAGGCTTAGATTTAAAAGATTCTTATAGATTATCATGGGATGATAAATATAGTGAATTATGTGAAAGTCAAAATATTAAAAAGTATAGTGATGTTTTATTTGAAAATAAAGATATGCCTAGTATGTAAGAATAGGAGAATTTAAAATGAAAATTACGTTAGTGACTGGCAATTGGCTAAAGTCATGCAAACTAAAAATTTTTTTAGAACCACTTGGTTTTGAAATAGATAATGAAAAAATGGATACTATAGAAATACAAAGTGATTTTGTAGAAGAAGTTGCTAAGTATTCAGCTAAGTGGGCAAGTGAAAAACTTAAAAAGAATGTTATGAAAGTAGATACAGGAATAATGATAGAAGCATTAAATGGATTTCCAGCAGCATATACTCATTATGTTCAAGATACTATTGGAATAGATGGAGTTTTAAAATTAATGGAAAATGTTTCTAATAGAAAAGCTAAATTTGTTCAAGCATTAGGTTTTTGTGAATATGGAAAAGAACCTATGGTATTTGTATCTATTACTAATGGAACTATTGCTAAGGAAAGTATGGGTTCTTATGGTTGGAGTTGGGATAAGATTTTTATTCCAGAAGGAAAAAATCAAACATTAGCATGTTTTGAAGATGAAGAAAGATTAAAACTTTGGAACGATACTGGATATATGCAATTAGCTAAACATTTAAAGAAATAAAAATTAATAAAAGATTTTTGATTACATATTATTATATTGGTGATATGTATGAAGAAAATCTTTTTATTTATGATAACTTTTTTGATTAGTTTTAGAGTTTTTGCAACTGTGGATTTAGCTAAGAATTCTAAAAGTGCTATATTGATTGAAAGTACTACTGGAAAAATATTGTATGAAAAAAATAGTAATGAAAAGAGAAGTCCTGCTAGTATGACTAAAATGATGACATTACTTTTAACAACTGAAGCTTTAGAAAATGGAAAAATCAAATTAGATGATATGGTTCATGTATCTAAAAATGCTAGCTCGATGGGTGGTACTCAAATATTTTTAGAAGAGAATAGTGAAATAAGTGTTGAAACATTATTAAAAGGAATATCTATTGCTTCTGCTAATGATGCTGCTGTTGCTGTTGGTGAATATATAGGTGGTACTTTGGATAATTTTGTTAGTATGATGAATAATAGATGTAAGGAACTTGGATGTAAGAATACTGAATTTAAAAATCCACATGGGCTTGATGAAGAAGGACATTTGACTACTGTTTATGATATGTCTCTTATTGCACGTGAGTTAGTTAAGCATGAGAGTGTATTAAAACTTACAAGTACTTATGAAGATAATATTAGTGTTTCAGGAGAGAATCATTGGATTGTTAATACAAATAAAGTTGTATATAAATTTTACTATAATTCTTGCTTCGAATGAATATTTTTTTTACTTTCAACTATAATCTATTAGAAAGTGGTTGATTGTATTGAAACAATATATTCCTTATGAATTACAAGAAGAAATAATGAAATTTTTCTTAAAAACAAGTGTGCCTAGAATTTTAAAAAATAATATCGAGTCTAGTTAATGGAGGAGATAATATATGCAAAATGAAATAATTACAGGTATTTATATTAGAGTATCTACAGAAGACCAAGCTAAAGATGGATTTAGTATAAATGCACAAAAAGAAAAACTTACTAAATATGCTGAAAGCAATGATTGGAAAATATTTGATTATTATATAGATGATGGTATCAGTGGAAAAAATTTAACAGATAGACCGGAAGTAAATAGAATGTTGAGTGATATTAAAAACAAAAAAATAAATAATGTTTTAATATATAAATTAGACAGATTAACAAGAAGTGTAAAAGATTTAATAGATTTAATAGAACTTTTTGAAAAAAATGATTGTACTTTTAATTCTCAAACAGAGAAAATAGATACATCAAATGCAGTAGGTAGAATGTTTGTAAAAATAATTGGTATATTTGCTGAATTTGAAAGAGAAAATCTAGCAGAAAGAGTTTCTTTTGGTTATGAGCAAAAAACTCGTGAAGGTTATTATACTAATACTAATGGTGTATATGGTTATGATTATGATTTAAAAAAACATAAATTAGTTGTTAATGAATTAGAAAAAAAATTAGTTGAAAGAGTATTTGATTTATACCTTGAAGGTTATTCTTATTTTAAGATATCTAAATTATTTAACGAAGAAAATATTCCAACAAAAAGAAATGGACATTGGGCACCAAGTACCATAAAACAAATTTTGTCTAATCCATTATATATTGGACAAGTTAGATATGGTTTATCAAAAAATAAAAAAGATAAATCATTTGTTACAGATGGGAAAGATATAGAACCCATAATAGATTTAAATAAATTTAATTTAGTTGCAAAAGTATCTGGAACTAGAAAACGTTTTTATACAAGAAGATATTCAAATGAAAACTCATATTTCTTTCATTTTTTAAAATGTAGTTGTGGTGGTACAATATCTGCTAGACAACAAATTCAAAGAGGAAAATTATATATAACATATAAATGTAATAATGCTATTAGAGGTTTTTGTAATTCTAAAGGTTTTTCTCATAATAAAATAGAAAATTGTTTTTTAGATTATTTAGATAATTTTAAATTAATGAAATCCAATAAAAAGATTATGGAAGAAAAAAAATCTACACAATGTGATACATTAAATTTAATAGAAATAAACAATAAAAAAATTCAAAAGATGGAAGATAAAAAGAAAAATATTAGGGTAAAATTTATTAATGATGAAATAACTATAGATGAATATCATATTCTATCTGAAGAAATTAATGAAAAGATAAATTCTTTTAATATAGAAAATGAATTATTAAATAATAAATTAGAAAATACAAAGTATTGTTTTTCATATGATGAGATAAAGAATATTGTAAATAACTTAAAATTAAATTGGATAAATTTAACTAATCAAGAAAAAAAGAATTTTTTAGAACGATTTATTGATAAGATAGTTGTGAATAATAAAGATAATTTAGTTATAGAAGACTTTGTATTTAGAAAAGAAATGCAAAAGTAAATGTCAAAAAAAATTACTAAAGTTAAATTTTAGGGGTAAAAAATTATATATTAGTTAGGAAACATATGAGAAGAGAAATCTTCTTGTTGTTTCCTTTTTAATTTGGTTATGAATCTTTATCAATATTATATATTATGCTTGTAATTTAATAATTAATTTAGTATGAAAACGTAATACCTTTAATAAAAAAAGGTATGAAAAGGTATTACCTTTTTAATTAAAATTCTAATATTGGTATGAAAAAGTATGAAAAAAGGTATTACATTTCGTAAGTACGAAATAAGAATTGCCATATTTAAATATCGATTAATTTAAGTAAATTATAGTCGTTTTATGGCATCTTCTTATGCTCATATGATTTAAATAGTATTTATTATTAACAAATAAAAGTAAAAGGAGGGATTAGATATAAATAAAGAAAGAATATTAAATAATATTGCGCTAGTAAAATATGTTATTACTAGAATAAATATTGATAATTATGAATATGATGATTTATTTCAAATAGGTTGTATAGGTCTTATAAAAGCAAGTAGTAGTTATGATAAAAAATATAATTTGTGTTTTTCTACTTATGCATATAAATGTATTAAATATGAAATTTTAAATTTTCTGAGAAAAAACAAAAATAATAATATTTCTTTAGAAGAAAATTTTTATAATAATTTAAAATTAAATGATACGCTCATTGATACAAAAACTGATATTATAGATGATTTAATAAAAAAAGAAAATATTAATT
>CAVIDW010000005.1:0-64809 GCA_963641945.1 bacterium | reverse complement strand
TTCTGTTGTTGATTCTTCATTGCTTGAACAACGGCTCTCAATTTTTTTGAGTATTTTAACTCCACTTTTAAGTATATGTTTTCTTTTTTTTATCTTTCATTTTCTTCTTCTATAATTTCATTTTTCTTTGATTTAAATTCTTTTTTCATAGTCGGACGACCTCGCTTTCGTTCAACTATATTATAACCGTTTTCACGATATTTTTAAGCCAATTATTTAACATTCCTTTTGCTGCCTTCATCTATTGAAACTGATAAAATTGACTCATTATCAATCAGAATTCGATTTAAAATTCTTTCTTTTTCCTTAGAACTATAACTTTTATTTTCATTAGTTCTTAGAATATCAAATCCATGCTTATCAATTAATCTAACTAGATATTCAACTCCAGATTTATTAATACCATATTTTGATTTTATAGAAGGAAAAGACATGCCATTCTTTCTATCATAATATAAATTAATTCTTTCTTCACAACTTATTTTGGTCATACAAAAACCTCGTTTCTATTTTGTCCAAGAAACGGGGTTCATATCATTAAAATCATCTTTTTGTTATAACTAATTTATCTTTTTTAGCTCTTTGTAGTCCTCTACTACATTCTTCTAGGCAAACTCTATCAAGTTCTTTTATAAGAGATAGAATCTCTATTCTTTCTCTTACTGCTACATGATCAAAATGTTGCATTTGAACATCATATATCAAATTTTCTATATCTTCAGATAGTTTTTCATTAACACTTTTACCAGTGAGTTTTCTAACTGCTTTAGCTAATATATGTTGATATTTCTTCCATTCATCAACCATTTTGAATGAATCTTCTAGAGGATAACATTTAATACTATCAGGTATTAAATTCACTCCACCTTTAGATCTTGCTTCTAATGTAAGAGAACATCCATCACTCTTAAGTAGCGAACATGTGGTTTTCATAGATAATAAGTCAACCTTATCTCTATTGATATTTCTAGCTCTTAAATACAAAAATGGTGATATATATTCAGAACCAGAAGAATTAGTTTCAAAAAATAATGCAGCTACAATAGAAGCTTTACCACTATTTAATACTTCAAGTACTTTATTTAGTGTAACAATATCAAAATTATCTACATCATAATCACAATCAGATTTCTTACAACAATATCCATCACATTTTTTTACATAAATCTTTACTTATATATTCCATAATACACCCCTATAACAAGAGCATATTATATCATTATATTCTTATATTATCAATAATAAGGATAATATCCATAAGGATTATTATAATAAACTGGTCTTGGTCTATAAGGACTAAAATAATCTACTGCTACTCCACCAGTTAAAGCACCTAATAAAAATGGAGCAGCAAAACCAAATCTATTATTTTTTGTATATTTAAACTTTCCATACATAACTATTCACCTCTAAATTATCTTATGAAAAAAGCACAACTATGGTTGTGCTTTTAAACGATATAAATTAAAAGATGGTTTATTCATAAATCTATACTTATATTTTAATGTTCCAATACCACTAGAAACATATATATTAGTTATTCCTTTTTCATAATGCTCATTATAATATTTATATGAGTTATCATCTACAAATAATCCTCCATAAAAAGGTATAACAACACTACCATTCAAAGAATGTCCAAGTAATACTAAATCAACTTCATATGTACTTTCATCTAAATACTTAAGAGTTTTACCATCATGAGCTAATACAATTATATAATGTCTATTTTCATCACTATAAAACTTAAAAGCTTCATCTAAATTTATTTTATCCTTAAATGAACAAGGTAACCCAACTATATATAAAGATTCATTAGTTTTATAAAATACTTCTTCATATTGATTATTTAGTACTTTAAAATCACTTCTATTCATAACTTCATTATAATCACTATAAGAATAATCATTATCACCATTAATAGCATACTTTCCAATACTAGCTTTAATTGATGATAATTCATTAATTAACATTTCTTTATCTTCTGTGCTTATTTTAGCATCTTTAATAACTAAATCACCAGTAAAAACCACTATATCAGGTCTTAATTCATTAATTTTATTTACAAGGCTTTTAATATCCTCACTATCAACTGTAGATTTATATAACAAATCACTAAAATGAACTATTTTAATACCACTAAAATTTTCCGTTAATATACTACTCTCTACTCTATATTCTTTTACTATTAATCCTTTAATACCAACGTATTTAGAATAGAAAACACATCCAACTAATAAAACAACTATAAATATTAAAAAGTTCAAAAAATGATGTTTTTTCTTATGACCTTCTTTTTCCTCTAATTCGTGATTATCTTTCTCTATCTCACTCATTATGCAACACCTAAATAAAACATAGAAAGTAATAATAAAGCAGTCATAGTATTATGTAAACAATGAATTGTCATAGAATTAAATACACTTTTATTTTCATAATCCATTAATGCAAAAGCAACCCCTAAAGAACCATAAGGCAATATATAAATTAAATCACTTATCACAAAAGTACCACCAAGTACATTAGTTAATATATGAGCTCCTCCAAATAAAATCCCACATACTAGTGCATATAACCATTTATTACTTATTAATGGTTGAATACTTTTTCTGAATATAATTTCTTCACTTATTGGAGCATATAAAGATATATTAATTAATGCAAATATGGTATTATTAAATAACATTTCTCTTACTTGACTTTCATTAGTAGAAATATCATTTTTAAGAATCATAGTGATAAGTAAATTAAAAAATATCATACTCATTATGCCCACTACATAATATTTGAATGAACTCTTCATAGACTTCTTAAAATTCTTTTTAAATATTTTAGCTTCATTTATTAAATCTTTATAATACATCGCTACAAGTATTAAAACAAAAGTAACTTCAGATAAAAATGTACTTATTACTTCTGATTTAATAAACTCGCTATACATCAACGAAAGTACCGTAGGTAGAACTACTATTCCAACTAAACATATAAAACAAAATAATAAGTTAACATACCATGGTCTATCTTTAGAACACTTCATAATCATATTATCACATCCTTATTATAATTATATAACAACACTCATCTTTATAAAAGAAAAAGTTAACTTATTTTACTAAGTTAACTTTTATATGAGTCTTTTTACCTTTACTAATTACTAATGAATTATCTTTAAATAACTTTTCATCAATAATCATATTAACATCACTTACTTTTTCACCATTAATACTAATTCCATTTCCTTGAACTAGTCTTCTAGCCTCACTCTTAGAAGGAGCAACTTTGCTTAACACTAGTAAATCTAAAATATTAGTATTTTCTTCTAGTTTAATATCTTCACTAGGCATACCTTCCTCACTATATCCTTTAGAGAATACTTCTTCACTAGTTTTTCTAGCTATTTCGGCTTCTTCTACTCCATGCAAATCTTTAACTACTTCATATGCTAAAGCTTTTTGTGCTTTTCTTAATTCAGGATGTTCTAAAGTATCTTTTTCTAAAATTTCTATTTCTTCACGAGATAAGAATGTAAACACTTTTAAGTATTCTACTACTTTAGAATCTTCTGAATTAATTAAGTATTGATAGATTTTATATGGACTAGTTTTTTCTTTATCAAGCCATAAAGCATTTCCTTCACTTTTACCAAATTTTTTTCCAGTACTATCAAGTATTAATGGCATTGTAAATCCATATGCTTCTTTTCCTTCAATTTTACGAATTAACTCAATTCCAGTAGTAATATTACCCCATTGATCACTTCCGGCTGCTTGCAATAAACAATTTTCATTATTAAATAAATGCAAGAAATCAAAACCTTGAAGTAATGTATAACTAAATTCAGCATAAGTAATACCCGTATCAAGTCTTCTAGATATAATATCTTTATTTAACATATAGTTAACATTAATATACTTTCCAATATCTCTTAAAAAGTCTAAGAATGTTACATCTTTAGTCCAATCATAATTATTAACTACTTTAGCTTTACCATCTAACAATTTAGTTACTTGCTTAGTTAAACCTTTAATATTTTCACTAACTTTCTCTTTTGATATTATTTCTCTTTCAGCAGTAGGTCTAGGATCTCCAATTAAACCTGTAGCACCACCTACTAATATAATTGGTTTATGTCCATGCATAGCAAGTCTTTTAGCAGTAACAAAAGATGCATAATGTCCAATATGTAAACTATCCGCAGTAGGATCCGTTCCTAAATAAAATGTTAATTTTTCATTATTTAGTTTATCTTTCAAATCAGGACTACTTATATCTTTAACTACGCCTCTCCACTCTAATTCTTCAAAAAAATTCATATTAATTACCTTCCTTCTTATTAGTAGAACCAATTCCACCTTTTCTTTTATTTTTTATTTCTTCTTCATCATCAACAGTTAAATACTTCATAAATATACCTTGAGCTATCCTATCTCCGAACTTAACTTCAAAATCTTCTTTTCCATGATTAATAAGTTTTACTTTAAAATGGCCTTCATTATCTTCATTATTATAATAATCAGCATCAATAACTCCAACACTATTTACAAGGCAAACATTATATTTATATCCAAGAGAACTTCTACAATATATATTAAATACTTCATCATCATTCATAGCAACTTTAAGTCCTGTACTAAATATACATGTTTCACCTGAATGAATAACTCCATCATTGGCACTTCTAATATCATAAGCAGCACTTAACTTCGTACTTCTCTTAGGAAGAACAATACTTTCATATAATTTTTTATCATCACACACATCTTTCTTAAATTGCTCAAAACTTATTTTTTCAAACTTTCTCATTTTTCCTCCAACAAAAAAGGCACCACATATAAGGACGACATATATCGTGGTACCACCTTAATTCATAGATAAAATCTAACTCATAGATTATAAAGCATCACCTTTAAACTCTAAAATATGTAACTTCATTATAATATATATTAGTTTCCATCAACCACTAACTTTCTATAATCTAAATATTATAATTAATATTATTTCTTCATCGCTTAATGAAATAAGTATAAATTATTTAATTTTTTTTGTCAATTACATTTCTAATTTTCTTGTTAATTCTTCAGATTTGGCTTGAGTTTTTTCATTAATATTATCAATCTCTAATTGTAAATCTCTAGCAATTAATTCATATAACATATTAATTTTTTCTTCATCATAGCCTTTTTTCTTTAAATAATTAGTTAATCCCTTATTTTTATATTTTTGATAATAAAAATTTCTTCTTTGACCAAATTCAAAAGACACTCTACTTTTCTTATCTACACTTTTGATCCCTGTTCTAGGAACTTTACCATAATCTTTTTCATCGGTAATTTCTTTAGATTTATTTTCTTTTAATTCTTGAAGTCTTGTATTTTCATGTTCTAATTCTTCATTCAATATAGTATCACTATAATTAATACCTTTAACTTTTTTATTAAATGCTTCCATACATATTGCACTAAATGGTATACACAATGAAGAAACAATTAATGGTATATTATAAATAGTAGTTTCAGGAACATCCACAAATTGATATGCAAAATATAACGCAAGAGAACTAAAACAAGCAGTTGTAAACATATTAACTAGTCTCATAAATTTAAATTGTTTATTTAACTTTTTGTTGGCAGTTATATTGTTTTCAATTCTTTCTATTTTATTTTCACTTTCAAGTATACTCCTCATTCCATCTTCATATTCTCTTGAAGTTTCTTCACCTTTTTCATCAAATATAATAGTTTTTCCATTTCTTCTTAAATAAAAATCATTCATTATTATTTTTTCCTTTCTAACTTTTTATGAGAATCTATTTCATCAAAAATTTCATTTACTTCTCTTTCAAACTTCTTGTATACTTCTTTATAACTAAGTTGTTCTTAAAAGACGAGATTGCTTATTATTAACTTTAACATTATTCACAAATCTTTTCCCCTTTTAATTTCGTGCATATTATAACATAAAATAATAATAAAGTCAAAGTTTTCAAAAAAAAAGCTAATTTAATTAGCCTCTACTAAAGTATTTACCATCTCTTGTAGTAATTACTATTTCTTCACCTTCAGAAATAAACAAAGGTGCTTTTAATGTATAACCAGTTTCAATAGTTATATCTTTTTGAGCACTACTAGTTGTATTTCCTTTAACAGCATCAGGAGCACTAATAACTTTATAAGAAACTTTTTCTGGTAAGCTTATACCAATTACTTCTCCTTCAATTGTCATAGATTCAACATTCATACCCTCTTTTAAGAATTTAGCTTCATCTACAAGTAAACTTCCAGGTAATTCAATTTGATCATATGTATTATTATCCATAAATACATAATTATCACCAGCTTGATATAAATAAGACAATTGATTCTTTCTTACATCAGCCTTTTCCATCTTAATACCAGCATTAAATGTAATTTCTTGAGTAGTACCAGCTTTTAAATTCTTAAGCTTAGTTTTTACAAAAGCACTTCCCTTACCAGGTTTAACATGTTGAAAATCAACTACCTGATAAATTACACCTTCATATTTAATTGTCATACCATTTTTAATGTCATTTATATTAAACATATTTTATTACGCAGCCTTTCTTTCTTTATGATCAGTTGTTTTATTGCATTTAGGACAGAATTTCTTAATTTCTAATTTACCATCACTATTTTTCTTGTTTTTACTTGTTAAATAGTTAATATTCTTACAAGCAGTACATTGTAAAGCAATACCTTCTCTATTTTCTTTCTTTGCCATATTATTGCCCTCCTTTTTTTATACATTAAAGATTATAGCAAATAAATAATCGATTTACAAGAAAAAATTATTTATTTACCCCTATTTTCTAAAGTTAATAGTTTCTCAGATGCATTTTTGCATACTTCTTTTTCATTTTTTTCTTTATTTACATATTTTTTATTAAAATTATTAGCATTCAATATAAACTCATTTAATTCTTTATTATACTCTTCACTTTTATGACAACTTACATATTCTTTTATTACTTTATATCCAAAACTACTATCATCAAGTCTACTTCCAAGTTCACTAGGAATAATGACATAACCAGAAATATTACTTACAATAAAAGTAGCAAGCATATCAAGTGGTAAAGAATTAAATAATCTATGTGTCACTATTTCTTCATATAATCCATTTTCAGTTTTTCTAACAATAACTTTTTTACTTAAAAACTTATGTATATCTGATACATAAATAAACTTTTCATCCTTAAATCTTTTCTTTAAAACTTCTCTAGTTGGTATTACAACCAAATCAGTTAAATATATTTCATTCATATTTTTACCTCATATTAATGATAACATAAAATTAAAAAAATATAAAATTTTTATATAAAACGTGATATAATATGCGCAGGTGAAAAACATGGATAAAAAAGTAGTATTAGTAACAGGTTCTAGTATAGGATTAGGTAGATCCATAATAGAAATATTTGCAAGTCATAATTACAATGTTATAATAAATTATAATAAAAGTAAAAAAGAAGCTGAAGAATTAAAAAAATATATAGAAAATACTTATCATACAAAAGCAATAACTATAAAATGCGATATAACAAATGAATCACAAATAGAAGATATGAAACAAATCATAATAAAAGAATTTGGAACATTAGATTGTTTAGTTAATAATGCAGGAATTGCTATAGATACAGATTTTAGTCTAAAAACAAAAGAAAACTTTATAAAAACATTAGATACAAATTTAGTTTCTCTATTCTTAGTTAGTAGAACATTTGGTAATTTAATGTTAGAAAATAAAAAAGGTAAAATAATAAATATAGCTTCTACTAATGGAATAGATTCCTATTATGAATATAGTTTAGACTATGATGCATCAAAAGCAGGAGTTATAAATCTAACGCATAATTTAGCTAATCATTATAGTCCATATATTAATGTAAATTGTGTTTGTCCTGGATGGATAGATACACCAATGAATAAAGATTTAGATGAAAGTTTTAAGCAAAAAGAAATAGATAAAATTTTACTAAGAAGATTTGCAAGTCCTAAAGAAATAGCTTCATTAGTATATTTTTTAAGTACAGAAGAAGCAAGTTATATAAATGATAGTATTATCAAAATAGATGGAGGTAAAAAATGCTAGAAGATTTAGTCAATAAATGTGAAACAGAATTAAAAAACATATTTGATCAAATAGATAAAAATACATTAGAAAACAGTAAAAAAGTAATAAATGCATTCCATGAATTTAAAATAAGTGAAAATGATTTAAAAGGAACTAATGGTTATGGATACAACGATGAAGGAAGAGATAAAATAGATCAAATATTTGCAAAAGTATTAGATGCAGAAAGTGGAATCGTAAGAAATCAATTTATATCAGGTTCACATGCTATAAATGTTGCATTACAGGCACTTTTAAGACCAAATGAGACACTTTTAGCTATTTCAGGAACTCCATATGATACATTACATGAAGTAATTGGAATCAAGCATAATAATAGTTCACTAATGAGTTATAATGTCAAATATAAAGAAATAGATTTAATAGAAAATAACTTTAACTATAAAAAAATAAAAGAAACATTAGAAAAAGAATCAATAAAAGTAATACACATTCAAAGATCAAGAGGATATAGTCTAAGAAACTCACTAACAATAGATAAAGTAGAAAAAGTAATTAAACTAATTAAAGAAACAAGTCCAAACACAATAATTTTTGTAGATAATTGTTACTGTGAATTTGTAGAAACCACTACTCCATGTAAAGTTGGAGCAGATATATGTGTTGGGTCCCTAATTAAAAATTTAGGTGCAGGAATATCAACAAATGGAGCATATATAGTTGGTAAAGAAAATTTAATTAACTTATGTGCAGAAAGATTAACACTTCCAGGTGAAGGAAAGCATGTAGGTCCTTCAGATAATGCTAATAGAATGTTTTTACTAGGACTGTACTTTGCCCCATCAGTAGTATCAAATGCATTAAAAATATCTGTTCTTACAAGTAAAGTTTTAGAAGAACTAAACTATAAAGTTTCACCAAAATATAACGAACCACGAGCAGATATTGTAGAATTAATATATTTTAACACAGAAGAAGAAATCATCAAATATGCGTCCTCCATTCAATCATCAGGAGCTATAGATTCACATGTTACGCCATACCCTTCTCCAATGCCAGGATATGAACATAAGATAATTATGGCGTCCCCATCATTTACGCAAGGTTCTTCAATAGAATTATCTTGTGATGGTCCACTCAAAAAACCATACGTATTATTCCAACAAGGAAGTTTAACATATGAATATGGTAAATTATCTATTATAAGTGCAATAAAATCATTAAGTGAATAAAAAAACCTTCTATTAATAAACTTTAATAGGAGGCTTTTATTATGAAAAAAGAATTATTAAAAAGTTACATTAGTAAATTAACAAAACAAGATATTATAAATTATCTAAGTAAAGAATGTATTCCAGCATCAAATGAAGAAATAGATTTAATCTATAACGTAATTAAAAATGATTATGATAAAATATTAGATTCAAATTTCATAAGTTATATCTCAAAATATGAATTAAACTTTAACAAACATCTATATCAAGGAATAATAGAAAAATACAACGAATATAAAAAGTTTATTGAATAAAATCAATAAACTTTTTATTTCTAACATTCTCTATTTCATATTTATATGGAGGAAACTCTTCTTTTGAATTTCTATTAATATATGGTGTTTCTAATATAAAAGGAATTTTCTCTAATCTTTTATTAGTAGTAATATTAATTAAGTTATCAAACCCAATAGTTCCATATCCAATATTATCATGTCTATCTTTATGAGAACCAATTTGATTTTTACTATCATTTAAATGAAAACATTTTATTTTATCAACACCAATCTTATTATCAAATTCATCTAAAAACTCATTCAATTTAGATATATCCACTCCAGCATCATTCATATGACAACTATCTAAACAAACGCCAACTCTATTTTTATCTTTAATACCATCAATTATATATTTAATCTCATCAATAGATGTACCAAGTTCATTACCTTTTCCTGCCATAAATTCAAGTAAAACAATAGTATCTAAAGTATTATCAAAAACTTTATTTAATCCATAAATAATATTTTTTAATCCTTCATCTCTACTACAATTAACTGCACTGCCAGGATGTAAAACAATTTTATTAAAACCTAGTTTTTTAACTCTATTTAATTCTTCACTAAAAAAATCTAAATAAAAATTATATTTTTTTTCATCACCTCTATTAGCTAAATTAACTATATAAGGAGCATGAACAATAACATTATCACTATTAATATTATTTTCAAGCATTAATTTAAATGCTTCATATGTTAAATTATCATTAATTTCACATCTGCTTGTACTTTGAGTAGAACCAGTATAAAACATAAATGTATTAGCATTATAACTAACAGCTTCCATAACACTTCCAAGTAATTGTTTATTATTATTAAATTTAACATGACTTCCAATTATCAAACCCATATAACCACCATAAAAAATTATATAACATTTTAATCATAAAAAAAAGACTTTAAAAGTCTTAATAACTACATTTTTCTAAACTAACTCTAGTCAAATTTTTATTTTCTTCAGTAATCATTCTAATACTATTTTGTTCAATCATATCAAATGTTAAATAATTTATTGAATCTTCATCCATATCATATAAATATTCATATGAACCATTTGTTGCAGCAAAATGTTTAACACGTCCTTTATAATCTATTATTATTGAATATAATAATTCATCATCACTTATATCAGCATCTAATCCATCATTACAAAGTGTTGCATCAGCAGAATCACCTGTTGCATTATTAAATATTATCTCATCTCTACTACTAGCATCATATTTTTCTCCAGCAGTTCTTACTATTTCTTGCAAGTTAGCAACAAAAGTATCTTTAGCAGTAGTAACAAATGTATCTTTAATTAAAGGAATAATAATTGCTAAAAATACCACTAACAAAACAAAAATTAAAACTAAATTTACAATTAAATCTTTTCTATTTTTCTTTGTATTTTCCATATTTGTAACAACTTCTACATTTGGTTTTTCTTCCATCACTAACACCCTCACATATTCTATATAAATTTTATCATTAATCATTTTTTATTGCAACACTAAAAAAATAATTTATTAATTTTTGACAAAATAAAAAGGCTTTTAATAAAGCCTAATTTATTCAATAACTATTTAGTTGTATCGAAGCTTGCAACTGAACTAGCATCTGGTGTAGCATAAGTAGTATCACCGATATCCTTAACATCATCTTGTTTAATATCAGTTACTTTAATTGGAGCACTAGCAGTACCAGTTTTTCCATACTTAAATGAACCATCGATTACAACGATATTTGTAATGTTACCATTAGCATCAACACTTACATAATAAGCTTTAGTTGATTCTAAATTTAATTTTTTAGATCCTGTAGAAGGACAAATTGTAACGCCAGTAATATCTTGGCAATAAATTTGAGCTCCAGCAGCAGTTATACTATCTTGAACAAAATCAGTTTGAGCTTGTTTTAAGATATTTTGAGTTTCAGTATTGAATGTACTCTTCTTAGCATTGTTAAACATACCTAATACGTTTGGTAAAGCTATAATAACTAAGATTGCTAAAATAGCGATAACAGCCAATAATTCAACTAATGTAAATCCTTTCTTATTCATTATATTTTCACTTTCCTTTCCTATAGGGTTTTACCCTTTATCTTTATATTCTAATTATAACAACAAGATAAATTAGATGTCAACATTAAAAAATAAAAATATATAAAAAGTGTAAATTATATGAAATTTTACTGATTTGTTATATTTATAATTTTGCTTATTAAGTCTGCGCTATCAACAATATTATCTATTTTATCTATAGTTCTAAGTTTATATTTTGCTTTCATTTCATCAATAAATTCACTATAAGAATCAGGATTCCTATTTAATTTTTTATACCAATAAGAATTTTGTCTCAAGAATTCTAAATACTTAGGATCTTTACGTAATTTTTCTAATACCTCATATTTCATTATTCACCATAAAGTTTATCTATCTTTTCTTCTTTTACTTTTACTTCACCATCTTTTTTATCATCTTCACGAGTCAATTCTTCTACTAAACCAACTGCTTTTTGTATAGAAGATATATTTTCTTCTAAAGAATCTAAATTAATGTTTTTAAGAGCATTTAAAAGTCCTTTTATATTAATAGAATCTTTTATATCATTCTTAATATATTTATTCCAAATTTTATCATCTTCACCATAAATATCATATAGTTCATATAAGGTTTGCCATGAAACATTATTTTTTTTGACATAATCTACAAATCCTGGATGATTTGAAACAAATTTTTTAAATTTATCTAACTTTTCCATATTAAATTATATTAAAAAAGATATGCTTTATACATATCATTTTTCTTTTATTTCAAAATAATTACCACTATCTAAATATAATATACCTTTTTTACCCTCTAGTATTTCAACTATATCTAAATATTTATTTAATAATTCTGTTTTACTAACAGTAATATATACTAAATTTTCATCACACATGTAAAGTAAGAATCTTTCACTATCAAATTCAGTTTTACTATACTCTATTTCACTTATTAAACCAATTATATTACTATCAACTTTACTAAATTTCTTTATAAATTTAGCTTCTATATCTTCTGGAATATAATTTATCAAAGTAGGTACTCCATATATATCATTTGATTTATATGTACTTCCGTCAGACAATTTATAATAGTTATTAGATTTATTATAGTATAAAATCTTCTTTTCATTTACAGTTATTTCTAATATAAAATTTAATTTCTTTTTAACTGTAACACTACTAACTAAATCTAAAGATTCAATTTTCTTTTTAACTTTATTAGAATTTAAAAGTAGAAACTTAGGATAATTTTGAATCCCAGCTTTTTCCATTATTATTTCATCATTATAATAATTATTATTTAATATGACTATATTTTTAGTTTTAATACTAAGTAAAAAACTTATAACTATATATAATATAAATAATATTATTATAAACGTAATAAATCTTAAAAAATTAAATCTTCTTTTTACCTTTTTTTTCATTCTTACCCTTTATTATCTTTTTTACTTCTTCTAATATTATAGTACTTGAACTCATATCTTTTATTTCTGATAAATTCTTTTTTACTTCTTTAAATGTTTTTTCATCAAACATTTCATCTATAGCTTCAATTAAAGCATTTTTATCTAAATCTTTTTCTTCAATTAATAAACTTATATTTTTTTGTACTAAATCAAGAGCATTATAATATTGATGATTATTTGCTACATAAGGGCTTGGTATTAATATAGATGGAGTTTTAGTTGCCATTATTTCTGCAATAGTAGAAGCTCCAGCTCTTGATATTATCAAGTCAGCACTTTTCATTAAACTTGGCAAATTGTCAAAGAATGGTACTATTTTTGTACTCTTTGGAACAATTAAATTATTGTTTAATGCTGCATAACTAGATTTACCAGTAATAAATAATATTTCAGTATCTTCTCTTTCATATGTTCTTAAGAAATCTAAAAGTCTTTCATTAACAGACGTACTTCCAAGAGAACCCATAACTATTATTATTAATTTTTTATTCTTATCAAATCCTAATTCAACTTTATTAAATTTTTTACATTCAATAGCTCTTTGACTAACAGGATTACCCGTATAAATGATATTTTTACATTTTAGTTTTCTAGTTCCTTCTTTAAATGATACAAATACAGCATCAACTTTTTTAGATAAAAAAATATTTGTTTTGCCAGGTAACATATTTTGTTCATGTAAGAATACTTTAATGCCACATTTTTTTGCTGCCAAACAAACAGGTAATGTAACATAACCACCAAAAGCAATTACAGCATCAGGTTTAAAAGCATCCATTATAGCAAGACACTTTTTATAAGAATTAGAAATACACTTAATATTTTTTAGATTTCTTATCATATTAGTTTTAGATAATCCATAAATTTCTATACCATCATAAGGAATCCCCATACCAGGTATAAGTTCATTTTCCATTCTATTCTTAGTACCAATATATAAGTATTCATTACTCTTATCTTTCTTTATTTCATCAAGTACTGCTAAAGCAGGATATATATGACCCCCTGTTCCACCAGCAGTTAAAATAAATTTCATAGAGTTTCACCTCACATTTGTATATTATATACTATTATTCACTTTTTTGCATTAATTTAAGTATTTTTTTTCTCAAAAGTTTATTAGCATCTTCCAAAGACATATCATTAACACTAAAAGGCTTACCTATTCTAGTAGTTAATTTTCCATCTCTAGTATACTTTCCACTTATACCAAAAGGTACAATTAAAGCATTAGTTTTTTGGGCCAAACTAACTGCTCCAAACTTAAATGGTAACATAACAACCTCATCTTTAGTTCCAAAAGTCTTATTTCTAGTTCCCTCAGGGAATATACCTAAAGCACCTCCACTTTTTAAAATATCCAGAGCTTCACTTTTAGCATTCTCATCATGAATTTTCCTATCAACCTTAATACAACCTACAAATCTATAAAACCATGCCATATTACCTTCGAAATACTCTTCCTTAGCCATGTAATGAATGACTCTATTAGTAACAATCATAACATTATATTGATCATCCTTATGTATATGGTTACCACAAAATACAACAGGACCACTTTTAGGAATATTTTCTTTTCCTATAATAGTTGGCTTATATTTTAATTTAAACACAGTCTTTATAAAGGGTTTTAACAATCTATAACCAAACTCTCTTTTATAACTTTTCATTATTCTTCACCATCATCACTTACAGCAAGTTCTTTATATGCAACTTTACCAATTTTAGTTTTAGGTAATTCTTTTCTATAACCATACGCATATGGAAGAGCATAAGCAGCAATATTTTTTTCACAATATTCTCTAATACTCTTTTTTATTTCACTATTAAGTACAAGTCCATCTTTAAGAACTATATATACTTTAACAACTTCTTTTTTATACGGATGAGGAACACCAACTACAGCACAAGTTTTAACATAAGGATGTTCACATATTATATCTTCTAATTGTCCAGGATAAATATTATATCCACTAGAAACAATCATTCTTTTAATTCTAGC
The DNA here is from genome assembly GCA_963641945.1 of bacterium. Lineage (GTDB taxonomy): Bacteria > Bacillota_I > Bacilli_A > RF39 > UBA660 > CAG-1000. The sequence continues at coordinate 49,667 of CAVIDW010000005.1, read as the reverse complement.
TTCAAAATAAACAAACCCATCTTTATCCATATATCCAGCATCTCCACTATGAAGCCAAATCTTACCATCTTTATGTTTCTTTAAAACTATATCAGTTTCTTTTTTATTATTTATATATCCTTTCATTACAGTAGGGCCATTTATACAAATTTCACCTATTTCACCATAATTACATTCTTCAATAGTACCTTGTTTGCATATCTTTATATAACAATCAGGTATAGGTATGCCAATAGATTTTTCACGTGATTCTTCAATAGGTATCATAGCAGCACCAGCAGTACACTCAGTCATACCAAATGCAGTTCTAACGAAAGTATCACTACCATGATCATATAAAAATTCATCTATTTTTTTTGCTAACTTAGGGCTTAAAACATCTCCTCCACAAACAACACATTTTAAGAAAGATAAATCTTCATCTACAAGTTTCTTACTATTAGTAAGTCCTTCTAATAAACTTGGAACACAAGCTATAATATTAGGCTTATATTTAAGTAATGTACTATCAAATTTACGTGGATTAACACTAGGAAGTATTATAGCAGTTGCTCCACTAACAAATGATGCATGAAATGTACATCCTAAACCAAATCCATGAAATATTGGCATTATAGCAAGTATACTATTACCATGTCCCAATGTTTTGTTAATTTCTACTCCGCTTAACGCAAGAGCATTAAAATTCATATTAGTTAATGCTATTCCCTTAGGAGAACCAGTAGTACCACCACTATGTAAAATAATAGCAGTATCACTACCTACTCCTTCATCTTTAATAGTTTCTTTATGATACTTAGCTCTAGCTATAAATCTATAATATGGAATAACATCTTCTCCTATAGGAGCAAGAACTCCTCTTCCTGTAGTTAATCTATATCCTAATCTAGTTAATGGATCCATAGATTCACATATAGGTAAATATATTATTTTATTAACTGAAATATCTTTTTTAATATTCTTTATTTTAGAAAATGCTATATCGGCAACTATTACATAATTTGAATTAACTAAATTTATTCCTTGCTTTAATTCCTCCTCACTAGATAAAGGATGCATCATATTACATATAGCACCTAATTTATTTAAAGCATAAACACTTATTATTGCTTCAGGAGTATTAGGCATACATATAGTAACCACATCTTTCTTTTTAACTCCAAGTCTTACAAAAGCACAAGCAGAATCATCTATTCTTCTAAGTAATGATCTATATGTTACTTCATTCCCATAATATTTATATGCTATACTACTAGGATATTTTTTAACAGTTCTTTTAACCATTTCATACATAGAGACATCAGGGTAATCAATATGAAATCTCATATCTTTATAATATTTAAACCATGGATAATCTTTATCACTTTCTTTTTTCATTTCTTCCCTCCAGTATCATTTTACTAACAATATTTATTTTCCAACATTATCATTTTTAATAAACTCTTTATATGCAACTTTACCAATTTTAGTTTTTGGTAGTTCATTTATATAATTATATGAACATGGAAGAGCATAAGCAGCAATATTTTTTTCACAATATTCTCTAATACTCTTTTTTATTTCACTATTAAGTACAAGTCCATCTTTAAGAACTATATATACTTTAACAACTTCTTTTTTATACGGATGAGGAACACCAACTACAGCACAAGTTTTAACATAAGGATGTTCACATATTATATCTTCTAATTGTCCAGGATAAATATTATATCCACTAGAAACAATCATTCTTTTAATTCTAGCTTCAAAATAAACAAACCCATCTTTATCCATATATCCAGCATCTCCACTATGAAGCCAAATCTTACCATCTTTATGTTTCTTTAAAACTATATCAGTTTCTTTTTTATTATTTATATATCCTTTCATTACAGTAGGGCCATTTATACAAATTTCACCTATTTCACCATAATTACATTCTTCAATAGTACCTTGTTTGCATATCTTTATATAACAATCAGGTATAGGTATGCCAATAGATTTTTCACGTGATTCTTCAATAGGTATCATAGCAGCACCAGCAGTACACTCAGTCATACCAAATGCAGTTCTAACGAAAGTATCACTACCATGATCATATAAAAATTCATCTATTTTTTTTGCTAACTTAGGGCTTAAAACATCTCCTCCACAAACAACACATTTTAAGAAAGATAAATCTTCATCTACAAGTTTCTTACTATTAGTAAGTCCTTCTAATAAACTTGGAACACAAGCTATAATATTAGGCTTATATTTAAGTAATGTACTATCAAATTTACGTGGATTAACACTAGGAAGTATTATAGCAGTTGCTCCACTAACAAATGATGCATGAAATGTACATCCTAAACCAAATCCATGAAATATTGGCATTATAGCAAGTATACTATTACCATGTCCCAATGTTTTGTTAATTTCTACTCCGCTTAACGCAAGAGCATTAAAATTCATATTAGTTAATGCTATTCCCTTAGGAGAACCAGTAGTACCACCACTATGTAAAATAATAGCAGTATCACTACCTACTCCTTCATCTTTAATAGTTTCTTTATGATACTTAGCTCTAGCTATAAATCTATAATATGGAATAACATCTTCTCCTATAGGAGCAAGAACTCCTCTTCCTGTAGTTAATCTATATCCTAATCTAGTTAATGGATCCATAGATTCACATATAGGTAAATATATTATTTTATTAACTGAAATATCTTTTTTAATATTCTTTATTTTAGAAAATGCTATATCGGCAACTATTACATAATTTGAATTAACTAAATTTATTCCTTGCTTTAATTCCTCCTCACTAGATAAAGGATGCATCATATTACATATAGCACCTAATTTATTTAAAGCATAAACACTTATTATTGCTTCAGGAGTATTAGGCATACATATAGTAACCACATCTTTCTTTTTAACTCCAAGTCTTACAAAAGCACAAGCAGAATCATCTATTCTTCTAAGTAATGATCTATATGTTACTTCATTCCCATAATATTTATATGCTATACTACTAGGATATTTTTTAACAGTTCTTTTAACCATTTCATACATAGAGACATCAGGGTAATCAATATGAAATCTCATATCTTTATAATATTTAAACCATGGATAATCTTTATCACTTTCTTTTTTCATTTCTTCCCTCCAGTATCATTTTACTAACAATATTCATTAACTTCTCATTTTCATTTTCTAAATCACCTGTAACTTTATATGGTTTACCAAAAGTTATTTTTAAGTCTTTACTAAATATTTTATACTTTCCATTAATAGCAAAAGGCACTATATATGCATTAGTCTTTTTAGCAAAAGAAACTGCTCCATATTTAAATGGCAATATTAATTTTTCATTATCTTTATATAATGTTTTATTGACTGTCCCTTCTGGAAATATACCAAGAACCTCATTTTTTTTTAAAACATCTATTGCTTCACTTTTAGCATACTCATCATGTATACCTCTATTTACACTAATACAACCCATACTTCTAAAAAAGCAATTAGATATTTTATTACTAAATAATTCTTTTTTTGACATCATGTGTACAACCCTTTTAGGTGCTCCTATCATCATAACTGCATCTAAATTATTAGTATGATTACCAGCAAGTATAACTGCCCCTTTTCTAGGAATATTATCTACACCATAATATTTAGGTCTAAAAACAATTTTATAAATTGGTCTTCCAATAAACCTTACAACTTTATAAATAAAATAATTCATATTCTACTCCATAACATAGTATATCATAATTTTGTTATTTTTTTAATAAGTTTATAATTACCACTTCGCCAGGATTTAATATTCTCATTTTTATTCTTCTACTATAACCAATTCCACTAGAAACTATACTAGTCATTTTTCCAACTTCATATTTTCCTTTAGAATATTTAGGGAAAAACTTATAATCTGGGGAAAGTAAACCACCAATAACAGGAAACCTAAACATTCCACCATGAATGTGACCACTCAAACATAAATCATAATTAAATTCTTTATAATACAGATTCCATAATGGATTATGAGCAACTAATATATTATATTTGTCCGTTTCACATTTATTTAAATATTTATCAAAATCTTTTTTAGAAATCTTTTTACCCATAAACTTATAAAATTCATATGGAACACAAATACCATTTAATATAATATTATTACTAAGTTTAACGCTTTTATTATTAAGCAAATTTATCTTATATTTTTTTAATATCTTGTAATATTCATCTTTATCATTTTTACATAACTCTTCTTCATGATTGCCAAATATATAATAAATTTTATTGCTATCTATTTTATCTAATAATTTTATGAAATTTTTAATATCTTTTAGATTTTCATTAATCATATCACCACACATAATAATATAATCTGGCGTTTCTTCACTTATAGTTTTAACAATCCTATTTAATATTTCTCTATTATGCATATCAGCCATCAACATTATTTTAATGTTTTTATCTATTTTATGACTAACTATATCAAACTTATTAACCTCAAATTTAACATGACTCATCAATAACAAGATTAAAAATATAATAGTTAAAATAATTATAATTACACAAAAAATAATATTTAAAGTACATAAATACACTATCAAACCAATCATAATTAATATAAATAAATATACAATAATCATCATAAAAAAATTATATCACATTAAAAGTGACTATAAAAGTCACTATCATTTAATTATATATGAATTATTTTTGATTTATTTTTAATTTAAACATATTTTTCATGTTTTAATTTCAAATGCAAAAACATAACACTTTATTTACCTTCTTGTATATTTCCTTTTATTATAGAATTTATATTTTAAACATCACTAAGTATTATATAATATGAATTATTAACTACAACTAATTTTTCTACTTAACATTGACTATTAAGAATTATACAATAATCCAATTCTTCTCCAATCATATCTATCTTTAAAAACTTTTTGTAGATATCTTTTTATATTTTATAGATTCACTAATATATTTTTCGTTCCTCTTATCATATACTATATATCAATAATATAAAGGATTCAACTGTTAAACAATATATAAAAACAATAAAAAAGAACAAAAATATGTTCTAATTTAATTTTTCTCTAATAATAGCATTGACTTGACTCATATCAGCTTTACCTTTAAGTATAGGCATTAATTCTTTCATTAAAGCACCCATATCTTTCATAGAAGTAGGTTTTATTTTATCAAACGCTTTATCTATTTCTTTTTTTACATCTTCTTCAGATAATTGTTCAGGTAAATACTTACTTAATAATTCAATTTCTTTTAATAATCCATCTACTAAATCTTGTCTATTACCTTTTTTAAATTCCTCAATGCTTTCTTTATGAGTTTTAACCTGTTTACTTACTACATCTATAACAATCTCATCACTACAAGCATTTCTATCCATTTTATTATTAACTAAATATAAATCAATAGCTGATTTTAATAATCTAATAGTATTTAATGAATCTTTATCATGAGCTTTCATAGCTTCTTTCATATCATTTGATATAGTTTCATATAACATAGCATTCACTCCTTATTTAATATTATTAATATCTTTGTTTATTATGTTTTTTAGCGTTTCTAATAGCTTCTTTTTTTGCTTCTCTTCTAACTACTCCAGCTTTTAAGTATTCTCTTCTTTTCTTCATTTCAGTAGGGACTCCGCTTCTTTGCACTTTCATTTTAAAACGTTTTAATGCACCCTCAACATTACCATCTTTTACTTCAACGTGTGTCATTATTTCTTCCCTCCCTTCATGACTATATTTGATTATAGTACAAAAAGTACCAAATTTCAAGTAAATTATACAATAAAATTAAATTTAAATAAGCAAAAAATCTTTCAAAAGAAAGATTTTTAAATTACTTTATTTGACTCATTACTTCTTCAGCAAAGTTATCATTTCTTTTTTCCATACCTTCGCCTACTTCATATTTAACTAATTTAACTAATTTAGAATTATTATTTTCTAAATAAGCTTTAACAGTTAAACCAGAATCTTTAATAAATGCTTGTTCTTCTAAAACTGTTTCTTCGTAGAATTTTCTAATTCTACCTTCAACAATTTTTTCAGCAAATTCAGGTTTCTTACCTTCATTGATTACTTGTTCTTTAATTACAGATTTTTCATGTTCTAAATCTTCAGCTGGAACACTATCAATATTTGTATATAATGGTCTCATAGCTGCTGCTTGCATTGCTACATCACGAGCTACTTCTTCATTTTCACCTTCAACTACAGTTAATGATGAAATCTTACCGCCCATATGCAAATATGAACCGAATACTTCATTATCAGCTTTTTCTACAACTTCAAATCTTCTTAAACTAATCTTTTCACCAATTTTAGCAGTAGCATTAACAATTAAATCATTAACTGTTTCATTACCACATTTACTATTTAAAGCATCTTCCATAGTAGAAACATTATTATCTAAAATGGTATTACCAATTTTATCTAATAATCCTTTAAATTCTTCATTCTTAGCAACAAAATCAGTTTCTGAGTTTAATTCAACTACTACAGCTTTATTTCCCTTAATATAAATATTAGATAATCCTTCAGCAGCAATTCTTTCAGCTTTCTTAGCTGCTTTAGAAATTCCTTTTTCTCTTAAATAATCAACTGCTTTATCCATGTCTCCATTACTTTCAACCAAAGCTTTTTTGCAGTCCATCATTCCAGCACCAGTTTTTTCTCTTAATTCTTTAACCATGCTTGCACTAATATCCATAATTTCCTCCTACTTTAATGCTTCGATTAATTCATCTTTTTTCATAGTTGAATAACCAGCAATACCTTTTTCTTTAGCAATCTTTTTTAAATCAGAAACTGTCATTCCTTCATAATCAGATTCACTATTCTTTTCTTCTTCGAAATTGTCAAGTTCAACTACTTTAGTTTCAACTTTAATTTCTTTAGTATTTTTAGCTGTTTCATCTTCAGTTACATAATCAACTAATTCAAGACCATTAGCTTCACATACAGCGTTAGCCAATACACCCAAAACAACTTTAACACTTCTAACAGCATCATCATTTGCTGGAATTGGGAAATCTACATCATCAGGATCACAGTTAGTATCCACAATTCCAAATACAGGAATATGTAATTTTCTAGCTTCACGAATAGCATTAATTTCTACTCTAGGATCAACAACAATGATAGCTTTTGGTAATTTATCCATTTCTCTAATTCCACCAAGAAGTTTGTTTAATCTTTCATATTCCTTTTGAATTTTAGCAACTTCTTTTTTAGGAAGTAATTCAAACTTACCATCACTTTCCATTTTTTCAATTTCGATTAGTCTTTTAACTCTATCTCTAATTGTTCTAAAATTAGTTAAAGTTCCTCCCAACCATCTTTCAGTTACATAAAAACTTTGACATCTTGCTGCTTCTTCAATACTAGCTTCTTTAGCTTGTTTCTTAGTACCAACAAATAGAACCTTACCACCATTTTCACATGCTTTAAGAAGTTCAGCGTAAGCCTCTTCTATTTTGTCAACAGTTTTTTGTAAATCAATAATATGAATGTCATCTCTTGTTGTAAAAATGTATTCCTTCATTTTAGGATTCCATCTTTTAGCTTGATGTCCAAAATGTACACCAGCTTCTAATAAATAACTTTTTGCAATTACTGCCATATTTCTTCTCTCCCTTCGTTTTTACTTCTATTTGTCTTAAAATTAATATTCACTTAAAAAATTTAAGCACTGGAATATTAAATCAACAAATATGTCTTTTTTCTTAAAGCGAAATTATTTTATCACACATAAGCATTTATTTCAACAAAAAACACGTAATTTCTTACGTGTTACATTAAACAAGTTAAATCAAAGTCAAATACATTTCCTATTATTTTAACAAGAGATGGAAGCAATAAAATAAATATAAGTATTATACCCAGTTTTATAGCTTTTGAATTTGCTTTTTTTAATAATTCAGGATTATCTCCACTAACTGCAGGTATGTAGGCAACTATTCCAAATATTATAGTTGCAAGTGCTCCAATTACTCTAATTGCTGTTACACCTACATTTACTATCTTAGTTAAATTACTGCCAAGTAATTCTTCACAAGTCATCTCTTCATCGGATATATTCCATCCGTCAGGTACATTAGGGCTATCACCATCACTCTTAAAATCTAAATCGCTTTGAATATCCTCCATTGTAGAATCAATTTGTTCACTTGCGGTATCAGCAACATCATTAATTTCTTCTTTAATTTCTTCTGAATTAATTACTTTAAGAGCACATGAAATTTGAGTACTAGTAAATCCAGCATTTTGCATTAGAGTTTCATCACTATATGCACCATTAGATGCAGATGAATTGAAGTATTTTGTAATACTTTCAGAACTAACCCCACACTCTTTAAATTTACAAGCATAAATAGAATCTTGAATGTATTTATTATTAAACGAAGTATTCAATTCATTAATTAAAGTTTTATATGCATCACTATCTTTTTCATAAGCAAGGCCTTGCTTCTTCATACAACTATCAATCGCATTTGAAACAAAATTTTTTTTGTTAGAAGAATTGCAAAAACTACTTGAACTGAGTTTTTTTGAAACACACGTCTTAATTTTATTTCCAGATTCTGTATCAGCAGTTGTAAATTCTAAATTTTCATTAGGAAACCAATCATATTCATCCAATTTTGTATAAGAAAAAATTGCTTTTGTTTTTGATCTTGTTTCATCATAAAAGAAATATGGTGCACATCCAACATTTTGTGATGTTATAGCATCATCTCCAAGAACAGATATAGACTCAGACAAATCTTGAGTTTGAACTAGACGATTATTTTTATTAATTACATAATAATTTTTGCCGCCTCTCTTACATCCATTATAGCCATCATAAACCAACTCATAAAAATACTTTCCATCACCTGCATAATAGCAAAATGCATATATTTCTCTACTTCTATTTTTAACATCAGTATAATGCCCTTTATATGCTTTTGAATAAGACAAATTATTACATTTATAAAATACGCCAACACTAAAATCACATTTTCTATCTTTAAAATCATTAATACAAGAAGTTGCTTCAGCGAATAATGTTGAACTAAACAAAATAAAAGTAGTAAAAAATAAAAAGACGCATTTTATATATTTTTTCATATTATCACCTACATTGTTAATACAATTTTATCATTAGAAAAAATATATTTCAATAAAAAAGACACAAAAAGTGTCTATATCAAGCATGTTAAATCAAAGTCAAATATATTTCCTATTATTTTAATTAAAGATGGTAACAAAAGAATTAAAATTAATACTATTAACATTTTAACTGCTTTGCTTAATGCTTTATTTAATTCTTTTGGATCATCAACCATAATAACAGGTAGGAACATAATAATTCCATACAAAATAGCACCAATAGCACCAATAACCTTAACGACTGTTACACATAAATGTACTATTTTAGTTAAATTACTACCAAGCAATTCTTCACAAGTCATATCTTCTTCTGATATTTTCCAATTTTCAGGTGTTTCTATTCCAGTATCACTCTCAGCACTTAAACTTGTTATATTTATAAATAAGAAACTAATTAACAATAAACAATATAAAACTTTCTTCATATTATCTCCCTTTAAAAACAAAAATTATTATAACATACAAATAAGAAAAAATAAATATTTAATTAGTTTACACTATCAAATAATACTTTTTTGAAAAAAAAGTACAAATATAGTATAATTATATTGGTGATTTTGATGAAGGACTCTTCATTTAAAAATAGAGGTATGTTTTTAGAAAATATATTAAATGATGCAAACACTTACTATAACAGCATAGAAAAATGTTTAATATATAAAAAACCTACACCTATTAAAGTATTAAATGTAAGTTACCCTTCAAGTTCATCACATTTAATAGATAAAGCTGTTTATTCAAATATATCTACATTAGATTATAATGGTATTTATAGAGAAAAATATATTGAATTTGATGCTAAAGAATGTCATTCTAAAACATCATTTCCACTTGCTAATATAAAAAGCCATCAATTAGAACATATTAAAAGAGTTATAAAACAAAAAGGAATAGTATTTCTAATTATTTTTATGAATGATAAATTTTATTTATTAAAAGGAGAAGATTTAATAGATTATACAAATAATAATGAAAGAAAATCTATTGAATATGATTATATTATGAAAAAAGGATATCAAATAAAAGAAAGCTATACGCCAAGACTAAAATATTTAGATTGTGTAGATGAAGCTTACTTTAAGGAGTAATATGAAAAAGAAAATATTATCAAAAAAAACAAATAGTGTCAAAAATGGTAAAAAGAAAATTAGAGTTTGGTACTGGATTATGGTAGTTATAGTATCATTAGGAATACTTTGTGTATTAGCAGGAATTGGATTTTGCTATTATATAGTTAAAAGTGCTCCAGAATATGATATTAATCAAATGTTTGAAAAAGAAGCATCAAGAGTATATAGTTCAGAAGGAAACTTAATCACAACATTAGGATCAGAACAAAGACAAAAAGTAGTTTATGATGAATTACCACAAGTATTAATTGATGCAATTATAGCTACAGAAGACTCAAGATTCTTCCAGCATAATGGATTTGATGCCCCAAGATTTTTAAAAGCATCTTTTAGTCAAATACTTGGTAAAGGTGGTGGAGGCGCTTCTACTCTAACAATGCAGCTTTCAAAATTAGCATTTACTGATTTTGTTAGTGAAGGATTCGATGGTATAGTAAGAAAATTTACAGATATATATATGGCTGTATTTAAAATGGAAAAGAACCTTACCAAAGAAGAAATAATTGAATATTATGTAAATACACCATGTCTTGGTGGAAATATATATGGAGTTCAACAAGCAAGTCGATATTATTTTGGAAAAGATGTTCAAGACTTAAATCTCGTAGAAGCTGCTCAAATAGCTGGTATGTTTCAGTCACCTAACGGATATAATCCTTATGTAAATCCAAATGACGCAAATAATAGAAAAAATACAGTATTATATCTTATGAAAAGACATGGCTATATTAGTGAAGAGCAATATAATGCAGGAAGATCAATTGAAATAGCTGATATGTTGGCCAACTCTACAACTGAAACAAATGAATATCAAGGATTCATTGATACAGTAGTACAAGAAATTATAGATGAAACTGGAAATAACCCTTACAACGTTCCAATGGACATTTACACAACAATGATTACCTCAAAGCAAGATGCAATAAATGACTTTTATAAAACATATAAATTTAGAAAAACAAAACAAGATGCAGGAATTGCAGTAGTTGATGTAAACACAGGTGCTTTAGTAGCAGTAGGAGCTGGAAAAAACAAAACTGGAGCTATGACATTAAATTTAGCTACATTCTATGGTCAAACAAAAAGAATGCCTGGTTCAACAGCAAAGCCAATAATTGACTATGGGCCAGCAATAGAATATGCAAATCTTAGTACATATGGACCATTCATAGATGAAAAGACACCATATGGAAATGAATACATGAGAAACTTTAATGGAAGCAATAAAGGTTTTATGACAACAAGAGATTGCTTAAAGAACTCCGTCAATACATGTGCATTACAAGCATTTAGACTTACTACAAATGAGCAAAAATATGAATTTGCCACAAGTCTAGGAATTGATTTTGGAGATATCACTACTCTTCCTGATTCATATTCAATTGGTACATTCAATAGTGCTACTCCAGTAGTTCTTGCTGGTGCTTATGCTGCTTTTGCAAATGGAGGTTATTATACAAAACCATATTCATATACTAAAATAGTTTATAGAGAAACAGAAGAAACATATGAACCAAAGCATGAAAGAAAAAGAGTCATGAAAGAAACAACTGCTTACATGATTACAAGTATATTAACCAGTGCAACAAGCGGTTCAGTTAAGGTTTCAGGAACTCAAATAGCTACAAAAACAGGAACAACATCTTATGATACAGATTTTCTAAAAAAATATGGATTATCAAGTTCAGTAATACCAGATTCATGGACATCAAGTTATACAAAAGATTATGCAATGGCAATTTGGCTAGGCTTCCCTGAAGGATTAACAGCACAAAATGCAAAAGACAAACAATATATGTTAATGAGCCAAGCAAATACTGATAGAGTTAAAATACAAGCAACACTTGCTAAAAGAATATATGAAACAAATGCTAAATTTACAAGACCTAAAGGTTTAACAAATGCAAGCGTAGAATTAGAAACTATCCCAGCTGCTTCACCTAGTGAATATACACCAAGTAGTTTAAAAGGAGAATTTATGTTTATAAGTGGAACTGAGCCAAGTGAAACTTCTACAAGATTTTCAAAACTATCCTCACCTATTAATGTAAGTTATAGTATGAGTGGTAAAAAAGTCACATTATCATGGGTATCACCTGGTACTCCAAATGCAATAGACAAAGCATATTTAACAAATTACTTCACTGAAGGATACACAATTTGGGCAGAAGATTATTTAAATAAAAGAATTACTTATAATACAAATAATATTGGAGACTTTGGATTTGATATTTACCTAACACAAGGCACTACAGAAAAACATATAGCATGGATTACAGATACAACATATACAATAGATTTAAGTGCATATCCTGGTTATGATGGAGCAATTATTAGAAGCTCATATTCAAAATTTAAATCTAATGCAAGTGAAGGCGTCAAATTATTATTCGCAAGTGATAGTAAAATAACACCAGATACTCAAGACACAACTAATGAAATTAAAGATAGCGATATTGAAGTAAAAATGAATGGACTAAATCAAGTAATAAAAGTTGGAGATAATTTAAGTGAACTTTCAAGTTCAGCAATAGATTCAATCAAATATAAATCAACTGATATAAAAACGGATATTACAGGATTAAATGTTTCAGTAACAAATGTTACAAAAAATAATAATAAAATAGAATTTAATAAAATAAATACAGCATCAGGAACATATAAAGTAACATATTCAGTAACATTTACATATAAATCAAAATCCATATCAAGAACATTTACTCAAACAATATTAGTTAAATAAATAAAACCATTAGAATTTCTAATGGTTTTTATAATACTCACAAATACTTTTTAAATTACATGATTCACAATTAGGATTTCTACTCTTACATACATATCTTCCAAATAAAACCATTTGTGAATTAACTCTATTCCATTTTTCTTTTTCAAAAAATTTCTTTAACTTTATTTCAGTACTAATAACATCATCCACATCTTTAGTAATACCCAGTCTATTTGAAACTCTAAATACGTGAGTATCAACCGCAAAAGAAGGCTCATCAAATAAAATTCCAAGTACCACACTTGCTGTTTTTCTACCAACACCAGGTAAACTTTCTAAATATTTTCTATCGTTAGGTACATATCCTATTTTTAATAAATCAGAAACAATAATTTTAAAATTTTTAGATTTAGTATTATGAAAACCAAGTATTCTAATATAACTATCTATTTCACTAATACTTAAAGTATTTAATTTTTCTAAACTATTATATTTACTATATAAAGAACCAGTAACCATATTAACACTTTTATCAGTGGTTTGAGCCGATAACATAACAGAAAGCAACAATTCATAATCATGGGTATAATTTAATTCACACCTAGCATCATAAAACAATCTATCTAATTCATTTTCAATTGCTTTTCTATTCATTATCATCTAACCAATCATAATCAAACATTTCTTCATTCTCTTTTTCTTCTTTAACACGCCTTTTAACACCATTCTTAGTCCATTCATAAATAATCTTATCAATATACTTAAAATTTCTAACATCGTTTAAAATAGCTTCTTTTAATGCATTTTTAATAGTTTCCTCACTAACCCCTTGTTGCAACCATTTATTAATAAGCTCATACTCATAAGAAGACAAAGTTCTAGCAAGTTCACTCTCAAATAAACTATAAATATCACTACTCTTATCCTCAGACTTCTTATTCAAAAGTAATCTATCATAAAAAGGATCTAATTTAATCTGTTCAATAACTTCCCCATTCTTATTAGTAACAACCATCTCAATATATTTTTTATTTAATAGACTACTAAAAGTGTTAAAAATCTTATCATCATCAAAACCAAGCTTATCTTTAATATCATCATTATTTAAATAATTAGATACATTTATAAAGTATAAAACAAGTAAAAACTCATCTAATGTAATATCAAGATTACTAATACACTTAATAACATTAGAATTAATAACAAAATCTTTACTAGTAAATACACTTCTTAAATCACTCATAATTTCTCTTTCTCAAAAATTCTTCAATAGAATAACTATTATTATCAAGTTTACCTTCAATAATATTTCTCTCTATTATTTTATAAATCTTTCTAATATTATTAACACTTACATAGTTTAACATTGTATTTATAGAAATATCTATATCAATAATACTATGTAAATCTTCAAGACCTTTCATAGCCTCTACTTCTTTATCCATATTAAGAATTCTTGCTGCATTCAAAATAATATCATTATCATACTCTTTTAAATCAGAAAAATCTATATAATATTTACTCAAAATAGTTTTTATTTTATTTATTTTATCTTTTTCTACTCTAGTAAAAGGTAAACCACTCTCTATTTGAGCCCAAACACCATATCTATCATAAACATTAGCTATCTTTTTTAATTTAATATTTAAATAATCTTCTAGTTTAAAATATATAACTAAAGAATAAAATTTATTATATCCTCCCTCATCAAATATTTTATCTAATTCTTTTTTAATATATTCTCTAGGAATATCTTTTAAATAACTTCCATATTTAGATAAGAAAGACATTATTTCCATATTTAAATTAAAGTCTAAAGTACAGCAAAGTCTTATAGCTCTAATTATTCTAGTCTTATCTTCAGTAAGTCTCTTTTCAGTATCACCAACTACCTTAATAGTTTTAGAATTTAAGTCACTTTTACTATTAAATATATCAACTAATTTACCTCCACTATCTATAGCTAAAGTATTAATAGTAAAATCTCTTCTTTCTAAATCTTCTTTTAAAGTTCTAGCATATTCTAATTTAGTTGGTTTATTATTTTTATATTTTAGTTCTTTTCTATAAGAAGTAATATCATAAGAATATCCATCTCTATCTAAATGATAACTAAAATATTTATCATAAGACCTACCTTCATCTTCAAATATTTCTTTTATTTCATCAATACTTGCATTAGTACAAATATCAATATCACGAGAGTCTATTCCAAGCAAATAATCTCTAACATAACCACCAACTATATAAGCTTCATAACCCCTATTTTTTAATTTTTCAACAACACTATTATTCATATATTATATAATATCACAACACTAAAAAAAAGTCATTAAAAAAAGCCCACATGGGCTTCATAAATTAATTTAAAGCGTCTTTTAATTTACTTCCAGCTTTAAATCCAGCAACAACTTTTGCAGGAATCTTAATTGACTTCTTAGTTAAAGGATTAATTCCTTCTCTAGCAGCTCTTTTTTTAGCTGTGAAAGTTCCAAATCCAACTAGTGCAACTTTTCCTTCTTTTTTAAGACCAGTTGTGATTCCTTCAATTGTAGCATCTAATGCTCTTGTAGCATCAGCTTTAGTTAATCCAGCTTTTGCAGCAATGAATTCTACTAATTCAGTTTTACTCATCGTAAATTACCTCCCATATTATTAAGCATCGTCTACATATACAATGCTTATACATCAATTGTAGCATAACTACCTAAAATTGCAAGCAATTATGCACTTTTTTTTACAAAATATTCATATTTATAAGTAAATAACTTTATTCACTCTTATCTTTCTTTTTTATATACTTACACTTTGGATAATTAGAACATGCTGTAAATTTTCCATATCTTCCATATCTTATTGATAATTTATTTCCACATTCAGGACACTCTTCATCTAACAAAACAGGTTCTTCTTCTTTAATATATTTACATTTTGGATAATTTGAGCATGCAGTAAATTCTCCATACTTGCCCTTTCTTATCACTAAAGGGTTTTTGCATTTAGGACACATTTCTCCAGTCTCACGTGGTTCTTCTTTTTCTTCTTTTTGAATGTATTTACACTCTGGATAATTTGAGCATGCTGTAAATTCTCCATATTTACCTTTTCTAACTACTAAAGGACTATTACAATTTGGACACATTTCTCCAGTCTCAACAGGAGCATCCTTTTCCATTTCTTTAAATGCAGTATTTAAAAGTGGTTCAAAATCTTTATAAAATTTATCTATTATTTCATACCAAACCATTTTACCTAAAGCAACTTCATCAAGTTCTTCTTCCATATTAGCAGTATAATTAACATTAATTATAGATGAAAAGAATTCTTGTAGTTTATCAGTTACTTTAATACCTATTTCAGTTGGATAGAATTTTTTATCCTTAATAGTGACATATTTTCTTTCTTTTAATACACTTATTATTTTAGCATATGTACTTGGTCTTCCAATTCCTAACTTCTCCATTTCAGCTATTAATTTAGCTTCTGTAAATCTAGGTTTAGGTTCAGTAAAATGTTGTATCTTTTTAATATCACTGCATACTATTACTTTAGATTTATAATTTTTAAAATCTGGTAATATTACATCTTCACTCTCTTCAAAGTCTTTATATACTTTTAAATAACCATCAAAAACACATATTTGTCCATTAACTCTAAACATATATTCATGATTTTCTAAATCAACACTAGTAGCTTCAACTTTAGCATCAGCCATTAAAGAACTAAGTGTTCTAATATATATTAAGTTATATAGCTTAAACTCTTCTGGAGTTAAATACTTTTTAACAGATTCAGGAGTTCTATTAATACTAGTAGGTCTAATAGCTTCATGAGCGTCTTGAACATTCTCTGTCTTTTTACTACTCTTAGCATACCCTACATAATCTTCACCATAATTTGCTTTAATATATTTTTTAGTATCACTAACAAATAAATCAGATAATCTAATAGAATCAGTTCTCATATAAGAAATTAAACCAACAGTTTCACTTCCAATATTGACTCCTTCATATAACTTTTGAGCAATCATCATAGTTTTAGAAGCTGGATATCCAAGTCTATTAGAAGCCATTTGTGTCAAAGTACTAGTAGTAAATGGTAGTTTACTAGGTTTATTCTTAAGTTTAGTTTCAACTCCATCAATATTAAATGCATTAGATAATTTAGATAAGATTTCATCAGCCTCAACAGAAGTCTTAATTTCAATATCTTTTCCTCTATATTTTTTAAGTTCAGCTTTAAAATCTTTAAAATTAGCTTCAATAGTATAATATTCTTCAGGTACAAAAGCTTCAATTTCTCTTTCTCTATCTACAATTAATTTTAATGCTACACTTTGTACTCTACCAGCACTCTTACCATCAGTTTTAGTTTGCATTAATCTACTAAGTCTAAAACCAATTATTCTATCTAATATTCTTCTAGATTCTTGACTATGAACAAGTTCCATATCAATATCTCTAGGTTTCTTAAATGCTTCTTTGATAGCTGGTTCAGTAATTTCATTAAAAACTACTCTACCATAATTATCTTTTAAATTTAATGCTTCTTTTAAATGCCAACTAATAGCTTCCCCTTCACGATCGGGGTCAGTTGCTAAAATAACATTGTCTGCACCTTTAGCCTCTTTTTTTAATTCATTAACAAGTTTACTCTTACCCTTCATTAAAATATAATTAGGTTTAAAATGATCTTCTAAATCAACTCCAAGACCAAACTTCCCAGTAGTTGCTAAATCACGAATATGACCTTTAGAAGATAATACTTTATAATCTTTACCCAAATATTTTTCAATAGTCTTACTTTTACTAGGGCTTTCTACAATAACAAGATTTTTCATATTTCTCCTTTTATTAATATTATCTTTCCCTCTAAATAATATTATACATTAAAAAAAAATTTGTCAAGAAATTAAAAAACAAGATGCACAAAAACATCTTGTTTATACTAATCAATATTAAGTTCTCCATCAATATAATCAACTTTAATATGAGTATTTTGTTTAATTTCATTATTAATAAGTTTACGAGCAATTAAAGTTTCAAGTTTATTATTTACAAGTCTCTTAAGAGGTCTTGCTCCATAATATGGATCATATCCATTATCAATAAAGTAATCTTTAACAGAATCACTTAATTCAATTTTGATATTTATATCACTTAATCTCTCTTCTATCTCACTAATAATTTTATCTAAAATTTCTCTTAAATCATCTTTAGAAAGTTTATCAAACACAATAATCTCATCAAGTCTATTTAAAAATTCTGGTCTAAAATATTTATTTAATTCACTTTTAACTTTATCTTCTTCATTACCTATAACATATTCACTTCCAACATTAGATGTCATAATAATAATTGTATTCTTAAAGTTAACAGTTCTACCATTTGAATCAGTAAGTCTTCCTTCATCAAGTATTTGTAATAACAAGTTAAGTACATCAGGGTGTGCTTTCTCAATCTCATCAAAAAGTACTATTGAATAAGGATTTCTTCTAACTTTCTCAGTTAATTGACCACCTTCTTCATATCCAACATATCCAGGAGCTGCGCCTATTAACCTTGATACAGAATATTTTTCCATATATTCACTCATATCAATTCTAATCATATGATGTTCATCATCAAAAAGTTCATAAGCAAGACTTCTAGCAACCTCAGTTTTTCCTACACCAGTAGGTCCTAAAAACATAAATGAACCAATTGGTCTATTAGGATCTTTAATTCCACTTCTAGATCTTAAAATAGCATCACTAACAAGTTTTAAAGCTTTATCTTGACCTTTAACACGCTTTCTTAAATTTTCTTCCAAATGTAATATTTTATCTTTTTCACTACTCATAAGTTTAGTGATTGGAACATTAGTCCACTTACTAATTACATTAGCTATATCTTCACTTGTAACAGTATCAGATAAAATTCCATCTTTTCCTTCTTGAGATAATTCTTTAAGTTTTTGTTGTAATTTAGGAAGAACTCCATTCTTAATTCTAGCAGCAGTTTCTAAATCATAATTATTTTTAGCCTCTTCAAACTCAAAAGTATATTTAGAAATATCAGACTTAACTTTCTTAATTTCTTCATTAATAGTTTTTTCTTCTTTCCATTTAGAACTAAGTTCTTGTTCTTTTCCCTTTAATGTATAAAGTTCATTATCAATTTTTTCAAGCCTTTTAATAGATAATTCATCTTTTTCTTTCTTTAATGCTTCTTTTTCAACTTGTAAAGTTAATATTTTTCTAGTTATTTCATCAAGAGAGGTTGGAACGCTATCCATTTGAACTCTAATAGTTGCACATGCTTCATCAACTAAATCAATTGCTTTATCAGGTAAAAATCTATCAGTAATATATCTATTTGATAACGTTGCAGCACTAACTAATGCTTTATCTTGTATAGTAACTCCATGATAAATTTCAAATCTTTCTTTAAGTCCACGAAGTATTGTTATAGTATCTTCAACAGTTGGCTCACTAATAATTACTTTTTGAAATCTACGTTCTAAAGCACCATCTTTTTCAATATACATTCTATATTCATTTAAAGTAGTTGCACCTATCACATGAATTTCACCACGAGCCAGCATTGGTTTTAAAATATTACCAGTATCCATAGCTCCATCTACAGCACCAGTACCAACTATTAAGTGAATTTCATCAATAAACATAATTAAATTTCCTTCACTCTTTTTAACTTCATCAAGAACTTTTTTAAGTCTTTCTTCAAATTCACCTCTATATTTGGCACCAGCTATTAAAGATGCCATATTAAGTTCCCAAACAGTTTTATTTTTTAAACTTTCAGGTACATCACCTTTAACAATTCTTTGAGCAAGTCCTTCCACAATTGCTGTTTTACCTACTCCAGGTTCACCAATAAGAACTGGATTATTTTTAGTTTTTCTAGATAAAATTCTAGTTATACTACGAATTTCATCATCACGTCCAATAATAGGATCAATCTTATGATTTTTAACATCTTCATTTATATTACGACCATATTTTTCCAATACATTTTCATTTTCTTCATTATTCATATTAAACATATCTATCCCTTCTTATTTACATACTATATTATACTCAAAAATTAGCACTTGTCAATATAGAGTGCTAATACAATTATTAAAAAATGCAGAATTACTTCTACATTAATTATATACTGCTATAAAATGGAATATTTAATTCAATAGTACTTTCTTTATTTATTTTTCTATCAATTAAATCACTTTCAATATTATTATCAATAACAAAAGAAACAATTAAAAGTCCATCATTAGAAACATCATACTGACTTTTAAAATTATTAAGTAAATCATTATACAACTGATAATCTTCTTTTGCTTCAACAATTATTTCATTTTTTAATTTTATACAATGGATATATTATTTACCACCAATATTAAGTATTATTCCAATGCTTGCCATACTAACAAGAAGTGATGAACCACCATAACTTATAAAAGGAAGAGTGACACCTCATAGATTGCCATAATAACTGTTTTTACATGGTTACACTTACGAAATAACTGAAAATTAAAGGTAGTACTTCCAAATAACTTAAATTTAAATCTCTTCTAATTCTGGAAATTTTAAATACACATATACTTTTTTATCTTTGTCAATCTCAATCTTTTTTACCAATCTTTGAATTTGTTCTTTAGTTGGATTCTTTAAAGACATATAATCCATAACAGCACTTTTACATCTATTAAAGCTTGTACTAGACTTTTCATTTTGATTAGCTAAAAGTCTTTTATTTAAAATCTCTAATTCATGATTTATTTTAGTTATTTCAGTTTTTGTTTTTTCATAGATTCTTTTATACATTTCTTCATCAACTAATCCCTTAACTTTATCAATATATAAATTATCAATGGTTGTTTGATGAGAACTTAATAAAACTTCAAATCTTTCAATTTTCTTTTTAATTTCATTAATATTTTTAATAACAATATTTTTAGAATTATCAGCTAAATTATTTATATCATAATATTTACAAAATTTTTTACACACTTCTTGTAAATATTCAATAACATCTTCTTCTAGCCAATCGTAATTAATTCTATGTGATGAACATACTCCAAATTTCCCTTTTCTTGTATATAAATTACACTGTGTATAATGCCTTATGCCAGATTTAATAACATCTTCACCAATTCTTATAGAGCGACCACATTCCCTACATATAAGTAAACCACCTAGTAAATATTCTAATTGACGACTTGTAACTCTTGTCTTGGTTTTACTATTAATTATTTCTTGTACTTTTTCAAATATTTCTTTGGATATTATACCTTCATGTGTACCTTCAACAATAATTAATTCATCTTCTGCAGTTTTTCTTAGTTTTTTAGAGTTATAGCTTATCTTATTATGTGTATTTTGAACCATATTACCAATATACATTTGATTAGTTAAAATTCCTTTGATAGTTTGTCTTTTCCATATACCATAACCATCATTTTCAACTACATCTTTTGCTCTAGGATCTCCTTTATAAACAATTGGAATAGGTATTTTCTTTAATGTTAGATGTTCTGCTATCTTATTGGCTGATTTACCTTCTAGTGCTAAATCATAAATTAACTCAACAATATGTCTAACATCTTCATCAACAATTAATTTATGTCTATCATTAGGATCTTTTTTATATCCATATAATGGAAAAGATCCTATATAATCTCCTCTATTCTGTTTAGCACGAAGAGAAGTCTTAACCTTTTTAGAAACATCTCTTAAATATAAATCATTAACACTTAATCTAATTCCTAACATAGAATCCCCTATATTAGAATCATAGGAATCATTAATTGCAATATATCTAATGCCTTTTTCTAGAAAATATTCTTCTATATATTTACCAGTTTTATACATTTCACGACCTAAACGAGATAGGTCTTTTGTAATAACACAATTAATTTTTCCTTTTTCAATATCACTTATCATTTCTTGAAATCCAGGTCTATCAAAATTTCCTCCAGAGTATCCATCATCTACATAATGTTTATATATTTTTAGATTATTAAATTTAGCAAAAGAATCAATTATAATTTTTTGGCTTTGAATAGAAGAACTTTCATCAATTTTATTGTCAGCATCAGATAATCTATCATAAGCGCCACAAATATATTCCATTAATAAAGTCCCTCCAAATTTAATTTATGCAATACTAATACCTCATGATGCCTTATTACATCGAAAAAGTAAATCATTTCACTTTTAAATTTCTTAAGTAGCATAAATACCCCTCCTTTAGTATATCTTCAAGTTTTATTCCATCTTTTTTATAAATAAACTGTATATTTAATTTTCTTTTTTTTCCATTTATATCAATTCGTTTCATAGAGAGTTCACCTCTATTAAATCTATTCTTGATAAATAAAAATAATGTTTATTAATTTTTACATTTTTATTTTCATCATTATTATCTGGTAATTTTAATAAGCTAATTGTTTTTTCATAATTTAATTTTGACATATAAAAACCTCATTTCTATGTTCAAGAAATGAGGTTCATATCAGAAATTCAAACTAATTTTTAAATAATCTTACAAATTTACTATGACGTAACAGCATAAAGCGCCATATAATCATTTTTATCAAGTTCATTCCATCCAGCAAATTTATCATCATTTGTATTATTAGCACCATAAAAGTTTAAATACATTGTACCAGTTTCATCTGAAATAGTAATTCTACCAGTATAACTAGAATTTGTAACTAAACTTACCTTCAAATATACAGGAGTATCGCTTAAAGTAACACTATAATCAGTTGCCCCTATTGTCAAATATTTGTTATCATCAGTAACAACTTGATATAAATAACCATCTGTAGTTTCCTGTCCATTTATAAAACTAAATAATGTACCAGATGTACTAAGAATAGTTTCTTTATCATCAGAGAAAGTTGCAGTATTTGTACCAACAAGTCCTATACCACTTACAATAGAAGATACAAGACCATCAACATTATAATTACCTCCAGTATTAGTAATATAATACTTTCCTGTACTTAATGTTGATAAATCAGTTATATTAACTTTTGAAATTGTTGCTGATGATTCACCAGATAGCTTATATGGATTAGATAAAGTTCCGTCCCCAGTAAACTGTAAATTACCATCAATTGTGATGACAGGTCTAAGTCCATAAGTTGAAGTTAGTAAACTATTACTCCAGTCAGTTACACCACCTGAAGCAGTAACAAAGAATACACCACCATTTCCTTGAGCAGAATCATAATAAGCAGGAGATAAAGTCCACCAAGCAGAAGAAGAATATAAATAATAACTTGTATTATTTGCCCTATAAGCAGTACCAGCAAGAACAGCCTCTTCTACACTTATTAAACCAATATTGCTAGTAAAAATAGAACTAGAAGGACAAACAAGAGAAGGAGAATACAAAGCAGCATCTGAACCTACATTCAAATAAGATTGATAATAGTAAACATTATTTGATGCACCTGTACTTGTTTTTTCTTCATAAGTGAAATCATTACAAAATTTACTTGTAACAATATATTCACTATAATTAGTTAAATTTGATGTATACCATGAATCTAAAGTAGTTTTTACAATGCTATTTGCATATCCCAAAATAGTTTCAGCTTGATCCTCACTTGATATTGAAGATGTAGTATTATATTTACTAGACCCAATAGAATTATTTAAAATAAGTCTTAAATTACCATCTTCATCAACTTGCATAATTCTCCATATATTACCTGCAAAACTTACATAATTATTAGTAATATCACCTCTATAAACAAGAACATTACTACTACCAGTTATACCTTTAGTTCTAATAATACCACTATCGGTTGCAATATTACTAAATGTAGTTGTTTTATCATCTGTTGTCATTGTATCCAAATCATATAAAGTTAAATCTTCCTCAGATCCTCCACTAGTAGCTATAGAAATAATTGTACTTTTCATAAAACTCATATCTCCAAGAGTAATAATAATATCACCTTTAACACTTGCAATACTAAATACACCATTATTATAAGTATAACCAGTACCACTTGAAAGACTTTTTCCATTCATAGTAACAGATAAACTTTTTGAAGAATCATATGTAAAAGATGTAATAAATTCCATACCTTCAATTGCAGTAGTATTAAATCCAGTAGTATCATCAAACCCAACATAAGTAGCACTATAAACTGCACCAAAAGTAAAATTAACAACAAATCCTTGATTTGAAGTACTAGAATCAAACTTACCATCAACATAAGATATTTTCACCTTAATAACTTTATTAACACCTAATTTACACTTATCATCATTACAGATTTTATCACCTATATTATAATCAACAAATTCTACTTTTAAATTTTCATTATCGATATTTATACTACCAATAGCTACATCAACATTACCTAAATTATATACATTAACATCATATATAACATATGAATCTGCAGAATTTAATATTGCACCACCTTCAATGCTACTGACATTATAGTTTTCATAATTACTAATAGCATCATTAACACTATTAACATGGACACCCATAATACGCACATCTTTATCAACTCTAACATGGGCTAAGGCTGAATCAATAGTTAAGTTATTTTGAAAAGAAGAAAAACCAACACTTAAACAAATTACAATAAAAGAAAGAAGAAAACACAATAAAATATTTCTTCTTTTATAATTAGTATTAATTATATTATTCACTCTTTTTTTCATTAATCAAATCAACCTCTTTCAATGTATACACATACAAATTATTTACATGTAATATATAAAAGTAAGCTTTTTTATGCGGTGTTACATTATAATACATAATAGGTAATCTTAAATTATCTCTTACATCAAGTAGTTCTTCAAAACTTTTAATTTTAAGCATATTATAATCAGAAAATATAGGAAGAGATTCAGTTTCTACAATAAGTCGATCATATTCCTTCATATACTTGCTTAACATTTTGTCATAAATGTTTTTCTTTCTTAGTAAAGGAAAAATCAAAATAATAAAACGAATAAAATAATATATTGAAAAACTAAATAATAAAATACCAAAAATTAATGCAACATAATCAGAAATAGACAAATACTCCTTAATAATAGTTTGTTCCAAATTATTATTAAGTTCACTAACTTCAAATTTAATTGATTTTAAAGAAAGAGGAATCTTAATATTTAAATTACTTGAATTAGGAATATTATATTTTGCATCAACTTCATTATAAACAATAAATGAAACATCTAAATAACTATCAATATCAACACCATACTCAGATTTAAATTGATTAGCAATATTATTATAGTAGCTATAATCAATACTAATTGAGTCATCAATACTATAGTAAGAACCAATAGTTATAATATTATCACTCGAAATATTCTTCAAAACATATTCTTTTTCAGAATATATATAAGAATTTTCTTTATTCTTAATAATTAACTTGCCTACAATTTTATATTTAAGTGGTTTTTCTAAATATAATTTATTACCACCAAAAGTATAATTAAATTTAATAGAAATATTATTTATTAGGCTAGCAACATAATTATAACTACTATTTTTTCCTAAGCATTCAGTTTCAAAAGTATCATTCTTATTTAAACATACTGAATAATCAATATTTCCAGTTTCTTTAAAAGAAACTTTTTCTTCATACACTAAATCAAAAGAATTTGCAATAAAGTAAAGGCTCAAGAAAAGCAAACACAAAAACGAAGCAGAATAAAATAGTAATCTTCTGCCAAAGGAAAAATGAAAACGTTTTAATTTAACTTTTTTTTCTTCAGTTTTCAAAACTTTTTTTTCTTCAGTTTTCAAAACTTTTTTTGGGGCCTCTTTTTTCGTTGCCATTTATTTTACTCCTTACCAATATTCATTTAATAAAACTGTAGGATATCCAATTAAAGGGATATTAAATTTAACAATTCCTATAACCATGGACCTATCAATTTTATAATTGTCATAATTATTGTTTGCATCACCTTTAGTATAAATATAATACTCACCATTAGTATCTATTATTTTATAAATTCTATGAACAATAACTTTGTCATCATAATAATATGCTAAAACTTCTCCAACTTTTAAATCATCATAATTTTTATCAACAATAACTACATCCCCTTTTAATATATTTGGTTCCATTGAACCACTTGCAATTGTAATTGCATAGAATCTAAAATAACCAGATATAAAATATACCAAAATAAATGTAATTACACCTAATGGAAGAAAAGATAATAAACGAATATTTCTTTTTTCTCCTCTTACTTCAACTATATTACTAACTTTATCTTTATTAAGCAACCTTTTTATATGAAATAAAATATAAAAAGGTAACAAAAAAAATATTATTGAATAAAGATAACTATTTGGATTAGGAACAATATAAACTAAATAAGAATATAGTTCCATAACAAGTCTATAAATAATTGAAGTTTTAAATCCAAAATTAAAACATAAAAAAGAACATAATATATTTTTGGAAATACTAGGTAATACAATAGTTGCAATAAGCAAAAAAAACTCCCTACGATTATCAAGACTATGTGTGGAAAAAGCAATTGTACAATCTATCATTATAAACAATACACAAACTAAATACATCAAATATTTAGATTCACTTGACTTAACCATTAACTGATAACGTAATATTTCACCTAGCAAAATATAAAATATAATTGGAAAAATAATATTAATCATAGAACTTATAGCATAATAATTACCAGCCTTTGCAAATCCTATTATAATTCCAAATAAATAATATATGAGAAAAAAAGATATTAATACTATCAATATTTCAAGTATAATTTCCTTCATATATCTATGTCTATCTTTTTCAAAACCAAATAACATATAGGCAATAATTAACATAAATGCTAATAAAATATCTAATGTTATTTGGCTAAGAAATCTGTAGACAAAACTATTGAAGATAGATAACAAACCGAAGAAAGAACTAAAACAAATTAATTTAATATAACTTTTCTTCACATTTATCACCATCCTAATTATTCAGCTGAGCTATAATTTAAAGTTACATCACCAAAACTAACAGTGAAATCGCCATCAGCACTTGATGAATTTGCAGCATATTCTAAAGTAACTACTACAGTATCAGATGACGCTTTTGCTAATTTATGTCCTGTAATGCTTGAAACACTACCAATAGTAGCAGCTTCACTACCAACTTGAACACTTAGTGTAATTCCGTTACATGCTTCTTGGACTAAAGAATCAGTAGTACCAGTAAGTGCAGTACAAACTTTAGTAGTTGAACCGCCTGTAGCATTTGCAAATGCAATACTCTTTAAATAAGCATCAAGTTCACCAGCATTATAAGCATAAAATGTATATACTGCCTTTTGACCTGGTTCTGTAAAAGTTGCACTTATATTACTAATTGTAGGGCTACCAGTATTATCAATAGTTCCATTAGTAGCAACTAAAGTATTAGGTGTAACTACAGGTGTTACAGGGTCAACAAGAACTTTTGTTGAATCATCAGAAAAGTCAACATTAAAAATGCTATTATCAGGAGTGACTGTTGCATTAGATTTAATTGTTAATGTATTAGAAAATGCAGCGAAGCCAACAGATAAACCAATAATTCCAACAAATAATGCTATAAATGCAATAACTTGTCCTGTTCTATTCTTTTCCATTTTTTTACCTCCTATTATTTATAATGCTAATACAAATTAAAGAAAAAAGCAAGGAAAATGCACATAATTTCTTAAATTTTTATTCTAAAATGAAACCGGAATTATTTAAGTGAGAATGGTTTACACTTTAAAATTAAAAAAGTTTACACAGAAAAAGTTCAAGTAAATTGTTTATAATTAAATTGCAATACAATTATAGAAAGAAGTGATTTACTTGAACAATAATTATTTTAATATAAAAAAGAAAAAATAAACATTTATTATTTAAAGATTATAAAAAATTGAATCTGTTTTTGAAAAATCTCCTAGTTAATAAACAATTAATTATACTCTTGCAGTTTTAACCTCTAGAAAAATTAATAATGGCAATTCGATTAAATATTATGGAAAATATTATTTGCCTTATTTAAATAATAATTTAAAATGTTTTACTCCTAAGGCAAATTGACAAGTTATTAATGTATTTAATGAGGATCAATTAGTTACCATTGATGAACAAGAATTAAAATTAAAAGAATTATCCAAAAATGAAAAGTTTTCTAAGAATTTTGGCAAGGCTATTGAAGTAAAAAAAATATTTCACCGATGTCTCATCCTTGAAAATTAAATTCATTTATTAAAAAAATCGAAAAGAGTCATACTCAACATCAATATGCTTGAATTTTGATATTCTTGTTTGTATAAACAAAACGAGAATATTTTCCCGTTAGCGTTTAAAAAATTGAGACTTTTTTGCAAATTATTGAAGGAAAATGCACATAATTTCTTAAAATATTAAAAAATGCAAAAAATAGATTATTCATATCAAAAATATATTTTTATTCTTTGTTTAATTTTTTGTGGTAATGGCAAAATTACCCTATTTTTTTTCTGCAAAATTTATTAATTTTTTTACTATTTTTGAAAATCAACTCATTTTTATCAATTATTTCAATATCTAATTCTTTAACAATCCCTTAAAATAAGGGCAAAACTTAATTGTCGTTATCAGTTACCATGGAGGACTTACCCAGTAACTGGAACAAGCCCTACTACTACACATAAATTTAATATTGTTTGAAACATAAGTAAAAATAATAATCCAAATATCAAATATTTACCAAATAAATCAGTTTCCTTTATAGCCTTACAAGCAATATTATAAAAAAGTAATATGAATAATCCAATTAAAAAACTACAACCAATAAATCCAAACTCTTCACTTATAATTGAAAATATAAAATCCGTTTGAGGTTCTGGAAGATAAAAATGCTTTTGCCTTGAATTAAAAAGTCCAAAGCCAAGTAATCCCCCTGGTCCAATTGCATACAAACTTTGTATCATTTGAAATCCACTTCCAAGAGGGTCGCTCCATGGATTCAAAAATGACATTATTCTATCTAATCTATAAGGAGCTATTAAAACAAGAATTACTATCCCAACTACTCCTACTATTCCAATTTTAATAAAAATCGATACATCCGTTCCACTAATAAATATAAGTCCTATTAAAGAACAAACAATAACCATACCAGTACCAAAATCCGGTTCTAACATTATTACACCAAAAAAGGCAATAATTACCATTAATATAGGTAATATAAATTTAATTGTATTTCTTTTTAAATTATCATTATTTGATAAATATTTTGATGTAAAAATAATAAGTGATAATTTAGAAACTTCACTTGGTTGAAATCCAAAACCAAATAATCCAAACCAACTTCTACTTCCATTTCTAACACTGCCTATCCCAGGTATAAGAACAATAACAAGTAATAAAAAACTAATTCCAAGAAAAATATTAGAATATTTTTTATATATCTTATAATTTATTTTAGAAAATACTTTCATCATAATAATACCAATTATAAAAAATATACTTTGATTTAATAAATATTTATATGAATATCCATATTTATATGAACTCCATATATAACTACTAGAATATATAGATAAAATT
Organism: bacterium; assembly: GCA_963641945.1. Taxonomy (GTDB): domain Bacteria; phylum Bacillota_I; class Bacilli_A; order RF39; family UBA660; genus CAG-1000. Next base: position 20,056 of record CAVIDW010000005.1, on the reverse strand, counting down.
CCTATTAAAGATAATATAATTGTAAGTATTATTATTTTTTTATTCATACTTAATTTTATTTTTTATAAATTAAAAAAGAACACTTAAGTTCTTTTTATTACATCCATACTCCATAATATATAGCTATCATACCAAGCATAAATCCAATTATCAAAAATCCTTTAACTATATCTGTTTCTTCAAAACCAAGTTTTTCAAAATGATGATGAAGTGGAGCCATTAAAAACACTTTTTTATTAAATTTCTTTATACTAATTAATTGTATTATTGAAGATAATGTTTCAATTACAAATACACCACCTATTAAAGCTAAAGATAGTTCATGTTTAGTTAATATGGCTATAGCAGCTAATGTTGCCCCTAATGATAACGATCCTGTATCACCCATAAATACTTTAGCAGGATGTGTATTATATACAAGAAAACCTAGTAATGAACCAACTAATATAAAACAAAATATTGCTATTTCTTGATATCCTTCCACCCATGTAGTTCCCCAAGTAATAATACCAAAACTTAAAAAAGCAATTAATGAAAGTCCTCCAGCAAGTCCATCTAATCCATCAGATAAATTAACTGCATTAGAAGAACCAACTAATAAGAATAAAATAAACAATCCATACATCCATCCAAGATTAATATTTATTCCAAGAGAAGTAATAACTAAATAAGTATTTCCTCCTCCTTGCATATAAATATAAAAGAATATTAATGCAATTAGAACTTGAACAAATAATTTTTGAGAAATGCTTAACCCATCATTATTCTTAAATTTAACCTTTAATAGATCATCAGTAAGACCAAGTAACGCACAAGAAACAAACACAAATATTATAATCAATAAACTATGTGTTATTTCTAAACTTCCTCTTAGATACAAAAATAACATAGTAAGCAATGTTGGTATAATAAATATTAATCCACCAATGGTTGGAGTTCCTTTCTTATATGCATGTCTAAATGCAGTAAACACACTTATATTTTGTTTAAAATTTAATCTTCTAAGTAAAGGTATTAATATTAATCCTAATATTACAGATACAAAAAAACCAATCATTAATCCTAATATACTTTTTGCAAGAATCAACATATATATTCACCCTCTTTTTATAATTATACTTTAATAAATTTATTCTTCATAATTATTTTTAAAAATAATGTAAAGTTTATGTACTATAAAGCAAGTAAAAACATCTCAAGAACTTTATCTTTATCATATCCATTAGCTTTAATATCATAATCCATATCACTTAATTTCATTAATTTATCAATTATTTCTTCTTCCTCATACATATTAACAAAAGGAATCATTTTTTTAATCACAAAAGAATTAATTCCTAAACTACGAGCCATATCATCATAACTCATTTCTTCATGTAAAACTTTCATTTGATATAAAAGCCTATATTGTCTAGCTAAACTATCTATTATAATTATACTATCTACATTTTTATTTAGAAGTATTTTTAATGAATCAAAAGATGCACCTATTTTTCTATTCAAAACATTTTCATTAAAACTATATAATTCTTTATCAGTACTTCTAACTACTACATCATCTATATCAGAATCACTTATACTTTTACTATTCATTTTATATAATAATAATTTTTCTACTTCACTCATAGTTTTATCAGTATTATATTCACATAAATCTAATATTTTTTTAATTTGATTAAAAGTTATCTCCTTTTTATTTTCTTTAAATACATTTTGTACATAAGCATGCAAACCCTTGTAATCTAGTTTTTCACACACTATAACTTTACATTTTTCTCTCAAAGATTTAATAACTTTTTTTCGTTCATCTAACTTTTCATCAATACATTTAAATATAATAACATTATCATTCATATTATCTATATATTTAATTAGTATATTTTCATCTTTTTCTTTTAACTTTTTGAATGAAAAATTATTTACTATTATTAATTTCTTTTCATTAAATAAATCAACATAATTTACTTCATTAATAATATCTATCATACTAGAATCACTAAAGTCATAATTAATAATATTATTTATTTTTAAAGAAGATATTGTTTCATCTATTTTCTTCTTTAAAACACTTATTTCACTTCCTAAAAATACATATATCATACACGTTTACCCTTTATTGTTACGCTTCTTACAGTTGAATCAATAACAAAATTCAATATGTTTTCTTTTTGTTCTCCATTAATAAATATTAAAGCATCTTTAACATTTATTTTAAGTGCTCTTAATAATTCACATAATGGAGTATATAATTTAACTTTAACTATAGTAGGACTTCCATTATTAATAGTTATAATTGTATTGTCATACATATAATCTAAATGTATTGCCCTATATATAGCAAGTATTTCTTCAACACTATAAAAAACACATGTGCTATCCTTAAATTTCTTATTTGAATGAACTAAACAAATATTTAAAAATGCATTAATATATTTTTCATATGCACTAATAGATATTAAGTCATCTCTATCAACACATATATAACAAGTTTTCATATTAAATATTTCCATAAATTCATCAATAGCTTCAAGTATTTCTTCATATGATTCATAATTAATAACCATATCTTTTAAATCATTATTCTTATCATATAAAGAATTAACTACGAGTGTAGTTTTGCTATTAATTTTTTTGTTTAATCCATATTTCTCTAATGACTCAACTATTTCACTTCTTTTATGTTTACTCATATTTCTAGTAGGATTTAATTTTTCACGCCTATCTATAAAATCATTTTCAATAACTAATGCTTTAGAATTTTTATTATTATAAATCATATCCTTAACACCAATTATTTTTCCACTAACTGGACTAAATATTTTTTTTCCATCATTAGTAGTACCTAAAAATGTATTATTGTAAACCAATTTACTCTTTTTTATATGTAATAATTCTATGTTATCAAAAGGAACATAAATAAATTCTGGTGATAAATAAGTTATATATTCTTGTACTTTCTTCATATTTCATTTCCTCTTATTTAATTATATATTAATTTAGTGTTTTTTAAAAGAAAAAATGATATAATTTAAATATAAAAGATAAAGAGGTGTCTATGTCAAAAAAGAATAAAATTATAAGAATATCACTAATAATATTTTTTTCATTACTATTAACATCATGTTTAATAATGTTTATTATTTACAAAAAGAATGAGAATGATAAACCTACAGTTATTCCAAGTGATAAGCCTAAAATTCCTGAAATAAAAGAAGACTTTAATACAGCATCATTTAAACTTATAAAAAAATATGATGAATATATAAATTATGATAATATCAATAATGAAATTTACTATCATGATAATGATAATTATAAATATATAGTTGGTTCATTTGGAAAAATATATGATTCTCCAATCCTTGATAATACAGAAAATAATTATGCTTATAATAAGTATGGTAATTATAAAATTGAATATGATGAAAATGAAGATAAATATCTATTTATAAATACTAAAAATGAAACTATTTCTGATTTATATTTATCTATCACACCAATATGTCATAAAGAAAATAATAAAGATTGTGAATATTTTATTCTCCAAACAAATGATCATGACTATTTTATTTATGATTTATATACTGAAGAAATAACAGCTGAATTAACTAATATGAGTAGAATAGATGGAGATTTAATCAGAAATAAAGATTATATCCCAGCATGTAAATATACTGATGAAAAACATAAAAATGAAGCATGTGGACTAATAGATTATAAAGGAAATGTTATTATAGATTACACATATAATTATATAAAAGAAATAACTAATAATACATACATAGTTTATAAAAATAAAAAATATGGTTTAATAAATTTCAAAAATGAAATACTTGTTCAAATAGATAATGATAACTATAATGATTCAGATAATTATATTATGTTTACCAAAAATAAAACATTAAGTGTATTTACTAAACCAGGTAAAAAAATAGTAGACTACACTATTCCTATTGAACCTAATGGTAATTGTGATAATGAAGATGACATAATGAGTTATTCTTTTGAAGAAATAAATAATCAATTATATATAATTACATTCCCAGAATGTAGTTTCAATGATATTCTATCAACATATAACGAATCACAAGCAAACAAATATTTAAAAACATATTTAATAAGTAATAAAAAATTAGAAAAAATAGTTAACAACAGACTTCATCCCCTATTTGAATATGATAATAAAACAAATAAATATAATTTAAAATACTTCTATACAGAAAATATAAAAGATAAAAAAATAACATTTACAATATATGATTTAGACCTATATGAATATTATAAATTTACTCCAAAGTACAATGATAGTATTAGTAATTACTATATAGATAGTACAGAAACAAATAAAAACTATTATAGAATTCAAATAAATAATAGTAGTGATAAACCAACATATTTCTATATAGACTTATTAAATTCTAGAGAAATAACAGAAAAAGATGCACTATATAAATATCTTGATAATGGATATGGATTTATAAATGATTACAAAACATTAAAAATTTATAAAAATAATGAATTAATAAAAGAATTTGAAGATTCATATACATATGTAGGAGGATATTATTTTATAAATAATAAATCTATTTATGAATTAACATTTGAAAAATGACACTTTAATTAGTGTCATTTTTGGTATACTCATCATACAATTGTTTTAAAGTCTTTCTATTTAAAACAACTTCACCTTTTTTAGATAATTCAGTAAATACACACTCTAAATAATCAATTAAACATTTATTCATACACATTTTATCTTTGGTTCTAAGAAAATATTCTAATGAATCAGAATCCTTATATTCCTTCTTATTATATGTTTTAGAAGCAGCTACTCTATCACATATCATTTCAAGCATGTATTTAAATGGAATAATTGGCGTTGGATTTGAGGCAACATCGTCATACCAATACTCAAAATGATGCTTATTTCTTCCTTTATGATGTAACCAAGCTCTAGAGTATCCTTTATCTATTTTAGCACTTATAATTGGACTATAATTACCATCTGTGTAATACCTAGCAGACTCAAAAAATTCTTCAAAAGAATACTTAGATAAATCATGAACAAGCCCCCTAAAAGGAATCCCCACCTTACAACATAATTTAAATACAATAAATCTATGCTTATTAATAGTATGTAAATGTCTAAAAAACTTCATATAATTTCACCATAAACATTATACAAAAAAAATACCAATATTTCTATTGATATTTTTGCATTTGTTTCATCAATTGATTAACTTGTTTTTGACTTGGATTTCTACCCATACCTCTCATTAAAGTTTTTATCATTTCTTCATTGATTGGTGGATTTTCTTTTAATTGCTTTTGAAATATTTTCTTAGCTATAAAAAATCCAACTATAATTCCAACTATTAAACCAATTGTTACATATAAAATATCCCACCACATAATAATTCCTCCTTAAATAATTTTATCACATAAATATTGTTAGTTGCAATATCAACTATTTTCTTTAGTAATTGTTTTTTCCTCTTTTTCTTCATACTTCTTTTCTAAAGTTACTGACAAAGATTTACTTAAATCAATTTTAGAATTTTTATCAAAACTATATTCAATTACATAACCATATCCATCAAACAAAACATCTAATTTTATAAGTTTAGCAAATGTTTCTACATCATTTCTTGACCAATCAGTTATATCAGGCATAGTATAATTAATTCCATTAGTTAATATAAAAACTTTAGAACCAGAATTTAATTTACTACCATCTAATGGATATTGATTAATAACTTTATCTCCATCACCTATAATTATAGGAGTAACATTAGCATTTTCTAAAGACTTTTTAACAGTTTCAACATCCTTATTAATATATGATGAAACATTTAAAATTGTACTCTTAGATTGATTATTATCACTATATAAATTTAAATATGTACCAACATTCTTAACCAAATCCTTAACAGCAGTTTTTAAAGCAGAAGTTTTTTGTAACTTAGAAGCAGCAACATAAATAACAATTTCAGGATTATTACCAGGAAATATTCCGGCAAAACTCTTAACATAGTTAGTAGAACCAGTCAAATATCCACTACCACCAGCTATTTCAGCAGTACCAGTTTTACCAACTAAATCATATCCCTTAATATAATACCCAGTACCAGTAGACATCTTAGCACTACCGTCAACTACACCTCTCATTAATTCAATAAGTTTACTAGCAGTTTCTTCACTACATACTTGTCTAACTTCATTTTTATTATTCTCAAGAACAACATTTCCATCACTATCAACAATCTTAGAAACTAAATATGGCTTTAACATAACCCCTTTATTAGCGACACTACTCAAAGCTTGTAACATTTGAACAGCAGTAACAGTCATACCTTGTCCATAAGAAGCAGAAGCAATCTCAGTATTATATTTAAAATTAACAATACCATTTCCCTCATTAGGAAGAGAGATTCCAGTCTTTTCACCAAATCCTAGTTTAGTATAAAAATCTTTCATTTTAGCTCTACCAAGACTTAAAGCTAATTTAGAAGCAGCTACATTTGATGAACCCATAAATCCTTCATCATATGTAATTTCTCCCCATCCATATTTATTCCAATCCTTGATTTTAGCATCATCTACTACTAAAACACCACTTTTATATTTTTCACTTCCATTATATATTCCATTTTCCATCGCAGCCATAAAACTAAATATTTTCATAGTCGAACCAGGTTCATATGTATAAGCACTAAATGGATCATAATAAGATTTAATTTCTAAAGTATTATTATTAAAACTAGGACTAGACGCAACAGCTAATATTTCACCAGTCTTAGCATTCATTACAGATATAGTAGCCCATTCTACTCCTGCTTCTTCTAATGCAGTGAGAGACTGTTCTGCAAATATTTGAACATTAGTATCAATCGTAAGATATATATCATTTCCAGCTTTAGCATCTTTGCTTACATTAGGTACACTACCTATTTGATAACCTTGTACATCAGCTTGATATTCAATATATCCATCACTACCAGTTAATTCATCATTATAATATTGTTCTAATCCCATTTCACCTTGATAATTACCAGAATCATCTTTTCTAGCATATCCAAGTGTATAAGATAAAAAATCTCCATTAGGATAATATCTTTTAGTACTAGAAATAAAATCTATTCCAGGTAAATCTAATTCTTCAATTTGATCTTTAACCAGTTGTGTAATTCCCCTTCCACCAGGACCTAATTCAACTTGATATGGAATTGTTTCCTTGCATTCATTGCCATCACAACTTTTCATTTTAGTATTTAAAAGTTCCATAATCTTTTCTACACTCATATTAATTAATGGACTTAACTTTTCAGCAGTAGTTTTTTTATCGACTACATGATATGGATGATTCTCATCTTTAGTTCTAGAAGAATCTAAATAAGCAATAACAGTATAACTATTAACATCTTTAGCTAGTACTTCTTTACCACTAGAATATATGGTTCCTCTACTTGCCTTAATAGTTTTTTTTACAGTATCTCTACTACTAGCAAACTGACTTAAAGATTGACTACCTACTTTAACATTTCCTGTTCCAACATAAAATAATTTAAAAATTAGACATAAAAAAATAAAAACAACTACAATTATAAATGCTGTATTTATATTAATTGTTCTTATTTTCTTCATTTATACACCTCTACTCTGAAATTATTCTAATATTATTATTATTATACTCCAAACCAAAGGTATCTGCAACTTCTAATGCATTATCTAAAGAAGCTAGCTCATTTATTTTCATTTGAATACTAGCATTTAATTCTTCTTGTTTATTAATTTTAGTTTTTAATCTTTGAAGCTCAGAATTATAAGATTGCAACTTAGCTGGTAATATAAAACTAGTAAGTAAAATACCAATTACAGATACAACTATAATTGTTAACATCAAATTTTCACCCCTAAATTTTAAATATTTTTTCTTTTTCATAAAACCCTTTCTATTACTCTTAATTTTGAACTTCTACTTCTATTATTATCCTCAAGTTCTATATCACTTGGAGTTAATTTAACTATTTTTTTTGCTTTTGCCTTTAAGTAATCTGGTACAATTGGTAATTTTTTGGCACTTTCATCATCACTACATAAATCTTTAAATACATTAGCAACTATCTTATCTTCTAATGAATGAAAAGATATTACAGCAATTCTTCCTCCTACTTTCAATAAACTAAAAGCATCTCTAAGAGAACTTTCTAATATGTCAAGTTCATGATTAACCTCTATTCTTATTGCTTGAAATACTTTTCTAGCAGGATGACTTTTATTTCTATAACTAATTGGTACACTATTTTTTATAACCTCAACTAATTCCAACGTAGTCCTAATTGGTCTATTTTGAATAATAGCTTTAGCTATAGGTTTAGCATACTTTTCTTCACCAAATCTATAAAATATATCAACTAGTTTCTCATAACTATATTCGTTTACTACTATTTCTGCAGTCAAAGAATTACTTTGATCCATTCTCATATCAAGTAAAGCGTCTTTATGAAAACTAAATCCACGATCAGCCTCATCTAATTGAGGACTAGATACACCTAAATCAAATAAAATACCATCAACTTCTTCATTAATATATTTTTTCATATTAACAAAATTACTTTTAAATATTGTAAAGTTACTTCCTATTTCAGATAATCTAGAATTAGAAAATTCTATAGCATTATCATCTTGATCAAAGGCGAAAAGAACCCCTTCTTTTCCTATTTTTTTTAATATTTCACTAGAATGACCACCATATCCAACGGTAGCATCTATATATTTACCACCTGTTTTAACATCTAAATATTTTATTACCTCTTCTAATAACACACTTTTATGCTTCATAATTAAAATCAAATAAATCTTCTAGTTTATCACTTAAAGATTCTTCACTTTCCATCATATATTTATCAAATTCTTCAAGTCCCCAAATTTCAAGTCGCTCATTTACGCCAATAATCACACATTCTTTTTGAATATTGGCGTAATGAACTAACGGTGAGGTAATATTAATTCGACCTTGTTTATCGAATTCAATTATGGAAGCTCCACCAATGAAAGTTCTCTCAAAAGCCCTAACATTCTTTTTAGTAAATTGAAGGCTGCCTACTTTTTGCATTACTTTATTCCATTCTGCTTCAGAATAAATAAACAAACATTTATCAAGTCCTTTGGTAATAATCAATCTTTCACCAAGTTCACTTCTAAATTTAGAAGGAATGATTAGTCGACCTTTTTCATCAATATTATGATGAAACTCACCCATCAACATGATTGTAGCACCCCACTTTCTACCACTTTGTTTCACTTCCTACCACTATATTACTATTTTTACTCTTAAAAGTAAATAGTTTCTTTTGAGTTTTTTGTAAAAATAGTGTAAATAAAAGAGAAAAAAGATTTACTTTTTTCTCTAAATAGATTATAAGAGTTCTTTATCTATTCATTTGATTAAGAGAATATTCAAGTACAAATTCAGGTTTTCCCATATTCATTTCAACACTATAATAGTTTTTACTAGTATAATCAAAACCCAAACTTGTTTGATTTGATTTATTAGTAAATATATCATTAATCACATAAGAAATATCTTTATCTAGCAAAATATTTATAAGTGTATTCAAATTTTCTTTATTGGTGTTAGGTCCAATAAATATCTCAACAATTTCAGTATTAGAATCAAGAACACCTTTAAATGTATCTATAGAAGGAATATCTCCTTCATCAAAAGCGGCTAAGTGATATATTATTGTTGAATTTTCTTTATGTATCAAAAGACCGATACAACTATTAATATCTCTAATATATCCAAGTGGATTATCAGCATTTAATATCTTAAATTTATCAAGTTTTGCTAAAAAATTATCCATATTTTACTCCTCATCATTTAAATCAAACTGACTATTATATAACTCATAATAATAACCCTTATTTTTTAATAATTCTTTATGTGTCCCCTCTTCTATTATTTCTCCATGTTTAATGACTATTATTTTATCAGAATTCACAATAGTAGACAACCTATGTGCTATAACAATTGATGTTTTATTCTTCATTAATTCTTTCATAGAATTATTAATCAAATACTCAGTTCTAGTATCAACACTACTAGTAGCTTCATCAAGAATTAATATTTCACATCTAGTTACTAAAGCTCGTGCTATTGTCAATAATTGTTTTTCTCCATTAGATAAATTATTAGTTTCCTCATTAATTTCAAAATTTAAACTACCAGGTAAACTCTTTATCATATGTAACATTTTAGCTTCATCAAGTATATCTTTTAATTTATCATCTGATATTTTTTTATCAAAAACAATATTTTCTTTTATAGTTCCTTCAAATAGCCAAGTATCTTGTAAAACCATTCCAATTAATTTTCTATATGAAGTTTTATCCAAATCCCTAACACTAATACCATCAATTAAAATATCACCTTCATACGTATTATAAAATCCCATCAATAAATTAACTATAGTTGTTTTCCCAGCACCAGTTTTACCTACAATAGCTACCTTTTCACCTTTATTAATTTTTAAATTAAAATTTTTAAGAACAGGTTTACCAGGAATATAACTAAAATTAACATTTTTAAATTCAATACATGAATTAAAAGCAAAATACTCTAAATCACCATTCTTTTCTTCCTCAAGTTCAAGTATTTCATAAACTCTATCTACAGAAGCAATAGCCATTTGTAAATTAGATACAACTTGAGCAATTGTATTAACAGGTTTATTAAAGTCTTTCATATATTGTAGAAAAGATTGAATAGCTCCAAGTCTCAAATTACCTCTAATTACAGAAATGCTTCCAACTCCTACTACAGCAATATAACTCAAATTACATATTAACTTATTAAAAGGAACAGCTAAACTACTATAAAAACTACTTTTAAAGCCATAACTAGCTAACTGTGCACTAACTTTATTAAATCTCTTATTAAAATATTTTTCTTTATTAAAAGACTTAATAACATCACTATTCGTAACACTTTCTTCTACAAAAGCATTAACATTTCCAATTGCTTTTTGATTGAGTTCAAAATATTTTTGAGTCTTTCTAATCACTATACTAAGTAACAAATAAGTAAGAGGAATTACCGTTATAGCTATACATGCAAGCAAAGGATCAATAATAAACATCATAACAACTATACCAATAATTAAAGAAGCATTATAAACCAAATCAGGTATTATTTGAGTAATATTATCAGTTAATCTTTCAACATCATTAGTTATTTTACTAATAATATCACCTTTCTTAATCTTATCAAGCCTTGAAACCTTAATTCTAAATATTTTAGACATTAATTTATGTCTTAAATCATAACCAATTCTTTGACCTAAATCACTTGCTAAATAACTCTTAAAATATGTACAAATAGCATTAATAATATAACAACATAATACTAAAAATAATATTTTACTCAAATAAGAATAATTAAATCCTATTCCTTTGCTAATAGAATCATACAAACTATCAGTTGCATAACCTAAAAAGTAAGGTGCAATTGAACCAAATATTGCAGCTAAAATACAAAATATAACAATCAAAATATAAGACTTTCTATATTCTTTTATTATTTTAAATGTTTTAGAAATAACCTCTCTTAAAGTAGGTGCATTATTTTCTTTTCTTTTCATTTTGACACCTCCCTCTTTTGAGATTCAATAAATTCATTAAATACTTTACTTGTATTAACTACATCAAGATAATTACCAATCATCTCAATCTTACCTGATTCAATAACTATTATCTTATCAAAACCAGTTAAATTATTAACTCTTTGAGTAATCAATATTATCATCTTATCTTTATATAATTTATATATAGACTCTCTTATTCTTTTATCAGTAATATAATCAACTGAAGATAATGAATCATCTAAAAGTAAACATTCACCGCCACTTAACAATGCTCTAGCAATTGACATTCTTTGTCTTTGACCACCACTCAAATTAACTCCCGATTGGAATAACTCATAATCATATCCCTCTTCATTCTTTTCTATAAAATCCATAATTTGAGCATTACTTAATGCTTCATCTAAATTATCAGCATTAATTCTTTTATCAAAAGACAAATTTTCTTTAATTGTTCCTTTAAACAACTCATTATTTTGTGGAGTATATGCAAATATATTTCTTAAAGACTTAATATCATATTCATGAATATCTATTCCATTAATAAATATTTGTCCACTAGTAGATTCAATATGTCTTAAAAGTAAATTAATTATTGTAGTCTTACCACATCCACTAGATCCAATAATACCTACTTTTTCACCCTTAACTATTTTAAAACTAATATTCTTTAACATATCATCATGAGCATTTTCATACTTAAAATAAACATTTTTAAATTCAATACTTTCTAAAGAATTAAGCTTTATCTTTCCTTCATTAACAACAGCCACTTCAACATTTAATACCTCATTTATTCTCTTAAAAGAAACCATAACTCTAGGTATATTCAATATAATGACAAGTAACATCAAGAAACTAGTTAAAACTATGGCTAAATATTGAATAAATGCCATCATTGATCCAATTTCCAATGTTCCTTCACTTAAATATCTAGTAGATATATATACTATTATTATAGTAGCGACATTAATTATTAATATCATCATTGGTTGTATTAAATAAAGTATTTTATTAAGAAAAACATTCATTTCTCTATTATCACTATTTACTTTATCAAATCTCTTTTTAAAATAATCTTTTTTATTAAAAGCTTTAATAACTCTAATACCACTAAGTGCTTCACGAGAAGTAGCATTTAATTTATCTAAATATTTTTGTAATATTTCAAACTTAGGTGAAATACATGCAAATATAACTACAACTAAAAGCATTAAAACACTAACAGATATAATTACTATAGGTGCTAAAGATGGTGCTTTAGAATATGCCATAATAGCCGCTCCTATTCCCATAATAGGAGCAAATATTATAAGTCTTAATCCAAAAGAAAAAGTAGAAGTTATATTACTAACATTATTAGTACTGCGAGTTATAAGTGTAGATGCTCCAAACTCATCAATTTCTTTTTTACTAAATCCACTTATCTTTTTATATAAAGCCTCTCTTATGTTATATCCATATTGATTAGAAAACTTAGAAGTAGAATATATAACTAAAATATTAGATATTAGACATATAACAGTTATTACTAACATCTTAATAACTAAACTACTAATATATACTGTATCATTATTAGCAATACCAATATCAACTATATTACTCATAACATTTGGAAGTTCAAGTTCACAATATACTTGAATAACACAAAATATTGCCATAAGAACAATATATTTAATTAACCCCTTCATTAATCTTATTACTTTCATATTTCCTCACATTATCATATTAATTATTTCATTCATAACATATATCTTACTTGGATTAATAAATAAATAATCATCTTTAATAATTAAATATTTCTTTTTAATTGCTTCATCTAATTTAAAAGCTTCATCTATCTTCCTATCATATTTTTTCTCAAATTCACTAATAGATACACCTTTTAATTTTCTAAGACCAAGAATAAGTTCATTCTCCATTTCTTCTTGATTAGAAACAAGCAATTCATTAAATCTATATTCTTTATTTAAATATTTATTGAAGCTTCTAGTATTCTCATATCTCATACCATTTACATATCCAGTAGTTCCAAGTCCAAAACCATAATATTCTTGATTATTCCAATATGTCAAATTATGTTTACTCATTTTACCATTTCTGGCAAAATTACTTACTTCATAATGTTCATATCCTTTTTTTCTTAATTTCTTACATATATATTTATACATCTTAAAATCAAGATTCTCATCTATTGGTTTAATTCCTTTATTATATAATGCAGTATGTTCTTCTATAATTAATGAATAAGTACTAACATGATCAACATTAAGTTTTAATATATTACTTATATCACTCTTTAAAACAAACATACTCTCTATTGGAAGAGCATATATTATATCCACATTAATATTATCAAAACCATATGATTTAGCTAATTTTATTTTATCAAATATATCTTTTTTATTATGTTTCCTATTTAAAAATTTTAAATTATTTTTATTAAAACTCTCTACTCCAATACTAATTCTATTAACTCCATGACTCTTTAATATATATAAAAGTTCTTCATTAATATCATTAATATTACATTCAAAAGTAAATTCATAATCATCACTTAATTTAAAAAGCCTTAAAACATTAAATAATTTTCTTAAAAGATCACTATTCAAACTAGAAGGAGTCCCCCCTCCAATATATAGTGTTTTAATAGTTTCGCCTTCATAATATTCAAGTATTTCACTTTGTAGAGTTTCAATATATTTTTCTGCCCAAGGATTACTATATAAAAACTTACAAAAGTCACAATAAGAGCATATACTATTACAAAATGGAATATGAACATAAACACTTCTCATATAATTACCTCATTATAATTATATCAATCTATATATTTTTTTTCAATGAAAAAAGGGATTTTCAAAACCCCTTTTACTAATTATGTTTCAATGTCTTTTTATATGCAAAATATTCTTCTAATTGTTTGTTACGTCTATCAAAACGATTTGCTTCATCATTTTGATTTTGTTCATCATCTGCTTTAGTAATGCGTGGATAACTATATCTAAAATAATCACATGAATCATTTGACTTTCTTTTAATAGGAACAAAATTACCATTAGAATCTAAAACATATTGTTGACTTGTACAAACATCATTTAATCTACTAGGATTATACATTCTAATTATTTTATCAGTTCTTGCTTTTCTAAATGCTTTTGATTCAATTTGTCTTACTCTTTCACGAGTTATACCAAGTTCTTTTCCAACTTCTTCAAGAGTCATAGGTTGACCAGTTAAAATACCACATCTAGCTTTTAAAACATATAATTCTTTTTTATTTATTTTAGGTGAATTTTCAACAGCTTCCATAAAAGAGCTTACATAGTCTTTCCAATCAAAATCTTCATATTGTTCAGAATCAGAAGCAATAAAATCACCCAAATAAGAATCTTCTTCTTCACTATTAACAGGCGAATCTAAAGAAATAATATTATCCATTTTACTTAAACAAAAGCTAATATGATCTTCTTTAAGACCAGTTACTTCTGATAAATCAGAAATAGTTGGTTCATAGGGATGAGATATCATCCACTCACCAAATGCTTTTTTTATCTTTATCATATTCTCATGTAAATGAACAGGAATTCTTATTGTTCTAGATTGGTCTGCAATAGATCTAGTAATAGATTGTCTTATCCAAGATGTTGCATAAGTACTAAACTTATAACCTTTTTTAACATCAAACTTTTCAATTGCTTTCATTAATCCAAGATTTCCTTCTTGTACAAGATCTTCAAAAGATAAACCACGACCAATATATTTTTTAGCAATGCATATAACTAAACGTAAATTATAATAAATTGCATCTTCTCTTGCTTTTTCATCTCCATTAGCAACTCTAGTAAATAAAGCACGTTCTTGTTCAGCATTTAAAACTTCCCCTGGTAATTCTTTTATATATAAACCAACTATATCTAAACCATTACCTTTGTGAGAATGTTTACCAACAGAATATCTAGAAGGACTATATTTATTCTCATCTTGAGAATCTACATCATCTTCAGTTCCAAGTTTTTCTTCATCATCTTTTTCAACATCTTCAGCATTAATTTGCATTAAATATTTAACACAATCATTATTACATAAACTTCTAGTTCTCTTACTAGACATTAAAGAATCAACCATGTTTTTTATTTTATCATTAGAATAATATAAATCAAAAGCACTATCAATATCTATAACAAGATTTTTTTCACTTAGTAAATTAATAAGTCCTTTATAATTAGATAATTGAACTGCCAAACTCCCATCATCAAAATTCTTATTAACATAATTTGAAACTACATCAAAAATATTTTCTTTCATAATATTTGAAAACCCCCTTTTCAAAGTGATTAGATTATAACATATTTTGTTAAAAAAGTCAACCACAACAAAAATTGTTTTCAAAAAGTAGCATTTAATCTTAGAATGTTATTTAATATGTTTATTTGAGTTCTGGTAAAATTGTTAATAAATAATAAAAGATGAAGATTATTTTAATTTTTGATATGAAACCCGTTTCTTGGACAAAATAGAAACGAGGTTCATATCATTTCAGGTTCTTCCTTTGAATTTAGCGAATATTTAAACTCGCCACTATCGTCTTTTAAATATTCGTATTTGCTTAGTCTACTCTTCGAAGCACTATCTTTAATTCCTCTTTTTTCCGTTTCAATTTTAAAATTATCTTTTTCAGGATTTTCATGACTAATCTTCCTTTCAAGACAATTATATAATTTATCCTTAAATTTATCAATTATCTTTCTATTTTTGTAATATGCGGCAAGTCTTTCTTTTGTTTGTTTTTCTTGAATTGCATAAAATGGATCAGCCTTTCTATATTCTTTATCATATTCTAGTCTTTTTGAAGTTAACTTTGCTTCATTTTCTCCATTTGATTTAATGTATTTTTCTTTGCTTAACAAAGAAGATGCACCACTTTCAAATCCTTCTATATCTTGTATTGCGTATTGTATTTCATGAATTAGAGTTTGCTTTAAAGCTTTTTCAGTATTTCTATTTTCATTTAAAAATACTGTTTTTGTTGTACTACCATATGAACCATTTGGATTTGATTTTTTAAAACCATTTATAACATATTTGATTGTATTAATCATAAATCCTTCATCATAATTTGTAATTTTTATTTCATAATCTTTCAGTTCTGGATAAAATGCAAATAAATAATCATCATCTATAAAATCTTTCATTTTATACACTTGTCCTGATTTTATATTATCTTTTATCTTTAAGTCAAACATTTCATCGCTAATTTCAATTTTAAGTTTTCCATCTGTTCCCACATAAAATTTTGTTTCTTTAAAAATCGAATCATTACTTCCGTTATTTTTAAGCATTTCTTTTGCTTTTTTGTATTTTTCTGTCATTACATCTTTTAATGGACTATTTGGTAAATTATTTATTCCTTCATAACCAACTATTGAATATCTTGTACTATCATCAGAAGAGCCTGCATTTCTCTCATTATATGCTTTTTCAAATTTATTTTTTACACCTTCCCAATATAGTTTTTCACTTTTAAATCCAGTTACTTCATTATTATCTTTTATTATATTAGATGTTTGTAATTTATCTACTACCCATCTATATATTTTTTGTGCTATGTTTGGATTATTATTTACAATTCTATTTATATATTCTTGAGTACTTAATTGTTTTCCTAATGTATTTGCTACTATCTCTTCATCTATTTTTTGTGAGAAATCTTTAGAAGTAATATCATAATACTTAGAATATGATTTTTCTAAATCTTTTCTTACACTTTCATAGTTTTCAGTTGTTTTTGCATATTCTAATACATCACTAAATAGATTAGTACCTGTTTCAGTCTTTTGATTTATTATATCATGTGTCATCTCATGCGTTGCTATTTTCTCTATAATCTGATCTTGTGTTGCATTAGGATTAACTTATACTCATATATGTATCAAAGTAAATTAGACAATATAATCAAAATTTTAAATAATTTATAAAAAGTGTGTTTAGCAGTATGTTTAGAATAATAAAATGCACTAAAAAAGCCCTAATTTAAGAGCTTATAAACATTAGTGGTGTCCTCGAGGCGATTCGAACGCCTGACCGTACGCTTAGAAGGCGTATGCTCTATCCAACTGAGCTACGAGGACGTCTTAAAAATTACTAATAAAGTATACAACATTAATTTATAATTTTCAAGACATTTCTTCTATTTTTTTAAAATATTTGCAATATTTTCTTCACTTTCAGTACTAAAAATAACTTCATTCACACTATAATTTTCAAAAATTGAATTTGCAATTATATATTTTACTTCTTCAAGTACATTTTTACTATCAAAATCATTAAATATATAATTGTTAAATACAAGTGACATTTTAGATTCATCGTGAGTATAATTAACCAATTCTAAATTATCACTAATATAACTTTTAAAATTATTTTGAGAATTAACAGAACTCTTAAGTTCCTCAATAATAATATCAATCTTCTCAGATTCACTATTCATTACTTTAGTAACAGGAACAAAATATGAAATATCATCATACTCTTTACTAAAATACACAGTAGTTTTATTAATATTATTAAAATTATTTAAATTATACTCTTTATTAATACCAATATTTCTAGTAAGAGGATAATTTAATTCTTTTTTAGAATATGGTAAATATTTTAACTCTTCACCTTCTACACTAATATAGATATTATTTATTCCATTAATTTCAGTTAATGTAAATACTATTCCTTCAATCATTTCTTCTTCAAAATAAACATTAATATTAAGTAAATCTTTACTAAAATTCAAATAAACACTATCTTTATCAACCTTAACATCTTTTAAAACAGTACCTTTAGGTATAATAGTATAAAATCCATCTAAATCATAATTGGTTATTAAATTAATTTTTTTCTTTATATCTTCAACAACACTCAATTTATCATAATAACAAATAACTCTAGAAACATAATTATCATTATCAATCAAATAAACAACATTCTCATAATTAGATTTATTTTCTTTTATAACTTCAGGTTTTATATTCTCAGTCGTTGGAAAAAAATAAAATATCATAAATAAAACTAAACATAATGTAGCAATAACAATTTTATTAATAGCATATTTCTTTATCATAGTTAATTTTATGTTATTTAAATTAAAAAATGACAATTAAGTCATTTTATATAGAAATTTCTCCTAATTTTATAAGTTCAATAACAGCTCCTGCTCTTCCCTTACAACCAAGTTTTTGCATAGCATTAGATATATGATTTCTTACAGTCTTTTCACTAATACAAAGTGACTCAGCTATTTCCCTAGTGCTTTTATTTTGAATCAGCAATACAAAGACATCTTTTTCTCTTTTAGTTAAAATATTACCTGTCATATTCACCTCTATCTCCTAAAGTAATCTATGAAATAAAAAGACAAAGGTTACTAGATATGCCTAGTTACTTTCAAATTTAACTGTTATATTTTTTTTGGTTTCAAATTCAGACTGAACACTTCTCATAAGATTATTAGCTAATGTATTACTATGATTTTTAGAAGATATTGTTATATAAATATTATCATTATTAATCTCAACATAAGAAATAATGTTATAGTCTTTTAATATTTTCTCCTCTAAATACTTTTCTTTTCCCTTAGCTAAATTTAAAACTTGAAGTTCACTAAAAGCACTACTTTTTTCTTCTGAAGTAGATGATGGTGAAACTATTTTTTCTTGTAATTTACTCATTAAATCAGCAACTTTTTCATCTCTTTCAACTCTTAAAGCAACAAGTTTATTATTTTCACTAACATTAATATCAATATTTTTATTTACTTTATCTGTATTATACTTATCGCTAAATATTTCACTAGGTAAAGTTATATAATACACCCCTAATATCAGTATTAATGAAAATAATGTCAAAAACCATAAATTTTTCTTATTCATTTTTTCACCCCATTAAATTATATTAAATACAATAAAAAAAAGAACCTAAGTTCTTTTAATTGATTTTTCAATAACTCCACCAATATCTTTTTCATTAAATGGTTTACAAAGCATTTCTATAATTGGATAAGGTTTCAATATTTCTAATGGGAAATTAGCTCCACTTATTACAGATACAGGAAATCTATCAAATATATTGTTTTTATCAAAATACTCTAATACTTCAAAACCATTCACATTTGGCATATTTAAATCAAGTAAACAACATATTATGTTATTAGAAATATCACTATTAACAATTTCTATAGCTTTGGCACCATCATTAGCAATTATCACATCATATTTATCATTAAATAGTTTTTGTATAAAACTAGATACTAAATTAGAATCGTCTGCTACTAATATAGTGCCACGATTAGGGAGTAGTAATATTTTGAGTGACTGGTTGTACTGGAGCAGCAGGAGCTACAGATTGTACTGGAATAGCAGGAG
>CAVIDW010000004.1:0-70760 GCA_963641945.1 bacterium | reverse complement strand
GAAAGGAAGTAGATATATGTATGAAAAAAATTCAAAAATAATAAATAAAAACATAAATTTAAATAGGTGGTTTAATTATGGAAGGAGCCTATTTGAATAACATTTCATTTAAAGATCTTATTTTACAATATCTTATTGAAGAGATAATTAAAGAACAAAAGGAGAATCATTTAAATAATGGTTTGCAATAATTTTATTATGATGTTATCATTCATTTGTCTTAATACCCAATTAAGTAAAAGGAGGTAAAATGAATAATAACTTAATTGGTAAAGATTTCAATACTGGAATCTATATAAGATTATCTCAAGAAGATAAAGACAAAAAATATGAATCTGATAGTGAAAGTGTAATTAATCAAAAAGAATTATTAAGAAGTTATGTAAATAGTAATAATTTTAATTTGGTAGGAGAATATGTTGATGATGGTTTTTCTGGAACTGATTTCGAAAGACCTGGATTTCAAAAATTACTTGACGACATAAAGAACAGAAAGATAAATTGTGTAGTAGTAAAGGATTTATCAAGATTGGGTAGAGATCATGTTATGACAGGATATTATATGGAATCATTCTTTCCTGAAAATAATATTAGATTTATTTCAATACTTGAAGCTTATGATAGCTTTAAAAATCAAGCAAGTAATGATTCTTCAACATTTATAATGGCTTGTAATGATTATTATAGTAAACAAAATTCTATTAAGATTAGAAATGTTTTAAATGAAAAAAGAAAAAATGGTAAGTTTGTTGGAAGTTTGCCATGCTTTGGTTATATGCGAGATCCAGAAGACAAAGGTCATTTAATTCCTGATCCTGTAACTGCCCCAATAGTAAAAAAAATATTTGAATGGAGAAAAAACGGAGTAGGGCCATCTAGAATTGCAACTATGTTAAATGAAAAAGGATATCCTACTCCTAGTGGTTACAAAGGAACGAAATATTCAACTAGACTGATAAATAGAAATACTTGGAATATTTCTTCTATAAAGAAAATTTTATCAAATAGAATATATACAGGTGATATGATACAACATACACAAACAAAGGTTAATTACAAATCCAAGAAGAAAATAACGTTAGATAAAAGTTTGTGGATGGTAGTAGAGAATACACATGAGCCATTAGTTAGTAAAGATACATTTGAATACATTTCTAAACTAATAAAACAAAATACAAAAGATGTACAACCAAAAAACAGAAGAGAAAAAAGGCTATTGGAAGGTAAGTTATTTTGCAAAGAATGTGGCAATAGACTTAGTGTTCTATATAGAAAAAATCATGATTATTGGACTGTTAATTGTAATAGGTACGCAAGAGATCCAATTAGAGAACAATGCCAATCTCATTTTTTTCCATATAATTATTTAGAAGACCAGATAATGGACAAATTTATTAAAGATATATCAATACAATTAAATAATTTAGATTTAAAAGAACTTAATAAAACGGTACAACGAGAAGTTGAAAAACAAACAAGAACTTTAGATAATAACATAAATAAGTTGTTAAGTGAAAAAGAAAGCATTACGAAGAGATTAACATCTTTATATGAAGATAAATATAATGAAGTTATTACTATTGATACTTATAAGGAGTTAGCCAAACCATACGAAGAAAAATTAAAAGAAATAAATCTAAGCATAGATAATAATCAAATGAGAAAATATGAAGTAAAATGTAAATTAAATGAATTACCCGATTATACTAAAAAAATCAAAAAACTATTAGATTTAAATAAGCCAAAAAGAGAATTGGTACATTCATTAATAGATAGAATAGTTATTGATAAGGATAGAGTAATAACAATACAATACAAGTATGGAGTAATACCTGATAATACTTTTACATATCAAAATTTAAATTTAGTTCGTAATCTCTATGGTAGAAAAGGTAAGAATCAATATAGTAAATAAGTAAGACCTCGCTATTCATCTAGTGGGGTCTTTATTTTTATGAAAAAATCCATTATAATATTAACTTAATGAAATTTATAGAATTATTTAACTACTATTATAGGAGGAAATATTATATGGATAATAAAAATATGACTACATTAGTTGCAAAAGTTGATTCTACAGATGTACAATCAACATTAGAGCAAATTTCAATACCCTTAACCGAATTTGTCAAATATAACGGTTTACCAATAAACAATGTCTTAGCTACTACTGAGGAGAAAAGTAAATTATTTATGACATTTTCTTCAGCAATAGATTCTTTACCAATTGAAGAAAGGGAAAAGTCAGAATATTTAACTAAATTTGTAATTGCAAGTGCTGTTGGTTTATTTGATGGAGCATTAAATTATTTGTGGAATGAAATAATAAAGTCATTGAGGGAAAAAATCGTAGATTATGATTTAATGTATTTTTATAGTATAGCAGAACAAATTAATAGAAATTATAAAAATTTAAAAACAGAGGAAGAGTTACAATTTATTTCAGATCATGATTTTTTAGAAATAATACGAAGAATTGGATTAATAGATGATATTGCATTTCATTCATTGGACAATATTAATTATTTAAGAAATAATGCAAGTGCAGCTCACCCTAATATAAATGAATTGACTGGAATAAAATTAAGTTCATTATTAGAAGATGGAATAAAATATGCAATATTAAGCCAACCTAATCATTCAATGATTACTATAAAAAAATTGTTTAGTAATATACTAAAAATAAAAATACCAGATGATGATTTTGATGTCATATCTAATGAATTAATAAAATTAAATGAGGAACCATTAAATGATTTTGCTAAATCAATATTTGGATTATATTGTGATCCAAAAACAGAAGAATTTGTGTTAAATAATATAATAGAAATTAGTAAAAGAATATGGAATTCATTAACTGAAAATACTAGATATACCATTGGTGCTAAATTTGGTGTTTACAGAGTAAATGGAGATGCAATACAAAAAGATAGAGCAAATAATTATCTCGAGACTGTTGGAGGTTTAAATTACAAAGATAATGATAGTATTGCCTCAGAATTAATAGATTTATTAAACCAATTAAGGTCAATTCATTTTGGCATTAATAATTTTTATAATGAATATAGCTATGCTAGGGATATTGAAAGATTAATCCCTAAAACTGGTGTTCCAATATTAGTAAAAAAGTTATTGGTAAAAACAATATGTTTATGTTATGCAGGAAATGGTAATGGGTTTTATGAAGGGGTAGATGAGAATGCAGTCGTAATATATGAAAAACTTATAGAAAAATTTAGTAATGAGGAAATAAAAAATTTGATTTTACTCTTCTCAGATAGTGAATTTACAGTTGAATTTTATAAATCAAAACCAGATAGAAGAATAAGAAATTTATGTCAAAATTTAATGAGTAAAACTAATAACGAAGATTTGAAAAGGGGCTTACAATTAATTATTAATCATCCAAAGTTTAATTTAGGTAAATTATATCTTAGTTCAGATTATAAAAATTTAATTTCTAAAATTAGCGACAATAAATAGATGCAGTAATCTTTGTGAGGGCCAATTTTGTGGTGGTGATGGTGCTGAAGTAATTTACTCTTTACGTAACAATTCAACATTATCTAAAAAAATATTAAATGAGATTGAAAAGACTGGCCAAAATGTTAGAAAGTATTATCAACAAAGATTACCTAGTAATCCTAATAAAGATTATTATTTTATGTTGAGAGATACTCCAAATAATGAAAGTATAATTATTGAATATGGTTTTATTGATAGTACAAAAGATGATGCTAAACAAATAAGAGATAATTATAAGAAATATGTTGAAGCAGTTGTTAAGGCTGTAAGTGAATATAAAGGTGTTAAATATGTTGCTCCTATTAGCGAAGGTCAAACATATCATGTTGTTAAAAAAGGTGATACTTTGTGGGATCTTGCTAATAAGTATAAAGTAAGTGTTAATGATATTAAAAATGCTAATGGCTTAAAGAGTAATATTTTGACAATCAATCAAAAGTTAATAATACCATCTAATACTCAAAATAGTTCTGCAAATAATATTACTTATACTGTCAAAAAAGGAGATAATTTAAATAGTATTGCTAATAAATATGGAATAACTGTAAGTGATATCATAAAAACTAATAATTTGTCGTCTAATACGATTAAAATTGATCAAAAATTAATTATTCCTAATTTAAAAGAATATACTATAAAAAAAGGTGATTCTTTATGGAAAATAGCAAATAAATATGATACAACTGTTAATAAAATTAAATATATTAATAATCTATCAGGTGACAAATTAAGTGTGGGGCAGAAATTATTAATTCCTTAAATTATTAAAATATGATATTATATAGTTATGAAAAATAGTAAAAATAAATTAGTTGAATTCATATTAGTTGCAATAATAATTGGAACTTATTACTTATATGATAGTAATAAGTCTTTTGCTTTTGATAATAATAAATTAAATAACGTTTCTAATATAGATGAAATACCTGGATATGATGGTTCTGCTTATGTTGTTATTAATAATAATGAGCCTAATTTTGATGATATATCTAAAAGTGGTGAATCTTTCGAAGTTTATAGTGAACTTGATTCTCTTGGTAGATGTGGAGAAGCTTATGCTAGTATTGGAAAAGATTTAATGCCTACAGAGTCCAGAGGAAGTATTGGAAGTATTAAACCTTCTGGATGGCATACCGTTAAATATGATAATATTGATGGAAAATATTTATATAATAGGTGTCATTTAATTGGTTATCAACTTACTGGAGAAAATGCTAATAAAAACAATTTAATTACATGTACAAGATATATGAATACAGTTGGTATGTTAGAATTTGAAAATAAAGTTGCTAATTATATTAAAACTACAGGAAATCATGTTTTATATAGGGTTACACCAATTTTTAAAGATGATAATTTATTGGTAAGTGGTATAACTATGGAAGCGTATTCTTTGGAGGATAATGGTGAAGGAGTAAAATTTAATGTTTTTGTTTATAATGTACAACCTGGTATATCTATAGATTATAAAACTGGTGATAGCAAACTTCAAAATTAAATTCAAGGTGTGTTTAGGTCAATAGTTGAAAATAATAATATAAACGAGTATAATATATTCGAATGGTGATTTATATGGAATTGAAAAAGAAAATTAAAAAAGCCATGTTTTTTCAAAGAATGAAAAGGAATTTAGAAAAAGTTAAGAAATTTTATATTAAATATAAATATATAATAATGATGTGTTTACCATTTGTATTAATGGATATATTCACTTTTTTATTCGGAAAAGATATTGACTTTGTAACTATAGCATTTTATGCGCCAGTATTATTTAGTACAATATGGATAGCATTATTTGTAGGACTATCAACAAGTTTTAAAGGTGTAATTAATAAAATATTGTATTTGTTTTTTAATGCTTTATTTTTAACTATGTTTTTAGTAAATAATGTATATTATTCTATGACAAAGACTTTTTTTGATTTTGGTTTATTAGAATCTGCTAGTGAGGGTAAGCCATATATATTAGATACTTTAAAGAATTGTAATCCATGGGTATATGTTTCAACTATTATAATTGTTATTGCAATTGTATATGGATATAAATATATTCCTAGAAATAAAAAGAATAATTATAAATATGCTGGTATTATAATTGCTGGATTTATTGTTTTACATTTAATTGTACCTTTTTCATTAGGAAAAGCTAATAATACATTAACATGGTCTAGTTGGAAAAATCCTAGAAATATATATTTATCGTTTAATGATAATAATAAGAGTATGAAAATAAGTGGTTTGTATGAATATACTGTTAGAAATTTTTATATAACTTTTTTAAAAACAAAAGAAGAAGAAAATGTTGAGGACGTTGCTTTCTTAGATGAAGCATTTAAAGAGAGTGAAGAACATAAAAATAAATATACTGGTAAATTTGAAGGAAAAAATATAATTTTTTTACAAATGGAAGGAATGGATACATGGCTAGTATCTAAAGAGAATACTCCAACTTTATATAAATTAATGAATAGTTCATATAATTTTACTAATCATTATTCTTATTATAACGGAGGAGGTTCAACATTTAATTCAGAATTTGCTGTTAATACCGGATTTATTACTCCTCTTTCATATACTAAGAATGCTTATACATTTAATAAAAATAATTTTCCTTATTCTATGGCTCATTTATTTAAGAATTTAGATTATTCTGTTAATGCATTTCATATGAATACTGGAGAATTTTATTCGAGAACTGTTAACTATAAGAATTGGGGTTATGATAATTATTATGGTTTAGCAGATATGTTTGATTATAAGAATAATGAATATCAATTAGATAGAGAATTAATTCTAAATGAAGAATTTAGTGATTTGATGTTTCCTGAAGAAGGAAAGTTTGTAGATTATATTATTACTTATAGTCCTCATTTACCATTTACTAATACTAAAGGTGTATGTAAGAAATTATATGAAGAAGATATTCAAAAAGAAAAAGAAGAGATAGCTAATAGTACTGGTCAATCTATAGACGAAATAAAGATTGAATTTAGTCAAATGAGTGATGAAGAGTGTGCTAAAAGACAAGCTAAAGAAACTGATTATATGATTGAATTATTACTTCAAAAGATGGAAGAAAAAGGTGTTTTAGATAATACTGTTATAGTTGCATTTACTGACCATTATTTATATACAATTGAAGATCAAAGTGTTTTAGATAAGTATAAAAATACATCTAATAATTTAATAAATAATACTCCATTCTTTATATGGTCAAGTGATACTAAAAAAACTAATATTAAAAAAGTTACCTCTCAATTAAATATATTACCAACTGTATTAAATTTATTTGGTATTAAACATAATGTTAACAATTATATTGGAGAGGATGCATTAGATCCAAATTATGAAGGAATAGTATTCTTTAGTGATTATTCTTGGTATGATGGTAATGTTTATGTTAGTGGAGCAGAGGTTACTAACAATAAAAAGATTGATCCTGAAGAATTAGAAGATAAAAATTATTTAATAAGTTATTTAACTAAAAAGAATGATTTAGCTCTTAAATTTAATTATTTTAAAAATATCAAGGTAGATAAAAATAATTAAAAACTCGAAATTTGAAATGCACCCTTTAGGGTAGACATTTATAAAAAAACTTAAGTATGATAGAATACACTTCCGAAAGGAGGTGTTTTCTTATGGCTTCAAAAGGACAAAAATTTAAAAATTATGACAATAGTGCAAATATTAAGGTGGTTATATTAGAAGAATATAAATTAAAAAGAAATATTAAAGAATTAGCAGAAAGATATAATATTCCAGAAGGTACTATTAAAACTTGGACATCAAAATTAAATCATCCAGAATTGTATCTGAGTCATGATCAAAAGCGTGGTAGACCAAAGGAAAAAGATTTAACAAAAGAAGACTACAAAGAAAGATATGAAATACTAAAAAAATACCAGGCCTTCCTCAAGACACAACGAGAGAAAAAGTAACTTTTATAAATCTTTATAGAGATAATTATAAGTTATATAATATGTGTGCTGTACTTAATATAAGTCCTAAAACTTATTATAAGTATAGAAATAAGGAAGATACTGATTATTATGATTATTTAGTAATTAAAGAGATATTTGATAATTCTAAAGGCACATATGGTTATCGTAGAATTGTGGAAGGCCTAAAAATCAAATATGGAGTTGTAATGAACGGAAAGAAGGTTTTAAGAATAATGAAAAAATATAATTTAATGGCTGAATATATTAGAAAGTCAAAAAAGAAAAATAAAAATGAAAGAATTGAAGATAATGTTAAGCCAAATTTATTAAATAGAAATTGTATTACTGATGTACCAAATAAGGTATGGAATACAGATGTAACTTATCTTATATTTAAAGGCTCTAGAGCTTATCTATCCACGATAATTGATCTATATGATAGAAAAGTTGTTGCTTATAAAATATCAAAATGTAATGATAATAAATTAGTAATGGATACATTAAATGAAGCAATATCCAAAAGAAAAGATGTATCTGGCCTTATCATTCACAGTGATCAAGGTTTCCAGTATACATCTTATGAATACAAAGCTATCTGTGAGTCAAATGGTATTACAATTTCAATGGCCCGAAAAGGTACCCCAATTGATGATTCTCCAATTGAGAGTTGGCACTCGCTTTTGAAGAAAGAAACTTTGTATAACAATAATATCACATCTTTAGAAGAATATATACAATTAGTTGAAGAATGGATTGGATTTTATAATACGACTAGAATTAAAGGAAAGAAAATTAAGAAGAAAAATGATAAATAAAGATGAATTAATATATAAATTAGAAATTGTAATTGAATACCTAAAAAATAATGATAGATAGATATGATTATGAATTATACAATAAATTATGTCCAAACACGGAAGAACCGGACTCCGGCATTATTGAATATGTAGAAAATGTTTAATATCTAGTTAATTTATTAATAGATAACAAATAAAGACAAGCTTTATTTGAATAAATATTATAATTACATAGTTAAAAAATCAAGGGTCTAGATGAACTCACTTCGTTCGCCCTTGATTTTTTTACATAAGTTTTTTATTTTATATCTCCTAAATGGGGTTCACATCAATTAACGAGTTTTTTTAATTTTTTTGTTTTACTCATTTGCTATATCATCTATAGTTACTTTACTTGTATGTGGAATAGGTTTCCAACCAACATTTTTGAATAGTGCAATGTATGTTGTGTATCTTCCTACTATGTCAAATATTGGCCATGTTAAGCTCCATTTGATAATGTTCTTAATAGGCATTTTTTTGATTCTTTTTCTTTCCATAAATAGAACGTAATAGTAAATACCAATTTTTTCAATGTATGCTCCAATTCTATAAAATAGTCTAGCCCAAATAAATATTAATAATCCTACAAAAAATGCTTTAGGTCCAGCAGGTATTTCTACCATTGGGTTAAACCAATGTCTTAATATTTTTGCAAGATATGTACCACCTGCTAGAATGTTAGTTGATGATAATCCATGTGAATAACAATAACATGCATGGAAGAATAAAGAAACAGTTAACCATCTAAAAATATTTATAACATTAGTTGGAAGTAGATGCATAAATGTATCATACATCATAAATCTTTGCTTAATTGATAGTAATATTTTTTTCCACCATGGATATTTCTTTTTTTGTTGTTTTGTCCATTTTACTTTTACGAACTTCTCTCCAAAGAATATGTTTGCAAATAATTTAGGTCCTGATTCTTTAAAATTTATTAATAAACCTTTTGACCAACGTAATTTTTGATTATATGCAACTTTATAATTTGGAGTTTGTTCATCATAAAATTCTGCATCATTTTGATAAGATATTCTGTATCCTTGTGATACTGCATCTGCTGTAAAGCCTCTATCTTCAGTTAATGAAGTATAATGCCATCCATTTTCAACAACTTCACTTGCAAATAAATATCCTGTTCCCTGAAGGTTAGTTGCAAGTTTTAAAACGCTTCTTGCTCTATGATTTTCACGAATTGATCTTAGCCAGTGTACTCCAAAACATATTGTAATCCAGTTTTCATCAATGTTTTTTATATTTCTATATGATGTAATAATTTTTTCTCCAGAATCGAAAGCATCATTCATTTTAGATATAAAGTCTTTTTTTAATAAGTTGTCTGCATCAAATACAAAAAAGCCTTCAAATGAATTTCTTTTGTAATCTTCTTCAATTTTGTCAAATAAGAATTCTAATGCATATCCTTTTGTTTTATGCTCATTATCAAATCTTTCATAACATATACATCCCTTGTCTTTAACTATTTTTGCGGTTGAATCAGTACAGTTGTCTGCTACTACAAATATAGTTAATAAATCTTTAGGATAATCTTGTTTATGGATGCTATCTATTAAGTTACCAATTACTTTTTCTTCATTTCTAGCTGCAATAACTATGGCATATTTATGTTTCTTTTTTGCAGGTTTGAATTTTCTTGTGAAAAACATTCCTATTAAAAAATAAATTTTTCTATAGAATACTGCATAAACTAATATAGCACCTAATATTGCATTAAATTTTTTTAGCCATGGATACAAACTACCTAAAAATGTAATAATATCTTCTAAAATTTTTACCATAAAATCTCAACCTCTAAAAAATCTCTTAAATTATATCATATTAAATTTTTAATGTAAAATTTACTTATTTTACATTATCTATTGTCACATTACTATTATGTGGGATATGTTTCCATGTAACTTTTTTAAACAAAGCTATATAAGTAGTATATCTTCCAATAATATCAAATGTAGGCCATGTTAATATAAAAAGCAATTTGTTTTTGAAACTAATTTTTTTGATTCTTTTTCTTTCTATAAATATAACGTATATACCTATTAACATATTACTTATATTTATTGATAGTCTATAAATGATTCTATAAAAAATACATAATATGAATGCTAAATACATTGCGTGAAATCCTGGACCAGCTGATAAATTAAAATTGAAAATATTACCAAGTAATTTTGATAAATAATTGCTTCCGTCAAATATATACGTTGTTTCTAAACCATTAACGTAAACGTATGAACAATAAATTATTACTGTGAATACTAACCATCTTACTAAATTTATAAATGAAATAGGTGTTAGTTGTGATAAAGTATCAAATGATGCAAATCTATGTCTTATTGATTCAATAAATGATAACAAGTAGTCTTTTACGGTTTTATTTTTCTTTTTCTCTATTTTTCTCCATTTTGTTTTGATAAAATGTTTTCCTAAAAAAATGTTTGCAAATAAATATGGACCTGTTTGAGCAAACGCTTGCAAATGTCCTTTAGACCATCTAAGTCTTTGTCTCCAAGCTATTTTTAAACTAGTTGGTTGTTCATCATAAAATTCTGCTTCATCTTGATATGTTATTTGATATCCTTGAGCTACTGCATCAGCTGTTAAAGCTCTATCTTCAGTTAGGGAAGTGTAGTGCCATCCATTTTTAATAACTTCATTTGAAAATAAAAAACCTGTTCCTTGAATATTTGTTGCTAATCTTAAAACACTTCTTGCTCTGTGATTTAGTCTTATTGATCTTATCCAATGAATTGCATATGTAGATGCAATCCAATTTTCATCAAAGTTTTTGGTATTTCTATATGATGTAATTATTTTCTCACCTGAATCAAATGCATTATTCATTTTAGAGATATAATCTTTTTTTAATAGGTTATCTGCATCAAATATAAAATATCCTTCATATGATTCTATTCCATAATCTTTTTTAATACTATCGACTAAAAATTCTAATGCATATCCTTTTGTTTTATGTTCACTATCAAATCTTTCATAACATATGCATCCTTTTTCTCTAACTATTTTTGCGGTTGAATCGGTGCAGTTATCTGCAACTACAAATATAGTTAATAAATCTTTAGGATAATCTTGCTTGTGAATACTATCTATTAAATTACCAATTACTTTTTCTTCATTTCTTGCTGCTATCATAATAGCATATTTATGTTTATTCTTTGTTGGCTTAAATTTACGTGTTAAAAATAAACCAATTAAAAAATATATTGGTTTATGAAAAACTAATATTGCTAGAATTGTTGCTATTATTTCATTTATTGTGTTTCCTGTATTATAAAAACTAGCTATTTTATTTATTATAAAATCAAGTACTTCCATGGTTACCTCGTGAGTACATTATATCATAATATTATAGTAAAATCATTAATATAATTCTTTACACACACCAGGGTCTGGAGCATAAAAGCAATGCCCTTTATATCTTCCTACATTTCTTTGATTAAACCATGTATTTTTGCAATTTGCATTTTTAGAAGGGGAATAAAACCATAATGCATTTGTTGCTGGGTAATAGTATTCTCCTTTTAAAACTCTTTTTGCTAATTCTTTTTCTTTTGATGTAGCACTTCCACTATTATAAAGAGGGCTATTATATCCTACAAAACCCCCTTTACTTGATGCTACAACATCTTTAATACTTCTTATATTTTTAAAGTCTAAGCAATTTGCAATGGCTCTATTGACAATAACATTTCCTACCATTAGCATTCCAAGTTCTCCTTCTGCTAAAGCTTCTGCTCTCATTAGTCTTGCACACATATCTAATTCTTTAGTTGTATAATTAATTAACATATAATCACCTAAAATATTATATGTTATTATGTAAATCTTTACATTATAATTTTACTTTGTAACTTCTCTATAATATAATATTTATAAGGAGTATATGTTTATGAAAATATTAAAATATGGAAATGAAACTATAGTAATTGAAGATGAAAGTTCAGAAGGAAAAACTGGAATATCAATTCATAATATTGATGATTTAGATGATACAGTTGTTATTAACACTGATGAAATTAAAAATGCTTTAGAAGATACTATTACAGATTTAAAACTTGATTTGGAGGAAGAAAAAAATGAGTAGTTTACCTAATACAGGTATTTCTTTAGATTCACCTAGAATTAATGAAATGAATAATTTTCTAAATATGATACTTTCTATTTCAAAACAAAATAATAAAATTTTATCTACAGATGATGTATATTATTTATTGTGCAGAACTAATATCAAAAATAATGATCATAATAAAAAACAATATATTGAAAATTTGTTTTATACGTGGATTGAAAGATTTAAAGAAGTTCGCGGTATAAATGTTTTTAGAGCCGAAAATTGGAGATATTTTTGTCAGTTTACGAATAAAATGGAATTAGTAGGCTTTGGTGCAAGAGATATTAAAATATATGTTCCTCTTGATTATGAACATTTATCTAAAGGTGTTAATGAATTGTTTGATTTTATAACATCATTAAATATGGCTCATGCTTCAAAAGTAGGGATGGATTTAAGAAATGATAATGTTGTAATTAGATTGCCATTAGAAGACACTGAGAATGCATATAGAATTATAGATTTTTGTAATAATAATAAATATATAAAGGCTGGCTTGAATAAAACAAATCCATTTGTTCCAAATTATAATGGAATAGGTCTTATGTATGAGGAAGGATTTTCATATAATCATGAAATTGCTGATGGAATAGCAAAGTTTATTAATAGGAATTTGCATAAGAATAGTGTTAATATTAATGATTTTAATGAAGAATTTGATTCTTTGTTTAAAAATAATGAGTATTATAGTAGTATAAAATCTGCATATTTAGAAGCTGTAGGATTTGGTAAAGGCCAATTTCAAAAACCTTATAATGACTTTAAAGTTGGTTTTCAGTTAACATCTAAACAAAAGGAAGATATTTTTATGAAAACTGTAACTGCTACATATAATAAATATGGTGTTGAGCAGGTTAACTATGCTATTATCAAAGCAATAAATAGTGGTGACTATAGTTCTTTTACTTCAGGTGGAACAGATTTGAGAAAACGACTTAAAGACAATACTACTAATAGAGAAATATTTGACATGATTTATAACACTGTTTCAAAGAGATTTGGTAATGTAGATAAAACTGATTTAATAACGTTAGTAAAAAGATTCACATCTATTTCATTTGGAAATACTTTGGGTACTAATTTGCATGATATATGTAATGCTACTCTTCAAAAATATGGGTCAAAGCAATTAAAATTTGCGTTAAGTGATTTCTATTATTTTGGTGGTACAATGAGATTTTCAAGAGGTTCTTTAAATCCTAATGATTCTACAAATTATCGTAAAATGTTAAGTAATTTTGATAAATTTTCGTTTGTTAGTACAATTAAAAGTAATCTTCAAATTGCTGGATTTAATATTGAACGTATGAATGAAGAAGAACTTATAGAATGTTATGCTAATTATTTGTCTAGTATTAACAGTTTAAATAATTATAAATATGGTCCAAGAAAATAAAATTTCTTGATTTTTTTCTTTTTTTGGTTGATAAACCAAAAAACCTATAGTATAATTGTTTTTGTACTAGGGGTATGGTGTCAGTGGTAGCATGCCGGTCTCCAAAACCGTTGGGGAGGGTTCGAGTCCTTCTACCCCTGCCATATGTAAATATGCTTCATAAGTATGGAGTAAATATATATAAAAGCACGAAAAGAATTTATTCGTGTTTTTTGTTTGATTTAAGGCTGAAAAATTATATGAATCACAATTTTTTTAATAAAAATAGTAAAATTAATTATTCATTTGTTATAGAAAATATTATAATAAAGTAAAGTTATTGTTATTTTATTTAAATTTTTTTTAAAATAGTATACAATTTATATATAGTAGGTGTCGTATGAATGGTGATTTTGAAAATGTAATGAAAAATTAGAAAAGATTTATTATGAAAAAACTGATGCAACTTTTATATTTATGAAAAATATTATTTGTTCATTAGAGGCAAAAGATGATTATAAAATATCAAAAAAGACATTAGAACCTAAAAATGATCATAAAATATTTATAAAACTATTAATAATTTTTGCCTTATTGTTAATATTAATTGGATTAACTAGTTTTAAATATAATGTTAATAATTTTCCGTTTTATTATTTTGGATTGGCTTTCTTTATTGGTGGTTTATGTGTAGGGTTATTTGTTCAAGGCATGGGTATACTTTTTCTTTTTAGTCATGGGTTGACTGGAATATGTATTATATTATTGAATCAAATAACTTATATTTTAAAGAATCCAGTTGTTAGTGATTCTGGTTCAAATATTTATATGTGGATTGGTAGTTCTATTATTCTGACAATTATTGGTATTATTTTAACTATTATTTATAATATTAGTAATCGTTTAAAAAATGTGTGTTTTCTTTATATTTTATTAAGTTGTTTTTTAATTTCTATTTCTATAGTTCAATTATTTACTTTGTTTTATAACTTTGTTTAGGAATGGTATAAATTATGTTATTAATAATATAGATATTTTATTATTTTTGTCTTTATGAAAATAGCTTAGTTAATTATATTGAAACTTATGTTTAACACTTAATAAATTTAAATGGAATTAATTATTTCTTTCATTTTTTAGAAATTTGTGATATAATATGCCTAAATTTGAGGGGGTGTGATTATGAATAATCCTTTTACTGTGACTTTTCCTTATCCAGTTGGGACTTTTTTAGTTAAACGTGAAAATAATCAAAAACATGTTGATCAAATATTTAAATATATTGTGCGTAGAAATGGAGTAAGTGTTATACTCGTTTTAGATGTAACTACTAAACCAACTATTAGTCGTGAAATTAGTCTTGAAGAGTTAGAAACTAATTGGGTTCTTGGTGATGGAAGATATAATGAAAAAGATGTTTCTGAAAGAAGATCTAGATAATTAATTATTAAAGTATTCTTTAATAATTTTTTTATAGTTTGGCAATTGTTATATACTGTTATATGTAATGAGGAGTATGTTATGAATTTAATTATAAGTAATAATAGTTATATACCAATTTTTGAACAGATTAAAAATTCTATTATTGAACAAATATTGTCTAATGAATTAGAAGAAGATGAAAGTCTTCCATCTATTAGAAGTTTGGCTCAAGATTTAAGGATAAGTGTTATGACTGTTAAGAAAGCATATGATGAATTGGAGAGTGAAGGTTATATAATTACTTAACAAGGTAAGGGCTGTTTTGTTGCTTCTAGAAACCAAGAGTTATCTCTTGAACAAAAGCAAAAAGAGATAGAAGAATATATTAATAAAATAATAGATATATCTAAAAAATATAACAAGTGATAAAAAAGATATTATTGATACTTTTGAGTATATTTGAAGTGAAGAAAAATGAAAAATGTTATAGAGGTTTAAAATTTAAGAAAAAATATAAGAATGGTTTGAACTTGATTTGGATAAACTCAAAATATCATCAGGTTTAATTGTTGACTTAATTGGTGAAAATGGAGTGGGAAAAACTACTTTTATAAAAAGTATTTTAAATATTATTAAAATACTTAATAAAAATTATACTGATGAAAGTATTAAAAATGATATTGGTGTTGTTTTAGATGAATCATTTTTTCCTGAAGTATTTACTGCTAAAGATATTGATATAATAATGTTTGATATTTATAGTTGTTGGGATAGTGAAATGTTCTATAAATATATTAATGAATTTAAATTACAAGCAGATAAACCAATTAAAGAATTATCTAAAGGCATGAAAAAGAAATTAGAGATATTTCATAAACCTTAACTATTGATTTTAGATGAACCTATTTGTGGACTTGATCCAATTGTGAGAAGTGAAATATTAGATTTGTTCTTGAAATTTGTTGAAGATGAAGAACATACTAATTTATTATCTACTCATATAACAAGTGATTTAGAACAAATAGCTGATAAGAACATATTTATTAATATAGGAAATATTATTTTAAATGAAAATAAAGATGATATTGTTGATGATATAACTTTAGATGATTTAATGTTACTTGTAATAAAGGGGGTAGAGAAATGAAAGGATTAATTAAAAAAATTTATTAGTTATAAAATCAAATACTAAAGTTTTGTTTATTGTTTTAGTAGCATTAAGTTTATTGTCTATTAAAGATAATAGTTCTGATATTTTAGTTATTATGCCTATATTTAGTGTTATGATGTTTGTTTCTACTTTTAGTTATGACGAGTTTAATAAATTTAATGCTTATGTTTCTACTTTGCCTAATGATAGAAAAGAGGCAGTTAAAGCATATCATTTTTATTAGCTTTAAGTGTTGGTTATAGTAATAAATCTTTAGATATGAGTAATATAATTTTTTCTTTAGTTGGTTCTATATTTGCGTGCGTAGTTGTTGTATCTTTATTATACCCTTTGATGTATAAATATGGAGCTATGAATGGAAGACTAATAATATTTGGCTTGGTTATAGAAATAAGTATGATTGGTAGTGTATTATCAAGAATAATAATTTTTGATAAAATTATTAATTATTTTGATTCTCTTGTTAGTTTATTTTTTGTCATTACAATAATTATTTCTTTATTGATAATTATTATTTCTTATTTTATATCTGTTAAAATTTATAAAAATAAAGAATTTTAAAAAAGAAGTTAGAGTGTTCTAACATCTTTACATTTTATCAATAAAATAATCTAATATTTTAATACTATCTTTATCCATTATTGCTTCTGGATGCCATTGTAAACCCATTATAAATTTTTTGTTTGGATATTCTACACTTTCTAATATATTATCTTCACTAAATGATGAAATTACTAAATTTTTTAATTCATTGTTTATGCATGTATGATGTACACTATTAACGAAAATTTCTTCTTTTTTTAGTATTTTTTTTAATAGTGTATCTTCTTTTATTTTGATTTTGTGTGCTTTTTTAA
The DNA here is from genome assembly GCA_963641945.1 of bacterium. Lineage (GTDB taxonomy): Bacteria > Bacillota_I > Bacilli_A > RF39 > UBA660 > CAG-1000. The sequence continues at coordinate 53,477 of CAVIDW010000004.1, read as the reverse complement.
TATTTGGTTTAAAATGATTATCATTTGGTATAACTATAGACATGTCATACTTTTGTCTATTTTTTGAGAACATACTGCACATTATTTGAAAGCCTAAACAAATTCCTAACAATGGCTTATCATTTTTTATAGCATAGTTTATAACATATTCATCTAAATTTTGATGATATGTACCTCCAGGAACTATAAAACCATTACATTTATCTAAAACACTATTTAATTTAGTATTATCAAGTTTATCATCACCTCTAGTTATTTCTGTGTAAGTTCTTTTGTCTGTCGGCATAATTCCAATTAATGCAACATTATCATATCTACTAAAGGCAGTTCTTATTTTTTCATAAAATTGTAATATACTTTGATTATCTTTATTCCAATATGATCTAGCTACTATTCCAATTATTTTCATGTCTTTTTCTTTTAAATATTCTTTTATTTGACTTGCAGCTCTAAATCTATGAGATACACTGTTTTTTTCTTCACTTGTAGCACTGCCAAATGTCTTATTTAAATCATCAGATAAAAATATGCAATCATATCCAAAAGATGTATCGCCAATTTCGTGATCAATAATTTTGCCAAATGTTTTTCCATCTGCATGTTCATATGTGCCATCTATATGATAAAGTACCATTGTGCAATTAAAGTATGCTTTATTATTTTTACCTTTTAAATCTTTTATTAATTTATCTCTATTTGCTTTGTCATTATGATTTTCTTTATATCTTGCACTAAAAATGCCTGGTTTATCATTTAATGCCTCACAGCAAAGACCGCTATCATCTGATAAGACGTCATAATTTAATTCTTTTTCTTTTAAAAATTTACTTATTGTTTTTGCTTTAATTAGTGCATTTTCTAAAAAAGTATTTCCATCTTCAACTATTTTCTCATTAAATCCAATTTCTTTCATAGAGATAATCTCTTGATCTTTTAATATTTGACTTATTTCCGTTATTTTATGTTTATTGTTTGAAGCTAATACTATTTTTTTCATGTAAATCACCAAAAAACATTATACATTAATTTATGTAAAATAAAAAGTGTTTAATATGTTCTATACATTTAATGTTGTGGTAAAATATTTAATGTGATATTTATGAAAATGATTAAATGGGAATATAGTAAAAAATTAAAAGATGTAAAGGCAATAGATAAGTTTGAAAAAAAATATTCTATAAAATTTCCACTTTATTTAAAGAAAATAATGAGTGAAAATAATGGTGGTTTTCCAAATCCATATATGTGTACTTTATATGATGATGAAGAAAATGATTTTAATAAATTATTATCTTTTAATGTAGAAGATGATGATAGCATTTTTGATATAGCCGATTATTTTATACCTAAAGGTTATATACCATTTGGTTGTGATTCTTATAATGGGTATTATTGTTTACATAGAAATTATGTGGTTTATATTAATTTATTGAATGATGATATTAATTTAAATGATGAATATATTCTCGCTGAAAGTATAGAAGATTTTTTTAATAGTTTACATTAATGATGGTTTGTGGTATAATATGCTCACTTTTTAAGTGAATAAAAATGGGGGATTTATGGAAGGAATATTTGATGTCGATAGTTCTAATGAAAATTTAGATAATATTTTGTCTAATCAAATTTATAATTGTTTAAGTAATAATTCTATAATTCCAATAGGAGTATTAACACATATTTTTAGACTTGCTCAGGATGGTTTTAAAGAAAATTTATTTACTAATTTTTATGGATTAATAAAAGAATATAAAAATATGCTTGAGGTTTCTTTGCAAAATAATAAAAATGAAGAATGGACTCAAAATTATGTTAAAATATTATTACAGATAATAAATAGCTATATTGAAGAAACTAATTATAAAAAAAGATTGTTAAATGAATTATCTAAGTTTAATAATAATTTAAATATTAAAGATTTAGAATATTTAGGATTTATAATTAATTATAGTTTAGCGACTATTCCACAAGAGTATTTGATTTTATATTTGAAGTATGTTATTTATTATCATAGAGATATGTCAACCAATATAGCTAAAAAAATAATTATCGATTTTGTTTATAATTATTCTAAAAAAAATAATACTAGATGTAATGTTATGTTTAAAAATAGAAATGATATATGTGGTTATTACCGAGAGCATGTTATTTTTGTTGCAATGGATTTGGTTACAGATTTTTGTAATTATCCTTATACTGAATCATATATGTTGTTTAATACAATTTTTCATGAGTTTGAACACTTATTTCAAAATGAACAATTGTGTAGTCAAATATATCCTAAATATGATGAAATAATATTTTTTAAAGATTTTTTGCTATCACGAACTAAAGCAAATTATTATAATGGTAATTACCCATATATATTATTTGAATTATATGCAAGAATTAATGCTGATAAAATTTGTAGGAAATTTATGGATTATTTAGGAGCATATTATGTATCTGGTGAGTATAATGCTAAAAATGATGTTATTAAGCATAATTCTAGGAACAGAGTGGTAGATGGTAAACTTAATGATATTGATATTGTGTTTGATGAAAATATAAGTAAAATAATAAAATATATTAAAAATAGTAAGAAGAATTTCCCGTTTTTGAATTTAATTTATGATTCTCATGGAAAAAGAAGAACTTCATATTGTTTATTTAAATATAGAAATGCATTAAGGAAAGCTTTGGTTTCTGGTGATGATAGAGAAGAAATATTTATGCTTGTTGAGGAAATAAACACTATATTAAATTATCAAATACTATCTTGTGAGAATGCACTCAAAGACAGTAAAGAAATAATGGAAAAATGTAATGGTGATTCTGAAATGATGGAGTATGCTTTAAAACTTAAAAAATTATCTTCTTCCAAATCTAATTTCATTGAAACAATATCTAGAGTATCGAATTATAAGTCTTGCTTATCTAATGGTAGTACTAAAAAACATGAAAGAAAATTAACGGATTCTACAAAACTTAATTTATAGATTGACAAAATAAAAAAATAGTGTATAATTTTTAGGCAAGTGAGGAGATATAAGAATAGTCGAGCTATCTCGGGATAAACCTACACGTCATTTAAGCACGGAGTCACTAATAAGTTGACTCTGTGCTTTTTTCGTCTTTTTAATAGATTCAACAAATATGAAAGGAGAATGTTTATGTTAAAAGATTTATATGTTGAATGCGTAAGCATTCTTGTCATGTTATTAATAGCTAAGAAATCTTAAAATATGAATGAATATTTGTTACTTTGACGTATACTTATATTCGGATTTTAAGTATACGTTTTTTATTAGAAAGGAGGAATTTATATGTCAATAATAGAAGTTAAAAAGTTATCAAAAGATTTTAAAGTAAAAACTAAAGAAAAAGGTTTTAAGGGTAGTATTAAATCTATGTTTAAACCTAAATATAAAATTGTTCATGCTGTTAAAAATATTAATTTAAATATTGAAAAAGGCGAGATTATAGCATTCATTGGACCTAATGGAGCAGGAAAGAGTACAACTATTAAAATGCTTACTGGTATTTTATATCCTGATTCTGGAAGTATTAAAGTAATGGGAATTGATCCTGTTAAAGAAAGAAAAAAACTTGCTTATGAAATAGGTACTGTATTTGGACAAAAGGAACAATTATGGACTCATTTAACACCATATGATAATTTTAATTTCTTTGCAGCTATTTATGATATACCAAATAGTGTAGTTGAAAAGAAAATCAATGAATTAATTATGTTATTTGAATTAAATGATTTTATAAATACTCCAGTTAGAAACTTAAGTTTAGGACAAAGAATAAGATGTGAAATAGTTGCATCTTTAATACATGAACCAAAAGTATTATTTTTAGATGAACCAACTATTGGATTAGATCCAGTTGTTAAAGAAAATATTCGTTCTCTTATAAAACGAATGAATAAAGAATATAAAACTACTATATTTTTAACTAGTCATGATGTTTCTGATATAGAGAAATTGTGCAAAAGAGTTATTATTATTAATAATGGACAAGTTGTACTTGATGATTCAATGGAGAATTTAAAATATCATTATTTAAATAAAAAAATAGTTGAAGTTAAGATGAAAGAAAGAGTATCTTTTAATGATGAAGAAGGAATAAATGTACTTAAGGATAAAGGATATAATTTAAAAGTAGAAGTAGATATTACTAAAAGAAGTGTTACTGATATTATTAAATTATTAAATCCAGATAATATTATAGATATAAATATTTCTAATGTTCCTTTAGAAGAAATAATTAGTTCTATTTATAAAAAAGGTAAGTAAGATGAAAAAATATTTTTATATATTTAAGTCAGAACTTCAAAGTAATTTACAATATATGACTAATATACTTGTTAGATGTTTAAGTTCATATATTATAGTTTATATCTTAATATCTTTATGGAAATATATTTATAGTGATTCTTCTGAAATTATTAATGGTTACTCTGTAGAACAAATGATTTGGTATGTTATAGTTACTGAAATTTTATGGAATATACTTAGTGGTAGAAAATTATGTAAGAAGATATGTATTGATGTTAAAAGTGGTAATATTGCTTATAATATAAATAAACCATATAGTTATATTGGATATGTTATATCTAATCATTTGGGTAATGTGACTATATCAGCACTTATATATGTTGTTTCATCATTAATAATTGGTATTTTATTTGTAGACATATTCCATCATTAAATATTATTAATATTATACTTTTAATAATTAGTTGTATTTTTGCTATTTTGATTAACATTTTGTTTATATTGATGATAGGACTTTTTAGTTTTAAAGTTGAAGATGCTATGCCATTTTATTGGTTATATAGTAAAGTTATAATTGTAATTGGAACTATATTTCCTATTGAATATTTTCCAATTAAATTAAGAGGAATATTGTCTTATAGTCCTATTTATGTAGTTTCTTATGGTCCAGCTAAATTATTTGTTGATTTTAGTTATAATATGTTTTTGAAAATTTTTATTGCACAAATTATTTACATTGTTGTTTGCAGTTTAATATGTAAAATTATTTACAAGAAAGGGGTGAAGAAATTAAATGTTAATGGAGGTTAAAAATCAAATTAGAGTATGTTTACTTAGTATTAAATATGCTTTAGAAAGAGAAATGTTAAATAAAGTATCATTTTTATCTAATGTATTTTTTATGATACTTAATAATGCTAGTTTTTTGGTACAATGGGTTGTTCTTTTATCTATTAAAGGTAGTATTGGAAGTTTTGCTATGAAAGAAATATTCTTATTGTGGGGAATTGCATCTGGAACATATGGTGTATCTCATTTCTTTTTTGAAAAAACTTATAGTTTAAGTGAAATTATTACTGAAGGATCTTTAGATACTTTTTTAGTACAACCTAAGAATGTATTATTGTCAGTTATTACATCTGATATTAAAGCTTCTGCGATAGGTGGCTTAATATTTGCACTTGTTATGGTTATTTTGTATGATGTTAGAGTTTTACCATTGTATACTTTATTTTGTATTACTGGTGGATTAATATTAACAAGTATAGCTATTATATTTTCTTCACTTAGTTTTTGGATTGTAAGAGCTGATATGATTGCTGATAATATGAATAGTTCTATGATAATGTTTTCTACTTATCCTGGAGATATATTTAAAGGCGGAATAAATATTATTCTTTATAGTATTTTACCAGTTGGAATAGTTAATTTTTTACCTGTTAGTGTATTAAGAGAGTTTAATTTGATGTACTTTATTATATTAGTTGCTGTTTGTATATTATTTATAAGCTCTTCATATATAATATTTAATAGAGGACTTAGAAGATATTCTTCAAGTAATTTGATGAATGCTAGAATTTAGTATACGTTTTGTATACTTTTTTCTTGTCAATAAAGTGTACTTATGGTTCTAAGATTTTCTTTTTATGATATACTTATATTGGGAGATTTTATTATGAGAAAAAATATTAAGGGAGTTAATATTAACTATGAATTTTATGATAATGAGTCTAAAACAAATTTAGTTTATTTACATGGGTGGGGTCAAAATATACAAATGATGATGCCTATAGCTAAACCTTTTATTAAGAAATATAATGTACTTATAATAGATTTACCTGGTTTTGGGGATAGTGCTGAACCTAATGAAGTATGGTCTATTGAAGATTATTCTGATATGGTTTATGAATTAACTAAAGAATTGAAGATGAATAATCCTATATTGATTGGTCATTCTTTTGGTGGAAAGATTTCATTGAGTTTCGCTACTAAATATAAAACAAAAAAATTAGTATTATTAGCTAGTCCGTATAGAGTAGAAAATAAAAAGTTAACTACTAAACAAAAAATATTTAAAGTATTAAAGAAGATTCCTTGTTTGAATAAACTAGAAAATACTGTTAAAAAATATGTTGGTTCTACTGATTATAGAAATGCTAGTGAAATGATGAGAAAAATATTAGTTAAACATGTTAATTATGATTTAACTGATAAACTTAAAGATATAAAGTGTCCTACATTGTTAATATGGGGAACTAATGATGCAGCTGTTAGCTATAATGATGCATTAGCTTTAGAAAAAATGATAGATAATTGTGGATTAGTTACATATGAAGGTTGTACTCATTATGCTTATTTAGAAAGACTTGAGCAAACTAAAAGCGTACTTAAAAATTTTATAGGTGGTGAAGATAAATGAAATGGTATTTCTTACTTGCGTTAATTCCATATTTTTATTATTTGATGTTTAAGTCAAGAAAAGCTATGCATATGCTACAACAAAACTGGTATAATGATGGAAATAGATATTTTAAATGGATAATGGATAATCTATTAAAAACATTTTTTATATTTGATGCTTTATTTATTGTTTTTGCAACTATAAAAAATAATGATACTACATTATTAATTGTATTTTCATTATTTTATATAATTGCTTATATTATTAGAAGTAAAAAAGTTAAAATGGAACAATCTAAAAAACCTTTGGTTATAACTGCTAGAATTAAAAGATTATATGTAACTATGCTAATATTATATCTTATTGCTATTGTTCCTATGTTTATATGTTTTGATAAATATCCTTTATATTTATATTGTACTTATGCAGGACTTTTAATGTTTTTAAATGTATTTGTTGTGTTGATTGCTAATGTGATTAATAGACCTATTGAAAAGATGGTATTTAATCATTATAAAAGACTTGCTAAAAATAAACTTAATAGTATGACTAATTTAAAAAGAATAGGTATTACTGGTAGTTATGGTAAAACTAGTACTAAGAATGCTTTAAATGATATTTTGAATGTTAAATTTAATTCTTTTGCTACTGAAAAGAGTTTTAATACTATGAATGGTTTAATGATATCTGTTAATAATAAATTAGATAAGTTTAGTGATGTATTTATTGCTGAAATGGGAGCATTTAAAAGAGGAGAAATAAAACAAAAATGTGATTTTATTAGACCTCAATATGGTATTTTAACTACAATCGGAACTGCACATTTAGAAAGTTTTGGAAGTAGAGAAAATATTCAAAAAGCTAAATTCGAATTAATTGATTCTTTACCCGAAACAGGAATTGCTGTTTTAAATATGGATGATGAATACCAAGGAAATTATAAAATTAAAAGTAAATGTAAAGTTGTTTGGGTGTCAATAGGTAATAAAAATGCTGATGTATGTGCTAGTGATATAAGTTTATCAAATAGAGGAACTAAATTTACTTGTACTTTTAAAGATAAAAAGAAAAAGTGTGAATTTGAAACTAAGTTACTTGGAAGTGCTAATGTATATAATGTTTTACAAGCTATAGCTATGGCATATAATTTAGGAATGAATTTAGAACAAATTCAAATAGGTGTTAAAAGGATAGAAACTGTTGAACATAGATTACAATTAAGAAAATATGGAAATATTGATATAATAGATGATGCTTATAATTCTAATCCAGTTGGTTCTAAAATGGCACTTGATGTTCTTGGGATGATGGATGGAAAGAAAATTATTGTTACTCCTGGTATGATTGAATTAGGAGAAGAACAACATAATTTAAATATGGAATTTGGACGTCAAATTGCTAAAGTTTGTGATGAAGTTATTTTAGTAGGTGAGATGCAAACTAGACCTATATTAGAAGGATTAAAAAAAGAAAAATATGATTTAAAGAAAATACATATATTAAATGATGTAAAGGAAGCTTTTCCTTTAATGAGAAAATTAAGTGATAATAGAACATATGTATTGTTAGAAAATGATTTACCAGATATATTTAATGAGTAGGAGATGGAGTAATTTATGAAAATAAAAGTTGGAGTTATATTTGGAGGAGAAACTGTAGAGCATGAGGTTAGTATAATTTCTGCTTTACAAGCAATTAAAAATTTAGATGAAAGTAAATATGAAATAATACCAATTTATATTTCAAAAGATAGAACTTGGTATACTGGACATATTTTATTAGATATTGAAACTTTTAAAGACTTTAACAATGTTAAAAAATATGCTAAAAAGGTAACTTTATATAAGAAAGAAAATTCTTATTTATTACAATGCACTACTGGATTATTCAGAAAAGATATTACTGATATTGATGTAATTCTTCCTGTTGTACATGGTAATAATGTTGAAGATGGAACTTTAGCTGGATACTTAGATACTGTTGGTGTTCCATATGTTGGTTCTCATGTTTTAGGTGCTGCTTTGGGTCAAGATAAGGTTGCTATGAAACAAATTATGGCTTCTAATGATATTCCAGTGGTTGACTATACTTGGTTTTTTGATAACGAATATACTGAAGATAAAGATAATATATTAAAAAATATTAAAAAAGTTGGATATCCAGTTGTTGTTAAGCCTGCAACTTTAGGAAGTAGTGTAGGTATAACTTATGTTAAAAGTGAAAAGGATATTGAAGAAGCTCTTGAAACAGCAATTAGTTATGATACTAAAGTAGTGGTTGAAAAAGCTGTTGAAAATTTAGTTGAAGTAAATGATAGTGTTCTTGGAAGTTATGAATATCAAAAGGTTAGTCCAATTGAAGAAGTAATGGGCGAAGATGAAATATTAAGTTATGCTGATAAATATTTAGGAAATGCTAAAAAAACTGGTTCTGCTAGTAAGGGTATGGCTTCAACAAGTAGAATTATTCCAGCTAGAATTAGTGATAAATTAACTAATGAAATACAAGAATGTTCTAAAAAAGTATTTAGAATTATGAATTTTAGTGGCGTTTGTAGAATTGATTATTTAATAGATTCTAAAACTCAAAAATTTTATGTTAATGAACCTAATACAATACCAGGAAGTTTATCATTCTATTTATGGAAAGAAGCAGGTATGAAATATAGTGATTTATTAGATGAAATGATTCAAATAGCTATTAAAGAATATAAACATAAAAGTAAAAAAGTAAGATCATTTGATTCAAATATATTAGAAGGATTTAATGGATCTAAAGGATGTAAAAGTTTAAAAGGGCTTAAAAACTAAAGGAGTTAGATATCTAACTCCTTTTTATTCATTATTACTATTTATTATTTCTAGTGTACCTGTTTTTTTACTTTTATTTATTAGTTTATTTTTTTCTAATAAATATTTTACTCTGTTTGCTACTCCAATATTTCCATCTATTAATTTAACGTTAGGTAGGATATTTAAAATTTTCTTTTTTATGTGTGGATAATGTGTACAGCCAAGTACTACAGAATCAACATTTTTATCTTTGTATTCGTCTAAATATTCATGTAATAATTTACTTACTCTTTTTAAATCATTTGTTTCTATTGAGTTAGCTAATCCTTCACATGAAAGAAGATATATGTTTTGATTTTTTCTTTGATTTTTTGATATTAAATCATGAATTCTTTCTGATGCTATTGTACCAGGTGTAGCCATAACAATAGTATTATTGTATCCATTATCACATGCAACTTTTATTGCTGGTTCTGTTCCGACAAATAATACTTTAGGATAATCATTTCTTAATTTTTCAATACATCTAGTAGTTGCTGTATTGCATGCTATAACAATTATTTTTACTTTCTTTTCTAACAATTTATTAACAATGTTTTTTACTATTTTATATAATTCTTCATCACTTTTTTCACCATATGGGTTATGTTTTGAGTCAGCATAATATATATAATTTTCATTTGGTAAAAGTTTTCTTATTTCTTCTAAAGTAGTAAGACCTCCTATACCTGAATCAAATATTCCAATTTTGTTTCTCATAATTCGCCTCTTTACATATTTTATCACAAATAGTTATTTTTGTTATTTATTATGATATAATTATATGTGTATTTTATGTAAAGGATGAATATGGAAAGTTTAATTAATTGTATTATAGATTTATTTGGTGGTTTACTTGCGATGAAGTACGGAGGAGAAGTACTTATTTTTATTATATCATTATTGCCTATATTGGAATTAAGAGGTGGATTACTTGCTGCTTCACTTTTGAATATTTCTCCATTTAGAGCATATATTATATCTATTCTTGGCAATGTTTTGCCGGTACCTTTTATATTATTATTTATCAATAAAATATTGGAATGGATGGAAAATAGTAAAATTAAATGGATGAATAAATTTGCTAAATGGTTACATAAAAAGTCTGATAAAAATAAAGGACAAATTGAAAAGTATGGATATTTTGGGTTACTAATATTTATTGGTATTCCATTACCTGGAACTGGGGCTTGGACAGGGTGTTTAATTGCTTCATTATTAAATATGGATCGAAAAAAATCATTTTTTGCTGCTTTAGGTGGTATAATTATGGCAAGTATAATTATGATGATATTGTCTTATGGTGTGTTAAAAGGGATAATTTCATAGATTATTCTTTTTTTATTTGTTATAATTTTAATAGTAGGTGATTATATGTTTATAGAATTTTATATAGCATTTTTACCAGTTTTTTTAATTGGACTTTATATTTATAAAAAAGATACAGAAAAAGAACCAATTAAATTATTAGTAAAGTTATTATGTTGTGGAGCGGCTGCTGCTGTTTGTACATTAATTTTTTCTTTTATATTTGATTATGTAGATGTAGCTGATATTAATACATTAAATGTAATTGAGAGAATAACTTATGTGTTTATTGGAGTTGCATTTGTCGAAGAAGTTTTTAAATATTTATTCTTATATAAACTTGGTTATAATAATAAAGAGTTTGATTCTTCATTTGATATGATAGTTTATGCAACATTTGTATCCTTAGGATTTGCATTGTTTGAAAATATTCTTTATATTTATATTGGAGGTGTAAGTATTGGCATATTTAGAGCAATTACAGCTATACCTTTACATGCTACATGTGGAATATTTATGGGAGCATTTTTATCTGTTGCTAAACATTGCGAAATAAATAAATTACCTGGTGCATTTAAAAACAAATTTTTAGCATTATTAACTCCAATATTAATTCATGGTATATATGATTATTTAGTAATGCAAGGAAGCAACAAAGCTGTTTTATCTTTTATAGTGTTTATTATATGTGCAGATATTATTACAATAAAATTTGTTAATCAAAAATCAAGAGAAGATAAAAAAATTATATAAAATAAAAATATTTAGTGCAGTTCGCTAAATATTTTTTTCATATTTTCATTTATTACTATGTTTGCTTTATTATCAAAATTGGTTGTACTTTTATTGATAATTACTAAATATTTTCCATTAAAATAATTTATTAATGTATTTGCTGGGAATACTGTTAATGATGTTCCAGCCACTATTAACATATCTGCTTTTTTGATAGCGTCTATTGAACTATTAAATTCAAAGTTTGGTAGTGCTTCACCAAATAATACAACTGCTGGTTTAATTATACCACCACATTCACATAGTGGAATTCCTTTTGATTTAAACACATATTCTGCATCATATGATTTACTACATTTGATACAATAATTTCTATAAATTGTTCCATGTAATTCATAAATTGTTTTGTTTCCAGCTTTTGTGTGTAAACCATCTATATTTTGTGTAACTATCGCTTTTAATTTACCACGCTTTTCTAAATCGCTTAAATAGTTGTGTACTATATTTGGTTTTTTATCTAAACAATTTAGTTTATCTTTGTAAAACTTAAAAAATTCATCAGTTTTTTCATAAAAGAAAGCATGGCTTAATATTAATTCTGGAAGATATTTATATTTCATATTGTAAAGTCCATCTTTACTTCTAAAATCTTTTATTCCACTTTCTGTAGATACTCCAGCTCCGCCAAAAAAAACTATGTTATTTGACTCATCAATCATTTTTTGTAATAATTCTATATTTTTCATAATATTATTATACTATTTTTTATAAAAAAATGATATAATCTATATGATTTTGAGGTGAATAAATATGTTTCCATTTATTATTACTATATTGAGTGGTTTATCTTTCTTTGTAGGGTACTTAATTACTAAGTTTATTAAAGATGAAAAAAAGTTAACTATTTTTTCTGTTGGTTTTTCATTTGTGATTATTATTGGTTTAATATTATTTGATTTGTTACCTGAATGTATTGAATCTATTCAGAATAAGTGCTTAATATTATTATATATTTTAATTGGAATAATTGGACTTAAATCATTTGATTTATTTGTTCCTGATCATCATCATTCTAATAAAAAGAATCACATGGAACATATTGGTATTATTTCTTTTATAGCATTATTTTTGCATAATTTAGTAGAGGGTACAGGAATATATGCTACTTCTATAACTAATATTTCTATGGGAGCATTTATGGCATTAGGAGTTTCTTTTCATAATATTCCACTTGGAATTCAAATATCTTCATTGATCAAAAATACTCGTGAGAAGATTATATTATTATGTGTTCTTGCTTTATCTAGTGTATTTGGTGTGATGTTTTTAAATATTTTTAATATTACAATGAGTGATAATGTTCTTGGAGTGCTTATATCTATTACTTTGGGAATGCTTATATATATTGCATTTTTTGAATTGTTATGTGAAATAAAGGAACATTTTAAAGATAAAGAGTTGAGGCTTGGTTTATTGATTGGAGTTATTATTTTAGTTCTAAGTCAATTTTTACATTAATAGGAGTAATATGAAAAAAGAAAAATTGAAGATATATTATGAAGATAAAAATTTAATTGTTGTTTATAAAAAGAATGGAATACCTACGATTAAAAGTGACAATTATAAGGATAATTTATATTCTATGGTATTTGATTATCTGCATAAAAAGAATCAAAAAATATTTGTTGTACATAGATTAGATAAAGATACTAGTGGACTTGTAATATTTGCAAAAAGCGAAAGAGTAAGAGATAATTTACAATTAAATTGGGATAGTGTTAAAAGAGAATATATTGTTATTGTACATGGTATTACTAATGAAAAAGGTGTAATTAAATCATATTTAAAAGAAACTAAAACATTATATAGTTATAGTTCTAATGATAAAGTAAATGGCAAGTATGCTGAAACTTATTATGAGAGATTAGATTATAATAAACAATACTCTTTATTGAAAATTAATATTTTAACAGGAAGAAAAAATCAAATTAGAGTTCATATGTATGATAATAATACTCCAATTCTTGGTGATAGAAAATATGGTATAAAAGATGGATTTAGAAATATGATGCTTCTTGCTAATTGCTTAGACTTTATTAATCCAGTAACACGTGAAAAAATTCATATTGATATAGGGATTCCTCAAACATATTTAAGTGTAATGGAAAGGGGAAGATAATATGGAAAGCATTTATATAGTATTAACTCAAACATATAGTGGTATTGCTAGGTTGATTAAACTATTTACGCATGATAAGTATTCTCATGCTTCAATTTCTTTTGATAGAGAATGTAATCATATGTATTCATTTGGTAGAAAATATAGATATTTTCCTTTTTATGGAGTATTTAATCATGAAAAATTAGATAAAGGTTTATTTACTAATAATGGCTCTTTAATTGCTGTTTATGAGGTTAAGATTTCAAAAGAAAAATATGATCTAATAAAAAAGAAAGTTGGAAAAATTAAGGAGACTAATAGGGGATATAATATTATGGGATTATTACTTGCATATTTTAATATTAAATTACATAGGAATAAATATTATTGTTCAGAATTTGTTTATGAAGTGTTATCTGATGAGAAAGTTAAATTAATAGAAAAAACTGATAATATATTTAAGCCTGAAGATTTAATAAAGGGACTAAATTATAATAAACTTTTTGAAGGTAAAATTATAGATTATATTAATTAAAAAATATATAGTTTTGATGACTATATATTTTTTTATGGAGTTAGTTCATCTGGAATATTTTCTTCTTCGCTATTATTTTCTATTTTTGGTTTTTCATATGCGACTGTTTGTTTAGGTTCTGTTCCTTTTATAAATAGGTGAGTTTGTATTTTTGAAGAAGGAGTACTTGGGTTTGGCAGTTTTGGAGGATTTGTACCTACAACAACTTTAGACGCTACTAGACCTGATGGTCGAGTAAATCTTGAATCTTTTTCCATGACATTATTAACAATTTCTTTTTGAATTTTGACTCTTTCACTCCATGCATGATTTGCAGTGTTATATGTTTTTTTAGTTAATTCATCATAACCATACCATATTGCAACACTATAATCCGGACTAAATGTAACTGTCCATGCATCTCTAATAACATTTGTTGATAAGTGTAATCTTTTTAATGCTTTTTCATCATAACTACTTGTACCTGTTTTAGTGGATATATCTGTACCACTAACTTTTACTTTTGATGATGTTACTTTTTTAAGCATATAAGAAATCATATAAGCTGTTGTTTCTTTCATGACTTTTGTTTTTTTTAAATTATATTCTTCTACATGATTTTTCTTACTATCTTTATAAACGATTTTATTTATAGAATGTGGTTCAGTATAATATCCTCCGTTTCCAAATGCTGCATAAGCAGCAGCTAATTGTACTGGAGATACACCTGTGAAACCGCCAATTGAGTGTGCTTCATTTATATATTTTGTGTTGTTTAAATATTCTGGTTTTATACCGAGTGAAGTTACAAATTTGTCAATTTTAGAATTACTTAATGATTGGAATGCTTGTAATGCACATGTGTTTCTTGATCTAACTAAACATTGTTCTAATGTTAAGAATCCTTGATATTTTCCATCGACATTTCTCATAGTTCCACCATTTGTGTATCTAACTGGTTTGTCTGTGAATGGTGTATATGTTGACCAATTTAAATATTCTATACCTGGCCCATAGTCAAATAAAGGCTTTGCTGTACTACCTGGATGTCTACTTATTTGAGTTGAATAGTTAAGTGATAAAGTAGACTTTTTATTTCTTCCAGCACCTACAGCTATTATTGCACCTGTATCATTATCAATTATTCCTATTCCAACTTGAACTTTGTCATCTTTGAATTTATGTTTTTTATAAAAATTATTTATTACATTTTGTTTACTTCTAACCATAGTTGTGTAAATGTCCATGGCTGTTTCGTATGGGTTATCTCCGGTTTTATCAATCACTTCTTGAACTACTGTGTCTATAAATCCTTGGTATTCATTTATTTCCGTATTTTGTTCTAATAATAAATCTTTTACTTCTTTCTTTTTTGCTTCATGTGCTTGTTCTTTATTAATATATCCATGTCTTAACATCAGACCAATAACAATATTTTTTCTACTATTTGCTTTATCTGGATTTAAATATGGATCATATTCATTTGGAGCTTGAAATAAACCAGCTATAGTAGCTGCTTCAACTAGGTTTAAGTTAGAAACACTTTTTCCAAAATATGTTTTTGATGCCATTTCCACGCCGTATGTCCCTGAACCTAAATATGGTGCGTTGACATAGAATTCCATTATTTCTTTTTTCGAATATTTTCTTTCTATTTTAAATACTGATAAATATATGTCATTAAATTTTCTCACTATGCCATCGAAGCCTTGTGATTCTGTGCTTGTTAGTGAATTTTTTGATATTTGCATTGTTAGAGTAGAAGCACCACCTGCATTTTTTCCACTTATGAAACTTGCTCCTGCTTTTAAAAATCTATATATATCAAATCCATGATGTTCATAAAATCTTGAATCTTCTGTGGCTATAATTGCATCTATTAGTACTTGAGGTAGTTCTTCATAACTAGCTAATTGTCTTCTTTCAGTACCAATAGTTGTAATTAGTTCACCTTTAGAATCATATATATTAGTAGATTCTTTTGTATATAAAAGTTCTGGGTCAAATTCTGGAGAACATAAATAAATGTAATAAAAAAATCCACATCCTATTAAAAGTGTGACTAATATTAAAGAAATAACTACTATAAAAAATTTGTCTATAAACATTATTTTTTTCTTTTTCATATTGACCCCAACTATATAAGTATATCACAATATTATTCTTTACAACAAAATAAACAATTATACTATCTTGAATTTTACTTATATATTTTTTAATGATATAATATGTTTTAGAAAAAGGAATGATTTTATGCTTAAATGTGTTGTAATTTATAATCCAAATAGTGGAAAATTAACAAATAGAAATGAAATAAAAAGACTTTATAAATTACTTGAAAATTATGGATATGATACTCAAATTGTTTATACTGAATATAAAGGTCATGCTAAAGAGTTGGTTAAGAAAATGGATGATGTTGATTTATTATTATGTGCTGGTGGAGATGGAACTTTAAATGAAGTGATTTCTGGTAATATAGAAAGGCATAATCCAATTTTATTGGGGCATTTACCTCTTGGTAGTGTTAATGATGTAGCTCATATGTATGGCATGTCTAATAACACTATTAAAAATACATTGATGCTTTTAAATGGAACAAGAAAAAATATTGATGTGTGTCTAATAAATGACAACCCATTTGTATATGTTGCGTGTATAGGGGCATGGGTTGATATTTCTTATGCAACTCCTAGAAAACTTAAGGAAAAGTATGGAAAACTTGCGTATGTTATGTATGGAATTAAACAATTAAAACAACATTTACAATTTTATAAAGTAAAGTATACTGTAAATGGTGAAACTCATGAAGATGAATTTTCATTTATGTTTATAACTAATAGTAATAGAGTTGGTGGAGTAAATAATATTTATGATGATGTTAAACTAGATGATAATAAGTTTGAAGTGTTATTATGTAATATTAAAAATAAATGGGATATTATAAGAGCTATACATTATTTAAAAAGAAGAGAACTTAATGATATTCCAGTATTTAAATATTATAAAACTGATAATATAAAATTTGAATTTGATGATGTTCCTCCGTCATGGTGTATAGATGGTGATGAATTAACACATAATGATAAGAAATTTGAAATTAAAATAAATAAAGATAATTGTATGTTGTTGCCAACAAAAAACATTGAGAAATTATTTGAACAATATGATAGAGATGAAGACCTTTAGAATAATCTAAAGGTTTTAGTTTACACTAATAAGTGAAAATATTGTTTTAAAAGAATGATTTTTGTTTTATAATGTTTCTAGAATAGGTGAGTTTATGGAGTATGTTAAAACTATTGTTTTGTTATTAATTGGTTTTGTATTATTAGTAAAATGTTCTGACTTATTTGTTGATGCGGTTAGTTCTCTTGCTAATAATTTTAAAGTGTCTAAAATGATGATAGCTCTTACAGTAGCTGCTTTTGGAACATGTGCTCCAGAGTTAGCTATATCTTTTAACAGTATTTCTAGTGGTAGTGGAAATATAGCACTTGCAAATGTACTTGGTAGTAATGTTGTTAATATCTTGTTAATAATTGGATTAGCTGCATTTGTTAATCCTATTAAAGTTAAAGATGAGGTTATTAAAAAAGAATTACCAATACTTCTTTTGACTACTATTATGTTTGCAGTATCAATTTCCTTTCATTATATTTTTGAAAATAATATGAGTTTCATATTGAATAGAACGGATGGATTAATTTTTGTATTTTTATTCTCAGTATTTATATTTTATATTGTTTCTATTGTTAAGTCGAAGCAAGGTTTATTTGAATATGCTAAACCAAAATACAATATTTGGATATCTATATTGATTACTATTGTATGCTGTGCTGTTATAGTTTATTCAAGCGATATAGTTGTTGATAATGCTAAGATATTAGCTTCGCTATTAGGCGTAAGTGAAAAAATAATTACAATGACAGTTGTTGTAATCGGTACATCATTACCTGAAATGACAATGACAGTATTGGCTTCAAAAAAAGGAGAATTTGATATAGCGCTTGGTAATATTATTGGAACTAATATATTTAATATAGGAATAGTTCTTGGTCTTCCGTTATTAATATATGGTGGATTTGCTTCGTCAAGTTTTAACCTAATTGATATTGCTGCTGTGGTCGTGGCTGTGGTTGTATTTTATTTATTTGCAAGAAATGATAAAGTTCTTTCTAAATTAGAAGGAAGTATTATGATTTTTATATTTTTGATATATTATCTTTATGTTTTTCTTGCTTAATCTATTAACTTGCATTTAAAGACCAAATTATCTATAATATTTATGTGAGGTAGATATGAAAAGAAGATTTGGCGATAGAAAAGATGGAAAGAAAATTAGAGATATAGATGGTTTTCATAAAATAATGATTGATATTAAATCTGAAAGATGTGATGCGGATGTTTATATTAATCAAAAATTTGATGTTACTAATTTAGTTAAATATATTGAACAAAAGAAAAAAGAAGATCCTGAAAACAAGATTACTTTTTTTCATGCGTTTATGACTGCATTTGCTAAAACAGTATACAATAGACCATTAATGAATAGATTTATAGCTAATAGAACTTTTTATGATAGAAATGATGTTGTTCTTGCTTTTATAGCTAAAGTTGCATTTGAAGATAGAAGTGAAGAAGTTATGATAAATATTACTGTTGATCCTGATGATAATATTTTTATGTTAAGAGATAAAATTTCTAAAAGAGTAAATAAAGTTCGTGATGGTAAAAAAGATAAGAAAAAAGATGGAACTAATAATGTTGTTGATATTATTGGTAAATTTCCTAAGTTTTTAAGAGTATTTATTATTGGAATATTAAAAATAATGGATAATCATGGATGGTTACCTGAAAGTTTTACAAAAGATAATTTATATTATAGTACTGCGATACTTTCAAATTTAGGTAATTTTGGTATTGGTTCAATTTATCATAATATAGTTAATTTTGGAACTAGTTCAATTATTGGAACAATGGGTAAAATACATAAAGAAAAAGTTCTTGACGATAAAGGAAAAGAACAAATAATTGATGTTTGTGATTTTGGTATTAATATGGATGAAAGAATTGCTGATGGATATTATTTTGCCAAATCTTTAAAATATTTACAATATATTATAGAGCATCCAAAATTACTGGAGGATAGAGCAGATGAAAAAATCGAAATTAAAGAATAGTACACCATGGGTGAAATATTATAAAGATGTAAGTGAACATTTAAAATATAGTGAATCTTCAATGGTTGGATACTTATTAGAAGCAGTTTCTAAATATCCTGAAGATGTTGCATATGAGTTTTATGGTAGTACTTGTACTTATAGAACATTTTATGAACAAATAAGAGAGACAGCTATGTCTTTAAAAGCTCAAGGAGTAAAAGAAAATGACAAAGTAACTATTTGTATGCCTAATACTCCTAGTGCAGTTATTATGTTTT
Source organism: bacterium (assembly GCA_963641945.1). GTDB lineage: Bacteria > Bacillota_I > Bacilli_A > RF39 > UBA660 > CAG-1000. The sequence goes on along the minus strand of CAVIDW010000004.1, from coordinate 33,819 downwards.
ATGCGGTTAATATGGTTGGTGCTATTGCTTGTATGGTGCATCCATTGTCTGCTGAAAATGAAATTGAATTGTATTTAAATGAGTCAGATAGTAGTTTTCTGTTTGTACTTGACTTAGTGTATGAAAAAGTACGTAAGATTGTTGATAATACAAATGTTAATAAAATAGTTGTTGGTTCTGTAGGGGACAATTTAAAAAATATAAAGAAATTTATATATAAGTTTAGATCTCGTGGAGAAACACCTAAAATTGAACACACTGATGATATTATGACTTGGAGAGAATTTTTGAATTTTGGATATGATTATGATGGAGAATTTGTTTGTTTGAGAAAAGCTCATGACCCAGCTGTTATTCTCTACAGTGGGGGAACTAGTGGTACTCCAAAAGGTATAATGCTTTCAAATTATAACTTTAATTCTCTTGCTCTTGCTTCACATAAAATGATTGAACAGTCTGGACCTGGAGAGTCTATTTTAGCAATACTTCCAATATTTCATGGTTTTGGATTGGGTGTGTGTATTCATACCACATTGTGTTGTGGGATGAGAGTTGTTTTAGTACCAAACTTTTCTCCTAAGGAATTTGGTAAATTACTTTGTAAACATAAAATTTCTATTGTATGTGCAGTTCCATCATTATTTGAAAGTTTATTAAAAATGAAGTTAGGTAAGAAGGATTTATCTTATTTAAAATGTGCGATTTCTGGTGGGGATTTTATGTCTTCTGATTTAAAACATAAGGTTGATGAATATTTTAAGGAACATGGAAGTAGTGCTGAAATAAGAGTTGGTTATGGTTTAACTGAAGCTTCTGCGGCTACTTGTGCAACACCAACTGGTGAATATAGAGATAATTCCATTGGTATTCCATTTCCAGATACAAGATATAAAATTGTGAAAATAGGTACTCATGAAGAAGTTGGGTATAATGTTGATGGCGAGATTTGCATTAATGGACCAACTGTTATGCTTGGTTATATAAATAATGTTGAAGAAACTATTCATGCATTGCAGAAACATGAAGATGGAAAAGTATGGCTTCATACTGGAGATGTTGGATGTATCGATGAAGATGGATTTGTTTATTTTAAACAAAGAGTTAAAAGAATGATAGTTTCTAATGGTTATAATTTGTATCCAAGCTATATTGAAACCATAATTAATTCTCATCCAGATGTGTTTACATGCACTGTTATTGGTATACCTCATCCTAAAAAAGTGCAAGTTGCTAAAGCATTTATTGTCCTTAATGATGATGTTAAGCCTTCTAAAGAAGTTATGAATAGTATAAAAAGTTATTGTGAAGAAAATTTAGCTAAATATTCACTTCCGAGTGAGTATGAGTTTTTAGATTCTTTACCTAAAACTTTAGTTGGTAAAGTTGCATATACAAAATTAGAAAAAAGTAAAATAAAGGAGTAAATATGAAAAAGTATGATGTTGTAATTATTGGCGCAGGACCTGCTGGGTTATTTTGTGCTTATGAATTGGTTGAAGCTAATAAAAAAATGAAAATTGCTTTAGTTGATAAGGGAAATAGAGTAGAGACTAGAATGTGTCCGATGAAAGTAAATGGAGGAAAATGTTTAAATTGCAAAACTTGTCAAATACTATCTGGTTTTGGTGGAGCTGGAACATTCTCTGATGGAAAGTTAAATTTTATTCCTAAACTTGGAAAAAGTGATTTATTTAAATATATGAGTATGAGTGAAGCTAATGCTTTAATAGATGATACTGAAAAAATATTTACTAAATTTAAGATGGATAGTGATGTATATCCTTCTAATATGGATGAAGCTTTAAAAATAAAAAAAGATGTTGCTAAAACTGGAGCAAGACTTTTATTAATTAAACAAAAACATTTAGGTAGTGATAAGTTACCTGAATATATTAAAGGATTTACTGATTATTTAGAAAAAAAAGGTGTTGATATATATGAACATTGTGATGTTAAAGATATAAATAGTAAGAGTAAAAATGTACATGAAATAATTTTTGATGGTGATAAAGAAAGTATTGTTTGTAAAAAGGTTGTTGTTGCACCTGGAAGAACAGGTGCTAAATGGGTTCAAGAATTAGCTGATAAATATAGTATTCCTTATACTAGCCAAAGTATAGAAATTGGAGTAAGAGTAGAGGTAAGAAAAGAAATACTTGAGGATATAACAAATGTTATATATGATCCGACTATATTTATTAAAACCAATACTTATACAGATGAAATTAGAACTTTTTGTACTAATCCTGGTGGTTTTGTAGCTAAAGAAAATTATTATGGATTTATATGTGTTAATGGTCATTCTTTAAAAGATATTAAGTCTGATAATTCTAACTTTGCGTTTATTTGTAAGATTGGTTTAACTGAACCAGTAACTAATACTAGATTATATGGTGAATCTATAGCTAGAATAGCTAATACTCTAGGTGATGGAAAACCTATTATTCAAACCTTAAGAGATTTAAGAAAAGGTAGAAGAAGTGAATGGAAGAGAATTAATAAAGGATTTATTGAGCCTACATTAAAAGATTGTGTAGCTGGTGATTTGTCTTTAGTATTACCACATAGAATAATTACGAATATTTTAGAAGGTCTTGAGAAATTAGATCAAATAATTCCTGGTGTTAATAATGATGAAACTTTGCTTTATGGACCAGAAATTAAATTCTTTAGTAATGAAATAACAACTAATAATAAATTTAAATTAGAAGATTATGATATATATTTTGTGGGTGATGGAGCTGGAAAAGCCGGAAATATTGTAGCTGCTGCAGCAACTGGTTTAGTTTCTGCAAGAGATATTTTGGAGAATATTTAAAATGTTTGATGAATTAACTCAAAAAGAAAAAAATGCTGTTAAAGAAATGGCTAAAGTATTAATAGGCTATTCTTCAGAAAGTCAAATGCAAAAGATTCTTGCTAATTTAGAACTTTTAGAAACACTTTCATATCAATTTGGTGAAAGAGTTGAACCATTTGATGAAGAAGAACTTGAATATCACGAATATTATACTTTTGAAGATATAATTGAACTTGTTAAAAAGTTTCTTGGAACTATTGATTCAGAGTATCCCGTTAAATTTGAAAAATTATTAAATGATGGGACTATAAATTTATATCATATTGATAATGAGGAAGATGTTGATATATATGGTGAAGATGCTTTTTGTAATGAGGATGATATTCCTAAATATGATGATAATGGAACGATAATTGGTTTTGAAAAAAGAAGGGATATTAATGTACCTCTTCAACATACTTTAGATGATGCTTATTCATTAATACATGAGTTTATACATTATACTAATATTCCAAATGGAATAGAATATTCTGATGATAGAGATATTTTAACTGAGGCATCTTCATTTATATTTGAATGTTTGTTTAATAAATATTTGATTGATAATGGATATTCAAAGGAAGAAGCAGATATTAATTTAAAAATGAGAATAAATACTTCAATAGAATTAGCTGAGAGTGTTAATGGTATTGCTGGTGTATTACTTTATATGAGAGAATATCCTGATTATATTAAAGAAGCTGTTCCATATGATAAAGAAGATTCTTCAGAATATGAAGCTATTCTAGATGAAATTGATTATTTTTTAGCAGGTGTTATAAGTTTAATGGCATATAAAAATTATTTGGATGGTAAGATAGATATTAAAAATATAAAAGATTTTAATAATGCGCTTGAGTTTAATAATAATCTTGAATCATTGATATTCTTGTTTGGGCATGGAATTGAAGAATGTGATTCAGAACAAATATGTGAAGATATTTCTTCAATTATAAATGACTTAGGATTTTCAAAGAAAATTAAATAGGCAAATTTGTTGTCTATTTTTTTGTCTAGTTAAAAATAAAATAATAATTATAATATTTTTAACTTTTAAATCACTTTATAATATGTTAAAATATTTTATAGGTAAGGAAGGTATGTGCAGTGGGAAAGATTATATCATTAGTAAATCAAAAAGGTGGAGTAGGCAAGACAACAACTAGTATAAATTTATCTAGTTCTTTAGGACATTTAGGTAAGAAAGTTTTACTAATTGACTTAGATCCACAAAGTAATAGCACTACTGGTCTTGGTATAAATAGATCAAAGATTAAGAAGAGTGTTTATAATGTAATTATGGGTGAGTGTGATATTAAAGATACTATTATCAAAACTCCATTTAAGAATTTAAGTGTTATTCCAGCTATGATAGATTTAGCTGGTGTAGATATTGAACTTATTCAAATAAGCGTACAAGATAAGGATTTTATTATTACTGAACAATTAAAAAAACAACTTGCGACTATTAGAGATAGATATGACTATATAATTATAGATTGTCCTCCTAACTTGGGAATTTTAACAACTAATGCTTTAGCAGCATCAGATTCTGTTTTAATACCAATTCAATGTGAATATTATAGTTTAGAAGGTGTTAATCAATTATTACATACTATTTTGAGAGTTCAACAAAAAGTTAATTCTAATTTAGATATAGAAGGTGTTTTACTAACAATGTTAGATGGTAGAACATTACTTGGACTTGAAGTTGTAGAAGATGTTAGAAAGTTCTTTAATGAAAAAGTGTTTAGTACTATTATTCCTAGACTTGTTAAATTAGTTGAGGCTCCATCACATGGAAAACCAATTATAGAATATGATCCAAAAAGTAAAGGTGCTTTAGCTTATTTGAATTTAGCCAAAGAGGTGATTGAAAGAAATGGAAACAAATAAAAGAAAAGCTTTAGGAAAAGGATTAGAACAATTATTTAGTAATGAATCATTGTATGTAAATCCGCTTGAAACATTAGATGAAATAGCTGAAAATACTCCTAAAGAGGATATTGTTGAAGTAAAGGTTAGTGAACTTAGAAGTAATCCTTATCAACCAAGACAAACATTTGATCAAGAAAAGCTTGTTGAACTTGCTAATTCTATTAAAGAGTTTGGTGTTTTAGAACCAATTATTGTTACTAAAAGTATTAAGGGATATGAAATAGTTGCTGGAGAACGTAGAACTAAAGCATGTGAATTAGTTGGCATTGAAACTATTCCAGCTATTATCAAAGATTTTAGTGATGAAGAGATGATGCAAATAGCATTACTTGAAAATATTCAAAGAGAGAATTTAAGTGCTATAGAAGAAGCTGAAGCTTATAATAATTTAATTAAAGCTTTAAATATTACTCAAGAGGAATTGGCTAAAAAGATTGGTAAGAGCAGAAGTTATGTTACTAATATGTTAGGACTTTTAACTTTACCAGAGAGTGTTAAGTATGAAATTCTTCATGGCTATATAAGCATGGGTCATGCTAAAGTTTTAAGTAAGTTACAAGATGAAGAATTAATAAAAGAATTAGTAGAAAAGATTAAAAATGATCATATATCAGTACGTGAATTAGAAAGTATTGCTAATAATCCTGATTATAAAAGAAAAAAAGCTATTGTTAGAATAAAAGAGCCTAATCCATTTGGTTATGTAGAAGATGCATTAACTGATACTATAGGAAATAGAGTAAGAATTAAAAATAAAAAAATTGTTATTCCTTTTAATAGTGAAAGAGATTTAGAAAGAATTCTTGATGTTCTAAAAATAGAAGTGAAAGTAGATTAATATGAATAAAGAGTATAAGATAGGAAGTAAAGTCATTATGAAGAAACCACATCCATGTGGAACTAATCTTTGGGAAATAACTAGAGTGGGTGTTGATATAAAGATTAAATGTGTTAATTGTGGTAGATCTATAATGATGGATAGAATAGAATTTGATAAGAAACTTAAGAAAGTAGAGGAATACTAATGTTTAAGAAGAAAATAAAATTAAGTCCTATTATGACATTTATTATTTTAACTTTTATTACTATACTTTTAAGTGGATTTTTGCATTTATTGAATGTTCAAGCAGAATATGCTGCAGTAAGTAAAGTTACTGGTGATTTGGTAAATAATGTTGTAGAAGTTAAAAATTTATTTAGTATAAGTGGTATTAAACATATTGTAAGTACTGCGGTAAGTGGATTTGTTAATTTTGCTCCATTATCTACATTGATTATAGTTTTGATAGGTATTGGTGTACTTGAAAAGAGTGGATTTATGAAATCATTCTTTACACTATTAACTAGAAATTCTAAAAAAAATACAATAACATTTATATTGGTATTTATGTGTTTATTGTTTTCACTATTAGGTGATATTGGTTATGTTATTATGTTACCTATTGGTGCTTTGCTATTTAAATATGGTAGAAGAAATCCTTTAGGTGGAATAGTTGCTTCGTTTGCATCATTGTCATTTGGTAGTGGAATTAATATATTCTTAAGTGCTAATGATAGTAGTTTGTTGTCTATAACTTTAAGTGCAGCTAAAATAATTGATCCTAATTATAAAATTGGTATATTTTTTTCATTATATATTATGATTTTCGTGTTGATATTAGTTTCTTTGGTATTTACACAATTAACAGAGAAAAAGATTATGCCTAAATTACCAAGGTATGAAACTTTGGAAGAAGAAATTAAAATAACAAATAAAGAATTAAGAGGATTAATTATAGGACTTGGAGCAGGTTTTATTTATTTATTAATTATAGTTTATATGATTATACCTGGTTTACCACTTAGTGGTGGTTTATTAGATTCTAACGCTACAAGATATATAGATATGTTATTTGGAGCAAATTCTTTATTTAATAAAGGATTTATATTTATTGCTACATTATTTTTTATAATTATTGGACTTGGTTATGGTTTTATGACTAAATCTATTAGAAATAATAAAGATATTGCTGAGTCACTTGGTTATTCTTTAGATGGAATAGGTAGTATAATTGTTCTTATTTTCTTTGCATCATTATTTATTAATGTTTTTGAAGAGAGTAAGATTGGTGAAGTAATTACTGCATTTACTTCTAATGTAATTGGTGGATTAGGATTTAATGGAATTGGGCTTATATTAGCTGTTATATTATTTGTTGCTTTAGTTAATTTGTTTTGTCCTATTTCAGAAACTAAATGGTTAATTTTATCAGGTAGTATTGTACCATTACTTATGAATGCAAGTATTAGTCCTGAATTTTCACAAGTAATATATACTGCTGCTGATTCAATAACAAATGGATTGACTCCGTTATTAGCATATTTTGTAATTTATATTGCTTTTATGGAAAAATACAATAAAGGGGAGATGGTTACTTTGTTCGGAAGTATAAAATATATGGTACCATATTCAACATTTATAACTATTATTTGGGTTGGAGTAATTGTTGGTTGGTATTTATTAGGAGTCCCAATTGGGATAGGTTCAATGCCTGGTGTTGTTTATGGCGCTTAAGGCTGGAATTATAGGTTTACCCAATGTAGGTAAAAGTACATTGTTTAATGCAATTACCAAAAAGAATATTTTAGCTGCAAATTATCCTTTTGCGACTATTGATCCTAATGTTGGAGTTGTTACTGTTCCAGATAAAAGACTTGAAACATTAGATGAAATGTATAAATCAGAAAGAGTTATTGCTACTCAATATGAATTTATTGATATAGCTGGTCTTGTAAAAGGTGCATCTACTGGAGAAGGTCTTGGAAATAAGTTTTTGGCCAATATTCGTGAAGTAGATGCTATTGTTCAAGTTGTTAGATGTTTTGAAAATAAAGATATTATTCATGTAGAAGGAAACATTGATCCAACAAGAGATATAGAAATTGTTAATTATGAATTAATATTAAGTGATTTAGAAATAGTTGAAGGTAGACTTTCTAGAATTGAAAAGAAAGCTACTACATCTAATGATAAAGAAGGCTTATATGAAGTTGCACTACTTAAAAAACTTCAAAGTATTTTAAGTGAAGGAAGAATGCTTAGATTAGAAGAATTTGATGAAAAAGAATCAAAATTAATTAAAACATATAATTTAATTACTAATAAACCTTTTATTTATTTAGCTAATGTAAGTGAAGATGATTTACTTTCAAATGATAATAAATATGTTAATAGTGTTCGTGAGTATGCAGCTCGTGAAAAGTCTTCTGTAGTACTAATGTGTGCTAAGATTGAAAGCGAATTATCTGAATTAGATGAAGAAAGTAAAAAAGAATTTTTAGCTGATTTGGGTATTGCTAATAGTGGATTAGATCAACTTATTCATAATACATATCATTTACTTGGACTTAAAACTTTCTTTACTGTTGGTAAAGACGAAGTTCGTGCTTGGACTTTTAAAGATGGAATGAAAGCTCCAGAATGTGCGGGATTGATTCATACTGATTTTGAAAGAGGATTTATTAAAGCTGAAGTTATGAGTTATGATGATTTAATTCAATATGGAAGTGAAGTTAAAGTTAAAGAAGCAGGTAGAGCAAGACTTGAGGGTAAAGATTATGTAATGCAAGATGGAGATATTTGCTTATTTAGATTTAATGTTACTAAATAATAATGATGTATATCTAATTTGACTTTAAAATTAAAGTATGATAATATGTGTTTGAAAGGAAACATTTATATAATGAGCATAGAAAATTTTAAGTCAATAAAGAAGCATTACTTAAAGAAAAAAATGTTGTAGAAATTTTGGTATATGTTCAAGGAAGTTTGGCACTTAAGCCTAATTATATTGAAGAGGAGTTTCAATATGAAAAACCAACAACTAAAAGAGTTCAAATACTAAAACCATCAAAGAAAATATATATGGGATGTTGGCAACAAAGTTATACAGGAAATGAAGGTGATGGATGCTAAAAGAACATATTTAAAATATGTTCTTTTTTATAATGATGTTTGGTGAAACTATGAATTTTGATGAAAAATATTTAATTAAAAGAACAAAAAATAATACTTTGTTAATAAACAAATTTGATTCTGATATAATTTATAAATTTGATGGTGTTGGAAAAATAATTATTGATAATATTAATAATGGTAAAACTGAAACGATTAAAATATTAAAAAAACATTATAAAGTTGAAACAAAAATATTAGAGAATGATTATGATGATTTTATTAATGAATTGAATATACTTGATAAATCAAATATATTAACAGAAGAATTGACTTATAGTGATTTGAATGTTTTGCTAGAATCAAATGAAGCAACAAATTGTATGATTGAAATAACAAATCGATGTCAATTTAAGTGCGATCATTGCTATGTTGATAAAAGTAAGAAAAATGATATGGATTTTATATCTTATAAACGAATAATTGATGAATTACTTGAAATTAACTGTTATACTGTTATTCTGACTGGTGGAGAACCTTTATTAAATAAAGATTTTAAAAAAATGTATTTATATGCAAAGAAAAAAGGAATGCGTGTTGGGATAAATACAAATGGATTTTTAATTAATGATGAGATAATTAAGTTATTTAGTGAATATAAACCATTTCAAATTGAAATTAGTATTTATGGATATGATGATCGTACTTACGAAGAATTTACTCATTTTAAAAATGCTTTTTCTGTAATTAATAGTAATATAGATCTTTTAATAAGTAATAACATAAATTTGAAATTAAAAACTGTATTAACAAAAAGAAATGTTAATAATTTTGAAAGAATAAGAAAGTATTGTCAGCAATATGATTCAGAATTTAGATATGATTATAATATTTTTCCAAAAGTATCTGGAGGACTTTTTAGAAGAAATGAAGAGACATTGTTATCAAAGGATATAGTGAAAATAATTAAAAAGAACGAAAATGATATAGAATATTTTAAAAACGCAGTTAATAATTTAAATGAAAATATTGAAATGAATGATAATGTTTTTCAATGTTCAATTGGGAAAGATCGTATATTTATAGATTGTTATGGTAATATAAAACCATGTCTTGTTGTTGATGAAAAATATAATATAAAAAAGTATAAGATTTTAGATGCATTAAATATGTTTAGAAATGGTATATGTAAACTTCATTTTAGTACTAATTCTAAATGTAAAGACTGCTACAAAAAGAAATTATGTAGATATTGTCCTGGAAAATTTCAATTAGAGACAGGAAGTTATGAAATAGCTCCTAAAGAATATTGCAAGTTATGTGATCTTTTAATTTCGGAATTTAAAGAAGATTTTAACTATGATTTTTTTAATAAAGATAATTTACCAAAAACTGAAATTCTTTTAGATATGTGTCAAATATTAGTTGATAATTATAATTTAATAAACAATACTAATGATTCAGTTGATAATTCATATGATATTTGGGTTAATATGATTAAAAATACAAAAGGCTATAATATGCTTTTGTGTTTTATGAATCATGAACTTATAGGATTTATATGTTATATGTATATGGATGATGGTTTAATGCTTTCTGAAGTACAGATAAAAAAAGAATATCAAGGTAAGTACAATATATTAAGAAAAATGTTTCAACAATTAGTAAATAATAGTAATAAAGATTTATATAATGATATTTATGGTACCATAAGTTACAAAAATGAAAAATCTCAATTAGTGTTTAAACATATTGGTTTCGAAAATGTGAAAGGTATTTTATATAAAATAAATATAAATGATTTAATTAAATGGATTAACAGGTCAAAATAACCTTTTTTTTTGATATATGTTTTTGTTGTTTTTTTAATTATTTTTAGTTGTTTGATATTCGCGTTTTTGATATAATTATTATAATAGGTGTAGTAAATGAAGTTATGAAAAGAAGATACATATTATTATTTTGTTTATTTTATTTTATTTATTTTAACTCTATTTTTGCTTCAGAAATTCCTAGTAAGTGTGTTTATAGTGACGAATATATTAAATGGAGCATGTTATCTAATGAAGAAAAAAAGAATAGTATAATGCCAAAAATTTGTAAGGATAGCACATATAACAATTTATTAAAAAAGAAGAGTTTAAAATCTTTTGATATTGTAAGTGAAAATATATTGCCTGAAAAATATGACTTAAGAGATATTGATGGTAATTCATTTGTTACTGATGTTAAAAATCAACGTTTAACTGGTACATGTTGGTTATTTAGCATTGTGTCTTCTATTGAATCAAATATATTAAAGAACTATAATCAATCATTTGATTTATCTGAATTATATATGGCTTATTCTACAGGATATAATTATTTTTTAGATGGTGTTAATGAAAATGGAATTAATAATAAAATTGTTGATAGTGCTGGTAATAAATATTATGCTTCTGGATATTTGATGAGAAATGGTGGATTAATTTTAGAAAGTGATTTTCCATTTGATAGTTATTATTCATCTGTTAAAACTAAAAACAATCATTTAAAAGAGATATCTTTAAGTGAATTAAATAAAAAAAGTGCAGTTGATATTAATGATATAAAATTTTATAATTATGATTCATGTAATTCAACGTCTATTAAAAAGATAAAAGAGTTAATTATGCAATATGGAGCTGTTTCTGCTTCATATTATGATTCTAATGCATATCTTAGTGATAATAATATGTATTATTATAATGGGACTGAGTATTCTAATCATTCGGTTAGTATTATTGGATGGGATGATAATGTGGATACATCTTTGTTTAGAGGTGATATAACACCATCAAATAAGGGTGCATTTATTATAAAAAATTCATGGGGTACTTCTAGTAGAGATAATGGATACTTTTATATATCATATGAGGATAGTAGAATTTGTACTAATTTTTCAGTTTATGATAATATAGATTTTGATATTGAAGATAATGTATATTATTATGATAATCTTGGATATAATACTAGTTATGGTTATTCTAATAGTAATATAACGTGGGGAGCTAATGTATTTAAAAAAAAGTCTGATAATAATCAAATATTAAAGGAAATAAGTATTGGTTTTGATGGTAAAACTGACTATTTAGTTTATTATTCTGATAGTAATGATTTAAATAATAGAAAATTGATATATAGTGGAAGTACTGATTCTGGTGGTTATTATACAATTAAATTAGATACTCCAATATTGGTTAGTGATGATTTTTCTATAATAGTAAAATATTCTGGAGATACTCCATATTCAATGGGAGTTCAAAGCGGAGATGTAAGTGGTTATGAAAATACAAGGTTAAATGAAGGAATATGCTTTATTTCTAGAGATGGTAAAGAGTGGTATAATTTGTCTGATTCAAATGTAATAATATCAATAAAAGCATATACGGATAATTTAGATTATGATTTTGATATAAAAGATATTTTATATGTTGATGGAAAAGATATTTATAACGTTAATTTAGATACTTCAAATATTAATAATAGTGATTATGAAATAAGTATTACTAATGAAAATGGAGTAGATGTTACAAATAATTTTTCTATTAAAGTTGATTCGTTAAATAGTTTTAGTTTTTTTAGAAATGATAAAGAATATAGTGGAGAATATAATCTAGTTGTAAAATATGGTTATATTACTAAAACGATAAAATTTAACTTAAATGAGTATATTTATGTTGAAGATATAAGTATATCTGAGTTAGATATTTCAATATATGAAAATGAACAGTATGATTTAAAAAAAATATATAATTTGACTCCATTTAATGCAAGTAATAGAATGATTAAATATGAATTATCAAATGATAATATTAATGTAGTAAATGATATAATATATGGAAAAAAAGTTGGAAATTCTGTAGTCAAAATCGTATCATTAGAAAATAACTTAATTTTTAAGGAAATTAATGTTAATATACTTGCTGTACCATATTATAATTTTGATCAATCTATTAATATTTTAAAGAATAATGATAAAGATTATCTTTCTGGACTAAATGTTGGAAGTATGTATAGTGATTTATTGTCTAAGTCTGATAGTAATCAATCTATTAGTTTATATCAAAATGATAAATTAGTTGATGACAGGGGTAGCAATATTTCTTCTTGTATGAAATATAGTATTGGTGAAAATAATTTTTATTTAATTGTTTATGGGGATGTAAATGGCAATGGTGTATTAGATATTGGTGATGTTTCAGCTGCATATAGTGTTTTTAGAAATAATTCTTTAGGAATTACTAATAATTTAGATTTTTGTTATTTAAAGTCTGCAGAAGTAAATGATACTGATGGACTTGATATAGGGGATATATCAATGTTATATAGTCGATTTAGAAATAATATATAAGGAGGTATAATATGAAAAATAAGTTATTTGTTTTGCTATTATGTTTTTTTCCGCTATTTGTTAATGCTTCAAATAATTTGAAAATTTCATGTGAAAAAACTAGTTTACTTGTTGATGAAACTACTAAATGTAAAATTATTGCTAATTCTGATTATGGTGTTACAGGTGTTTCTGGTACTATTAAATTATCAAGTGCATTGAGTTTGGTTTCTATTGAACATAATAATGATTTTCAAGGTAGTGCTAATAATGGAGTAATTTCATTATATACAGACTCAAGTAATGCAAAATCTGGTTCATTTGTAGTTGTTAAAAATTTTGTTATAAAGGCTAAAAGTGTTTCTAGTAATGAAATGATAACAGTTATTAAACCTGTTTTTGCAAGAGATTCTAGTGGTAATTTTGCTTCTGTTAATATTAGTTCAAATACTTTATCATTAAGTATAAGAGTTCCATCAACTGATAATTCTCTAAAATCTTTAAATATTGATGGTACTTCTGTCAATATGAGCAACGGAAAAGTTAGTTTGACAACTGATAAATCTGCTGTTACTATTAAAGCTGTTGCTAATGATAGTAAAGCAAAAGTTAGTGGAACTGGAAAAGTAAGTGTTAAGTATGGCACTAATACTTATAATGTTGTTGTTACTGCTGAAAATGGTTCTAAAAAAACTTATCAGGTTATTATTACAAGAAATGATAATAGAAATAATGATAGTACCCTTAAATTTTTGTCTATAGAAGGTGAAACATTGTATCCTATCTTTTCTTCCACTAACACAAAATATAGTATTAGTACTGATAAAGATACTTTAGTAATAGATGCTATTGCTAGTGATAGTAAAGCAAAAGTTAGTGGTACTGGTAAAATTAGGGTAAAGTATGGTACTAATACTTATAATGTTGTTGTTACTGCCGAAAATGAAAGTAAAAAAAACTATGAAATTTCTATTAGTAGAAGTGATGGTAGAGATTCTGATAATACTTTGAAATCGTTAACTGTTTCTGATGGTAAATTAAATCAAAAATTTGATTCTGAAGTTTTAGAATATACGCTTTATGTCTTAAAAACAATTGATAAAATTACAATTAGTTCTATACTTAATAGTGAAAAAGCAAGTTTTGCGAATGGTTGTGGCGAAAGAGAGATTGATTTAAGCAAAGATATAGATGTAGTTGAAATAAAAGTTTTAGCTGAAAATGAAATTGAAAGGACATATAAAATTAATATTAATAGAGTAGAAAAATATTTATCTTCAAATACTAATTTAAGTGAATTTAGTGTTTCAAATCATGATATTAGTTTTGATAATGATAATAATCTTTATTATTTAGAATTAAGTAGTGATGAATCTTCTCTTGAAATTAATGCTGTTCCTGAAGATTCTGATAGTATTGTTACAATTGAAGGAAATAATAAATTAAAAAATAATTCACTTGTTTTGGTAAATGTTAAATCTACTGATGGTACTGTAAAGTCATATGCTCTTGTTGTAAGACAAGATGAAAAAAATAATGTCTTTATTTATATAATTTTTACTATTATTTGTGTTTTAATGTTTTTCTTGGGAATTTTTTGTGAAAAAAAAGATTTATTTAAACATAATAAAAGTTCACATTGATTGTGAACTTTTTGTTTATTGTTTTTATTTTATGTCGATGAATTTCTTTGATTGTTTTTGTTCTTCTTTTGGGAAACTAATTTTTAGTACTCCGTTATAGAACTTTGCATCAATTGTACTTTCATTAATGTTTCCAACATTAAATTGTCTTTTGAATGTTCCAAATGTTCTTTCTTTTCTATAGTAGTTCTTTTCTTTTTCCTCTTTATCTTCATGTTTAGTTGCTGCTATAGTAAGAATTCCATCATCTAAATCAACTTTTACATCTTCTTTGCTGAAACCTGGAATATCCATTTCTATATGAACTTTACCACCTTTTTCATAAATGTCACATTTCATGTCGTTCTTTGGCATTTTTGGCATTGGTACAAAATCATCAAAGAAATCATCTAAATAAAACTTTTCTGGTAATAAACTCATAATTTTCATCTCCTTACAATTATAATTATACTCAATAATTAGCACTTGTCAATAATAAGTGCTAATTATTTTAAAAAAATTGGTGTTTATTTACATTATTATTTTATTCAAATTTGTAAATAATATAACTAGGAGGATAAAAATATGAAAGAAACACCAAATATAATTTCAGTTAAAGATCTTTTGTATATAGAAGATATGATGAATTGGAATTTTATAATGAATAAAAAAATATATATTTTTTTAGAATATGCTTGTGATAGTGATGTTAAAGATATATTAATTAAAGCTAAGAAATTACATGCCAAACATTATAAAGAATTGTTAAGTATTTTAGAATAGGAGATATTATGAAAGAAATAAAAAATGAAAAAGAAGTAATTAATAGAGATGAATACTTGAATGATGAAGATTTATTAAATGACATAATGTTATGTGAAAAGAGTATATCTAATAGTTATAGTGTTGCAATAAATGAAATGAGTAATAAATATTTATATAAAAATATTATAAATATTTTTGAAGAAACTAAAGATATGGCTCGAGATATATTTAATTTAATGTTTTATAAAGGATGGTATACACTAACTCCTGAAGAAGAAAATAAAATAACTAAATCGTATACTAAGTATTCTGGTAAACTTAAAGAATTAAGTTAATTATAAAAATATTACTTTAAGTAGTAATATTTTTTGGTTTGCATATTTTATTTGACAAAAACATATAATTAGATTATTATATAATCGAATTATGGGGTGCAAATATGAAAAAGGATAAAAAGTTTCTTAATACACTATATAATAATTTAAATTGTTTAAGTAACAAAAAGAAAAAAGAAATAATAAATAAATATCAAGAATTTATTAAAAAAGAAAAAGAATCTGGAAAAAATATTATAAATATTTTAAAAGAATTGGGTAATCCAAAAGATGTTGCTTTAAAAGAAATTGAAAAAGAAAAAGCAAGTTCTTTTAATTTATTTAAAAATAATAATTTTTCTAAATTTAAAGATTTTTTAATTAAAGATAGAAAGATTGAAATTAAGAAAAAAGATAAAGAGAATAAAGTCAAGGATAAAGTACATGTTGTTAAAACTACAAATGAATTGTCAAATGATATTAATAAAGATATTAAAGTAAAAAAGAATAATAAAATTAATAAGAATATTAGATTATTTAAAATGAAATGTAAAATTGATAAAGTAAAGGGTAATATTGAAGAGTCAAAAGAAGAAATAATTAACATTAGTGATGGTGTTTCATCTGACTTTAGAGAAGAATTTTCAAATATTGTTAGTACTATTAGTGATAAGAAGTTTTTTGAAAATAAAAAATCCAGAAGAAAAAGAATATTTATTAGTGTTATTAGTTTTTTAATACTTGCTTTTGTTTTGTTTATATTCTTATGTGTTAATATAATGTTTTTAGCTAGTTTATTTGCTTTTTTAGATGGAGTGAGGTTGATTGGATTAAATATTGCATTATTTGGTTTAAATGTTTTAGTTTTTTGGTTATTTATTATGCTTAATAAACTTATCTTTAAGAAGAAAAATAATTACAAATTGAATTTAATTATTATAATATCTTCTACTATAATTATTGCTTTAGGAATAACTTTAATTTTTTATAAAATATATCATACTCAAGAAATTCAAGATGTTAGTGATAAATATAGTATGACTAGTGTTTATGATAAACTTGATTTACCTAAGAATAAATCTAAAAAGTTTTATATTACTTTTAATGCAAATTATAAAAATGATTATGTAATTGAATATGATGAGAATTTAAAAGATCAAGTTAAATTAGAAATTAAATATTATGAAAATTACTATGATTATTATGTTAAAAAATCTAATAATAGTATTTATATATCTTTGAAAATTGATGATAGAGATAGAATAAGTAGTTATATTTCAGACTTTAAAGAAGAAAAGATATATAGTTCTAATGAATTAAGTAGATATACTATCAAAATAACAATTAATGAGAATGACAAAGATAGACTAGAAATAATACACTAGTCTTTTTTAATTTCATCTATTTTTGATTTAAGTTCTTCTACCATATTTGTTAGAGCATCTAAATCTATTGAGTGATTTGGATAAACTTGCTTTATAATTTTTTTGATTGTTTCTATATTATATACTGGTGGATTATATAAACATTTAACTTCTTTTGAATTTATATTTATTATTCCACCTTTTATTCTTCCTTCGATAATATTTTGTGAGGCAGCATTTGTTAGTATTGTTTGACCTAAAAGTATAATCCAGTTTCCAAGCATATTTTGTTCAGGAGCTGTAAGATTATCTACAAGTAAGAGTCCAAGTATAAAACTAATTGATGTTGATAGTCTTGGATTAGTATTAAATATTTCATGGAAACTTTTATTCATATTTAATTGTATGTTTAAAAACAATAAAAAAACTCAAGAAATCTTGAGTTTATATGCAAATGGCGCCCGATGTAGGACTCGGACCTACGACCTAACGGTTAACAGCCGTGCGCTCTACCGACTGAGCTAATCGGGCATTTGCATAAATAATTATAATGTATGTTTTTTTATTTGTCAACAAAAATGTAGACTTTTGTTAATAAAATTGATAAAATTAGTATGAAAAAGATGAGGGAAAACGTATGAATAATAATTTTGAAATTGTTGAACTTGGAAATGAAAATGATGATACTATAAAAGAAGAAGATTCTAGTAATGAATTAAGATATAGTATTTTAGATACTTATGGTGAGAATTTAAGCAGAAAAGAATATGTTACAAATCCAGCTATTGGAAGAGAACATGAAATAGAACAAACTATTGAAATTTTATTAACACCTGAAAAAAGTGCATTACTTGTAGGTAAAGCTGGTGTAGGTAAAACTGCTATTGTTGAAGGTATTGGATATAGGATGGTGACTGGTACTATTCCAAATGCTTTAAAACCTTATGAGTTAATAAAAGTTAATATTTCAAGTTTACTTGGAGAAACTAAAGTTGGAGAGGGTCAATCAGAAAATAGACTTCAATTATTAGTTGAAGAGTTAAAACATAAAAAAAATATAATATTATTTATAGATGAAATTCACTTGCTTGTAAATAGAAATACATCCAATATGAGTATCGACTTTGCAAATATGTTAAAGCCTGGGTTAGATCGTGGAGAAATTAAGATGATTGGTGCTACTACATATGAAGAATTTGAAGCTTATATTTTAAGAGATAGAGCTTTTTTAAGACGTTTCTTAAAAGTTGATGTTGCTGAACCTACAGAAGAACAATGTGTTGCTATTTTGATGGGTACATATCCTAAATATGAAAAAAGAACTGGTATTAAAATAGGTTATACTGATTTTATACGTGAGAAGATATTTAAATTTATAGTTGAAATGACAGATGAGTATAAAAGAATATATGAAATAGGAAATAGATATCCTGATATAGCATTAACTATTGTTATGAGTGCATTCTCTATGGCTTTATATGATAATGAAACAGAAGTTAAAATAAAACATTTTTATAAAGCAATTAAAAGAACTAAAGTTATATATGAAGATTCTAAAGTAAAGGAAATTGCTAGATTTAAAGAAATATTTAAAGATTTAATAAAAGAAGAAAATTTTGATTTAGATGAAATTAATTAAACTTACAAATTTTGTAAGTTTTTTATTTTTGATTAGTTTTTCTATAATAATTATTTTATTTTTAATTATAGAAAAGATTATTTTGATTTATATTTTTGTTATTAAAATTTAATTTTGTTAATTTGATATTATATTTATAAATATGTATACTCATTTTTATGAAGGGAGAAATGATGGAAAAAATAATTAAAGTTAGAAATGTTAATAAATATATTGGAGATAGAAAAATATTAGATAATATTAATTTTGATGTTTATAAAGGTGAAATTGTTGGTTTAGTTGGACCTAATGGAGCAGGTAAATCTACATTACTTAAAATAATGAGTGGTCTTTATTCTAGTGATGGTGAGATTACATATGATGGGTATGATTTAAGAAAAGATTTTGAGAAGGCAATGTCTATTGTTGGAACTTTGATAGAGTACCCTGATATGTATGGAAATTTGAATGGGAAAAAGAATTTAAGTTTATATAAATCTATGTTTAACAATATAAGTGATGATAGTATAAACAGTATTGTGAAAATGGTTGAAATGGAGACATTTTTAAAACGTAAGTTTAAGACTTATTCTCTTGGTATGAAGGAAAGACTAGGAATAGCAAATAGTCTTTTAAATAAACCTAAAATTCTTATTTTGGATGAGCCTACTAATGGACTTGATCCATTGGGTGTAAAAAAGGTAATGAAACTACTTAAAAATATGAGAGATACTACTATTATAATTTCTTCTCATATGCTTAGTGAAATAGAGGGTTTATGTACTAAAATTATTTTTATAAATGATGGTAAGATAGTAAGTATTAAATGTAATGACAATAGTGTAAAGAAAAGAAATGTTATATTTGAAGTAGATGATTATTCTAGAGCTAGAATGTTACTTAATAATTATTGTATAAATGAGGAATTAGAAGTATATGAAAGTGATGAAAAAATTAGTGAACTTAATAGAGAATTAGTATTAAATAATATTAATGTTTATCGCATAGTTGAACATAATAAAAGTTTAGAACAAGAGTTTTTTGATATGGTGAGTAATAATGATAAAACTTGTTAAAAATGAATTTATTAAGATTGGATACTTTAAATTATATTTACCTTTTGTTATATTTTCAATTGTAATATTGGTAATGAAAGAAGTTGAAAGTTTAAATTTTGATAAGATCTATTCTTTAATATCATTTATTGGTCTTTGTAATTGTGCTTTATTTGGAGGTATTATTTCTAATGAAATAGAGAATGGTACATTTAAAATGTATTTAACAAAGCCAGTTAAGAGAAAAAAGATATATTTGTCTAAATATATTATGATGGTGTTTTATACTTTTATTTTATCTATCTTTATATATTTTATGTTTGTTTTAATAATTAGAAATTTTGAAATTAAAATATTATTTAAATATTTAATATATACTTTACCTTTATATTTACTAAATTCAATGTTAATATTTATATCAACAATAATAAGAAATACTGCAATAGTTGTAAGTATTTGTATATTTTTATTAGTTTTTTCTTTGGTAATAGTTCAAATATTATTTGGAATAGATGTTAAAATTATGGAATATAGTATTTTACCTTATTTGGATTTTTCTATATTTAATGATAAAAATAGTTTAAATGACATAAATATTTCTTTTGATGTAAATTTATCTTTAAAGAAGGGAATTATTGTTGATACTATTAATATGATATTATTATATTTATTTGGCTCTTTTATATTTATAAATAAGGATATAAAGAATTAAAAAAGACTATTTATAGCCTTTCTTTTGATAATATTCTAGTAATTCTTTAAATCTTGTATAATGAACTATTTCTCTTTGCCTTAAGAAACTTAGAGGGGCAAGAATACTTTCATCATCTGTTAAATCCATTAGGTTTTCATATGTAGCTCTTGCTTTTTCTTCTGCGGCTATATCTTCATGTAAATCAACTATGGGATTCCCCGAACATGCGATATATGCAGATGTAAATGAAATTCCGTTTGGATCCATTGGAAATATCCCTTTATTGTGTTCTGTATACCATGCTTCTAAGCCTGCTTTTTTAACTTCTTCTATACTTGCATCTTTAATTAATTGTCTAATCATTGTACATATCATTTCAACATGACCAAGTTCTTCAGTTCCAATATCAGATAATAGTGCTTTTCCTTTATTATCAGGCATTGTAAATCTTTGAGTTAGATATCTTAGCGATGCGCCTAGTTCTCCATCTGGTCCCCCAAATTGTGCTACTAATAATTTAGCCATTCTTAAATCTTTTTTCTTTACATTAACTGGATATTCTAACATTTTTTCATATTTAAACATATTAATTTCCTCCCTTATCCCATGGCCAAGGATTATTTATCCATGTCCACTTGTCACTACTATTTACATTATTAGAATATAATGGACCATATTCATTAATATATTTGTTTTTATATTCTTCTAGTTTTCTTTTATATTCTTGAAATTTTTTTAATATATTTCTATCTTCTGGATAAACATCTAAATATAAATTTAAATCTTTTAGAGCAAAAGTATACATTTGAATTGTATAAAGTAATCTATCTTTTATATTATTTACTTTTAAATTGTAAACATAATTTTTATATTTAGAATATAAGTTCTTAAACATATTTCCTTTATTAAATCCTTCATTTGGATCATAAAGAGTATTATCTCTATTAAAATTAATACTATCTACATTAATATTTATATTTGAATCTATATCTGTTTTAAAGTTAAATTCATTTTCATCAATAAAGTAATTATTGTCCTCATCAAAATACATATTTATATCACCTTCCTAGACTATTGTATGAAAGTATGTTATTTGCCGTATAGACTATTTTCTTAAAAATGTGTAAAATGTTTAAAAATACTTGTATATATTTTTCTATTAATGTTACAATGAGTATGGTGATATGAATGCAATATAAAATAACAACTTATTCAGAAGAAGAGACAATTGAATTAGCACAAAATATTGAAAGTGAAAAGTTTCCTAACATGGTAATATGTTTAGAAGGTGATCTTGGAAGTGGAAAGACTGTTTTTGCTAAGGCATTTGCTAGAGCTTTAGAGATAACTGACAATATTACATCTCCAACATTTAATATTATTAAAGAGTATGATGGTGGAGAAATGAAATTATTTCATATGGATGTTTATCGTTTAAGTGATGTTAAACAAGATATTGGAATAGAAGAATATTTTACTAAGAAGGGTATTTGTATTATTGAATGGTCTGATTTGATTGAGGATATTTTGCCTAAAAATAGGCTTGATATTAGAATTAGGATTATTGATGAAAATACAAGACAATTTATAATTAATCCTCATGGTAGTAAATATGAAGATTTATGTGAAAGAGTTTTATAATCTTTACAACAATAAGTGTTGCAGACTCTTTTTTTTTAGTTTAAAATATTGTAAAATATTTATAGGATAAAGAGGAGGAGTTATGAAAGCATTAAATGAAAAAGAATTGAAAAATATAGATGCTTATTTTAGAGCTGCAAATTATTTATCAGTTGCTCAATTATATTTAAAGGATAATCCATTATTAAAAGAAAGATTAACTTTAGATCATATCAAACCTAATGTAGTAGGTCACTGGGGTACAGCTCCTGGTCAAAATTTTATATATGTTCATTTGAATAGAATTATAAAGAAAAATAAATTGGATATGATTTATGTTTCCGGACCAGGACATGGTGGACAATCTATAGTGTCAAATGTATACTTAGAAGGAAGTTATAGTGAAATTTATCCTAATATTACTGAGGATGAAGAGGGATTAAAAAAATTATGTAAACAATTTAGTTTCCCAGGTGGAATATCTTCTCATGTTGCTCCTGAAACTCCCGGTAGTATTAATGAAGGAGGAGAACTTGGTTATTCACTTGCTCACTCATATGGTGCTGTTCTTGATAATCCTAATTTAATAGTTGCATGTGTTGTAGGCGATGGTGAATCTGAAACTGGACCTTTAGCAGCTTCATGGCAATTAAATAAAATTATAGATCCTTTAACTGATGGAGTGGTTTTACCTATATTACATTTGAATGGATATAAAATAGCTAATCCAACTATATTTGCTAGGATGCCTAAGGATGAATTAATAAAGTATTTTCAAGGATGTGGGTATGTTCCATATATAGTTGAAGCTCCAACTACTGCTAAAATGCATGAAATGATGGCTAAAACATTGGATAGATGTATAGCTCAAATTAAAGAAATTAAGTCAAAATCTAAATTAAATAAAAGAGCTAAATTTCCAATGATAATTCTTAAAACACCTAAAGGATGGACTGGTCCTAAAATGGTTGATAAAAAACAAATTGAAGGTTCATTTAGATCTCATCAAGTACCAATTTTAGTTGATAAAAATCATCCAGAAAATGTAAAAGTTTTAGAAGCCTGGCTTAGAAGTTACAAACCTGAAGAGTTATTTGATGAAAAGGGTAAATTAAGGAAAGAATTAAGAGCTATGGCTCCTACTGGAAATTATAGAATGGGTATGAATCCTCATGCTAATGGTGGAAAGTTATTAGAAGAATTAAATATTCCTGACTTTAGAGATTATGCTATTGATATAAAGAAACCTGGTGAAGTTGTAACTCAAGATATGATGGAGTTAGGTAGATTTGTAAGAGATATTGTAAAATTAAATGAAGATAAAAAGAATTTTAGAATATTTGGTCCTGATGAAGCTTTATCTAATAGATTAAATCATGTATTTGAAGTAACTAATAGACAATGGAATGGAATTACTTATAATACTGATGAATTCTTAAGTCATTCTGGTAGAGTAATTGATTCAGTTTTATCCGAACATGCTTGTGAAGGAATGTTAGAAGGATATTTGTTAACAGGTAGACATGGATTCTTTCATAGTTATGAAGCATTTATTAGAATAGTTGATTCTATGGCTTCTCAACATGCTAAATGGTTAAAAGTTTGTAGAGAATTACCATGGAGACAAGATATTGCATCTTTGAATTACATTTTAGCTTCATATGTATGGCAACAAGATCATAATGGATTTACACATCAAGATCCCGGATTCTTAAATCATTTAGTAACTAAAAAAGCTGATACTGTTAGAATATATTTACCACCTGATACTAATACTTTAATTTCATGTTTTGATCATTGTATTAGAACTAAAAATTATATTAATGTAATTGTTGCTTCTAAACATCCAAGACCACAATGGTTAACTATGGATGAAGCAATTAAACATTGTACTAAAGGTTTAGGCATTTGGAAATTTGCTAGTAATGATGATGGAAATACTCCTGATTTAGTAATGGCTTGTGCAGGTGAAACTCCAACAATAGAAACTTTAGCTGCTGTTAAGATATTAAGAGAAAATTTCCCTGAATTAAAAATTAGAGTAGTTAATGTGATTGATTTAATGAAACTAGAGAGTAACGAAAATCATCCACATGGACTTGATGAGGCGGAGTATGATAGTATATTTACTAAAGATAAACCAATTATATTTGCGTTTCATGGATATCCACATTTAATTCATCAATTAGCATATAAGAGAACTAATAAAAATTTACACGTTCATGGATATTTAGAAGAAGGAACTATTACTACAACTTTTGATATGAAAGTTCAAAATAAATTGGATAGATTTAATTTAGTTATGGATGCCTTAAGATATTTACCTGAGTTAGGCGATAAGAGAACTTCATTAAATGAGTGGTGTAAAAATAAATTAATTGAACATAAAGAATATATTCATGAATATGGTGAAGATATGCCTGAAATTAAAAATTGGAAATGGGAAGATTAATGTATATTAAAAGAACATTTTTGAACTGAACCCCAAAAGTTGGACAGTTTATAAATAGTTTCTAGTTAAGGGATTGTAACCTGTAATTTACAGGGGACAATCCTTTTAATTTTTCTTTAATTCTATCATAATTATAATAATTAATATAGTCATCTATAGCTAAAATTAATTCATCTAGTGTTTTATAGTTATCTTCTTGATCATAAAACATTTCAGTTTTAAGTAGTCCAAAAAAGTTTTCCATCATTCCATTATCCATACTATTTCCTTTTCTGGACATACTTTGTTTTATACCTTTATTTTTTAGTCTTTGCTGATAAGATTGGTGTTGATATTGCCATCCCTGATCTGAATGAAATATTAATCCATCAAGATTATTATATTTATCAAAGGCTTTGTTCAACATATTATTTATTTGTTCTAGATTTGGTGATTTAGAAGTATTGTAAGATACTACCTCGCCATTAAATCCATCTAATATTGGTGATAAATAACATTTTTCTCCACGAAGATTAAATTCAGTTACATCTGTATACCATTTTTTGTTGGGTTTATCAGCAACAAAATTACGTTTTATTAAATTATTAGCAATTTTTCCAATGGTACCTTTGTAAGAAGAATATTTTCTTTTGTTTTTTTTAATGGTTTTAAGCTAAATTTAACCATTAATCTATAAACTTTTTTACGATTTATATTGTAGCCTCGATTTCTAAGTTCTAATGTAATTCTACGATAATCATATCTTTCTTTATTTTTAATAAATATTTCTTTTATTTTGTCTATAATTTCCTTATTTTTAATATCTTTATCTTTTTTAGATAAAGTATAGTAATATACTGATTTGGCTAAACCAGATACTTTTAGAAGAATCATTAATGGATATTTTAGCCGAAGTTCATTAACAACATTTACTTTTTCTTCTGTTGTTGATTCTTCATTGCTTGAACAACGGCTCTCAATTTTTTTGAGTATTCAAGTTCCGTTCTTTAATATAAATTTTATTCTTCTAATCATTTTATCTTTTCTTTATCAGTTTCATTTTCTTTTTCTTTTGTAACTTTAGGCATAGCTGACCGTCCTCGCTTTCGTTCAACTATATTATAACAATTTTCTTTATATTGTCTAATCCAATTAAACAATATTCCATTACTAAGTAAACCTTCATCTACTGATACAAAACTTGCTGGTTCATTATTTATTAAAGCTCTATTAATGATTTGCTCTTTCTTATAAGAAGTAAAACTTCTATTTTTACTTGTTCTTAGAATACCATAGCCATGTTTATCTATCAATCTAATTAGATATTTTATTACAGGTTTTTTTACACCATATTTTTTTGAAATATTATTTATTGTGTTTCCTTGCTTTCTTTCTTGATAAATATTTATTTTATCATCATAAGTTAATTTTGACATATAAAAACCTCGTTTCTATTTTGTCCAAGAAACGGGGTTCATATCAATTTTGAAGTTCTATTTTATTTATTTAAGTTGCTTATACAATTCTTCTTTTTTATCAAGTAACCAATTATATGAATTTTTAATTAACTTACTTCCACAATTTTCACAGTAGTTAGCCGTTTTAACTTTTACTGAAGCTCCACAATTCGTGCAATTTTTAGTTTCTTTTTGATTAATTGAACTTGTAAATGCTAATTTATATATTGCATCAATCTTTTTAGTGTTTGACCCTTCAATGATTCTTTCATTCTTATCAATTATATAATCAAAGAAGTTAACTTTTAAAATACACGTTAAAGT
Source organism: bacterium (assembly GCA_963641945.1). Taxonomy (GTDB): domain Bacteria; phylum Bacillota_I; class Bacilli_A; order RF39; family UBA660; genus CAG-1000. The sequence continues at coordinate 7,493 of CAVIDW010000004.1, read as the reverse complement.
GATTACATTGTCTTTAAGTTTAATTGAATTTATATCAATGTTATCTAATACAAAATCTGATAAAATATTTTTTTCTTTTTTAGATTTTATTGCTTTTAATTTAGGATTATATTTTTGATAAAGTTCTTCTGACAATAATTTTTTTAATGCATCACTATCAAAATTACTATATGCTTTTTGAATGTCTATATATTTTTGATAAGCATCATTTAAAAAACGTTGTTTATTAAAATCTGGAATTATTTTTTTGATTTCTTCTTCACTAACTGAATTATATTTTTTTGGTATTATTTTTGTGTTTTTTTTCTTATCAATCTTTTTATTATATATGATTGCAAATATCACTATTACTATGAATATAATTAATAATATTATGCCTTTGTCATCTGTTAAGCCTGATTGAAGCCATTCGCTGTTTCTTATAAGTTCACCAAAGAATCCGGAACCACCATTGCCATTTGAGTTCCAACCACCATTTGAACTCCATCCACCACTTGAACCTCCTGGATCATAACTTGTATCCCAACCACTGTCTGCTTTTATTGCATTTTGTCCTATACAATAGAAGAAGCATGTGAAGAGTATTAATATGCATTTGATAATTTTATTTTTCATATTTACCTCTATATTATAGATAAAGTATAACATATTTTTAAAATAATATAAATAAAAAATCTCTTTTTGAGATTTCTTATTTTATTTAAATTGTTGATGTTTGTTTTCTTTTTTAGCAAGTACCCAATCGTATGTATTTTTAACTAATGTACTTCCACAATATTCACACTTATCAGCAGCTTTTCCTGTTATTGGTGCTCCACAACTTGGACAATTTTTAACTTCTTTATGAGTTATTGTACTTACAAATGTTAATTCATATGTAATATCAACTTTTTTGGTATTAGTTCCTCTAACAATTTTTTCTTCACTATCTACTATATAGTCATAGAAGTTAACTCTTAAAATACATGATAATGTAACTTTTTCACCTTCAAGATTGATTGAATTAATATCAATACTTTCCATTACAAAATCTGACATAACATTCTTTTGCTTTTTAGCTTTTAATACTTTTAATTGAGAATTATATGTATTATATAATTCATCTGATAACATATTTCTTAAGGCTTTAGTATCAAAATTACTCCATGCTTTTTGAACATTTAAATAAGTTTGATATGCATCGTTTAAGAAACGTTGTTTATTGAAGTCAGGAATTATTTTCTTGATTTCTTCTTCTGAAATTGAATCAAAGTTTAATGAAGTGTTAACTCTGCTTGATGTATAATTCGTTGATTTTTTACTAAATAAAATTACTATTATCACAATAACAAAAAAGATAAAAAAAATTCCAAATGATCCTTCACTACTTGAACTAGAACTATGATAACTGTTACTACTTGAATCCAAATCCCAACTACTGCTTCCACTATCCCAACTACTACTTCCGCTGCTCCAACTATCTCCTGAATCATAACTTGTATCCCAACCACTATCTGCTTTTATTTCGTTTTGTTTGATACAATAAATGAAACAAGTAAAAAGTATAATCATAATAGATAAATATTTAATAATTTTGTTTTTCATTTTACCTCCATATTTTGTTGATTAAAGTATATCATATTAGTTTAAAAATAAAAATATTTATGTCATAAAAAATTCATTAAGAATTTTTATAATATTTCCATTTTTGTTATTATATAATCATAATCTTTTGCATTAAAAGTTGTTCCACAATATTTGCATCTTCCATTATTATTAATGTCTATGCTTGCTCCACAGCCTGGGCATCTTCTTATTTCATTATATTTTTCGGCATTAATTTTTTTTGTAAATGTAATGTAATGATTTTTTTCAATTCTTTTTGTGTTTTCTCCACTAACATATTCTCCATTACTATCTAAAAAGTAATCCATATATCTTGATGTCAATATTATATCAACATTTATATTTTCTTCATTGACATTGTATCCACTTATATGCGTTGATTTTACATTCATTTCATCAAATATTCTTGTGTAGCCTTTGCTGCTATATTCTTTAATTAACTCTTCATATTTTAAATAAATATCTTCATTTAAAAAATGTTTAACATTGCTCATGTCATTTTCCATAATTGCATCTAGTATCATTATGAATATATGATCTACTTTAGTTAAAAATGTTCCTTCTGAAAAATCTTTGTCATATTTTGCTATTTCTTCTAACATATTTCACCTCTATATTTATATTTTAAGTATATCACGTATAATGTTAAACATAAAGACTTCAAGTTAAAAATTTTGATTTCTTTATATTTTTTGTTATTATATCATAATGAAAAATCTTTTTAAATCTTATTTATTATCTTTTGTAAATTGATATAAATTTTCTTTTTTAGCAAGTATCCAATCGTATGTATTTTTAACTAATGTGGTTCCACAATATTCACATTTGTTTGAAACATTACTTTTTACTGGTGCTCCACAATTTGGACATTTTTCTGTTTCTTTTTTGTTTTATTGTACTAATAAATGTTAATTTATATTTTACAAATAATTTCTTCTCGTTGGTACCTCTAACAATTTTTTCATCACTATCGACTATATAATCATAAAATTCAACTTTTAAAATACATGTTAATGTAATTTTTTCGCCTTCAACATTAACATTATTAATATCAATTCTATCCATTATAAAGTTTGATATAATATTTTTTTGTTTTTTTGCTTTTAACACTTTTAATTGTGAATTGTATGTGTTGTATAATTCATCTGACAACATTTTTCTTAGCGAATCAGTGTCAAAATTACTCCATGATTTTTGAACATTTAAATATGTTTGATATGCATCATTTAAGAAACGTTGTTTGTTAAAATCAGAAATATTTTTTTTAATTTCTTCTTCTGAAACTGATTTGTCATTTGGATTTGGTAATGACCCTAAAATAACGTAATATAATACTATGCCTGTACCTATAGTTGAAAAAAATATAAGATGGAATTTGGTAAAAATCTTTTCCTCCACTGTTGGATCCACTATGACTGCTTCCACCACTACCACCACTATAGCTCGTATCCCGTCCGCTGTTTGCTTTTGATTCTTTTGGTTGAATACAAAAGAAGAGAAGAACTATAATTATTAATACAGCTGATATATATTCAATAATTTTGTTTTTCAATTTTACCTTCATATTATTATTTAAAGTATAAGATATAAAATAGGAGATAAAAATAAATTTTAAATTGAAATTTATTTTTTATAATTTAATATCTCTTCACTGTCATCTAAATGTATTTTTTCTTTTCCAATTATTTGATAGTTTTCATGTCCTTTTCCTAAAACTAAAAGTATGTCATTTTTTTTCATTATATCAAGACCATGTTTTATAGCTTCTTTTCTATTTTCTATTATTTCGTAATTATCTTTTTTAACACCAACTATTATGCCTTCTAATATTTTATTTGGATCTTCTGTTCTTGGATTGTCACTTGTAAATATTACATAATCACTTAACCTTGTAGCAATTTCACCCATGATTGGTCTTTTTTTAGGGTCTCTATCTCCACCACAACCAACTATTGTGATTATTTTTCCTTTTTTTAATTCGTTGTAAGCTGTAATAACTTTTTCAACTGCATCTGGAGTATGTGCATAATCAACAACTGCAGTGCCTTCATTAATTTTATATACCTCGCATCTTCCTTTAGGTGCTTTTAATTTTGAAGTTTCTTTTAGTATGTCATCTATATCTATTCCATATTGGTTTACAATACTTAACATTGTTAAATAGTTGTAAACATTAAATTTACTTGTTAATGGGATTGTACATCCATAAATTTTATCATTAAAACTAAATGATAAATTTGTTTCACTAGGAAGGGTTTCAAAATTAATTATTTTATAGTCACCATTAAATCCATATGTTAGAAATTTGTGATTTTCTTTTTTAAATTTTTTGTAAACTTTATCATCTGAATTTGTAGTAATAATTGCATCTTTTGTTAAATGATCTAAAATCATTAATTTTGCATTTAAATAATTTTCCATTGTTTTGTGATAATCTAAATGATCTTCAGTTAAATTGGTAAATGATATGATAGAGTAATTAATACCTGTTAATCTATCATAAGATAATGCTTGACTGCTTACTTCCATTACAACAGCTTTACATCCACTTTCATATGCATGATAAAGTAATTTATAAACTGTTAATACATCTGGAGTAGTGTTATTTAATTCAATAAAATCATTTTTATGATAATAACCAATTGTTCCAATATATGCTGTATCAATACCTAAATTATTTAGCATTTGATATGTTAAAAAACAACTTGTTGTTTTACCGTTAGTACCAGTAACTCCGATTAATTTTAATTTATCAATATATTTTCCATAATCTTTTTTTAATAATTCTCTTAAATATGAATCAGTATTTTCTACTTTTTCATAAGGAATATTAAAGTCTATATCTTTTTCGCATATTATTTTTGTAGCACCATTTTCTATAGCTTTTTTAATAAAGTCATGACCATCAACAGTTAAGCCTTTTAGAGCTATGAATGTTTGTCCTTTTTGAACTTTTCTTGAATCGCTTTCATATTTAAACATTTTATTCACATCCTTATTGATATTATAGCATATTCATATAAATAAAATACTTTCTATTTTCCACAATAATCCACATTATTTTATAAATATTTTGCATTCTATATCTTTATTTAATAGTTCTTTAAATTTTTTGCCATCATTTTTATCACCAACTATTAGTCCATAATGAGTAGGAATTACTAAAGAAGGTTTTAAATTATTGATGTATTCTGATGCTTCAATATAATTCATAGTAAATGTTCCTCCGATTGGTACTAGAGCAATATCACATTTTACATTTTTAATCTCTGGATTATTGTCGGTGTCTCCTAGAATAAATATATTATGATTATCTATATTTAAAATATAACCAACCCAACTATTTTCAAATGGATGAAAATTTTTATTGATGTTGTATGCATGAGTTGTTTTAAAAGATAAATTTTCTAGTTTATAATCTTTGTTTGGGATAACTAAAAGAATTTTATCTTTATTAAAATATTTCATCAATTCATTTTCTGTATCTAGTGTACTAATGATAGATGTATTATCATTCATGATTTTTAAAATGTCATTAATAGAAAAATGATCATAATGACTATGTGTAACAAATATATAATCAGCATCATGTAGTTCATCATCTATTTGATATGGATCAATATAAATAATTTTATTATTAGTTATTTTTATACTATTGTGTTTTAATAATTCTATTTTCATTTTATCACCTAGGTTAATTATAATAAAAATATGATAAAAAATAAATAATGTAACATAATAAAACTAGGTGAATATTATGTGGATTTTATATGCTTTAGGAGCAGCATTTTTTTCTGGATTAACATCTGTTTTATGTAAAGCTGGGGTAGATGATGTTGATAGTGAAGTTTCTACAACTATTAGAACTATAGTGATTTTATTTATTTCTTTTATAGTTACTTTTTATAATGGAAGTGAAGGTTCAATTGAAAATTTAATTACTAAACAAATTATATTTTTGATATTATCTGGAATTTCTACTTCTTTATTATGGCTATGTTATTTTAAAGCTTTACAATTGGGTAATGTTAGTAAAGTAACACCTATAGATAAAACTAGTATTGTTTTGACATTAATTTTGTCTATGATTTTTTTAGGTGAGAAAATCACTTTTGTTAAAGTTATATCTATGATACTTATATTATTTGGGACTTTTTTGACAATTAATAAAGTTCAAAAAGATGAAAAAAGTAATTCTTGGATTTTATATGCTGTGTTGACTGCTATATTTACTAGTACTACTACAATTATTAGTAAAATTGGACTTAAAAATGTTGATAGTAGTTTGGCTACTTTTATTAGAACTATAGTTGTTTTTGTAATTATGATATTTGTTTTGTTATTTAAAAAGAAATTTAAATATTTTAAAGTTTTGGATAAAAATAATTTAAAATATATTGTATTATCTGGATTTTCCACGTCACTTTCTTGGTTATGTTATTTTAAAGCATTACAAGATAATGAAGCAAGTGTAGTGTTTACCATTGAAAAGATGAGTTTAGTAGTTGCTATAACATTATCATATTTCTTTTTGAAAGAAAAAATTAGTAAAAAATCTTTGATTGGAATAATTGTTATTACTATAGGAACTGGTATTTTATTATTTTAAATAAAATGATATAATATTTTTGGAGTGAAGTATATGAAAAATAAAGAAAAAGAAGAAATTAAAAAAATTAAAGAAAAATCTAAAGGATTTTTTGAAGAATTTAAAACATTTATTCAAAGAGGAAATGTTATGGATTTGGCTGTAGGTGTTGTTATAGGTACGGCTTTTAGTAGTATTGTTAACTCTCTTGTAAATGATATTATTATGCCTTTAGTTGGGGTAATAATAGGTGGATATGATTTTTCTGGATTAAGTATTAAAGTGAAGGATGCTACTATTAATTATGGAATGTTTATTCAAAATATTATTAATTTTTTAATTATTGCTTTTTGTATATTTATTGTTGTTAAATTAATGAATAAGTTATTTGATAAACATAAAAAGGAACAAGAAAAAGAAGAGAAAAAAGAAGAAGTTAAAAAAAGTGATGAAGTAATCTTATTAGAAGAAATAAGAGATTTATTAAAAAAGAAATAATAGGTGTTTTATGGGATTTAGATTTAGAAAAGTATTTAATATAAATGGATTTCATATTAATTTAAGTAAAAAAGGAATTGGATATAGTATAGGTAATAAATTCTTTAGAATAGGTAAAACTGCAGATGGAAAAGTAAGAAAAACTGTAACATTACCTGGTACTGGATTATCGCATATAACGGAAAGAGATGAAAAGAATTTAGATAAAGTTGTTGAAAATAAAAATAAAAAATCTTTGAAAGAAATGTCTTTTGATAAGTTAATTGATTCAACTGCTGATAAGATTGATAAGAATTTATAGTATGGAAAATAAAATATATTTATTTAGAAATCGTTGTGAATATTTTAAAGTTTTAACAAAAGATGATGTTATTAATATAATTGGTGAGTTTGGTTCTTTAAAAGATACTTTATTAAATTCATATAGAAAAAATAAAAATTATATAGTTATATCAATTGATAATATAATTTTTGATAAATGTGTTAATGAAGAAGAGAAGCAATTAAAAAAACTTTTCGATAAAAAAAGTATTGATAATGTTGATGTTATGTATAAAGAAACATTAAAATATGTTAACTCTAAAAATAAAAAATGTGTTATTGAAGGAAAGAATTTAATATATATAGATAATCTTAATATAATTAAAGGAAGAGTAATTGTTGAAAGAACTAATACTTTAAGATGCTATTTTAACATAGTTATGAGCGATTATAAAAATCCAAAATTAAATGTTAAAGAATCTATTAAGCAATTTTTTATTTCTATGATAAGTAGGCTAAATATTATTTTTAATAAAATTGA
>CAVIDW010000003.1:0-81729 GCA_963641945.1 bacterium | reverse complement strand
TCTTACAAACTAAAAAGACAAATTTCTTTGTCTCCTCATTAATTTAATACGCAATTACTTTTTAAAACACTACTTTTTACAATAAATCACTTATTTTTTCTTCTAAATCAACTACTTCTATACTGTTTACTGCTTCATTGATTAGAGGTTCAAAATCATATTTGCTTTCTTCATTATATATATGTTTTAAGCTTGGATTGATTACTGGATGTCTTGGAACAAACACTGTACAACAATCTTCATAAGGTTCTATTGAAATATCATATGTATCTATATTTTTTGATATTTCTATTATATCTAGTTTATCAAATGAACAAAGTGGCCTTAGTATTGGATAATTTGTTACATCATTGACTGCTAATATACTTGATAAAGTTTGACTAGCTACTTGACCAACGCTTTCTCCATTAACTATTGCTAAACAATGTTTTTTCTTTGCTACTCTTTCTGCAATTCTATACATCATTCTTCTCATAATAGTTATTAGATAGTCTGGATCTAAATTTTTATATATTGTTTCTTGAATCTTTGTAAAATTTACAACTAGTAACTTGCCATCACTATTATATTTTTCTAATTTTCTTGCTAGTGCAATTACTTTATTTCTAGCTTCTAGACTTGTATGAGGCCTACTTTCAAAATATAAATAATATAATTCTACTCCTCTTTTAATAGTTAAATATCCAGCTACTGGAGAATCTATTCCGCCACTTAACATTAATAATCCACGTCCTAATGTTCCAACTGGATAACCTCCTAGACACTTATATCCTTTAGTATAAATATAAACTGCTTCTTTTCTTATTTCAACATTTAATAATAAGTCAGGATTATGGACATCAACTTTGCAATCAATATTTTTTAGAATATAACTTCCTAAAATATTATTCATTTCCATCGATTTTATTGGATAGTTTTTATCACTTCTATTAGTAACTACTTTAAAAGTCTTAAATTTTTCTTCTTTTAGCACATCTAAACATAAAGATTCAATGTTTTTTTCACTAGTATCTTCATCTTTTATAGCAACTACTATTTCATGAATTCCAAATATATTTTGAAGTTTATTTACAATAAAATCAATATCTTCTTCTTTTGGAAAAATAAACATTCTATAATAGTCTTCTTGTATTTCAAAATCAAAAGAAGATAATTTTTCAAAAATATTCTTTTTTAATGTTTTAATAAAGAAATTTCTATTATCTTTTTTAGTAGTTAATTCACCATATTTTATTAATATTACTCTATTCATTTTAATAATAATTCATTCCATACTTTATCAAATACACTTAAGAATTTTTGTATTTCTTCCATAGTAGTTAAATGTGATAAACTTACTCTTATTGAAGTAGTTGATACATCTTTATTACCATTAGCTAATGCTTTTAATACAACGCTTTCTTCTAATGAAGAGCATGCAGTTGTAGTTGAAACATATATTTCATATTTTTCTAAAGCATGTACAAATGTTTCAGATTTAATTTTCATTAAACTAAAGTTAACTATTTGAGGAACGCATAATTCATTTGAATTTATTTGAATTGGGTATTTTGAAAGTCCTTTCAATAATTCTGATTTTAATTTTTCACATTTTTTTATATTTGAGTCTAATTTATCATACATTAATCTCATTGCTTTTGAAAATGAAACAACTAATGGTAATGCAGGTGTTCCTCCTCTGAATGGACAATTTTCTGTTGTACCATAGATTAATGTGTCTATTTGTAAATCTCTTCTTTTGTATAATATTCCTATTCCTTTAGGAGCATATATTTTATGTGATGAGAATGAAGCTAGATCTAAATCGCTTAAATAGAATTTTGTTTTTCCTAATGCTTGTGTTAAGTCACTATGGAATATAACATTTGGATTCTTTTTATTAATAACTTGTCTTATTGTTTTTAGAGGTTGTTTAAAGCCTGTCTCTGAATTAACTGCACAAATACTTACTAATATAGTATCTTCTCTTATAAGGCTCTCTAAATGATGTAAATCTATTTGTCCATTAGGAAGAATATTTACAAAGTCTACTTCATATCCAATACTGCTTAAATAACCCATTACTTCTAAAACACTTTTATGTTCTAGCTTTGATGTTATTATATGTTTACCTTTTTTTACATATCTAAATGCTACTCCTTTTATAGCAGTAGTATTACTTTCACTTGCTCCACTTGTGAATATTAATTCTTTTGGATGACAATTTAATATATCTGCTATTTGATTAGTTGCTTGCATTAATAATTCTTTTGATTTCATTCCAAGAGTATGAATTGAATTAGCATTGCCTATAAATTCACGAGTAACTTTGCAATAAGAATCTAATACTCTTTCATCTACTGGAGTAGTAGCACTATAATCTAAATATATCATTTTTTACACTTCCTTATATTTCTTGTATAACCGTTAAAATAACTGGTTTACATTGAGTAGTTTTAAATAAATAAGCTCCTACTTTTTCACGCATTTCGTTTCTTATTTTAACATAATCAGCATATTTTTCATTAAATGTATTTTCATTTATATTTTCTAAACTTATTCTTTTAATTTCATCTATTATATCCATATTATCTTTTTGATAAATAAATCCTCTTGTCATTATTTCTGGACCTACTAGTATTTTTTTATCTTTTTTACTTAATGTAGCTGATATTAATACTAAACCATTTTCTCCAAGTAATTCTCTATCTTTAAGTACTAATTCTCCTACATCTTCACTACTTTTTCCATCAATTAATATATCATCTACGAATACTCTATCAAAGTTATCTACTAATTTACCATTTTCAAATGTAACAATGTAACCATTTTCTTTTAGTAATATATTTTCTGTTGGTACTCCTACTTCGTGAGCTAAATCACCATTTACTACTTGATATCTGTATTCTCCTTTTATAGGCATATAGTATTTAGGATTAAATAATTTAACTAATAACATTAAATCTTCACTTGAAGCATGATGTCTTACACTTTTATCTTTTGGTATTGGTGCAATATTAACTCCTTTAATAGCCAATTCATTCATAATTTTAACAAGCATTTTTTCATATGCATCATAACTTGGTTCAGCAAAACATATTGTATCAGTTTGTTCTAATGTAATAAATTTATCATGACCAGCTAATATTCTGTTTATATTACTATATGGTGCTTCTCTATCATTACTGATTAAAATTATTGTATTATCATTTTTTAAGTCTGTTAAGTTACCAATTAAATTTTCATCTACATTTAGATATCCTGTTTTGATACATAAATTAACTATTGAATGTAGTTCTTTTCCCATTATAACTACTTTTCTATCTTTTCCTTTTATTGAATTAAATATTTCTTGAATAGTATATATATGTAATGGTAAAACAGTAAATATGATTCTTCCTTCTTGTTTGTCTACTAACTTTTTAAAGAATCCTTCTAGTTTATGATTTGGACTTGTGTGTCCTTTCTTTTCGGCAAAAACACTTTCTGCCATCAAACAAAGTACGCCTTGTTTTCCAATATATGCTAATTTTCCTAAATCCATATCATAATGTCCACCCATAGTTGGATCTATTACAAAGTCTGCCATATAAACTATAGCTCCATCTTCTGTATTAACTGAAAATCCATATGTTTCTGGACTACTATGTGTTACATTGAATGGAAATACACTAAAGTTTTTAAAGTTAATTTTTTTATGAACAGGAATTACATTTAAATTCTTAATTTGAACTTTTTCTTCTGCACATTGCATCTTAATTATTTCACATGTATAAGGTGAAGCATATACTTGTAATTCTGGTATTAGTTTCAATAAATCTGTTAATGCTCCCATATTTTCATGATGTGGATGTGATATAAATAATCCTACAATATTTTCTTTATTTTTTACTAGATAAGAAAAATCAGGAATTACATAATCTATTCCATATACTTTATCTGGTGCATACTTAATACCACAATCAAATATTAAAATTTTACCATCTATATTAACTGTATATATGTTTTTACCATTTTCATTTAGGCCACCTAAACTCATTATATTTATTTTACTCATTATATCATCTCTCCCTTTAAAAGTTTAAATCGCTATTGGAATTATATCACAAAGTAAGAAAAAAAACTAGTCTAAAGAATAATTTCAAGCATTTTAAAAGCACACTTATAATTGTGTGCATTCATCATTTATGATTCCTCTTTCTTATTAACTACATCTATTCCACTGTAAATATATTTTAAACTATCACTTATATTAATAGTGTTATAGTATTCATTTTTAATCATTTCTATTTTAGGAGGAATAGAAATTAAAACATTAAAGAGCATTCTCTCTTCTTCTAAAAGTGTTAAGTTTTCACTATAAATATCAAGTAAATAATTAAAGTCTAGTTTATAGCCTTCTTTTCTATAAAATTTATATAAATCTAAAATAGGAGTATCAACCAAATAGTTATCAAAACTTAATAGATAACCTTTATCCCTGTATATAAAATGTTCTAGTGAAAGATTATTGTGATTAGTACATACTCTTTCTTTTGTTTTATTTTCTACTTTTTTATACCATTTATCTAATTCACTTTTAGCATATTTTAGTGAACTATCTATAACAGAATAATTTCTAGCAAATAAGTAGTGAGATGGGGACATATATACTTCTTCTTCAATGCTTTCTATAATATTCAAATAATGTTCTTTTAGATATTCTATATTACTAGATAATTTATTATAAATATTTTTATACTTGCTTTTATTTATTTCTTTAAAGTAAAGAGTTTTATAATGTAGAAGTGAAACAACTTTTATAAATTCTACTCCTTTAGTCATTTCATGATGTGGTTTGCTTTCTATGAATTCACTTCGTATATATTCTTCATCATTATCTATTACTTTTGGAAAATTATCAAAATTTCTACTTTCAAGAAAGTCATATAATTCTAATAAATCTTTTTTATACTTCTTTTTTACTACTTTATCTTCTATTAGAACACTATTTTTATATTTAGTCATTTACTTGTGGGATAATTATTTTATCTCCTACATTTAATTCACCTATATTATTATAAAGTTTTAATTCTTCTAAAGTTGTATTATATTTATTACATATATTTTCTATAGTATCTCCACTTCTTACTATATAAACTTTGTATGTATAGTATTTATTTTCATTAACAAAATTATTAGTTATATTACTAATATTATCTTCTATTTTAATTTTGCTTTCTTTGATATTTTCTTCTTTTTTAACTTCTTCACTATTAAAATAGTTATCTATATAATCATCTAAATCATCTTTTTTCATTTCTTTATCATCTTCACTTTCTTCAATTATATTTTCTTCTTTACTAAGCATACTTTCTAATGATTCTTTTTCATCACATGTAATAAGCAAATCTATATTTACTTTTAAAACATCTTTTAAAGGTTCATATTTAAAGTCATCTATTTCTATATTAATAGTATCTTTATCTATTCTTTTTGATATAGCTACACTAAATGGAATTGTGTAATAGAATTCTTCTTCTTGAACACTTGCTTCAGTTAGTTTATATGTACCACTTATTACTACTGTACCTTCTATAATATCTTCATTAATTTTATAATCATGATCTAAACTAATATTTGTTAGTTCTCCTATTTTAGTTTTAAAAATAATATCTTTTTTTAATGGAATAATTTCTTTCATATATTCTCCTTTCAGTTAAATATATGAGGTAATCATATATTTAGAACAAAAGAAAAAGGAACACAAGTTCCTTCTAAAATAGATCATTATATATTTCTATATAGTTTTCTATATACTTAAAATCTATTCCTTCTTTTAAATTTTTGTCTAAAAATTCTATATCTCGTTGATTACTTTTTGGAATATATAGGGTTGTAATTTTATTTTTTTTGCATGCCATTACTTTTTCTTTTATTCCGCCTACTTTTAATATATCACCTTTTAAAGTTATTTCACCAGTCATGGATATGTTGCTTGTAACAACTTTCGATTTAATTAAAGATAATATAGCTGTTGTTATTGCAATTCCTGCAGATGGGCCATCTTTTGATATTCCACCTTCTGTAAAATGAATATGAATGTCTTTTTCTGAAAAAAATGATTCATTTATTTTAAATTTTTTAGCGTTACTTTTTATATAACTTATTGATACTTCAATACTTTCTTTAGTTACATCTCCAAGTGATCCTGTGAATGTGTATTTTCCAGTTCCTTTAAAATCACTGCATTCTATATCAAGAATTGCTCCTCCAAGTGTTGTACATGCCACTATTCTTACTTCTCCTTCAGTAGTTATTTCTTTGTAATCACTACTTAAATATAGTTCTTGATCTAAATATTTTATTAAATCTTCATCATGTATTCTGACGCTTACTATTTTTCTACTTGTTTTTATATGTTCTGTAATAACTTTTCTTATTATTTTATTAATACATCTTTCTAATTCTCTGACACCTGATTCACTTGTATAATTTGAAATTATTTTTCTTATTGTTTCTGTTTCAAATTTTATGACATTATTTTTTAATCCATGTTTTTTTAGAATAGATGGTATTAAATAATTTTCTGCTATATACAATTTTTCTTCTTCAGTATAGCCTGTTAGGCTTATTATTTCTAATCTATCTAACAAGGCTACTGGAATGCTTGTTATATCATTTGCTGTTAATATAAATAATACTTTACTTAAATCTATTTCTTCATCTACATAGTTATCTGTGAATCTTTTGTTTTGACTTACATCTAAAATATCAAGTAATGTAGATGCTGGGTCTCCTTTGTAATCTTTTTTTAATTTATCAACTTCATCTAATAGAAATACTGGATTTTTACTTCCACATTTTATTAATGATGTAACAATTTTTCCTGGGTTAGAACCTATATATGCTCGTCTATGTCCATTTAATTCTGCTGAATCGCTCATTCCTCCTAGAGATATCTTTACAAAATTTCTATTTAATGCATGGGAAATTGATTCTGCGAATGTTGTTTTACCTACTCCAGGAGGACCAACTAAACATAATATTGGACTATTTATGTCTGGAGAAATACTTTTAACTGCAATGTATTCGATTATTCTATTTTTAACATTTTGCATTCCATAGTGAGAAGTATTTAGTTTCTTTTCTATTTTCAGTAAATCTTTTTCATCTTTAGTTTCATAATACCATGGTATTTGTAATAAATACTCAATATAATTTCTAATTATACCTGCATCTGGACTCATTTCACTAGAAGCATTATATCTTTCAATTTCACTAATTAATTTAATCTTTATTCTATCTGGATATTCTCCATATTTTACTTTATCTCTATAATTAATTACATCTTCATCTTTTGTATTAGATTCACCTAATTCATTCTTGATTACTTTTAATTTTTCTTTTAATATAAATTCTTTTTGAGTATCATCTAATCCTTTTTTGATTTCAGTTTCTATGTGTCCTTCTAAATCTATTACTGCACTTTCTATAGCTAATTCTTTTATTAAAGTTTTACTTCTACTTATTGGACTACTATCAAGCATTAATGATAATTTTTTATCAAAAGATAATTGTAAAAATGCACCTATTATATCAGTTAGTTTATCAAGTGATATATTTCCTTTTACCATAGACATAATAGAATTGGTTATGAACGGATTTTTGCTAACATAATTTTCTAATTCATTTATTAATTTTCTATGATATGCAGTTTCTTCTATTTCTGCATCATGCATGTCTATATTTGTTATAATACTGTCTAAAATGTCTTCTTCATTTGTATAATTTACATAACTTATTACTTTTACTCTATAAAGGCCAGAAATAATTATTCTTTTATTTCCATTTGGTAATTCAATAACATTTTTTATTTTACCGACTACTCCGATTCTAGGCAAATCTGAAATATCTGGTTTTTCTTCAAGTGAATTTAGAGGACATACAACTAATACTTCATTATCATGATAAATTGAGGAAATTTCAGTGACTTTTTTACTTACTTCACTTTTAATTTCAACTCTAACTTCTTGGTGAGGTAGTAAGACTAGGTTCTTTAACAAGATAACTGGTAAATTGCTTTTAATCATTTGTATGCCTGCCTCCTCGTCTTATGGGTATTTATTATAAGAGTAAAAATTAAAAATGTAAACACTTAAAATAAAATTTTCACACAAAATTTTTTACATAAAAAAATGGTTATTTTTTTAACCATTTTCTTCCTTTATAATTTCTTTTTTTGTTATTATTATTACTGGTAATACTTGACAAGAAGTGGTTTTATTTTCTCCATATAATTTAGATTTACTACTATCTATCTTTGAGAAAGCGTAACCTTTACTTGTATTATATTCTGTCATTGTCCAATAACATGTACTTGAAGAATTATATAAAAATTTAAAATTATCATTAATAAATTCAAAATGTCCATCTAGTAAAACTGCATTGTTCAATGTTTGATTTATTAATTCTGATGAATTCATTTTTCCAATTATTATATTAGATAATGAAGAACTAATCATATTTGATGATTCTATATCTCTTGAAATAATTTTTAATACATCATCTGCTGTTAAAGCTCTATATTCTACATTCCAGTTTGAAGTAATACTATTTAATGTATTATTATAATTATCATAAGTTGCCTCTGTAAATTTTGTTAATATATTTGGTATTACAGTAATTGTTTCATCGCCTATTTTATTGTTTTCATCAATTACTGTTGTACTTATACATGTGTCACTAACTTTAGAACAAAAATCATCTGCTACTACATTATATAATATTGTATTACCATATGCATAATCTCTTGAACTTGATGTATCACTATCAACATATTGCTCAGCACTTACTTTTATTACAACTTGAATTGGTGAGTCTATAGCATAATTTGAATCAGTTGCTTGTTTATTTTTTTCTGCTTGAGAGAATTCATATGCTTTCGTTCCCCATTCACTATCAGCACTGTCATTTCCACCATCTAATGGCCAAGATGCGCTTACTTTAAATGTTGCTGTTCCACCATTTGAATCAACAACATAATCACTCAAACTTATATTTATATGAAATGGATAATCATGAGATAATGATGTTTCTAAATCTTCTGAAACAATACTTTTATCATTTTCTGTATCATATTTAGTGTCAAGTATTCTTGCTGATAAAATTTCATATTTTACCTGTGCAACGGAATCACCAAAATTTTCAATATTTATCTTTTCAGTTATTGTATCCATTCCTGGATAAATTGTTGGAATTGAAATAACTATATCATTAGCAACTGCTTCGCCATTCTTAGTTAATTCTATATACCATGCTTTTACACCGATTTCTGTATCTAAGGAAGATAAACCACTATATGCAAACCATGCAAGTGTTGTAAAAATTAAAGACACAACAATGAAAATTAATGAAACTAAATTAAGTTTTATATATAATTTATGTCTTTTTTTCATTTTTGTGCCTCCTTTTCTATTTTCTTTTTGAGTTAATTTCTTCTTCCTTTTTTTCTAGTAATGTTGCAAGTATTTCATATCCAATAATTATTATTATTGGAATAACTATTATTAATCCAAACCCAGTACTTGTACTAACAAATTTATATAACCATGATAATAAAATTGTTTTATAAATAACTTTTCCATACACTTGACCTTCTTCAACTACTGGATCTTCTACTAGATTTGCTATACCTTTTGTATAGAATAATAATTTACCATTTTCATCTGTTTCAATTTTAACTATTTGGTGCGTTATAACTTTTCCTTTAAAATTTGATTTAGTTCCTAAATAACTAATATTATCTCCAACTTTTAATTTACTTGGATCTACATCTTTTGATATTAATACATCACCAATATTATATTTTGGTTGCATAGAACCAGTTGCTACTGCAAAGATTCTATAGTTAAATAATGATAATTTATTATTACTGAATCTTTGTAAAAAAACAACTAATATAAATGCTATTAATGTTATAATTATACAAGCTTTAATAACTTTAAGTATAATTTTTAGTACTTTATTATTTTTTATTTTTTTCATTATTTGCTCCTATAAATTTTGAACCTTTGCCAGGTATTCATTCATTTCTTTTTCAAATTTTTTCTTTATATCACTACTTCCTAGTGCCATTTTACTTTTATCATTATTTATTTCTATATTTACCATTTGTAATAGTTTTTCTTCAGATACCTTTATTCCATTATATAGTAATATTTCCATTGATTTTTTAACTTGTTCACTAATCATTAATACAGCATATTGTGTAAGCTTATCTCTTTGATTCTTTCTTATATTTGAGATTGCATCTAATACATAATAATCCATCAAAAATGATTCATCTAATATATTTCTTAAGAATTGATTACCATTTGTATCATATAGTTTATTTTTATTTGATTCATTATCTAAGTAATTCATTAAAAAATTCCATAGTTTTGTTGCTTCTTTAAAGTTTGGATTTTTTAATATTAAATTAGTCTTTTTAATTGGAGATGTTACAAATGGAACATGTGCTTTTTTAAGTGATTCCATCATTTCACATCTTTGCCATAAAGTTATATATTCCTTTAGTAATTTTAATCTTTTTTTGATATTACTAACTTGTGCTTCAAAATCACTATTTTTTGATCCTTTATCTATTTCAACAGCACTGATTCTTAAGCATATTTTAATTTTATCTTTTCCATTATTTGTATTAGATGTATACTCTAATTGTTTTTGATCTTTTGATTCTAATTTTTTTAGTTTTTCTTCCATTAAAATTATAAATCTTAAAGTTTCATGAACCAATGTATAAATAAATCTATTCTCGTATGTATTGTATGTTTCTTCACGAAGTAAGACAAGTATTTTTGATGGTTTAATATCTTTATCACTAACTACATTTTCAATATAATTACTATGTTTTGCTAAATCTTTAACACTTTCTACTCCAATTTTTTTTGCTTTTTCAATGGGTTGTGTTTCTGTTTCAGTAATTAATGCTACTTTTGGAGCTCTAATATATGTATCTAAATATGGAAATGTTTCTTCCATTATTTCTAACCATTTTGTAGAACTTAATGTATTATCTAAATCTGCAAGATAATGCATATTTGATTCTGTATTTTTTAGAAAAAGATTACATTGTTTTTTTATTTCTTTGTCAATTTCTATACTTGTCTTTGCCATTTAATTCACTCCTAAACTGATTTCTTTAATCTTTCTAAAAATGCAATACATTCTTTCATTTTGCCTTTACCAGTTGATGCATCAAGATATTTAATAAAACCATCTATTTCATCTCTTATTTGAGCAATATTTAATTGGTCAAATTTTCTTAATACTTTTTGTGCTAGAAAATAGTCTATTGCTTCTACTTCATCTCCACCACTAGCTACATAAACTGCTGTAAAGTCTCTTAATTGTTTCATAATACGATTACCAAATGCAACTCTAAAATGAGCGATAACATAATTATCAATTTCTTCAACCATTTTAATTGATTTTTGTGATAATTTATGATCTTCGAATGCTTGTTTAAATAAACTTTCTAAATAACTTGAGTTTATAGCAACTGCTTCTTGTTCTCTACATTCAAATGGATCTATCTTTTTATTTATATCAATAGGCATTGCTCTATCGTATACTTTATCTGTTACCATAAATGTTGAGTCATCATTATTGATTGTTCCAATATACCATAAGTTTCCAGGTAAATGAAGTTTTCCTTTATCCAACCTTTTTGGATCATCTGGCCATATTGTAGATACAAGTTCAATCTGCCATTCACTTCTTTGAGGTAATTCTAATATAGATAGCATTTCTGCAAAATAATATTCAACTCTGGCTATATTCATTTCATCAAGTATTATTGTATGAACATTATCATCATATCCGGCTAAGTATAACTCTTCTAAAACGTTTGACTCGTTAAACTTTTTAGTAAATTCATTAAAGTATCCAAGTAATTCAGTTTTATCTCTCCATGATGGTTGAACTGATGCTACGCATGAATCATTTTTAACAAATTTACCCCAAGCATATGCTAAAGATGTTTTACCTGTACCAGAAATACCTTGTAAGATAATTAATTTACCACAAGCAAGACCTCCAATGAATGCTCTTAACAAATGTGCTTCATAATATAAATGAAGTTGACTTGCAGCAAAACATCTAAAGTTATCTATTAATTCTTCTAAAGAGAAGTTGTTATTATAATTTTTAATTTTATAATTCTTATATTCTTGATCGATTCTAACAAGTTTAGGAAAACGAACATTTCCAGCTTCATCAAGGTCTTCTGTATTTTGTTCTTCTTCAGTATAACCATCAGCATTTTTATTTTCTTCTTTTTGTTCTTCTGTTGGCTCATCTTTTGGATTTAATCCTAATTGAGAAACTTTCATGGCCATTAATTCATCTTTTTCTTTCATCAATTGCTTAACTTTATCATTTAGTTCCCCAATTTCATCTAATAATTCATCTTGATTTAATTTCTCTTTTCTAAGTCTAAATATTTTTCTAATACCCATAAATATAAGTACTAAAATTGCTCCAACTAGGAGAACAAAAAATGCCACACCTAATCCTACAAATACCCATTCTATTCCACTAAAACTTCCTTTATAATTGCTTATTATTTGTTTATAATCTCCATAATTAAACATTTGCATAAAGCCATTTATAAAGCCTTTTACAATTTTTTCTACTCCATCAAAAAATATTGATATAAATTCGTAAAAAAATCGTAAGAATGTATTCATAATTATTCGCCTCCAAAATCACCCAATTTTTTTATATTTTCTTTTACAATTTTTTCTAAAAGTTCATTAGGTACTTCTCCAATTATATTTGATATGTTTTTAATATCTTTACTTACAAATATATAATCTGCTAAATACAATGCACCTATGTTTTTTTCATTAATTTTGCTTTCATCATTTAATACAACTGCAAAATTATATCCTTGTTTTTTAAGATTCGTTGTTATTTTCTTGTTCAATATCAACGTATTAGCATCTAATAATATATAGATATGATTTTTAGCATATTCATCTTCAATTAATTTTAATAATCCAGCCATTTTCTTTTCTTTTTCATATAATCCGCTTGGCATATAAACTACATATTTTTTATTATAATCATAGTTCGTTATATCTTTTGCAATTCTACTTGATAATAATGTTATAAGAACTACTACTTTATCTTCTGATACGATTCCTTCATTATATGTTTTATCAACTATATAATCGCTATATACACTACTAAATGATATATTATGATTTAATACTGCTGAATATAAATCTTTATTATTTGATATTTTATTAAATGTTATTTCAAATGTATCTGTTTCTAGTTTTTTATAACTTTCTTCCATTTCATCTAAACATTTATTTTGTATTTCAATAATTCTATAAACTAAATAATTAATATATTCTATATCCCAATTACTATATTTTCTTAATGTCTTTTGATAAAAAGTTATTCTATTTTCTTCATCTTTATTGTATTTATCAATATTTGAATATAAAAGCATTAAATCTTCATATGTTTTAATAATTAACTTTTGTTTTTCATCTCTAATGTTCTTCTTTGTTAGTTTTTTACTTAAAGCACTGATAGATTCTTTTACATCACCAATACTATTTGAATTTTCTGCCAAATAATATTTACTAGTAATATATGCATCTATAAAGTCTGTTCTAAAACTTGATTTAATTACATATGATTTTTGACCTTCTAATATAACATCGATTACTTGATTTATTTCTAGTTTTTTTACTTTAATTGCTTTTTCTATTATTGTCTTAGCTTTTGTATTATATGTTTTGATTTTTAAATCATTTGAATTTATAGATTCACTCTTTTCACTTCTTTCGTTTTTTCCCATATTTTTATCAAGTTTTTTAACTACTTTTTCTGCTTCTAGAGTTACTGTATAGACGTTATTATCTTTATTTTCCTTTTTTTCTTTTTTAATTATCTTTTTTATTTTTTTGTCTATATCACTTGTATCAGCTTTAATTATTCTAAACATAGAAGTTTTACTTAATTCTTCTTCAATTTGCTCAGGAGTTTTTTCTGATTCAATTATTTCTTCATCTGCTTCAATTTTTTCTTCTATTTTTGATTCTTCTTTAGGTTTATGTCCTTCTTTTCTAACACTAACAACTCTAAACATTGATGTTTTACTTAGTTCTTCTTTCTTTGGCTCTTTTTGAATGTCACCCTCATCAAGTATTTCTTGCTTGATGATTTTTTCTTCTTCTATTCTTTCTTTCTTAGATTCATCAAATTTATCCAAATCACTAAATTCATCTTTCTTAATATTTTTAAAGAGATTTATTATCTTATTTACTATAATTCTTATTTGTTTTTTCTTTTTCATACTTTCCACATCATTCTTAAAAGTTAAATTAAATAATAACAAAGTTATTATTAAAGCAATTATTACTGCTGGATTAAATATTGTTTTTCGCAGTATTCCAAATCCGCTAAGAACTTTCACTACCTTTCCAATTATTTGACTTTGATCTATTGGGTCATCTTTCGAATTATTAGCATCCCCTTTGGTAATATAGGTTCCATTATATATTTCAATTACCCTATGTGTAATATTATTTCCATCTTGCTTAAATGTAATGACATCATTAATATCTACATCCTTTGTAAGTTTTACTACTACCCAATCTCCAGCATTAATATAACTTTTCATACTTCCTGTTTGAACTTCAAACATTGTATATCCAAAGAAATTAAAATCATTCTTTAAAATTTTAACTTGAAATCCTTTATATATAAATATAAGCAATATGATTGCAAATATTCCGATTAGTATATTTAATGATACATTTGCTACTTTTTCAACAACTTTATTCATTTTTTTCATACTCTTACCCTACTATCTTTTTACTTTATTAATTCTACCATATTAACAAAATTCATGCAATAATAATAGAAAAATTTATATTAAAACTAGACTAAAGTCTAGTTCATTTTATTCAGTAAAATTCTTGGTGAAATTTAATGTTTTATAATTAAAAATAGCGATAATTATAGACAAAATAAGAACTATTATTACATTAAATCTTAAATATATATAAATTAATATTATTGATAAAAATATATAGTTTAAAATGCTTCTTCTATAGTTATATAATGTTGTGATGATTAATAAAATAAATATATCAAATATGATTGAATAGATATAAAAATTAATATCAAATGATACTTCACTACTATGAATTAAATATAATATTGATACTTCAAATATTTTAAATAAAGTTATAAATATACTGAATATTATTATTTTATTTAAATACCATTTATTTACACTTTCTCTTATCATAATATTATCTAATGAATAATTTAAATCATAAGTATAATAGTCATATACTAAATACACTAATAATCCAATTTCATATATTTTAATTAATTCATATAAGTAACTTAAATTTGAGAATTTTGGAAAATTAATAAGTACTAAGAATTCATCTATATTAAATTCTATTTGTTTGTTTCTTAAATAAAACAGTATTACTCCAAATATTAAGCTTATAAAGTATATTGTAATATACAAAATATTCTTTTTGAATCTTTCTAATAATATTTTAGATTGTATTTTCATATAATGTCTCTTTTCTTCTTTATCGCAAAATAATATAATAATTTGCATATTCCTATTAATAGTAACGTCTCGATAGTTGAACATAATATTTCTAAATAAAATGTTGAATATTCTATATTAAAATAATAGTTATGAAACAACAATGGCATGTTATAAAAATGCAATATTTTTACTGATTTAGATGGTAATGCTGTAAAGCTTGAACAAATTGCAATCAAAATTATATTTGCGTAGTCCTTAAATAGCATATATAACAAATATAACGTTACATTTATTATGCAGGAGATAGTCAACCCTCTTAAGGCAAAAAATAACATGTAACTTATAAATGATATATTATATATCGGATGAGAAATTACCGAAAAATCGTTATAACAGAAAATTACTGCTCCAGCTATAGTTAAAAGTAAACCTATAATATTTAAAAATATTGTCCCAAATATTATTACTTTTAAACTATCATCTATCATTTGCTTATAATTTGTATTTCTTATCAGTATATTGTATTCTAAGCAATAGTTCTTTATTGAATACATAGTGAATAACCCTGTAGATAAATAAAACATTGTTAAATAAATTGGAGTCGTGTTAATACTATATAATCTTACCCAAAAATTTTCGCTAGCTAGTCCTGAAAATGTCGGTATACACACCCCTAATACAATAATCAAATATATTAAGACATGATCCTTGACGGTTAGAATTTGTTCAACTCTGTTTTTTAATATTTTCATAAACTTCCTTATTATCAAAATAATATATTTTTTCTGTTAATTTATGCAGATCTTCTATAATATGTGTACTTATTATTATTATTCTATCTTTTTTAATTTCATTTAGATAATCAATTATTTTTTTGACTGTTTTTTCCTCTATTCCATTGAATGGCTCATCTAATATTAATATTTTAGGATTTTCCATTATTGCTTGAGCTATTCCTAATTTTTGTTTCATTCCTAAAGAGTATTTACTGTATTTTTTATCTTTTTCATCTGTTAAGTTAACTATATCTAATGCTGCTAATATTTCGTTATCTCCTATCCTATTTTGTATTTTAGCTAATAATCTTAAATTTTCAAATCCAGTTAAATCTGGGAAAAATGATGGATTTTCTATTAATGCTCTCAAATCTTTCGGAAATTCATTTTTAAAATTTAAATTTTCACCATCAAAAAGTATTTCTCCGCTCGTCGGAAGCATAAACCCTGCAATCATCTTCAAAAATACACTCTTACCACTGCCATTTCTACCATAGATTCCATATACATTTCCAGTTTCGAATTTTAAATTAATCTGTTTCAATATCTCAACTTTTTTAAAATTTTTATTAACATTTTTAAATTCAATTTTCATTTTAACTCCTAATTACAATCTATAATTAATTTTTCTTTATCTTTATACATAAAATATAAGAATACATATGATATACATAGCATAATAGTTGGAACTACAAGTGGTGCCAAAACTCCATAGCTGTCATTAAATGCTAATACATTAAATATACTTAATATTACACCTAGGTTTATTTTAAATATTTTTCCAAATAATATAGTGTTTATTCCTAGCTCTAGTATCAATTCAATTGCAATAAATGTTAGGTAAGACAATATTGATGAAACATAATAATTATGTTTTTTTCTAACTATGCATAATGATATATTACAATACAATATAGAATGGATTGTAATATTTATTAAATACATTATTATAAATAAATATGGATTTGCTGTAGTCGAATTTTCCCAGATAATATCTTGCATGTTAAATGTTTCAAATGTTTTTGTATTTGCATAACTTAAAACAAACATTACAATTGCAATTATAGGTAATATTAATGCACCTTTATATGAAATAGCAAGTAAATTTATTTTACATTTTTTAAAAGTTTTTCTTGTTAGTTCGTTTTTTATGATCCCATTTTTTAAATATTTTGAGATATAATATAAGCTTGGCATACTTACTGTGAAAAATAAAACCATTGATATATAATTAACTGTATGTATTATATAGCTAACTTCTGAAAAAAAATTAGGATAATATTTGTCTTCTAGTAAATCATTGCAATAACTTATATATTCTTCATCTTCAAAATTGGATAGAGAACATTCCGTAACATATTTATTATATGTATCATTTATCCCTTGAACCTCATTCTTATATTCCAAATGTCCATAAACAACTAATGAAAATAAAAATAAAAAACTGATTATTAAAGGTATATTATTAAATATTATTTTTTTCATTTTTTCACTCCATTAATTAAAATAAAGAAAATTTGCATTATATTTTGTTATTAATTATTACTGTTCATTGTCCAAAGAGCAGAATGATAAGTGGTTAACAATGTTGCATCAACTCTCCATACGCTTAATCTGTAATTTCCTGGTGTGGAAGACGTTGAACTAAATTTTCCAACATGTCCTAATGTTGTTACAATACCAGAATGAAAATCACCATTATCTAAAAATGGTTTAGCACCTATTTTGCAATTAGGACATGGATCTGTTAATTTTGTAAAAGCATCTAAGTTTTCATAAGTTTGTCTTGAATAGTTTGTTTTTGTTCTCCAAAATGTGTATTGTGCTTGGTTTTTGTCAAGTTCTTTGCTGAATGAAGTTCCTACTGGCGATGGATATGTTGCTGCTTTCACTATGACATAATTTGTTACAATTGCAATTGTTAGTACAAAAAACGTTATTGCTAAATATTTTTTCATATATTTCCTCCTTTCTTTAATACTTTATTTGCAAATTTTCTTTATTACATATTTATATATTTATATTATCATATAAACTGTTTTTTTAAAATAAAAAAATACGAATTAATTCGTATTTATTATTCTTCATCTCCGTATTTTATTTCTACGATTAATGCATATAGATTATATACAAAGAATATGAAACTTGGTACTAGTACTGTGAATAAGAATCCCCATTTAGATTCGACTAGTCCCAAGAATGTTCCAAAACTACCAATAGTTTTAGTTCCTTCTCCGATTAAGAATTCATATGAGTAAGAGTCTCCATTTTCAAAAGTAACTGCTTCGCTATCTAAATGTACTTGACCAACTGTTCCTATTTCAATATTTGCAGCACCTTTAGAATCAATTCTATAAGCAAATAACTCATCTCCTACTTGTATATTCTTCATTTGCTTATTTTCTACAAGTACAATGTCACCTTTTTTATAATTTTCATTAGATATTTTATCTTTAATTATAATTACAGATGTATCCCCAACTTCTGTAACTCCGTAATCATTAAAATTTAATAATAGAAATGTCATTGCAATCGCGTAAACAAAGAACACAAATGTTAAAACTCCTAGAAAAAATTTTTTTATTGCATTTAATACTTTCATACATTACCACCTATTCTATATTATCACAGTTGAAAATTAATATCAACTACCTTTACATTCATCTATAACACTAATAACAAAGTTATCAGTTAATTCTTCACTACTATCATATACTATAAAACTTTCACTAGTTTTACCTTTTATAATAAATTCCATTTCATTAATATTGCCTTCTTGATTAGAACCTTTAGCTAGACTAGAATCAACATCTAATGTTTTTGTATTCCCATCATATGAAATATTTATACATTTATTTGTATCATATGAATTTGTTATAGTTAATCTATTATAATCAGTATAATTTTTATAAGATGATGTTACTATTCCATCTTCAATATTATTATACTTTAATATATACGTTCCTTTTAATGTTTTTTTGTATGGCTTTTTACTCGTAATGGTTACATTTACTGTTACATCACTTAATTCATACGATTCATCTGTTTTAACTATTTCAAAATATAAGTCATTCTTAGCAATCATATTTTGCCAAGTATATCCTCCTAATTCACATTCTGTTTTAGTTAAGGTGCTTGTATCAATATTAGAATCATTTACACATGTACTTGTAGCAGATAATGTACCAATATATGTATCTTTTCCATTTGATAAACATTTTAATGAATCATTTTGCTCACCTTCTATACTACAAGTCATTTCATATTCTATATCAGTATCCGTTATTTGATTCAAATTATTATTTTGTATAACTAAATCTACTTGTGAACCATTCCATAAAGTATTTACTGTTGTCTTACCTGTAGTTGATAAATTTTCGCTTTCAAAGTAAAAACCTTGTGATTTTAAATATTGATTCCATACTTTATTTGATACATATTTAGCTAAGGAAATAGAACTTATGAATAAGAAACTAGCTAATATGATTAGAATTAATAATAAACTTTTTTTCTTTTTCATAATATTCCTTTCTATACCTTTTGCCAACTTTTTATTTCAATATCAATATAATCTACTAAATTAGAATATACTTCATCATTATATTCTTCTGGGAAAGATATTTTCAATCTATAATTATTTTTGATTTCTTTTTGATAATCTAATTCTTCTATTGGAAGATTACATACAAGTTCATTATCTTCATTTCTTGAAAATGTTTCATCACATGTTATAAGTAATGTTTCACTTTCTCCATCTACTTTATATAATTCTATATTTAATGGTACCAAATGAAATGTTTTTATAGTCATTTGATATTCTATTGTTACATCACTTATTTTTTCGTCCTTACTATTACTAACTGAAAAATCAAAATCATTTGTATATCCTGGTTTTAAGTCGGTAATAGGGATAGAAAGTTTATCTACTTCTTCAGCATTAAAAATAAATTTTGCTATTTTTTGATCACCAGAAGCTAGTGTATTTGAACTAAATATTGAATATGTAATACCTAGTCCAAATACTGCTAGTGCTGCAATTATTAATAATTTTAATATTTTATATTTCATTTACGCACATCCTCACTTAGCAATAAAATACTTTTCTATAGTATTTATTTTTACATTATCACTATATAAATCAAATACAAATTTATATCCATTGCTTTCAAATTTACTAGGTATTAAATTTAAAGTAAATGTATCATTTATATCTGTCAAATATACATTTGTAGTAAAAGATTGTAATGTGGATGTTGTATATTCTTTTAAGTCAACTATATTGTATGTTTGATCATATGCTGTTAATTTATCTTTTTTATATAATGAAACTTTAATTGTAGGATTTATTATGTTTTTGGTAACAATATCAAAATCTAATGTAGTACTTTCATCTTTCTTATTTATTATTCTTGATTCATCTGCTACTGTAATACTAAATTCATAATCAGTTGTTGTTTTATTATTATTTGTTATTACAACTGGAATTATAATGCTGTTATTTAATTCATTATAGTACTTTCCATCATATGAGATATAATTAGATATTTCTATATTTATATTATCTTCAGTTAGATTTAAATCACTTTTTGATGTTGTAATTAATAATGATTTTGTTGTTAATGATGTTGTATCACTAAATGGGATTCTTATTATATTATCATTATCTGGTGTATAATTTATTCCATCTATAGTAAATACTAATTTTTCTAAATATGTTTTATCTAAAATATTATTATTGCTATCAAGTAATTTAATTGCAATGCCCTGCATTTTATCTTCATATGTTGTATCTAAAACTGATTGTGAATCTTTGGTAGCATATTTAACACCACTAGATAACTCTATACTTATAGTTGAATCTATATTAAATTCTATTTCTTTATTGTCATAAGTTGATGTTAATTCAAGTGTAGCATCACTATCTATATATACATTAAATTCTTTAATGTTACTTTGTAGTGTTTTTCTATCATTGCCAATATTTAATGATAATGTAACATTTTCTAAATTATTTGTTAAATTTGTATTTTTAAAGTCTATTGTAACTTCTATATTTTCTACTCCAACGCTATTACTTTCTTGATAGTAAGTATCATTATATTTATTTTTTTCTTTAAATAGTACAAAATTATATGTAGCATAATTATTAGTTTCATATCCATAATTGTTTGAAATGTTATCAACTATATGTTCATATATTTTATTTTGATCATTTAATGTTATTATTGTTCCATTTGGCAATAGTGTGTTTGAAACTAAACTATGTGTTCCAGATACATTGTTTTCTCCATCATATATAAATTTAAATTTTAATTTAGATTTATCTGTTATATTTAAATTACTATTCAAATGATTACCAGATGTTATAGTTAATTTATATCCATCATAATTTATATAATCACTATTTATTATTGTTTCATTTGAAACTTTATCACTTACTTTTACATATATGATATATTTACCTAAATCTTTAATTTTTGCATTTTCATCATAAGTAATCCACTCTACACTACTTAATTCTGTTTCACTTAATATATTTTTTGATAAATAATATTTTATTGATTTAACTCCTGATAGTAAGTCAACAGCATCAATTGTAAATGCCTTTTCGCCATCTATATCTATTGTATTTAATTCGGTATTTAATGAATTCCATACATTATTATCTAATGTTAATGTAACACTTGGAATAGTTTTATCAATAGCAAATACATCTGAATTTATATAATATGTTTTATTATTATTTACTAGTTTAACATATACTATATAATTTCCTTCTTCAGATATTGTTTGTATTTGATTATATTCTATCCAATTTTCAATGCTTTCAAGTTCTGTTTTTGATAGAGGCGTATTACTATTATGAATATAATAATATTTACTACTAGGATTTAATTCATCATTATCTTCTATACCAAATGAAACATTATCTTTATAATTAAATGTCTCTAAAACATTACTAAAATTATCATATGAATATGTTTTAATATGAAGAGTTGCAATTCCATTAGTTATATCATCATTAAATAAAAGTGGATAACTATCATTTTCATATATCCAAGCATTATCTATATTTGAATTTAAGTCATCAAGTGAAATATATTCATGGAATATATTCTTCATATTTTCTGATTTTAATTCTTCTATCGTTTTTATGGTAAAACTAGATGTACTGTCTAAAGAACTATCAACTATATATGAGTCTTGGATACTTAATACTGAATTAATATTATTATTTATTGGTTTAATATTTGATGTATTAAAAGAGCCAATTATATTTAAATTTGAATTTTCTATTATATTAATCAAAGATGTTTCTTCATAAGTATTATATACATTAATTAAACTAGAACTTCCTGTTATATATGAAGTTATTCCACCTAAAGTATTTACTACTCCATTATTATAAGCATTAGTTAAATTTGAGTTATTTAATATTCCAACTATTCCACTTGAAACATTATTAGAATATATTTTTCCTTTATTGATAATATTTGTAAGTTCAGTGTTGGTAACGTTTAACGCTATTCCACTAGCCATATTATCATTATAAGTTATTTCATATGATACATTATCAAATCCAATATTAGTTATTTCTGTAGAACTAGCAGTAATTGTAAAATATTTATTTGTTGTAGTTATTTCAAAATGATTATCAGTTACAGGTGTTTCGTTTATTAAAACAGAACCATTATTAGTATCTATATTATAGTCACCATTTACTGTAATTGAACTAATATTATTATAACTTTCTATACTATCATCTATATTTATAGTTATTGTCTTTGAATTATTGTTTAATTCTATTGTATCAATAGAAATTGTTCCATTTTTTATCTTACTTTCTGCATTACTAATAACAAATCCATCAAATAGTATTTCATTTATAATTGATGAAGTAGAATTTGTTACTAGTGATGCAGCTTTATTTCCCGTTAAAAGAGAATTTTTAATATATAATTTTTCTACTTTTCCATTTAAACTTTTAAATAAAGCTGATTCATCATTATACATATATAATCCTGATATTACATGGGAATCTCCATTAAATGTACCTTTAAATCCTTCTAGTGAATTTAAAATATTTAATGAGCCAACTTCGCTTGTATATCCAATATCACTATAATATTTATCATCTTTTATATAATATTTATTATTGTCTTTTTCATATATGTATTTATTATCTTCATAATTAAATTTTCCATCATTTAAAACAATATCACTAGATATTTTAAAGTAAATACCTTCATAATTGTTTGCCTTTAATGAATCAGAAAGATAAGCAAGTTCACTACCATTTGAAATTATATATGGAGATGAAGCTGTGCCTTCTCCACTTTTGAAACTGGTTGCTACAGTTCCATCCCATACATTTATTTCTGTGTTTACTCTATTTTTATATCTTGCTAATGAAGGAATAGCAATAGTAATACCCATTATAAAAATTAACGTAATTAAAAGATATATAATTTTTTTATAATTTAATCTTGTCAATTTTTATCACTTCCTTTACTAATATCCTTCATAACCTGATAAGTCTTTTATAAAGTCTAATCCAACATCTATAGGAGCACCTGTTGAATGTGTTTCTAAACTATCTATATCCTGTCCTTCTAACCAAATATATACACGTAATTTTGTTATACCATTTGGTAATTGAAATATTGGATCATCTAAATTTGAATCTTTTATTGTTTTTTGTAGAGCAAAATGTTCTGTATCAATTGAAACTCCAGAATTAAAGTAACAACTCTTATGATTTAAATATATTCCTTCACTATATACTCCATAAGTTGGAATATACTCTCCATTACTCATTGTAATTCCATATTCAGCAGCATCTTCAATTGATTTTTCTGTATGCGAAGTACTAAATGGTTCATATATTATAGTTTTACAATTATTATTACATTTTAAATTTTGAATTGTGTCTTTATCAGCATTAAGAGTAGTATCACCTATTCTTACAATTCCAAGCCTAATAGAATTCATTATTCCTTCCATTTCAACTCTATCATCTTCTTCTAAACCTTCTAAATATCCATCTTCAAATTGAAAATATGTCTCTTCAGTTAAGTATAAATTATCACTTTTTGGTGAACCACTTACATTCTTTAAAAATATATCAAAAGCAATATATCTATTCCATGATTGTTTTTTACTTTCATCTATCTTCATTGTAGATAAATATCTTTGGCCTTTTTTCTCTCCACTACGATATTTACCAAGTTCACCATAAAATAAATTAAACTTATCTGAATTAGAATTTTCTATTCCATTTGATGAGACTGTCCAAAGTCCACTTGATGCCCATTGATTTGTATGATTTGGATAAATATCATTAATATCTTCCATAATTGATTCTCTTGATACTTCTATTTCACTGGAAAAGTTGACACCATCTAATGATATAAATAGACCACTATCTGTAGATACTTTCATATTTATAAACTTAACCTTTACATTAAGAGATGCTTTAAACCAAGCATATGTTGAAGATATTAGCAAGATTGTAAGAAGTACTGTAATGCAAAACAATATTCTTGTTCTTTTTTTATCATTTAATATCTTAATTTTTTTTTGCTTTGTGCTTTTATTATTGTTTTTGACATCTTTTTTATTTTTCACCTAAAGCCTCCTATAAACAATTAAAGAATAACCAACTTGTGATTATTCTTTAATATTTATATATTGCTAACATAACCATATAGTTAGTATATTTTGAATTGATTTTATGTATTTACTATTCATTTACAACTACATTTAATACTTTAGTACCAAGATTTCCAGATGTATCTTTAACTGAGTATACAACTTGGTAAGTACCTGCAACTGCAGTATTTACAGTACCAGATTCAGTAATACATCCAGCTCCACCTTTTGTTGCATCAGCACATGTTAATTCATTATTTACTGTTGTTGTTACATTGTAAGTTTTATTTCCTTCATCATCTGTTCCTTCCTCATATGTAGAAACCTTATCATATGCTTTAGCAGTTATTGAAAGTGTACTAAAGTCAGTGCCTTTAGTTATAGTTAATGTGTCATTTGTAATGCCTTCACCAGTTAATACAATGTATGGTTTAGTAGTATCATTTGCTTGTTTATAAGTTCCATCTCCATTTGCTACAAATGGTCCATCACCTTCATTAGTATTATCACCAGTGTAATTTATATCATCTTCATTAAATCTTTGTTTAGTAAATCCAAAGTTAATTGATATCTTCTTACCAATTTGTGCTAAGTCATAGTTGTCAATATCTTGACCTTCAATATATACATAAACTCTAACTTTAGTAATACTATTTGGAGCTAATGTCATAAAATCTTGTCTAGCAGTTCCAGCTAATAACTTTTCACTATCTGTAAATGTATCAACAGCTTGAAGTTTTGTTGAACCCGCATAACCATTATAATCTGCTCCATCATATACATCTACAACTGGTAATAAGTTTTCTCCATCCTTATATGTTATTACTTCAGATATAGCATATGTTGAATATGCAAGTCCATCAGTAATTGCTTTACATTTAGTATCTCCATATCCATCTGCAGTTCTTGTTTTGCAAGATTCACTATAATATTCGATTGCACCTGCTACGTGGTTTCTATCATTTGGTTCCCAAATTTGTGCTGTACGACAAATTCCTGTTGGATCTGTAAGTTCAGTAGCCTCACCAGTACATTTCAATCCTCTGATAATATCAGCATTAGTTGTTGTTGCAATTACTCTACCAATTTGAGCGAATGCTACTCTTACTGAATTTTCAATTCCTGTGCCAGCTATTCCACCACTTGTTGAAACTTTAACTGAAGAATCATTTGTTAAATAAATTGCTTCTTCATTTGCTATATTATCTTCTATATAGTACTCTTCTCCAGAAAGGTTTTTAATGAATAAGTCAAATGCAACATATCCATCACCTTCATTATATTTTCCATCTGTTTCTGTATAATTATTTACACGGCTAGCAAGTAATCTATAACCACCATCAGTTTTAGTTAAACTTGCTTTTTGGAATAGTTTCATTGTAGATGAATTATCATCTAATGCACCAATTGTAGACATAGGAATTAGCCCCTTTTCTGCCCAAACATTAGTGTTTCCATCATAATTTGCTGCTTCTTTGCTAACAGACAACTTTTCTGTCCAATCAGTTCCATTTAAAGAAAGAGACAATCCATCAACTGCTGCAATTGTAACATCAAATTCATCAACATTAACAGTACGCATACCAATAAACCATGCAAATGTAGATGTAACTAAAACAATTGTAGTTAAAGTAAATACTAATGCAAGGTTTTTGACACGTCTTTGTTGTTTTTTATTTCTTTTTGCCATATTTTTTCCTTTCATATATTTTAGTAAAGAGTAATTTTATTTACTCTTTACCATTTATTTTATAATTTATTGTTTTTATTGTACTTTGACAGCAATATCTTTTTGTGTATAATTTCCTGCCCAGTCACTTACTATGTATGAAACAATATAATCTCCAGCTTTTGCTGTATTAACAGTATTATTTACAACGCTAACTCTTGCAGTAATATCTCCTTCTTCAGCATCAGTTGCAGTTACACCATCTAGAGCATTAAATGTAGCATTTAAAGCTAATGTTAATGTATCCTCAGCAAAATCATCTCTAATAATTGTAATTGTTGGTGCAGTTGTATCATTTGCTACAACATTAGCAAGATATTCATCATCTTCACTATAATCAAATCTATCTTTAGTAAATCCAAATGCAACTGATATTTTCTTTCCAATAGATGCTAAATCATAGTTGTCAATATCTTGTCCTTCAATATAGATATAAACTCTAATTTTAGTAATACTATTTGGTGCTAAAGTAAGAAATTCATTTCTAAGTACACCTTGTTCCATTTTTTCAGCATCTGTGAATGTATCATATGCATTCAAATATGCTTCAGCACCAGTTGATGTTGTTGTATAACCATTATATTTTTCTCCATCATATACATCAACAACCGTTCCATCTGCAATTTCTTTAGCAATTGCATATGTTGGATATGCTGTATCATTATTAACGGTTCCGCATGTTCCACTATAAGTTCCATCAGTAAAGACATTATCTCCCGTTCTCTTTTTACAAGAAGTATTGTAATAGCTAATTGCTCCAGCTACGTGTTTATCTTCATTTGGTTCCCAAATTTGAGCAGTACGGCAAATTCCAGTAACACTTCCTCCTCCATTACATGTAATGCTTGTAATTGTAGTAGGATCACTTGTTGTTGCAATTACTCTACCAATTTGAGCAAACGCAATTCTCACTGAGTTTTCAATACCAGTATTTGCTACTCCATCAGCTGCAACCTTAACTTCTGAATCAGTAGTTAAATAAATTGACTCTTCATTAGCCTCATTATTTTCTGTATAATATTCTACCCCTGAGAAGTTTTTAACAAATAAGTCAAAAGCAACATATCCTTTTGCTTCATTGTATTGCCAATTTAAGCCATCAACAGTCGTTGTGTGATTATCAACACGGCTAGCCATTAATCTATAGCCACCTGCTGTTTTAGTTAAACTAGCTTTTTGATAAAGTTTCATTCTTGATGCTGTTGCATCCATCTCGCCAATTGAAGACATTGGAATTAATCCACCATCACTCCATGTATTGGCATTTCCAACATATACAGTATCTACTGTATCGTTGTAGTTTGTACTGTTAATTGAAACAGTAGTATCCCATTTTTTACCATCTAATGATAGTAATAATGAATCTGTAGTTGCAATTGATACATCAAAAGTAGAAACGTTAACAGTACGCATACCAATAAACCATGCAAATGTTGTAACGATAAATACTAATGAACTAAGTGTACAAATAACAACAAGATTCTTTACTCTTTTTGTGTATTTTTTGTTCTTTTTAGCCATACTATCTTTCCTTCTCCTTTACTAACTAAATTTGCAAAATAAAAATATTCTCTAGAATAATATTTTTAATTTTACTTACACAATTATACAACAGTCATTTTATTCTTACTGTCATATTATATATAAATTATATTATATGAATAATTAAAAGTCAATTCCAAAAATCGATTTTTGTAGAATTATGTTATTAATTTTTTTACATATAAAAAAATAGTTTTAAAACTATTTTTTCGTATTATTTAATAATGAGTCTACTTCTTTAATAAACCATATTTTTTCTACATTTAACTCACCATTATTTATAACATTTACTCTTAGTGCAAAATTTATTTTTTCTAAAAGTGCATCTATATTATCAGATACTTCATCTTCATGAACATTTATATTTTCAAATCTATATTTATTTGTAATTATTTTAGGTACATCACTTTCTTCATATAAATAAATTCCATTTATAACGATATTATTTGGGTTAGCTGCAAAATCTTTAAATTTTTTGTCTTCAATTAATAACTCATTATAATTATCAATTTTTAATGCTTTTTCTATAGCATTCTTTCTATAATAATTAAAACTTGCATATATTTTTAATACATCATCTATTAAAGTTGTACTGCTTATATTTGGCGTAATCATTTCTTTGATTTTTTCTTTATCATATACTTGATATAGATCATATATTTCTTTTGCTATTTTAACAGATTCAATTTTCAATTTTTTTAATGATTCTTCATTCTTTTTAGATGCAAATTCAAAAATCTTTTTTTCTTCTTTTCCATCTTTAGCAAAAATCTTTTTATTTATTTTTTCTAATTCTTCTTCTTTTTCATTAATACTAGTTTCTAATTCTTTTAGTTTACTACTATCAAATTCTTTTGTTGTAACTGGATATTCTTCTTTAAAATTATCAAAAACCACTTTGTAATTTGTGTAATTGCGATATTCCAAGGCATTTTGTTTTAATTTTTCAAGTGATTTATAAAATCTACTCTCATCATTATTTTCCTGATTAATAATTAATGCTTCATAAGTTGAAATTCTATATTTGCTATCCTCAAAATAATTTTTTATATCAATCGTACCTTTTTTTGCTAAATCTATAAGATCATTTACATCTTCTTTTTGTGAGTTTTCTAATTCATTATACGCTTCTTTATATTTCTTTTTTGCATCTTCGTAATCTTCTATATTATATTCTTCCATTAATTTTTTTGTTAATTTTGATATATATATTTTAAATTGTTTATCATTTTTCTTTAATAATATTCTAAAATTCAATTCTATATGCTCTATAATTTCTGGATTAAACCAATATATTTTTTCAAATGTATCTGATAGTTCACTATAATCTTTAGATTTTTGATTTCTTATTTTAAATAATGCTGACATATATTTTTGAACATAATAAGTTGTATTAAAGTTTTCACTTTCAAGTTTTATATCAGCAGAAGCAAATATATCTATTAAAGTATTAAATATTTCATTTAATTTATCAAAAGAAATACTTGAATAGTTTTTAATGTCAAACATTAAATCATCTATTTCTAATTTTTCTATATATGTATTTAATGGATTCAAAATTACAACTAAATGTTTTAATGCTTTTACTTTCTTTTTTAATGATTCTATATCTTTTGAGTCTTTCTTTTCTTTTTCTTCAAATGTTTCTGACTTAGCTTTTAAATATTTTTTTATATTTTCTTTGTATTCATTATATGTTTCAATGGTCGAGTCTATTTTTTCGTTATATTTTTTTACATTTGTTTTGTTGTTTGTAGGCATAGAGGATAATAAAGTTTTTTTTGCTTCTATATCTTCGTTTATAAAATCTAAAAAGTTATTCATGTTTTTCTCCTTCTTGTTCTAGTCTATTATCTTCTAAGTATTTTATAAATAAATTTATTTTTTCATATACTTCTATTAACTCTTTAAGTGTTAATTTAGAAATATCGAAATTAATTGTACTCTCTTCCATATTCTTTTTCTCCTTTTTAATCTTTTTTCTTCTCTTTTCCTACAACTTCTACAAATTCTGAATTAAATTCCATATGTACTTTAATTTCTCCCCCAAGAATATTATCTGTACATTCTGGATCGCTTCCTTCAACCCACATTACAATTGTATATTTGTCAACTTGGCCTGGACCAAAATTTTCAATATGATTCATTGCAACTAAATCATTGCTTTCAAATGCAACTGTATTTTTTTCAGGTTGACCATTAGAACCAATTTTAGCATAAGTTACATACTCACCATTTTTATATATTCTTATTCTTACGGCTTCATCTACATTTTTAACAACATCGTCAATTATTATTTCTGTCCAGTAGTCTGATGTATCAGTACCTGTATTTTCTACGTAAAATGTATAAGCAACATAATTTTTACCATTATGAGAGCCATCTATTTCATCTATATCATCTGGCAACCATTTATATGATATATTATCAAAATAATCAACTGCCGGGGCTTGTAGTTCTTCCCTATATACTTTGTAAGTCGGATCATCATACATGATTATTCCTCTTTCAAAATAAAGGTTCTTATCAAGCGTTATGCTGAAATTTCCATTGTTATATATTATACCCATAACAAAGTAAAGTAAAATTAGAAGTATAAATAATATTAATATGATAAGCTTGGCTATCTTTTTAATTCTTTTTCTTCTTTTAACTTTATCAACACCAACGGTAATTTCTTTCTTCATAGTCATAACCTCTATAATAATATTCTTATCTATTTTACATTACAATTATACACGTAAAAGATAATAATTGTCAATCATAATTATGTTTTTTGTTTTACATATAGATTAACTTCAATTTTACACTTTGTTTTTCAAAATTAATGTAAAGTTTAGTGTAATATTGATTTCGAAATATTGAGAGCAAAACCATATGATTTTATAATTAGATTAGAAAAAAGGAGAAAAGGGACTTATATGGCAAAGAAAATTTGTTTTCTATTTTTATTAATTTCTGCCTCAATTTCAATGTGTTTAATGAGCAATACTTATTCAAGATATGTATCTGGAACAACTGGTAATATTGATATTTTATTTGCTAAATGGCAAATCTTGGTTAATCAAAATGATATAACTGCTGGTAATAGTTCTGAAATAAGTTTTGAACCTGTTATTGAAGCAAATAATAATATCAAATCAAATACAGTTGCACCAACATCTAAGGGGCACTTTGATATCGATATTGATCCGTCTAATGTAGAAGTATCATTTAATTATACAATTAACCTATCAATAGAAAATGAAAACATTCCTGATTTGATGATTACTAAATACTCTATTATTCCTGATGATTATACTGAAGGAGATGAATTAGAAGTAATCAACTTAGAAGGAACAAGCATAACAAACACATTAGATTTTGATAATACAACAGAAAACTTCAGTTTTAAACCATTTACCATTAGAGTATATTTTGAATGGTATGAAGGTGAAAATGAACAAATGAATGACGAAAGTGATACTAACGCCACTAATAGTGCAGATTCATTTAAAATCAATGCGAATATAAGTTTCGAACAAAAAGCATAATTAAAAGTTATGTTTTTTTGTACATTAAAAGCACATATATAATTATGTGCTTATTTTTATAATCTATCAAATGTGATGTTTTTTATCTTTTCTTGTTTGATTGTATTTACTATTAAAGTACTTACTCTTTCATAATTAACTTCTCCATTTACAGGAATGTTTTTATATTTAGAAATTATTTCAAATAGTTCTTCTACTTCATCATCATTATAGTAAGATATTCCAAATTCTTTTTTTAATATATCTTTATAGAACATATCTAATTTCTTTAATATATGAATAGCAACTTCTTCAATAGTTAATATTTCTTCTTTAATGATTGTCATACTTGCTAAATTTAAAGCTAACTCTTGACTATTAAATTTAGGCCATAGAATTCCTGGAGTATCTACCAGATCCATAAATTCATTTATTTTTATAGTACTTAATTGTTTAGTTACCCCTGGTTTGTTACCTACTCCTACTATATTTCTACCAGCTAATTTATTAATTAATGTACTCTTTCCAACATTAGGAACACCAATAACAAGACATTTAGCTTTTTTAGGCAACAAGCCTTTTAATAATCTTTTTTGATTAACTTTGCTCATTAAAACATTTACTTCACTTATTACCTTTTTATAGTCATTAGAATTCTTTGAATCACAAGTAACGCAAATATATCCTTCACTTTGATATTTACTAATCCATTTATTAGTTTCTTCTTTGTCACATAAATCATATTTATTAAATACAATTATATTTTGTTTTTCTCTAGTTACTTTATTTAAATCAGGTATTCTAGAACTGCATGGTATTCTTGAATCAATAACTTCAATTACTACATCTATTAGTGATATAACATCCATTATTTCTCTTCTTGTTTTAGCCATATGTCCTGGATACCAGTTTATTTGGCTTTTTTGCAACGCCTCATTGTTTTCTTTCATTTATATCAACTCCTCATACGTAAAATTACCTTTTTATTATATCATAATTTAAATTTTATTTTCATACTTTAAGACTATTTCTAAAGTCTTGTCTTCATTAACATATATATTATCTACATATTTCACTATTGTATTTCTTGTTAATTTATTAAATTTCTTACCATCAATATTTCTTAAATTTAATTGTTCTAATAATTCATTTTTAATATATTCTTCTCTTATAGAATGATTTGAACATACTCCATAAATTCTATTTCTACCACAATAATAATTTTTGTTTTTACCAGATTTTAAGTACATAGCACTTTTACAATCAGCACATTTTAAATAACCAGAAAATATATCTTTTGAATCATTAGACTTTTTCATCATTAATTGTACTTTCTCAAATATCTCTTCAGACACTAATTCTTTATGATGATTATCAGTTATTATCCAATCTTTCTCATTATTTAAAACTTGTTTATGTGTTTTATAATTTTCACTTTTAAATTTGTTTTCATAATCAATAATCCTGCTTTAATTTATTTAATGCTCTCATGCTATACCTCTATTTTCTAGCTAGCACTAATTCAATTTTCTATGTGAGATAAAATATTTTAATAGATTCTTTATTATTTTTTCTCACAAAAAGATAGCATTTTCATGCTATCTTAACAAGAATATCTAAAACCAAACTACTTTTGTATTTTCAGTTTTATTATTTAATTACCAGAATTTGTTACATAAGTTTTTTTAAGTGCATCCAAGAAGCAATCGGAAATAATGTCCATACCTTTTTCATTTGGATGAAGATGAGAACTATCTAGCATATATGTTGAAAGGTTAGAACTTTTTACTCCACTATTTGCATAGTCAACTACAACGCAATTATATTTACTTGCAGTTTCTTTTATAGCAGTGTTATATGCTAATAGTGTTGCATTATTATCACCAACTGATCCATAAGTAACATGTGTGAATACAAATATCTTAACATTTTTTCCATAAGTTGTTCTAATTTGTGCAATCATTTTATCATATGCAGTAGCAAAATCTGTGCTTGAAACTCTATTGATAAAATCATTTATTCCTAAATAAACAGCAATTATATCAGGATTTGTATTTGCATTTTTTCCAGTATTATCATGAAGATTTTGTGCACGAGTTAAGGCATTTGCTGAAGTATTAGAAGTATCAGTAACTTTGCTTCCACCATAAGAGTTGTTAACTAATACATTCATTCCTGTTATATTAGCTGTTTGCATCCACCATGTATCATTAACTGATGAAAGGGTTAAATCTCTTCCACTTGTTCCATATGATACATAGTTACTACCAATTGTAGAGTTTGTATTTGTACTATCATTTGAATATCCATCAAATGTAGAAATGCTATCACCTAGAATTGATAAATTTTTACCTTTTAATGCATTTTGTAAAGCTTTAGTTGATTCTTTTTCATTTAATTCTGTTAAATGTGTAGCATAATCTTTTTCAATTGTTTTCTTTCCATAAATATCAAATACGAGTGCTGCTTTTGGACCTAGGGTACCATCATTATTCATTAAATTGCCACCACTATTTACTCCTTTAAATCTCCAAATAAATGTATCATCACTTTTACCGAATGCAATTGTTTCATCATCTCCTAAAACAATATTACAATCTGCATAAACTAAAGAACCTTCGGTAGCATTTTCAGGGAAGTAAACTTTGACTTCTTGTAGAGCATTTTCTGCGAAATTACTTGTTGTTGATGTTTTAATTTTATATACTGTCATATATGGGTTCTCACCACTTGCTGCATTATTTTCATCCATATAAGCACCAATCTTTGTTATAGTTTGGCCAGAAAAGTTTGAATCATAAGAACTATTATATTTGAATGGTGCATATTCAAGTACAACTGCTGCTGTAACATCATCAGCTACATATTCTGTATCAAAGTTTTCAAATATAGCAGTTACAGTTTCAGCAACAGCCTTTGCTTTTACCATTACAGCCAATGTATCAGCATATTTACCTGTTTTACTTATTATACTTGTATTTGTTTTTCCATTTATTAGTGTAAAGTTTCCTACTTCATCATTTTCTGGAATATTTTTTGCAACATATAATTTTGCTGTGGAACCACTTCCACCTAAAACAAGTGTTTCACCTTCAGCAAGTTCCAAAGGAGCATTAAATTTTATTGTATTCTCTCCTGCTGAAACATTATATGATGTTGTTGTTGCTTTAAGTTTGGTTCCATTTGTTCTTGCATTTACTATATCACTTACTTTTGCCTTACCAATATATAAAGTGCCATCTTCTTCACTTACAACCTGAATTTCAGTTACAAAAGTTTTTCCATAAATTGTCATTTGAGCATTTGGTTTGTAATATTGCATTAAAGCAATAGTATTTGATGATAAATCAACATATTCATAATCAAAATATTTTTTCATTGCATTTGATACTTCAATTGTATCTTCAAAAACATTTGTTTTAGTTGTTTCGTCAGTTTGCAATTTATATTTTGTTTTTGTTTTACCATTCCAAACATATCCATCATAACCAATGTATACGCTTGTACCATCTTGTCCTTTTTCTCCGCTTTGACCTTTCAAAGATTCTAACCAATCTTGAAGTGTACCGTTAAATTCAGGATTTTCTTCTTTATAAAGTTCAAAAGCAGATTTGCCTACATTGCCTTGTGATCCTTGTTCACCTTGTGCTTTAACACCAGTTGAAGTATTACCAATATACCAGTAACCATCACTATTAATATATGGTGTGTTTCCGTCTTTACCAGTTGCTTTTGTAGTTGTTGTTTTGCCATTAATAACCCAATAACCTTTACTATTAATTGAAACTGTTACTGTTTGACCGTCTTTTCCATTTGTGCCATCTTGTCCATCCTTACCGTCTTTTCCATTTGTTCCAGGCTTTCCAAAGTTTCTCATTACAACTTCCCAATCGTTTGTAGTCTTTGTATACAAAATATAGTCATCAGTGTCAATAAAGTAATCACCTGCTTTAGCATCTGTAAATTCGTTATAACTTAAACCAGCTAAAATTTTTGTTCCATCTTCTCCATTAGACCCATCTTTACCTTCAGAGCAACCTGCAAGAATAAATGGACTTGCAACTATAATACCTGTCATGGCAAGTATCTTTAAATTCTTTTCAGAAAAAATATTAAATGGTATTTTTTCATTTTCTTTCTTCATTTTTTTCTCCTACATTATTTCCCTATTTTTTATTTTTCATTATAAACATAACACATTTTGTACAAAAATTCAATAAAATTTTTTTGCAAAAATAACTTAGTCTAATTTTTCTTTTTAAATGGAATAATACACGCAATTATTGTAAATAATGTACCAAATAAAAGCATAGCAAATCTTCCTATTCCATCTATTTCTGTAATAATTCCCCAATCTAAAATTCCTATTCCAAAAATCATCATCATTATCTTAATTATATTTTTTTTCATACTTTTTCTTCTTTCTATTTATTTCTTTTATATCCTATTTTATCAATGTATTCTTTATGCCCTTTTATATATGGATCCTTATCGCCGCAAATTACATAATCACACATTTTACCATTAGAGCAAGTTGTTTTTCTAATAAGTTTGGCATGTATTAACTCCATCGCGTCATAATCAGGATTGCAAAATGCAGGCATAATCTCTAGTAAGTCATTTTCTTTAGCAAACCTTGCTACAGGACACTCAGTAAAATCATATGAAAGTGGTTTTTCTTTATTATAATCATCTAAATGCATTTTATAGTCATTCCACTTATTGCATCTGCAAAGTGCTTTTTTGAATGCAATATACATTAACTTTTTAAATAAA
This sequence comes from bacterium, assembly GCA_963641945.1. Lineage (GTDB taxonomy): Bacteria > Bacillota_I > Bacilli_A > RF39 > UBA660 > CAG-1000. The sequence continues at coordinate 45,186 of CAVIDW010000003.1, read as the reverse complement.
GGTTTATTTATATCAACAAATTTCAATTTTTTAAATGATGGTAATAATATGCTTTTTTTCTATTGTTTCAAGTTCTTCTAATGATGTTTTATCTTTACATACAACATAATAGCTTGCTATGGCAATACAATCATAAGTTCCACCTTTACAATTATGAAAGTTCTTTTTTCCACCTAAATCAGTTCTAAATGATTTTAAAAACTCTACATATTTTGTTTGTACTTTTTTCCAAATTAATGTTCTTTCTCTTTCATTATAATGTTTTTCTATAACTTTTTTTATTTCTTTTTTACATTCTTTTGAATAAACTACATGACATGTTAAATCAATATCTAAATCCTTTTCTTTCATAAATCATTTCTCACTTTCGTTTTGCTTGATAAATCAAATCATCTTTATTATTATACCTATTATTATACATATTGGAAATCCTATAATCATTCCTTTTAAGCTTCCTTTTATATGAAACATATAGTCATGATACGAGTCAATCAAATCTTCTGTTTCTGGTATTATAAATCTTTTATTATGGCAAAAATAAAGACAATCTAATATAAATGCATCATACCAATCAATTACATTCCAAATACCATAACTTATTAAAAAACCTTTTGCAAATGTTCTTGCTCTATTAAATTTATATATAATAATTACAAATGCAATTAAGAATAAGATTGTAGTAAATAGTTTTCTTAATATTACTCTTTTTGACATTGGTAACTGATTATCAGTAATTAATTTAAGTTCTTTACATCATTCTATTATTTTTGGGGGATAATCATTTATCGTATTTAGTGGATTAGTTCCAATAATTAATACTAATATTGTAAATACTATTATTCCTATTAAAGATTCAATTATAAATATTTTAATAATTTTCTCCTATAAAGTCCTCTATATGAAATTGTAACATATTTTTTAATGTTAATTAATATTTATTATTACATATTCTGCAATACATCCTGTTTTAATTTTTATTTCCCAGTCTGATATTCCTGATGTAACTATAAAGTTTGTATTCTTTATTTTTTTGTATCCATACACTGCATCATTGTCACTTACAAGTGTGTTAATTAAATTTAATGGTATTAATTGACCACCATGAGTATGTCCTGACACTACTAAGTCAACTCCACTATTTGATTCATTATAATAATCTGTTGGTTGATGATTCATTACTATCATATATTTACTTTTATCTATTTTTTTAACTAAATCATTAACATTTAATCTACTTGTATCTTCAAAATCTTTTCTTCCTATTATATATAAATCATTGTTTATTAAAACGCTTTCATCTTTTAATACTTTAATATTATTTTTAGTTAATTCGTTTTCCAAATCATTACTTGAATATCCTCTTAAATTTCCGTAATAACCTTTATCATGATTTCCATGAGCAAAATAAATACCATATTTTGTTTTTGTTTTTCCTAAATACTCACAAGACTTAATCATTTCTTCTTTAGTGGTTTTATCATCTACAAAATCACCAGCTATTAGAATTATATCAGGTTTATTCTTTTCTATATCTTTTAAGTATTCATAAAATTTATCTGCATTAAATGTAGTTCCCATATGACTATCTGAAATTAAAGCTATTTTATATTTATTATTAATTTTATCAGTTTTAAAACTATAGTCTGTTTCTAATACATGATATGCATTATATATACCTATTCCTATATATAAAGGTATAAAAATTATAGTTATAATACCTGCACAATAATGTTTTAATTCTTTTTTTGATATTTTTTTAACTATTAAAAATACAAAATCCATAAATAACCAAACAATTAAATAATGAATAATTATAATAACTGTACTAATAAAATTTAATATTAATGTGAGTATTAAAGTTAAAATTGCTACTATAAGATAAGGAATAAATTTATTTTTAATACCAAACTTACTAATACTCTTGCACATATAAATTATTCCAAATATAAAAAATAATATAGAAAATATCATTATTAGTATCCACAACATATTATTTCTCCTTACCCCTTTTTACTATTTCTTATTCTATTTACATTGTAATTCATTAGATGTCTCCCTATATTTTGATATAAAAGTGTTTTAATCTTAGATAAATTTTGACTATATTTTTCAAAAAATTCATCTGGTGAATCGTAAATACCATAATCATTATTTATTCCTTCACTTTGAATATATGTATTATTTTCATTCCAATCAATATTTAAATTACTAAAATTTTTTACTGCTACTCCATAACCAAAAAATTCTTTATTATTCTTAAATTTTTCTTGTAATTTATTTAAATATTTTTTATCTAAAATAAATGCTTCTAATTCATACCATTTTTCTTTATAAAAGACTTCTACCCAACTATGTATTATATTATTTGGGGCACTTTTATATACAAAATTGGTCATTGCACCTTTTTGAAGTTTTTTATCAATAGTAAATCCATGAATTCTACATTTGATATTTACTGCTCTTAATAAAGCCATAAATAATATTCCTTTTGTATTACATTGACCATAACCATCTTTTAATACTTGTTCTGCTGTAATATTATCACTTTTATTATAGCCAAATAGAATATCATCTCTTACAAAATTATATATTTCTTTTATCTTATTAAAATCATCTAAATCTTTCCACTTCTTTTCTTGTATTAAATCTTGAATTGATTTAGAGGAATAATTTAATAGTTTTGTTTCTTTTAAATACTTATTCATATTATCACTACTTACTTTTTTAATAATTCTCTTAGTTTATTTATTTTTTCTTTATCTTCTTTGTATTCTTGTCTTTCTTTTACAAAGTTTTTTGATCCTCTTTTTTCATAACTATATCTTGGTATTAATTGAACATGAAAGTGATTCATAGGACCATCACACATGGTACATAAGTATACACTTTCTGATTTATATACTTCTTTTAATATATTCATACATTTTTTTGAAAATAAAAATATTTCTTTAATGACATCATCTGGTGCTTCCATCATATCTTTGTAGTGTGTTTTAGTGCTTATTGCTGTATGGCCTTCACATCTTGGATTACCAACTAAAAAACATTCAAAAATATCATTTTCAAATAATATTTTATCTGTGTTATCTCCATATAATTTATTATTATGTTCTTTGTTATAGCATGTTGGGCATATGCCTCTGTCAGTTAATTCTGCCGGGGTTATTTTATTCATTTTATTCTCCTTATATAATTTATTATATCAAACTAAAAAGGCTTTTTTAAGCCTTATTTTCATTTAATACTGATAGGAATTCTTTTAGTCTTTTGTCTTTTGGATTATTAAATAATTCTTCTGGAGTATTTTCTTCAATTATTTTACCTTCATCCATAAATAACACTTTAGTAGTAAAATTCTTAATAAAGTTCATTTCATGTGACACTACTATCATAGTCATTCCACCTAATGCAATTTCACGCATTAAATCAGTAACTTCGCCTATCATTTCCGGGTCAAGTGCTGATGTTGGCTCATCAAATAACATTAAATCTGGTTCCATTAATAATGCTCTTATGATAGCTATTCTTTGTTTTTGACCACCTGAAAGTTCTTCTGGATAAAAATCTTTTTTATCTAAAAGATTTATTTTCTTTAATAATTTATTTGCTTTTTTGATTGCTTCTTCTTTAGTTAATATTCCTAACTTTGTTGGTGCTAGAATTATATTTTCAATAACAGTCATATTATTAAATAAATTAAATGATTGAAATACCATTCCTATTTTCTTACGTATAGATTCTAAATTATGATGATAATTTATATTATTTTCTTCAAATATAATTGTACCAGAAGATGGAATTTCTAAAAGGTTTATACATCTTAAAAGAGTTGATTTACCACATCCTGAAGGGCCAATGATACCTATTACATCACCTTTATCAATCTTAAAATTAATGTCTTTTAATACTTTCTTTTTACCAAAGGTTTTCTCTAAATTTTTAACTTCTAACATTGTCTAACCTCTTTTCCATCATACCAACTAATTTACTTAATCCATAAGTGATTGCTAAATAAATAATTGCGATTAATATTAATGGGAAGAAATAATCATATGTACGTGATGCGATGATATCACTGGCTTTTGTTAATTCAACTATTCCGATATAAGCTCCAACTGATGTTTCTTTTACTAATGTTATAAATTCATTTCCTAGTGCTGGAAGAATATTTTTTAATGCTTGTGGAAATACAATATATGCCATAACTTTTTTATATTCAAGTCCAAGTGCATATCCTGCTTCTTTTTGACCATCATCAACCGAATTTAATCCTGATCTTATAATTTCTGCTACATATGCTGCACTATTCATACCAAATGATAAGATTCCAACCAGTATTATATTTATTGATGTTGTTTTAAATATTACGTAATAAATTATCATTAATTGAAGAATACTCGGTGTTCCTCGAATAACTGTTATATAAAATTTAGATAATGCATTTAATATATAAAGTTTATTAGTGTTCTCGTGATAGTTTCTAATTAAAGCAAGTACTGTTCCTAAAATCACACCAATTATAACTGCTCCTAAAGCAATTATAAGTGTATTTTTTAGACCTTCCAAAATATATTTATATCTTCCATCATAAATAACGCTTTTATAGAATCTATCTATTATTGTTTGATTTTTATCTTCTATATTATCTATTCCCATATGAGATAATATTAATTTATCAATTTCATTTGATTCTTGCATTTCTCTTATTACTTCATTGCATGCGTTTAATAATTCAGTATTTCCTTTAGCAACTACCATTCCGTAATTATCTACTACTAATGGAGTCTTTAGTATTTTCATGTCTTCGTTTATTAATTTTTGAGCAGGTAATTCATCCATTACAACTGCATTAACTTTATCATTTTTTAAGTCTTCTATTGCTGATAAAAACTTTTTTTCTCTAACTATATCTAAAGCACTATAATTTTCTGTAAGATATGTATCTGCTGTTGTTCCAAGTTGTACTGCTACTTTACCATATAAATTATCTGAACCAGTAATATCACTATTATTTTTTACAATTATTACTTGTTTTGAAGCAGCATAATTTATTGTGAAATCAACTTCTAAAGCTCTTTCTTCTGTATATGATATTCCAGCTGCACCTAAATCACTTTTCCCAGTTTTTACTTCACTAATAATTGAATCAAATGCGACATCTTTAATTACTAATTTTTTATTTATTTTTTCTGCAATTCTTTTTGCTATATCTATATCAACTCCAACTATATTACCTGATTTATAATATTCATATGGGGCAAAACCAGCTTCAGTTACTAGAATTAATTCATCTTCTTTTGATAAAACTTTCATCGTAAAAGCATTAAAAAAGAAGCTAAATGTTAATACTATCATAGTTAAGATAGAAATCGTTTTCTTTTTCATATTCTCACCTATTGTAATATTAACATAAAAAGGAAGTTTTTAAAACTCCCTTTTAAATGTTTTTTTATAAAACTAGCATTGCGAGTGTTAGAACAGCAATATTTACTATAAATATTACAACTAATACTTTAGTTACCCATTTAATCCATGTAGTATATTCTACTTTTGCTAATGCTAAGCCTCCCATAATTGCTCCACAAGTTGGTGTAAATAAGTTTACAAATCCATTTGCGGCTACCATACCCATTAATGTTGCTTCAACACTATATCCTACTTGATTTGCAAGTGGAGCCATAATTGGAGCAGATAATGTTGCTAAACCACTACTTGATGGTACAAGCACTGATAAAACTGTATGGAAAATATAATTTAATGGAGCAAATACTCCTTTTGGCACTTGTTTTAACATTTCAGCTACATTATAAATTAAATAATTATCTAAATATGTTTCTTTCATTAATATTGAAGCACCACGAGCTACGGCAATAATTAAAATTACGCCAACCATGTCATCAGCACCATCAACAATTTTATCAACAATTTCTTTTTCTTTCATACCGTTAACAATTGCAATAACGATAGTCATAATTAAGAACCATAATGTTGCTTCTTGGAAATACCATTGACCTATTGGACAACCTGCTAACCAAGATAAACCTAAAATCTTATGTTCAGCAAAGAATGTAATTCCAAAGTCTTCCCATGGAATAAAGCTTATAATCATGATAATAAATGTAAATGCAAATAGTAATAATGTAGCTTTTTGTTTTCCAGTTAAAGCAACATCTTTTTGTATTTCATCTTCACCATATGTGGCTTCCATAGCTTTTTGTTCTTGAAGACTTAATATTGTTGAACCTTTTTTCTTAATTACTTTTTTAGCATAAGACATTACAAATAATATTGAAATAACTAATGTTGTTATCCATAATATTGCGCCTAAAGCAATAATTGTTCCTTGACTAATAACTGTTCCTTCTGGTAATACTGATTTAGCTGCATCAACAGCAACACCTACAGCAAATGGGTTAACTGTTGAACCTAAAACACCAGATCCAGCTCCTAAAAGAACTATTGCAGAAGATACAACTGTATCCATTCCTGCTGCTACCATTGTTACAGCAAGTAATGCATAGAAACCTACAGTTTCTTCTAGCATTCCATATGTTGTTCCACCAATTGAGAATAATGTCATAAGAATTGGAATTAATACTAATTCTTTTCCATGTAATTTTTTAATTAAAACTTGAATTCCTGTTTCAATTGATTTTGTTGAATTAACTATATTTAAGAATGCTCCTAAAATTAGGATAAATACACAAATATCAATAGCATCGCCAAATCCTTGAACTGGTGCTAATAGAGTTTGTGCTAATGTAGCACCTACTACTCCACTACCATTTACTAATTCACCTTCGCTCATAACAGCTGATGGTAGTAAATGTGTTAATAGTGCTAAAATAAATATTAATAATAATATAATTGTAAATGCACTTAATGAGAATGAAGCACGTTTCTTTTCAGGTTCTTTTTTAACTTGATCCTTATAAATTAATGTGCCATTCTTTCCTTCTAGTGCTTCGCCTGCTTTATCTAATGAAGTAATTATTGCTTCATGTTCTGTAGATTTAGCAAAGTCAACTGCAGCTTCTACTTTTGGTAACATGCTGCCTTCTTTAAATTCTTCATGTCTCATTGATACACGAGCTTCAGCTACTGACATTTTATCAATTTGAGTTTCATTTTCTTTTTTATAATTGATGCAAACTTTTTCTACATCAGTTAAAATTAATAATTTATCAGCATTGATTTCTTTTGCTAGTAAAGCACTTGTTCTATCTTTATCGATTACAGCATCAATTCCTTCATAACCATCTTCTTTTGTTTTGATTACTGGAATTCCACCTCCACCACAAGCAATAACAATAGTGCCTTCATTCATTAATTTTTCAATTGTATTTAACTCAAGAATTTTCTTTGGTTTTGGAGAAGCAACTACTTTACGATATCCTCTTCCTGCATCTTCTTTATAGATTGCTTTGTCTATCTTTCTTTTTGCTTCTGCTTCTTCTTTAGTTAAAAATGCTCCAATTGGTTTTGTTGGATTGTCGAAAGCAGGATCTTTTTTATCTACTTCGACTTGTGTTACAACAGTAACAACGCTTTTTTTGATACCACGTTTGTCTAATTCATCTTTTAGGGTTTGTTGTAATTGATATCCAATATATCCTTGAGACATTGCTCCACTTTCTGCAAATGGTATGTTATCACCTTTCATTGATTCATAAATCATACCAACTTGTGGACCATTTCCATGGGTTATTACAATTTCATTTCCAGACTCAATGATATCAACCAAATGTTTAACAGTCTTTTCAATTACTGATTGTTGTTCTTCTGGTTTTTTTCCTAATGCATTTCCACCTAATGCAATAACAATTTTACTCATCTTTTAAAGTCTCCAACATTACAGCTTTAATAGTATGAAGTCTGTTTTCAGCCTCTTCGAAGACACGAGACTTACTAGACTCAAATACTTCGTCTGTAACTTCCATTTCTTTAATTCCAAATTTTTCTTCGATTTCTTTACCTATAGTAGTCTCATTGTTGTGGAAAGAAGGTAAGCAATGTAGGAATATTGCGTTTTCTTTAGCATTATTCATAACTTGCATTGTAACTTGATATGGTTTTAAAAGTTTAATTCTTTCTTGCCATAATTCCATTGGTTCTCCCATAGATACCCAAACATCTGTATAGATTGCGTCTGCATTCTTAGTACCTTCCATAATGTCTTCAGTCAGTGTAATTGTTGCACCTGTTTCAGCTGCTATTTGCTTGCACTTATTAACTAAAGATTCTTCTGGCCATAGATTTTTTGGTGCACAACATGCAAAGTTCATACCAAGTTTAGCACTAACAACCATTAAAGAATTTCCAACATTATTTCTTGCGTCTCCACAGAAAACTAATTTACGACCTTTTAGGTCTCCAAATTCTTCTTGAATAGTCATTACATCAGCTAACATTTGTGTTGGATGAAATTCATTTGTTAAACCATTCCATACAGGAACTTTACTATATTTAGCTAAGCTCTCTACTATTTCTTGACCAAAGCCACGATATTCAATACCATCATACATTTTATCTAAAACACGAGCTGTATCTTCAATAGTTTCTTTTTTACCCATTTGAGATCCAGTTGGTCCTAGATATGTTGCTTGCATACCTAAATCATGTGCTCCTGCTTCAAAAGCACATCTTGTTCTAGTTGAATCTTTTTCAAATATCATTGCTATTTGTTTTCCAACTAAGTAACGATGAGGTTCACCATTACGTTTCTTTCTTTTTAAATCAATTGCTACATTTAATAAATGTCTGATTTCTTCTGGAGTATAATCCAAAAGTTTTAGGAAATCTCTTCCTTTTAAGTTTACCATTTAACGTCCTCCCTTACTAATGGCATAGACATACATCTTGGTCCACCACGACCACGCCCCAATTCAGCGCCATGTATTTCAATTACCTTTAGCCCAGCGTCACGTAAAACTTGGTTTGTAACATTGTTACGATCATATACAACTACAACACCAGGAGCAATACATAAAGTATTAGATCCATCATTCCATTGCTCTCTTTCAGAAGCAACTTTGTCTCCTCCAGCACATGGAATAAGTGTCACTTCGTGATGTAAATATTTTTCTAAGATTTCTGATAATGAACCAGTAACCTCTTTAACATTTAAATCCTCATAAGTTGTAGGATCGTAGCCTTCAGTAATTTCGTAAACTTGAAGTGTTTCAGAAATACCAGGATGATATGTAAATGTGTATTTATCAATTTGAGTAAATACAGTGTCCAAATGCATGAAAGCTCTTGATTCAGGAATACTAAATGCTAAAATTGTATCAATTTTGCAAGTTTCATCCTTAAAGAAGTTTTTAGCAATTTGATCAATAGCTGCTGCTTCTGTTCTTTGTGAAATACCGATAGCTACAATATGTTCATTAATATTTAGAACATCTCCACCTTCAGTATGCCAATGATATCCTCTATTGTAATATAAAGGTGTGTCTTTTAAGCCTTCATAGTATTTAAAAACATATTCAGCATAAATACATTCTCTATTTCTAGTTACTGAATACATATGATTTAAATTAGCCCCTTCACCTACACTAGCAAAATTATCTCTAGTGAAATATAAGTTAGGCATAGGTGCTGCAATAAACTTTTCTGGAGCATCAACTAAATCAACAAGAGTTTTTTCAACATCTCTTTTATGAGCTGGTAGATCTTTAATTTGAATACCTTCCATCGTTTGTAATACTAATTGTTTTGGATCTTTGATATCATCTAAGAAGCTAAAAACTAGATTACGATATTTAATAGTATGTATTCCTGCTTCTTTAATAAATTGTTTAATAAATTTAGTACGAACGTTATCATCTTTAATAACATCAGCAACTAAATCTTCAAGATAAACAACTTCTACTCCATTCTCTCTTAGAGCTGCAGCAAATGCATCATGTTCTTTCTGAGCATCCTCCAAATATGGAATGTCATCGAAAAGTAATTCTCCTAATGTATCTGGTGTTAAATTTAATAATTCATTACCAGGTCTATGAAGTAATACTTTCTTTAACTTTCCGATTTCGCTTGTTACATGAATACTACTCATTCTTTTTTCTCCCTTCCTTCTTAGTATAATAAGTCTTCCCTTATTATCTAGATTAATTATATCAAATAAAAAAATAAAGTAAATAGACAAAAAATTTCAGTTTGTCCATTTACTTTATATAACCTCGATTTCAATTGAAATAATTTTTTTAATTTAATTTATTATATTCTTCATCACTTACAGCTTCACATCATTCGTTTGGAGTATTTTTTCAGGGTTCAAAAGTTACATTAGCTAAAAATACTGTTTCATTTGGATTTGTTAATGTTTGAAGATATGAATTGCCTATAAAATATTGTGAATAGTTTTTATTTAGTTCTCCTAATCCAAAAGCATTTACTTTATTAAATTCTTCTTTATTCATATTATCCTTTAAGACGTAATTTAATAAAATCTTTAAATGTGTGACCTAACCATCCTACATTAGTTGCATTCATATAAACTTTCTTATTTGATAAATCGTTTTGTTTTAAGAATGTAATCACTACTGGTGAAATTGTATACCATCATGCAATGATTTTTTAAATCTATTTAAAAAATAAGCAGTAAATCATCCTACCAGAATAATTATGCTTCTTTTTAATATTACTTATTTCCTTTTTTAGATTTTTTTGTCCATAATTAACAGTTAAGAAATAAAGTTCATATCCTTCACTTTTTGCGATTGCAGATACAACTGCGCTATCAATTCCTCCGCTTATAGCAACTATTGCTTTTTTCATAATTCCTCCTTCTAAAGAAAAAGAATATTGTATTTTTTTACAATATTCCCAATCTATCACAATAAATACTTGCGCAACTTTAACTGCAAATATCATAAAACATACATTTTCTTTTTATTGATAATAGATTAACATTTTATTTACTTATGTGTCAATATTTTTTAGTCTTCTTTTCTTTTTATGATATTTTCTATTTCTTTTATTAAGTATTCATTTTCAATATCTTCTAATACATCCTTATTATCTTCATCCACTACTGGTACAAGTTTTAAAGAGCTTTGATTGTTTACAATTACTAAAAAATCATCTCCAACTCCTAAACATAGATAATAATCAAAATTTAATACTTTTTCTAATAAATCTTTTGTATTTTTTTAACATATTTTATATAACCTCGATTTCAATTGAAATAATTTTTTTAATTTAATTTATTGTATTCTTCATCACTTACAGGTTCACACCATTCGTTTGAAGTATTTTCTCCTGGAACTTCTATTGCAATATGACTAAACCAAGAATCTTTTTTAGCTCCATGCCAATGTTTTACGTTTGCGGGAATTGTAATGACTTTTCCTGGTTCTAAACCGATTGCTTTTTTTCCTTCTTCTTGATACCAACCATAGCCTGCTGTACATACTAATATTTGACCTCCACCTTTTGTAGAATGATGAATATGCCAATTATTCCTACAGCTTGGTTCAAAAGTTACATTAGCTAAAAATACTGTTTCATTTGGATTTGTTAATGGTTGAAGACATGAGTTGCCTATAAAATATTGTGCATAATTTTTATTTGGTTCTCCTAATCCAAAAACGTTTACTTTATCAAATTCTTCTTTATTCATATTATTCTCCTTTTATTTCTTGTGCCCACGCATTTATTTCTTTTTGTGATGTAATTAATTTATTTAAGTCTGCTGAATCAAAAACTATGTTTTTACAATTGCTTTCTTTTCCAGAAGAACATAATTTAATAAAATCTTTAAATGTGTGACCTAACCATCCTGCATTAGTTGCATACATATAAACTTTCTTATTTGATAAATCATTTTGTTTTAAAAACGCTGTCACTACTGGTGAAATTGTATACCACCAAACTGGTGTACCTATAATTACTTCATCATAATCATTTAAATTTATATTTATATCATTTATTGGTACTTCTCTATTATTTATTGAATTATTTTGATATTCATTTACTACTTCATCATAATCCTCACTAAATGGAGTTTGTGGTGTTAGCTCTAATAAATCACAATTTAATTCTTCTTTTAATTTATTAGCAATCATTTTAGTATTGCCAGTATAACTATAATAAATAATTATTCTTTTCATATTAATCTTCCTTATAAACCTCTTTTGCTAAATTAAATACAGCCCATCCTTTAGGCCATCCAACATAGAAAGCTGTATGTGTTATAATTGAAGCCATTTCTTCTTTTGTTACACCATTCTTTTTTGCATTTTCTAAATGATATCTTAATGAATTATCAGTTATACCTGAAGACATTAGAGCCACTACTGTTATAATACATCTTGTTTTTAAATCAATTCCTTTATCATTCCAGTTTTCTCCAAATAAAATATCATCGTTATAGTGAGCAAAAGCAGGAGCAAATTCTCCTAAACTATCTCTACCAGCTGTTTGTTTAATCATTTTATATTCCTTCTTTCTCTAAATGTAATTGTATCTACTTTTCACACCATTCTTTTAGCACTTCTTTTGATGTGGTTGCGTTACTTCCTCTGATAGCTAAAGGTTCTTTAATAATTGCACCTTTACAATATTTATTTACATCTTCCATAATGTGACCTGCCCCTGAACCTTCATGAGTTGAGAATGGTTTTACTATTTTAGATGTAAAATCTAAATTTTCTAATGCAGTGAATATTGCACATGGATAATGTCCCCACCATATTGGACCTCCAATATATATAACATCATAATTGTCTAAATTATTCAAAGCATTTTTTAATTCTGGTCTATAATTTGATGATAATTCTTCTTTTGCTACATCACAACATTCATTATACTTATATGGATAGTCTTTAACAGTTTCTACTTTAAACAAATCAGCATTTGTTAATTCTTTTATATTTTCTGCGACTATTTCAGTGTTTCCTTTATCAATATTTCTTATTCCATCACTCATGTAATTTTCACCAGTGTGGGAAAAATAAATTACTAAACTTTTCATATTACTTCTCCTTTATTTTGTTAGTTAATTCTTTTATATCTGAGTCACTTGCATTTGAAGAAAATCTTTTTCCATTTTCCCAATTTCCACCATTACTCATTTCTTTTAATAGTTCAGCGCTATTTCCCATTCCAGAACTTGCTGATGTACAGAATGGTATAACTGTTTTTTCAGTGAAATCATTTTCTTTAACAAAGTTATTTACTGGCCAAGCAGCTATTCCCCACCAAATTGGATAACCAATTAATACTATATCATAATCTTTCCAATTGTCTACAGCAGTTTGTTTTAATTCAATATTTCTTAGAGATTCATCATTATGTTCTTTTGATACTCTTGAATTACTATCACTATAATTTAAATCATTACTTGTATACTCTTCTACTGGCTCAATTTCAAATATATCTGCATTTAATTCTCTAGCTATTTTTTGAGCTACTGCTTCTGTATGATTTTGAGCTGAATAATATACTACTAATATTTTTTCATCGCCTTTAAAGTCAGTTTTAACTTCATTGTTTTCTCTATTTTTAGTCATAATAACAAATATTACTACTGCTACTATGATAACTACCATAATTCCTATAAATATTAATTTCTTTTTCATAATTTTACCAATTCTTTTTTTCCTTTCTACAATCTTTATTATTATGTCTAACTTTTACAATATTATCAAACCATTCAACCATTTTAGGGTCTTGATGATTAAAGAATAAACTATCAGTTGTATCTAAGGAATTTATTTCTTTCATGTCTTCTTTTGAAAGGCTAAAATCAAAGACGTTAAAGTTTTCTTTCATTCTTTCTATATGAGTTGATTTACATGCGATAATAACTCCTCTTTGAATTAACCATCTAAGTACTACTTGAGCTGAACTCTTATTATATTTCTTACCGATGCTAACTAAAGCTTCATTTTCAAATAAATCATTTCTTCCTTCTCCGAATGGTGCCCATGCTTCAATGTGTACTCCATACTTTTCCATATTTTCTTGTGCTTTAAATTGTGCATTAAATGGGTTTGTTTCTACTTGATTTACTGTTGGTACTATTTTTCTATCAAATAAACACATATCACTTAATCTATCTGGATAGAAATTAGATACACCTATTGCTCTTATCTTGCCTTCTTCATATAAATCTTCTAATGCTCTATATGCACCATAATAATCACTAAATGGTTGATGAAGTAATACTAAATCAATATAATCAGTTTTTAATTTCTTCAAAGATTCTTCTATTGATTTTTTACATTTTTCATAACCATAATTATCAATCCATACTTTTGTTGTAATAAATAGTTCTTTTCTTGGTACTCCACATTCAGATATTGCTTCGCCTACTTCTTCTTCATTAAAATAACTTTGTGCTGTATCAATGCTTCTAAAACCTACTTTAATAGCATTAAGTACACATTCTTTTGTTTCTTCAGGTGGTATTTGATAAACACCAAATCCTAATATTGGCATTTCAACACCATTATTTAGTTTTACATATTCCATATAATCTCCTCCTTGACAAAAATACACTTTTTATGTACCATTTAAATATATCACTCGTGAGTTACTCACGGTCAATAGTTTTTTATAAAATTTATTTATGGGGTGTAAAAATATGTATAGTATGAAGCAAGTATGTGAAAAAACTAATTTAAGTTATGACACATTAAAATATTATTGTAATGAAGGACTTATTCCAAATGTTAAAAGAAATAAAAATAATTATCGTGTATTTGATGATAATGATATTAACTGGATAAATTCTCTTTCATGTCTTAAAAATTGTGGTATGAGCATATCTGAAATAAAAACATATTTAAATCTTTGTTTAAAAGGAAAATCTAGTATAAGAGAGAGAAAAGAAATTCTTGATTTAAAACTTAAAGAATTAGAACTTAAGAAAAAACAAATTCAAGAATCAATAGATTTTGTACATTGGAAGCAAAACTTTTATGATGATGTTTTAAGCGGTAAGACTGAATACTTCAGTTATTTAATAGATACTAAAAGTGATGATTAAATATTTATCTATATTTAAAATTAGAATATTTTTTTAAAACTTATAAGTGCTATATTTTTATTTACTATGTAGAATCCTTTTTTATCTTTTACTTTTTTCTATAAAATATTATTATTTTTATCATTAATATTATTCCTAATGAAATAAGTATGTATTTTGAATAAATATCTAATATATTTAAAATATTTATCCAGTTTTCACCTACTATTGAACCAATTATTATTAATATAGAGTTCCATATTAGTGAACCTAGTAAAGTGTAAGATATAAACTTTATCATAGACATTTCATTCATACCTGCCGGTATGCTTATTATGCTTCTTATTAATGGAATAAATCTACAAAAGAATACTGTTTTTTGACCTTTTGTATCAAACCATTTATTAGAAGAATCAATATCACTTTCTTTGAGTCTTAATACTTTACCTACTTTTCCAGATATAATTTTCTTAAGTCTTTCTTTGCTAAATATTTTTCCTATGCAATAAAGAATTATTGATCCAAATAATGATGCTAGGCTTGAAAATATTATCATTTTAAATATAGTTAATTTAGTGTAAGTTGTCATGAATCCGCCAAATAAAAGTATTAATTCTGATGGAATTGGTGGAAATAAGTTTTCAATTGTTATAAGTAAAAAAATTCCTAGATAACCAAAATCATTTAATATATTTATTATTATGTTTTGCATTAAGTCACCTATTAATATATATATTTCTTAATAGGAAAAGTAGACTTATTGTCATAAATCTACTTATTATTCTTTACTTAATTTTACTGCGTGAATTACTTTTCTTTTATTATTACTACTACAAGTTGATAGCGTTAGTATTTGATCTGTTGTATCTATTTTGATGGTAAAATTTTTATAACTTCTTTTTGCTATTTTATCTATGAATGCTTTATATTGCTCTTCTGTAGTAAATGATGTTGTTATATAATAGTCTTCTGTATCAATAATGTAGTAACTAAATATTTGATATGTTGTTTCTTTGGAATTTAAATCATATATTTTTATATAGTTATTGTTTTTAATGTCAAAATAGCCTTTTTTAAACATTTCTCTTAATGAACCAAACATTGTTCCATCTAACATAGAATGTCCATATATGACTGTATTTTTATCTTTAAAATCATTATTTCTAAAGTCCATAAATATACTTCCAGATTGATTATTTTTTTTATTATAATCTCTTGTTAGATAGAAATTATTATCATTTGATTTAAGTATTGGATAATTTATTTTATTTTGATTCATTATAATCCATCCGACTACATCTTCATTATTTATTTTTGAATAATTTATTTTAAATTTATTGTCTATTTTTTTAATTGATTTTTCTATTAATTCTAGATTTGTTTTTTTATTTTGGTATGAGTTTATATAATAAATAATTATTTTAGCAAAAGAAAATATTGCTGTAATAGTTAATATAATTAATAATATTTTCTTTTTTATATTCATATCTACTCCTTAAATTTTATTTTAATATTTACTACTTCTGTGGTTGCTCCAACTCTCATATTTGGTCCATACACTCCAATACCACTTGTTACTACACTATACATATTATTTATTTTTAATAAACCATGTGCAATTTTCAATATAAGTTTAATAATATATTTGATGAAAACACTTGACCATTATGAGTATGTCCTGATAAATCTAAATCTACGCCATTATTTGATAATTCTTCTAATTCATATTGTTCATGATCTAAAACAAATATTGGTTTTGTTTTATCTCCATTTTCTAAAAGTTCTTCTGTAGTCTTTTTTCTACTTCAAGACCATATTTTTGATATGTGATAATGTTGTATTATAACCTAAATGTAAATCTGTTATCAATGATATTTTCATACTTTTTTCATTTTCTACTTTTTTATTGATTGTTATGTTATAATTTTTGGCAATTATTTTTTTGAAATAATTATCAAGTGAGAGTACTAGAAAATAAACATGTAAGCATTATTAAGAAAAGAATGACTATATAAATTTTTGGCACTGTTTTTTATTTTTTAAAATCATACATATTATAATCCTCTTACTATTTTCTATACATGATAATTATATTTATTTTTCTTATTTATTAAATTATAAAAAAGCAGGTTTATTCAATTAAAACTTTATAATATTTTCTTTTAATTGTTTGCCTGCTAATAATATATTTTTAATCACTTGTTTTTTCTAAAAAGATTTTTGAGTTAAAAGCACCTTTAATTTTAGCTTTTTCTTCTGCTAATTCTATTATTTTTTCTAAACTTTCATTTTCAGTTTTTGAAAGTGCTTTAATTACTTCTAAGACGTCAGCTAATTCTTCTAATAATTCATCCTTTTTACTAGTGCTTATTACTTCATTACATTCTTCAGTTAATTTTCTAAATAACTCTCTTTTATATTCATTATCTGATAATATTCTAATATATGGAGTTTCATTTTTACTTTTTATTATTTCTGGAATATTATCCCTTACTAACTTATTAAATATTTTTTCCATAACATTCTCCTTTTTTATTTTACCAAACCGAATTTACTAAATGGATATAATCTTATAGTTACTCTTCCTATTATGTCATCTTTTTTGAAACTACCAAAATATCTACTATCTTTAGATATTGGTCTATTGTCTCCTAAAACAAAATATTCATTTGCTCCTGTTTTAGCTATAAAGTCTTCTGTTTCAATAAAACCTATTTCAGCTTCGACTTTTTTACCATTTATATATAAAACATTATCTCTATATTCAATTATTTCATTTGGAAGACCTATTACTCTTTTAATTATTTTATCTGAGTCTTCATCATTATTTATTACTACTATATCAAATCTATTAATATCATCAAACCTATAAATAAATTTATTTATTAATACTAGCTGTCCATTTTCTAAAGTATTATCCATACTTCCACCATCTACTATGGCTGGAGTTATAATAAATGTACGTATTAAAACTACTGCTATAATAATAAATATATAATCTTTAATTTCATTCCAAATTTTTTTCATATATATTCCTTTCTATTCTTTAATAAAAAATTAGGTTTAAAACCTAATTTCTTTCTTTTAGTTTGAATGTACCTGTAATACCCTTTAAGAAGTTAAGTTTAGCTCTTCTAGCTTTACCTTTTTTAACTACTGTTATCTTATCGATTAAAGGACTATTAACTGGGAAAACTCTATTAATACCAACGTTTCCACTTTTCTTTCTTACAGTAAATGTTTCAGAAACACTTCCACCCTTACGAGCAGTTACAATTCCTTCGAATGCTTGGATTCTTTCTCTTTTACCTTCTTTGATTTTAACATCTACTCTTACAGTGTCTCCAACTTGAAATGCTGGAACATTAGGATTAATTTGTTTCTTATTAATCTTATCGACTAAATTCATACGATCTATCCTCCTTTGTGCTTTCTTTAATCATACACATAATGCAGCGGATTAAGCGATATAATAATAACACAAAAAGGCCTTATTGTCTAGGCTTTTTCTAATTATTTGCTAATTTTCGCCTTTTTTCTACTTGATTTTCTATATGTATTCTTTGTACTACTGCTAAAGAACAAATAAGCACCAAGCAGAAACTACCTCCATAGCTCAAGAATGGTAGTGGTACTCCTGTTAGTGGTATGACTCCTAAAACACCGCCTAAGTTAACAAATACATGTAGCATTATATATATTCCTATTCCATAACATATTATTGAATTTTGTAATTCATAACAGTTAACAGCTACTTTAAATATTAAATAAATAAGCCAAATATAAGCAAGTATTATAACCATTCCTGCTAGTACGCCAAACTCTTCAACTATTATTGGAAATATAAAGTCTGTATGACTTTCTGGTAAATATAAATATTTTTGAATTGAGTTTCCTACTCCTACTCCTTTTAAGCCACCATTGTCAATAGCAATATAACCATTACATACTTGATAACCTGAACTTTCTTCATATCTATCACATGGATTTGTATATAGAAGTCTATTAAGTCTTGGTGAAGATTCTAATGTTTCTTCAGGAATTAATTTATATGAAAACTTTAGTACTAGTATTGCTAATACTAAACCAAACACTGCTATGAATTTTAATCCTGTAAAATATTTTTCTTTATATGGAAGACTTATAAATATTAATGCAAATAATGCAATCATTAATGCAGCACTACCATAATCTCCACCTGCTAATATTAAGATGCACGCAGCTGCACAAATGCATAATGGAATAATATAGGACCATTTTTTTCTATTTGAATTATTTATCCATGAGCCAAAGAAACATCCCATATACATTATTAAAAATACTTTTAAAAATTCTGCTGGTTGCAGACTAAATCCACCAATTTTTAATGTAACTTCACTAACATCGGTTGTTATAACTTTATTCTTTATAAATACTGCTAATAATAAGCCAATAAATATAAATGAAAAAATTAATGAAATTGCTTTATATGTTTTAGTTGGAAATAATTTTATAATTAAAAAGCCTGCTACTAGTGATGCACCAATAACTTCTAATTGTCTTCTAAAAAAATAATATGTGTCTAATTTATATCTTAATACTGCTGATATACTTGAAGCTTCTAATATAAATAACGATCCCAGCAAAGCAAAAATTATACTTAAAATAAGTATTGGTTTATTCATATATTTAAAAATATAAATTTTTTTATTATTTTTCTTCATATTATATCAATATAATTATAATAAATATTGTAGAAATTGTAAATTGTATAATTAGTTTGTTGTGTCAATAAAGGCATTTATTCCATACAATAATATAGATAATAAGGAGGTAAATTATGAATTATTATGGATATAATAGTGGATATGGAAATAACATGTGTATGAATTCTTATCCTGGTTATTATAATGGTGGTAATTATGGTTATGGATTTGGATATGGATCAGCTATTATATTAGTTTTATTTATATTATTGGTAATTATTTTTGGAGTTGGATTCTTCAACAATAACAATAACTAAAAAGGAAGTTTTTGAAACTTCCTTTTAAAACAGCATAATTTATGCTATTTTTGTTTTTTAATATATAAAACATGTTTATATTTTATACCATTGTTTTCATTTTCTTTAATGACATCTCTTGTCCATTCTAATGGGTTAAATTTTGGAAAGAATGTATCAGCCTCTGGGCATTCTTCTTCTACTTCTGTTAAATACATTTTATTAGCGATTAGTATAAATTCTTTATATATGCTTCCTCCACCTATAACAAAGAACTCTTCTTTTCTATCTTTTAAATTAACTAATAATTCTTTCATTGTTTTATAATGTTCTATTTCACTACTAAAATCATCTTTGCTTGATAATACTATATGATGACGATTTGGTAATAGTTTTGGAAGAGATTCTAGAGTTTTTCTTCCCATTATTATTGAATGACCTGTTGTTGTTTCTTTGAAGAATTTTAAATCTCCTGGTAGATGCCAAATCAAATCATTATTTTTTCCTAATTCTCTATTTTTTCCTATAGCTGCGATTATTGTATAACTCATAAAATCACCTATTGTGCTATTGGAAAAGATATTTTTCCGTGATGTTTATATTCTAATACTTTTATATCTTTTAAATCTGAACTATTATCAAAATCATAAAAGTCTTTTATTTCAGGGTTTAGCCAAAGTTTTGGAGCTGGTAAATCTTCTAATTCTTTTCCTCTTCTTATTTGTTCTTTTATTCCATCTATTTGATTTACATAAATATGTGCATCTTTAATACTCCAATAAAGTTTTCCTGGTTTAAGTCCTGTTACATGTGCAATCATATATAATAATACTGAATATTGTGTTACATTAAATGGAAGACCTAATGGTACATCACAACTTCTTTGATGAACATATGCGTTTAAGTGTCCATTAGTTACATCCCATTCTGAAGACCAAACACATGATGGTAGAACTGCTGTATCTAAATGTTTATTTTGCCATAAATTAATAATCATTCTTCTGTCTGTTGGATTTGTTTTAATTGTATTTATTAATTTATTCATTTGATCATATTCTCTTACTATCCATCCATACGCTGTTCCAATAGTATGAGCCCACTCTTTTCCAAAATCTTTTACTATTTCTTTTTTTACTAGTTTTCCGTTTCCATCTGGTACCATTTGTGTTGCTTTCCATAGTCCGTCTTCATCTATTTCCCATTCATCCCAAATATGTACATTTCTTTCTTGTAACCATCTTACATCATTACTTTGAGCTTGAAAAATCCATAGCATTTCTAAAATTGCTTGTCTATAAAATAATTGTTTTGTAGTTAAAAAAGGAAATTCTTTTTCCAAATCAAATTCAAAACTATAAGCTGGGATTTTAATAGTATTAATACCAGTTCTATTTTCTACTTCTACTCCTTCTTTTAATATTTTTTTACAAAGTTTTAAATATTCTTTGTCCCATTTGGCCATATTACTCTTCCCCACTTTCTAATAATATTTTTTTAATATCTAACCAATCTTTAGCTCTTATAATTCCTTGATTCTTTAATTCTTCATCGCTTATATTTTTATTATGATAAGCTGTAAATAATATTTTAATATCTCCATTAACTAAATTTTCTATTTTATCATCAATTTTAATATCACTTTTTAATATTGATTTGTTACCAACAAATACAAAATTCATTGGGTCAAGAAATGGAAAATTT
Source organism: bacterium (assembly GCA_963641945.1). Classification (GTDB taxonomy): domain Bacteria; phylum Bacillota_I; class Bacilli_A; order RF39; family UBA660; genus CAG-1000. The sequence continues at coordinate 23,527 of CAVIDW010000003.1, read as the reverse complement.
TTTATTAAAAAATCATATTTATTTTTAACTAGTATTCCACTTTCATTTACTATTTCTTTAAAAATAAAAGATGTTCCGATAAATACTTCATATTTCTCACTTAATTCTTTTATTACTTCTACTGCATTTGGAGTAATTTTTCCATAATTATATTCACTCTTTGTAAGAAAATATTTAAAAAATGCTTCTTTGTCAGGTACTACATCTTGTTTATAAAATTCAGTAAAATCATCTTCTTTATAATTTGTTCCTAAATACTCATTTATTACTCCAGTTAGTGTTTCTGTTGTTATGACATCATCCATATCTATAACTATAGTTTTTTTATTCATTAAAATCTCTCCATTTTTGATATTTTATTTTCTGCTTTAACGTTTTTAATTGTGTCTATTACTTCTAGACTTATTTCATCTATTGATTTAATATCACTAAGTGAAGTATATTTTTTTGTTTTAATACAATTTATGTTTTTCCAATTATATTTCTTTGCAATATATAAATATGTTTTTTCTGCGTTTATTAAATGTTCTGGGTTATTTTCATTTCCATCTCCAGCTACTCTATCTTTTCTAAGTTCTATAGTTGCTTCATATGGCATATGTAGGAATACTACAATATCTGGTCTTGGTAATTCACATAAATCAAATTCTAATTTTTCTATAAAATCTAGTATTTTATCTTTTTCTTTTTTAGTTTTAGCCTTTCCTGCTTGATGTCCCATATTAGATGTAGTATATCTATCTAAAATAATATAATCATTCTTATATATATCTTCTTCAATTTCTTTTAAAAAATTATATCTTCTATCTGCCGCATAATAAAGACTACTTACTATTGGATCAACAGATGCTGATGTTTCTGGAAAAACACTTTCACCTAATTCTGGTTTTCCTAAATAAGAAGCACCAACTATTTTTCCAGTAGGAGAATTATATATTGGAAAAGAGTATCTTTTGACTTTAAATCCATTATCAATTAAATATTTTTCTGCTTTTTTACTTTGTGTTTCTTTTCCAGAACCATCTGTTCCTTCAATTACAATTATCTTTGCTCTTTTCATATATAATACTCCTCATATAAAAAAATTAACATGGGTAAAACATGTTAATTATAAAAGTCTTAACATTATTATTACCTCATTTTCATTATAACATAAGAAATATATTTTTCTAGTAAAAGTTATGTTTTTTTGATAAAATATTTTTGGAAGTGATTTTATGGCAGAACAAAAAACAATAGTATTTAAAGTAAGTGATAATATTAAAGAAAAAATGATTGAATATTATGATTTACTTAGAAGAGATAAGAAACCTCCTTACTCTATTTTTCAAGCTGATGAAGGTGGTACAGTTATTACTTTATATGAAAGTGGTAAAGTTATGTTTCAAGGAATTAGTGCTGATATTGACGCTAATATGTGGAAAGATTTAGAAAGTCACTTTAATAATAGAGATATTGATTCTGAAATAAAAGCTAAAGAAAATAAAGAAGATGATAAGACTTATTACTATTATGATGCTATTGGTAGTGATGAAGTTGGTACTGGAGATTATTTTGGTCCTATCATAGTTACTGCTACTCTAGTTGATAAAAATACTAGAAAATTGCTTGAAGATTTAAAAATAATGGATTCTAAGAAAATGACGGATGATAAAATTCGTAGATGTGCTCCAATTCTTATGGATAAGTTACCTTATGTAACATTTACTTTATCTAATCCAAAATATAATGACATGGCTAATAAGGGATTTAATATGAATAAAGTTAAAGCAATACTACACAATAGAGTTTTGTTTGAACTTTCTAATAAAGGAATTCCTTATCATAAAATTATTGTTGATCAATTTACTACTCCTAGAAGTTACTTTAGTTATTTGAAACAAGAAAACATTCAGGATAAAGTTACTAAAATAACTTTTCTAACTAAAGGTGAAAGCAAACATTTAAGTGTTGCAGCTGCTAGTGTTATAAGTAGATATTTATTCTTAAATGAAATGGATAAATTAAGTGAGAAATATAAAATAAATATTCTTAAAGGTGCTAGTGATAAAGTTGATGATGTTGGACGTGAAATAGTTAAAAAGTATGGAAAAGAAGAATTATATAAAATAGCTAAAATTAATTTTAAAAACACTGAAAAAATCCTAAATAATTAGGATTTTTTTATTTTAGTAGTTTATCATATCACACATATGAGATGCATCTATGTCAATACCTTCTCCTACTTTTGATACTATAAAATAACCTATACACATGTTACCATCTTTATCATGTGCGATATCAAATTCTATATCATCTTGTTTTGTAACTAATTCTTCTACAGTCATAATGGCATCATTATTTTCATCAAATTTAAATAAATTAGGATATTTATTATGTATATCATTTATAATTAACACATAACTATTATAATCTATTTTTTTATACCATTTTTTATCTAAATTATAAAAATATATTTTTATTAAGACTATAACTAATATAGTAACTACAGTTACAAGAGCATAAAAGATTTTCTTATTCATCTGTTTCACCTACCAATACATTAAAGTGAAGACTTGTATCCATGTAAGCAAATGGAGAACTACTTCTCTTTTGACTTGTATATACATGAAAGAAGTATCTTCCATTTTCTGTAATTAAACTTGTAACATCATTTTTAAATTTATCTTCATATATAATTTTATTGTCTTTTTGAACCATCATTGTTTTATTATTATCTGTAATTAGTTTTGATGTTCCATTCACGCTATCAATGCTATTATATGATTCTCTATGTCCATATTTGCCATATATTTCATATTCTTTTACATCTAATATATATTTATTTGAAGAATTAATTTTATTAAAGTATTCACTGCTAGAATTAACTTGTTTATTATATGTATTACCACCTATTTTTTTAAATATTATTTCTACATATTCTGTATCTACTCTAGATAATAATTCATTATTATTTAATGTTATAACAAACTTATTATTTATTTCATTATCAATTCCACTAAAAAACATTAAAAGTATTATAACTACTAATGGTATAAAACATATTTTTACTATTTTTTTAACTCCAATACTTATTCCATCCATAATAACCTCATTATTAGTATATCAATAAATAATATTTTATTCAATTTAAAAAGGATGTAAATAATTACACCTTATTTGATACCAAGTTTTTTAACTATTACATCTATTTTTTCATTTTTTTCACTATAAAATTCATCTATATCTTTTGGACTACTACTGCTTATACCTTGAAGTCTTATTGATAGATTGTCACATACTCTATTAAAGTTATCAAAACTCATTGTTACTTTATCTGTTATATAAGCTAATATGTCTAGGAAATCTTGTTCAAAACAAGTTATACCTCTTGCTTTTAGAGTTTCTAAATAGATTTCTAGTTTAGTAATAAGTTCTCTATCTTTCTTTTCTTCTTCAATGTTTTTTAGAGCTAATGCAGCTATTTTTAAATATTCTTTTACTAGTTCCTCATCAATTAAAATTGTATATTTTAATGCAGTAATTCTCATAATAATATAGTTTCTTCTCATTATTTTATTTGAGTCTTTTAACATTTCTTTACTTGAATAAAAGTATTCTTCTAACGCTTCAAAATCTGATGCGATATATTCTTTTAGTTTCTTATACATCTCTAATGTTTCATAAATAGTTTTACCTTCAAAATCAGTTAATTCTTCTATAGTTTCATCTGTAAGTGATGACCTATAACTTTTTCCTTCAAAACCTTCAATATCATCATACATTGGTTCATTTATGTGAGCTACTAGCTTTTTATTATCTTTACTCATGTTTAACACCTAATCCTAATCTTAAAATATCTTTATTTAATGCATCAAGTTCATCTGTACTAAAATCTAATCTTACATAATCCTTAGGACTTTCATATATTTGAAACACTTCATTATAAATAATCTCAAATTTATCAATATAATATTTTATAATAGCAGCTAATTCTTCATTGTGATAACTAAATGTATATTTAACTAATTCTTTATACAATCCTCTTATTTCTTGGATTAACTCATAATCATTTTTAATATCTTGAATATAATAATTTATATCTTCTAAAAGTTGAGTTAACTCTTCTATATTTTCTTTACTAAATATTCTTCTTGTTTTGATTTTAAGTGCTAGTAATTTTAGTCTTTTAATAATAAATTTCTTTTCTTTTGTTACTGCGTTTAACATAGAATTTAGTGCTGCGAACTGAATATTATTAAGTACTGTTGTATAATCATAAGCACTTATCATTTCTTCTATTGTGGCATTTGGGTTTGATAATATGCCTTCAATATCTACAGGTTCAAGACCAAATAATTCATTAATGTCCATTTCACATTGTCCAGTTGATTCTTTCATATTCTACTCCTTTACTAATCCTAATCTGGTTAATGATTTATCTATTTTACTATTAATTTTAGCTAACTCTTTATTTTCTCCTTTTGATGTACTAAAACCTTTTATTCTTGATGTGGTCATTCTAATTTCATTTAATACATCTGAATGAATAATTCTATCTTTTTCATACATTAATACAAGTAAATCACTAATGTCTCCATTACATTCATATATTTCTAGACTCTTTAATCTTTTATATGCATCTCTTACTATAATCATTACTTCTCTTTGACTTACTATTTCTTTATAAGCAGATGATATCTTATCTATTAATTTACCTAACTCTTCTACTAAATCAAGATCATTTATCATAGACTTAAATAACTTTAATACACTAATATAAATTATGGATATGCATAATGAGTAAGTAATTTCTTTTCTACTTTTATTAACCATTTTGAAGTCTGTATCTATTGCTTTAAAACTTTCATCTATTAAACGTAAATCTTCTTCTCTTTCTTTGATTATATCTTCAATTTTGGTGGAATTAAAATTTCTTTCCATTTCATTTTTTATTAATTCTTCTGCTTCTGGTGGCAAGAAACCTTCAATGTAATAATTTTCTGTATTTTCTTTCATCAAAACCCTCCATTAAAATTATGATATTTTTTTCATTTGATCTAATATATTTAGTGCTTCAATTGGTGTTATTTCTAATGGATTAACTTTACTTAAAAATTCTCTTAATTCATCTTTCTTTTCTTCTTTTAAATCTAATGAAAATTGTTTAACCCTTTTTGTATTCTTTTTGTGATCATTACTTTCATACATTTCAAGTAATTCATTTGCTTTTGTTATTACTTCTTCTGGTAGGTCTGCTAATTTAGCAACATTTATACCATAACTTTTATCTACGCATCCATCCATAACTTTATGAAGGAATGTAACGCATCCATCTGTTTCATCTATTGATACATGAACATTCTTTATACCAGGTAGTTTATTTTCTAAGTCTGTTAATTCATGATAGTGAGTTGAAAACATTGTTTTACATTTTATATGATTACTAATATATTCAATTATAGAACCTGCTAAACTCATTCCATCATAAGTACTAGTTCCACGTCCTAATTCATCAAATAAAACTAAACTATTTTCTGTAGCATTTCTAAGAGCATTTGCACTTTCTTTCATTTCTACCATGAATGTACTTTCTCCACCTACTAAGTCATCACTAGCACCTATTCTAGTAAATATCTTATCAAATATAGGTAAATTACATTTTTTAGCTGGCACAAATGAACCAATTTGATTTAATACAGCTATTATTCCCATTTCTCTCATATAAGTACTTTTACCACTCATATTAGGACCTGTTATTATTAGAATGTTTGTATTGTTATCAAGTATTACATCATTGTCTATGTATTCACTTGTAATAACGCTTTCAACTACTGGATGTCTACCACCTATTACTTCAACTATATGTTCAACATTAATTTCTGGTTTAACAAAATTATGTTCTTCTGCGATAGTTGAGAATGATTGTATTACATCTAAATATGCTATTCTTGCACTTACTTTTTGTAGTGATGAAATATGTTTTTTAATTTCATCTTTTATTTGACAGAATACATCATATTCTAAACTGTTTATTCTATCTTCAGCATTTAGTATTAAATTCTCTTTTTCTTTTAATAGTGGTGTTATATATCTTTCACAATTAGATATTGTTTGTTTTCTATCATATTGGAATTCTTCTTTTACTAAATGAACTTGTCCTTTTGGTACTTCAATATAATAACCAAATACTTTATTAAATCCAATCTTTAATCCTTTTATACCTGTTCTTTCTTTTTCTGATTCTTCAAATTTAGATATAAAATCTTTTCCATTTAATTTAATACTTCTTAATTCATCTATTTCTTGATTGAATCCATCTTTTATTATTCCACCTTCTTTAATAGTAAGTGGTACATCTTCTTTGATTGAATTATCTAATAATATATATAAATCTTTAAATGTTTCTATTTCTTCTAAATCTAATTTCTTTAATATTTCATTTATACTTGGTAATACTTTTAAACTATTTTTAAGTTGAAGTACATCTCTTGCATTTAGTGTTCCACAAGCTACTTTACCAGTTAATCTTTCTAAATCATATATTTCAAATAATAAGCTAGTTAACTCACTTTTGATCAAGAATTCATTTATTAATTTTTCTGTTAGATTTTGTCTTCTTATTATTTCTTCTTTACTTTTTGATGGACTAATTAAATAACTTTTTAATAGTCTGCTTCCCATAGCTGTTTTTGTTTTATCCATAAATCCAAGTAAACTATTTTGTCTATCTTTATTCCTAATTGTCTCTACTAATTCTAAGTTTTTAATACATTCTTTATCTAATTCTAAAAATAATCCTGATTCAATAACTTCTAAATGTTGAATATGACTTAAATCTTGTTTTAATGAATTAGTTAAATAATTTAATAGAATTGATGTATTTGTTATTATGTTTTTATCTAGTATATTTTCAAATATTGTATTACTTTTATATTCTGAATTGTTATTATAATATGATATAAAAATATTATAGTTTGTTTTTAATTTATGTATTAGTTCTATATCAAAGTTATCTTCTACGACTAATTCTTTTATGTTTAAATTAACTATGTGACTAATTAGTTTATCTGTATTATGTTCTACATATGTGACATATATTTTTCCACTTAAAAGGTCTGCATAAGATAAAACATATGTATATTTTAAATCTGTAATGCTTGCGATATAATTAAAATCTTTTTCATTTACTATTTCGGTACTTGTTATAGTTCCAGCACTTACTATTTGAATTACTTCTCTTTTTACTATTCCTTTAGCAGTTTTTGGATCTTCCATTTGTTCACATATAGCTACTTTGTATCCTTTTTCAATTAGTTTTTCTAGATAAATATTTACTGCATGATGAGGAACTCCACACATAGGTACTCTCTCACTTAAACCACATTGTTTACCAGTAAGAGTTAATTCTAATTCATGACTCGCTGTGATTGCATCATCAAAAAACATTTCATAGAAATCACCTAATCTATAAAATAATATTATACCTTCATACTCACTTTTTGTTTTAAGGTACTCCCTCATCATGGGACTAACATCATTTATATTAATATCTTTTCTTTCCATACAAATTATTATATTACATAAGAATTAATTATTCAAAGAATTTTATTAAAAAAATTAAGTTTTAGTAATTATTTTTAGTTCAAAATAAAAAATCTAATTTAATTAGATTTCTTAAATTATAAAAACATTAAAATTATTGAACTTATTAGCATAAGTGTTAGTAATACTTTAACAAATCCATTTAAATATACTTTATTAGTTTTACCGTCCACTGTCATTTCTAATATTTCTACATAAGAATCTGTTTTTTGTAAGTCAAATACTATATATGGTTCTTGATTATAGTTTTGACATTTTGAAGTTATTGCAATTATTCTTTTTGAAATAAGTGGATGTGTTGAATTAATTTCATACCATTTTGTCCATGGATTCCACATTTCCCATTTCATAGCATTTTTTATTTTTGTTTTTGATACTTTTCCAGTATCATCTAAACATGAAATTGCCATAGTTTTAGATGTTTTAGCGTCACTAATACCAAGTGTGTTACTTTTATTTAAACTTCTTTTATTATTTGGTTCTGTACTTAATCCAAATCCTATTTTTACTAATGCTTCTGCTAGTGAATTTGGATTTTTTGTTTCTTCTACTGAAAATTCATCTGCATAATATTCTCTTATTCTTGATAAGTATAATATTACATATTGGCAAATTATATATAAGAGGTATGCTAAGTAACCTATAGTTGCTGCTTTTCCACTGTATTCATCTGAATCGCTTTTAGCACTACTTGTAAACATTTCATATATTGCATATAAAACTAATGGAACAATTTGAACAGCTGTCATAAATAACATATCATAATGAACTATATGACCCATTTCGTGAGCTATTACAGTTTTTATTTCTTCTTCATTTAATAAGTTAAACATTCCTCTTGTAAGAATAATTCTTGCTGATTTTTTTGTTCTTCCATATGTAAATGCATTTGGACTACCATCTTCGATAATTCCTAATTTAGGCATTTTAACATCGTACTTTTTACATAATTCTTCTATATTTTTTTGCAAATTCTGGTATATCTTGATCAAATTTTACCTTATAAAATAAACGCATTGATAAGTCTGTTAATGCAGAAGATATTAAAAATTGAATTATTAGTACAATTATGTTTCCATATATTGCATTTAATACTTCTCCTCCTGTATCGCTGTGATTAAAATTACTACTGCTGCGAGTAGCCCATATAAACATGTTTTTGTTATTAATGATACCCCTAAAATGCTTTTTTTCATTTTACTTTACCACTTTTTAAATAGTTCTTCACTATCTAAAAAGATTGTTACTGGTCCATCATTATATATTTCTACTTTCATATCAGCACCAAATATGCCTGTTTCTACATGAAGAAATTTAGATAGTTTTTCATTAAATAAATCATATAATTTAGTTGCTTCGTTTGGGTTCATAGCATTTATAAAACTTGGCCTATTTCCTTTTTTAGCATCAGCATATAAAGTAAATTGACTTATACTAAGAATACTTCCTTTTGTATCAAGAATACTTAAATTCATTTTTTCATTTTCATCTTCAAATACTCTTAGATTAACAACTTTATTAATCATTTTATCTATTATTTCTTCATTATCTCCATCAGTAAAACCAACTAATAAAACAAATCCATGATCAATACTACCATTTACTTTATTATCTATTGTTACTTTACTGTTTTTACTTCTTTGTACGATTACTCTCATTATATAAAGATCCTTTCTACATCTTTTACGCTATCAATTGCTTGTATTTGATCTATAAAGTTATATAAATTATTAACATTTTTTACTTTACAACTTATATCATAGAATAATTCTTTATTTCTATTAATTAAGTTTATTGAATCTATTATTATTTCACATTTTGTTGATGCGGTTATTATTTTTAGTAATATATCTCCAACATCTTCAATATAAACTTTAAGTTTAGTATTATATCTATTCTCCATAGATTCTGCCCATGAAGCTTCTATAATTCTTTCATTATTTAAATCTATGTTTGGACAATTCTTACTATGAACTTTTACTCCATAACCACGAGTTATATATCCTACTATATCTTCACCATAAACTGGATTGCAACATGTAGCTAGTGAACATAAAATATCATTTGAACCAGCTATTACAATTCCATTACTATTTTTATTATTTTTTGTTAATACTTGTGGTTGCTTTTTGCGTTCTTGATGAAGTTCTAGTCTACTAAGAATTGATGATGGTAAATATTTTAAAGTAGAAACTGAAAAATAAATATCTTCTAAATTTTCTAATTTTAATGATTTACATAGTTTTTCTACATTTTCATCATTAAATACTTCATTAATATCTAAACTTCTCTTCTTACATTCATTAATCATCATTTCATGACCAAGTGAAATATATTTTTCTCTTTCTTTTTTATAAAAATATGCCTTTATTCTTGATCTTGCTGATTCAGTTTTAACTATTTTTAGCCATCCTCTTGAAGGAGCATGTCCTTTTTTAGTTATTAGTTCTACTAAATCTCCATCTTTCAATTCATAGTCTAACTTAACCATTTTAGAGTTTACTAATGCTCCAGTAGTTGTATTACCTACTTCACTATGGATTTTATATGCGAAATCTATTGGTGTAGAACCACTAGGTAATTCTATAATATCTCCCTTTGGAGTATAAACATAAATTTCACTTCTTTTTAATTCATCTTTGATATTCACAAAGAAATTCATATTCTTTTCAATGTCATTTACCTCTACCATAACTCTAAATTGTTCTAAAATATGGTCTAAGTTATTTTTGACACTTCCATCAATTTTTTCTTTGTAACTCCAGTGAGAAGCTACTCCTTTTTCAGCTATTTCGTCCATTTCAAATGTTCTAATTTGTACTTCATATATTTTTTTATCTTCACCAAATATTGTGGTATGTAAGCTTTGATATAAATTTGGTTTTGGATTTGCTATATAATCTTTAAAACGATTTGGAATTGGAGGATATTTTGATTGAATTAATCCTATAGCTCTATAACAGTCTTCTACATTATGAACAAGAACTCTAATTCCTAATAAGTCATAAATATCTTCCCATTTTTTACCATTCTTTAATTTATTATAGATACCTCTAACTGATTTGACACGAGATACTATTTCATATTGAATATTGTGTGCTTCCATTATTTGCATTATTTCATATTTCATTCTTGATAATGATTTTTCCAAGTCAACTTTAGATTCATTTATTCTATTTAATACTTTATTATATCCTTCTGGATCTGTGTATTGCAAACATAAGTCTTCCATTTCACTCTTCATTTTTTTCATACCAAGTCTATGAGCTATTGGGATATAAATATTTTGTGTTTCATTAATAATATATTTTTGATGAACTTCATCATGCACTTTTAAAGTTCTTAAATTATGTAATCTATCAGCAAACTTAATGAATAGTGTTGCTGGATTTTCAGACAATCCAACTATTATTCTTCTATACTTTTCTGGATTATTAATTTTAAACGTTTGTTTTAAGTTGCTGATTTTTGTAATAGAACTTACTATATTAGCGCTTTCTGTTCCAAACATTTCTTCTATTTCTTCAAAAGTCATTTTTCCTAGTGTTATTGCTTCATGAATTAATGCGCATCCAATTGTCACTGGGTCCATTTTTAGATCAGCTAAAATGTAAGCAACATTGATTGGGTGAAGTATATAGTCTTCACCCGTTTCTCTTTTCATTCCATCATAAACAATCTTTGCTTGTTCATAATATTTTTCGATGAACTCTACATAGTTTTTATCCATATATGAATTTAATAATTCTTTTAGTTCATCATATGTTTTGTCTTTTATGGTAATCACTCCCTATTAACAGTTAACACCTTTTATTTTCATTTCACTGACTTCATCATCTTCATCTTCTGGTCTGTCCATACTTTTTCTTTCAAGCATCATCCATATTCTTGGAGCTATTATTAGTGATGAAGCTGTTCCAGCAATTAAACCTATTAAAATTGCAATATTAAATGTTAGTATGTCATTTAATCCTACACATAATAATGTCACTACTGCGACAATTGTTGTAATACTAGTCCACATATTTCTATTAATTGTTTCCATTGAAGATGTGTTAACTAATTTTTTTAATTCTTCATTTGTTAGAACTTTTTTATTTCTAAACATTTTTTTCTTATTTTCACGTATTCTATCGAATACTACAATTGTATCATTTATTGAATAACCTATTATTGTTAGAAGAGCTGCTACTATTATAAAGTCTACACTTATACCAAATATTGCAAATATTGCAAGTATAACTAAAACATCATGTACTAACATCAAAATACCTGTAATTGCATAATTAATATTAAATCTAATAGCCATATAAATTATTATCGCTATTAAACTATATATAAGTGATTTAATAGCATTTTTAGTTAAGTTTTTAGTAACTAATGTACTAATTTCACTCATAGATGTTTCTATTCCCATTGATGTAAATTCTTCTTTAATTGAAGTTCCTTCTTTTTCTTTTAAAATATTATTTAATTTAATATAGCCTTCTTTTTTACTACCAACATAATAGTCATAATCTCTTATATCATATTTTTCTACTACTTTATTTACTTTGGTGAAATCTATATCTTTTTCACTACTTAAATTAATATTAGTTCCGCCTGTAAAATCTACTCCAAAGTTGAATCCTTTTACAAAGAAGAATATAAGTCCTGTAGTTATTACAATTAATGAAGTAGCTATAAAATATTTTGATACTTTTACGTAATCATTTTTCTTTTTGTCTTTTAATTTACCAAATAATAATGTTGGTTTATCATTAAATACTTTACTTTTAACATAAAGCTCAAGTAATACTCTATATAATAATACAGTACAAATAACAGTAATGAATATTGTAATAATTAACATAGTTGCGAATCCTTTTACTGTAGATTCTCCAAATACATATAATACAATACCAGCTATTAATGTAGTTATATTAGCATCTATTATGGCACCTAAACTATTTTTCCCACCTTCTTTGAAAGCAGCATATGTTTTTTCTCCACTAGCTAGTTCATCTTTAACTCTTTCATTAGAAATTATTATTGAATCTACTGCCATTCCTACACCTAATACTAGAGCTGCAATACCTGTTAAAGTTAGTACTCCACCTACTGCATTAAATATAATAAATACTAATAATGCATATATAAATAAGCAAACACTTCCAATTAAACCACTAATTCTATATTTAAATACTAATATTAATGAAATAAGAGCAAATGTAATTAATCCTGCTATTCCTGTTTTTGTAATAGTTTCTGCTCCAAATGATGGTGAAACACTTTTTGGAGTTGCTTCTTCACTTAATTTAGTAGGTAGTGAACCACTATTAATTAAATCTACTAAATTTCCTGCTTCTTCTTGAGTAAAGTTTCCACTTATCATAACTGTTTTACTACTTAATCCTTCATTAACATAAGCAGCACTAATACAACTTGATTTTGAATCTACTCCACATTTGTCTTTTTCATTTTCATATGAATCTGTTTCTGGATTAAAATCTAACCAAGTTACAATCATATTTTTACCAGTTTTTTCACTTAACTTTCTTGTTACATTATAAAATGTTTCAGTATCTTTTATATTTAATTCTACAACATGTTGTAGTTCTGATTCATTATATGATACTTTAGCTCCACCCTCACCTAAAACTGCACTAGTCATTAAAAGATTATCTTCTGTATCTCTAAATGATAAAACTGCTGTTGTACTTATTCTTTCACGAGCTTCATCTTCATTTTGAACGCCTGGTAATTGTATTCTGATAAGGTTATTACCTTCAAAACTAATAACTGGTTCTGATACACCTAGTGTATCAATTCTATTTACTATTGCCTTGTATGTTTTATCTAAATCGCCTTCAGTTAATTCTCTATTTTCATCTAATGGTTTGATATTATAAAGTATTTCAAATCCACCTTGTAAATCTATTCCATAAGATATTTTTTTAATAGTAGGTTTTATTAAAAATAATCCTACTAGTACAATACATATTGTTATTAATATTGGTTTAATTATTTTTTTCATATCATGCCTCCTAAAGTACTCCATTATCATGAACTGTACTGTCTTCTACTCTCTTTAATCTTTCTACTTTTCTCATTACATAATCATTTATTTTAATATTATCTACATAAAAAATATCATTTATTAAATCATGTAATTCAAGATTTCTTTTTGTTTTCCATTCATTTTCGACTAGATAATTCCATATATCTTTTTCAGTTACTAATTTAAAACCTAAAGAATTAATTTCTTTTCGCTTTGAATATAGAGCTGGTAAAACTCTATTGTATAATTCTTCTACGCTTCTAAAAACTATTTCTTCTTTCATAACTTTCACCAAAATAATTATACTATATATACTAAAAAAAAGAAACAAACTAATAAAAAAAGTAACATTTCTGTTACTTAGAAGTTCTAATAATACTTATGTTTGAATAATCAATTGTATCTAGAATTCTTTTAGCTTCTTTGTATGTAGTAGACATTAAATCACTATATTCATGATAATTAATTTTATCTTCATATAGTATACTTGAACATAAATCGTATTCTATATCTTCAATGTTATCAAAACTAGTTACATATATTTTAAGTGCCATTTTTTTCTTTCTTTCAAACTCACTTTCATTTAATGTCATATTTTTAATATCTTTTGAAATGTTATCAATAAATATATTAGCGTCACTACAAACTGATGATATTATTATTACTACATGATCATCTACAATATTAAATGAGTAACTTAATCTTGATGTTATATTTTCATTTTTATATTTTTCAAATAATGGTGATGTTGCTGAAAAATTATTTGATAGTATTATTGACATATAATATCTTAGTATTTCATCATCTTTGATACCAAATATATTCTTTTTCATTTTAAGAGCATATCTTACTCTAACATCTTTCATATTTTTACTTATTTCTTCAAATGCTACTGATACTTTATCAGGTTCTTTTTCTTTTATTACTTTTGGAAGTTTTTTAGGTTTAAGATTTAGTTTACCAATATAATCTTTTATTACATTCATAATCTCATCTTTATCAAAATCACCTGTAACAATGATAAATGTGTTATTTGATGTATAAAAATGACTATATACTCTATTTAAAGATTCTGAAGTGATTTTTTCAATGTCACTTCTTTCACCTACTACTGTATTTCTAACATATGATTTATTAAATAGATTTTTGTATAATTCACTATAAATATAACTATTTATTTCATCTTTATACATATCTATTTCTTCACCAATGATGCCTTTTTCTTCTTCAACATTTTTTTCATTTATATCAGTATTATAGAATAAATCTAATAATATTTTTAAGTTTTCAATTATATTTATACTACCAAATATATTATAGTTTGTTCCTTCATAACTTGTCCATGCGTTAGCAAGACTTCCTAATTCATTTATTCTTTTCGAAATTTCTTTATTTTCTGATAAAGCCATAACTTTATGTTCTAAGAAATGAGCACTACCTGGGACAATATCATAAACTTTATCATTTAATTTATATTTTGTTACTTTTGCTCCATATTTAACTGAAATAGATATATAGAAATTCTTTGTTTTATTAGTTGGATATAAGAATACTCTAATTCCATTATCAAGAACTTCACTATAAAGCTTTTCATCTACTCTTTCA
The DNA here is from genome assembly GCA_963641945.1 of bacterium. Taxonomy (GTDB): domain Bacteria; phylum Bacillota_I; class Bacilli_A; order RF39; family UBA660; genus CAG-1000. The sequence continues at coordinate 8,298 of CAVIDW010000003.1, read as the reverse complement.
AATATATTTTCTTTCATTAATTATTATCCCCTTTCAATAAGTAAATAACGCTTAAACTTATTTTGTCATTTAGAGCTATTATTTCATCTACAGTTACTGATTCTATTTTTTCTCTAATAGTTTCTATGTCTTCTGTATATTCAAATTCACTACTAAAGTAATAATTAATTTGAGATCTTCCATCATCATAATAATTATTTAAATATGTGTTTATAGTTTTTTTAGCAAATGGTATTAATTTTTCTATGGTTTTTTTATCTTTCATTAACTCTACACATTTTTTTATAAGTTCTACAGTTTTATCATAATTTGTTTTATTAATACCTGCATATATAGTTAATGATGGATTATATTTAGAATAATATGAACCAATAGAATAACATAATGAATTTTCTTCTCTAACTATATTAAACAATAATGAATCATTCATTGTTCCAAGGATTGTGTTATACACTCTTAAAACATGTGTAATTTCATGCATTGTTAGGTTATTAAGTCTATATCCCATATATAATTTAGATTGATTATATGGTAGACTATCTATTTTTTCTATTAATTTATCATTATATTTATGTTCTATTTTAAACTCTAATTTTTCTTTTGAACCTTTAATATTTTTCAGTTTATTTTCTACTAGTGATAATATAGTACTTTCATCTTCGAACTCACCTGCGATTATTACATTAATTCTGTATGTTCCTTCAAATAGTGTTTTATAAAATTTATATAGATTTTTAGGTGTTACTTTGTCTAATTCCTCTAATGTTGGAATGCTTCCTCTATATGAAGGTGTTCCTTTATACATTATTTTTGAATATTCTACTCCAGCAAATGAATTTGGATTATCTTTGATTGAATTAACCTTAACTATATTTTCTTTTTTTATAATATCAAAAAAATCATTATCAAATTCTTCATTTTTTACATTTGGGTTAAATATAACTTCATATAAGAAATCTATTGATTCTTTTAGATATTTTTCTTCAGTATACTTTGGATTTAAAAATCCAAGTGAAAAAGAAAGTGACTGACATTTTCCTGATATACTATATGAAGATGATACTCTTGCTCCATATAATTCTTCACCTGCTATGGCTATTTTATTTTTTGTATTATATTTTTTTGTAGAATATACCATATTTCCAGTTAATAGATTTGAGTATGCTATATCTTTCTCATTAAATTCTTTAGTAAATACAAGTTCTATGCACATTGTTTTAAATCTATTTGAATTAATTACGTGTATATTATATTCATTATTTTCTATCTTTTTGTATTCCATATTATCACATCCTCTCCTATTGTACCAAAAAATAACAAAAGAAGATATAAAAATATCTCCTTATTAGTATTAACAATTATTAATTTTTTATAATTGACTCTAAAGCTAACATAATCATTTCGTCTAGTTTACGTTCTCTTTCTTCAGAATTTATTTCTTCATGAGTTATTAAATTATCACTTATTGTTACGATTGCTGTTGCTTGTTTTTTGAATTTTTTAGCATTAAATAATAATGCATATGCTTCCATTTCAACTGCTACACATCCTAAATCAGTATATTTTTTATAATCTTTACTTTCTGTATAAAAAGCAAGTGACGTGTGCAATCTACCAGTTGTAACCTTTATATTTTTTAAAGCAGCTGTATCCATAATTGTACTATTTAACTCAAATGATGAATTAATTGTATCAACATTTTCAATGCCTGCTTCTTCATCATAACAAGTATTTGAATACGCTGAATCAGCAACTACAACATCATATACTTTAAGATCTTCTTTATATGAACCAGCTGTTCCAATTCTTATTATTTTTTCTACATCATAGTCATTAAATAATTCATAACTATATATTCCCATAGAACCAATTCCCATTCCACTTGAGAATATTGTTACAGGTACATCTTTGTATGTTCCTGTGTATGCTAGTTCTCCTCTTACTTTATTAACCAATTTAGCATCTTTTAAATATTTTGAAGCTATATAGTGTGCTCTATTTGGATCCCCTGGCATAAGCACTCTTGGTGCTATTTCTTCTTTTTTTGATTCAATATGTACTGTCATTTTTATCTCCTTTTATTCAACATTTTCATTGTTTTCTTCTAACTTAACTAAAACATCTCTTGGTTTGCTTCCTTTTGCAGGACCTACTATTCCACGTTCTTCAAACATATCCATAATACGTGCTGCTCTATTATAACCAATACTATATTTTCTTTGTATTAATGAAGCACTTATTTGCCCCATTCTAATAGCATAATTTAATATTTCATCATATAAAACATCTTTTTGTCCTTCGCCACCATTACCGCCAAATGAACCACCACCACTATTAGATGAGGCTTCTAAATTTTCAAACTTGTTATCATATTTTGGTGTATGTCCACCTTTTTTAATGAAGTCAACAACTCTTTTAATTTCATCATCTCCAACGAAACTTCCTTGGATTCTTGTTGGAGTATTTGCATCCATTGGTTTATATAACATATCTCCTTTTCCAAGAAGTTTTTCTGCTCCTGTCATATCAAGAATTGTTCTTGAATCTATTGAAGAAGAAACTGCAAATGATACACGAGTTGGTATATTTGATTTAATAACACCTGTAATAATATCAGCTGATGGTCTTTGAGTTGCTACTATTAAATGTATTCCTGCTGCACGAGCAAGTTGTGTAATTCTCATAATTGATTCTTCAACTTCTTTTGCAGCAACTAACATTAAATCTGCAAGTTCATCAATAATTACTAATATAAATGGCATTCTTTTTAAACCACAATTAGGATTTTTCTTTAATTCTTTATCTACATATTCGTTATAAGTCTGAATATTCTTAGTTCCACTATTCTTAAATATTTCATATCTGTCATCCATTTCAACTACTATTTTTTGTAGTGCTGCACTGGCTTTTTTAGGATCTGTAACTACTGGGGTTAATAAGTGTGGAATTCCATCATATACGTTAAATTCTACTTTTTTTGGATCTACTAAAACCATTTTTACTTCATCTGGATTAGTTCTCATTATAATGGATAATATAATGTTATTTATACATACACTTTTACCACTACCAGTTGCTCCAGCTACCAACATATGAGGAGTTTTATTAATCTCAACATATTTTACTTTACCCATTATATCTCTTCCTAATGGAGCAGCTAACTTAGAATCTTTATATTTTGGATCATTTTGCATAGCTTCCATTATTTCTCTCATAGATACTGGAATTATATTTTGATTAGGAATTTCTACTCCAACTGTATTTTTTCCGGGAATTGGTGCTTCAATTCTAACTTCTTTAGCTGCTAAAGCTAAAGCTATTTCTCTTGATATGCTAAGTACTTTATTAACTTTTGTTCCTCTTTGTAGTTCCATTTCAAATTGTGTTACTGCTGGTCCTACATGAACTTCTATTACTTTAGCTACCATTCCAAAGTCTTGGAATACTCTTTCTAATGCTTTTATGTTATTATTTGTAAATTCTGCTGAATTACCTTTATTTTTATTATTCTTAATTGGATCTAATAAATTAATTGATGGCTTGATATATACTTCATCATTGTCATCACTAGTATTTATTTCTGGTACAATCATTGAACCTATAGTTTCTTGTTTATGTGGTTCTAGATCTTCTACACTAGTTATAACTACTCTCTTATCAACATTAGCATTTTCTTCACCAACTATATCTGCAGCATTAACTTTATTTTCATTGTCTTCTTCGTCATCATCTGTATCTCTGCCAAATATACTCTTAAAGAATCTTCCAATTCCACTAAATATATCTGAAAGTGACAAATCAAATAACATAATTAATCCAAATATAACAATAATAACCATTACTATATATGTACCTTCTACCGCAAATAATGATACAAATGCCCATGAAAATGCAGCACCAACAATACCACCACCAGTATTAGTTATTTCATTTTGACTATCAAATGATATTTCTATATTATTCATTGTTGTTTTAAATATATCTTGAGTTATTAAATTATTATCTTTTATATAATTGATATGTGAAAATAATAATATTGCTATTATGATTGAATAAATTCCTATTAATCTTCCACTAAAATAATTAATTTTTCCTCTTTTAGCAATTAATAATACTCCAAAACATAGAGTCAATACTAAAAATAGAAAGAGCCAATTTCCAAAAAGAAATATTGCAAACTTTTTAATTAGTCCCCCTACTAGTCCAAAATTCCCAAGACCTGTTATTGATAATAAAATCAATAATAATCCTATAAGCTCATTTGTATATTGAAACCCACTTTTTTCTTCTGCTTGTTTTTTTCTTTTTGCCATTTTTACACCTATCTTTCCATCATGCTAAGTAATTTCTTTTGTATTCCAGGTTCTACTATATTTAAAGTATTTAGAACTATTTCTAAAGATTCTTTATATTCACCTTTGTAAAAAGCTTTACTTCCAGATATTAATCCTGACTCTACTTCTTTATTACTTGTTCTATATCTATTTCCATATACTATGGCGCTTTCTGCTGCTTCTGCACTAGATATAGTATTTGTAGCAGTTTGATATAATTTTAATGCTAAATCTCTAGCAGTATCTACTCTTAAATTTAATACTTTAATTGATATTGGTTTCTTTTCTATTTCATTATTTATTTCTTTTACAGCATCATATGCTTCTTTTAATTCAACATAAAATTTATCTGGTATAACTGGTAAATTGTACTCTTTAATTTTATATTTTGAATTATTAATTATATTTTTAATTTCATATAATTGATCTCTTGCTCTTGCTTCATCTTCTTTTAGGCTTCCTAAATTTTTAAGTGTTGTTTCTAATTTATCTTCAACTTTTGATAAATTAACAGCCACTAATTCACATTCATTGCTTAATTTTGAATATGGCATAACTTTTGATAAAGATCTATCATTTATTAATTTAAAACTATCTTTTACAGTAATTAGTTCTTTATTAAGTTCATCTATTACTTTTATTTCATCATCACTTAAATCATAAGTATCTTTAATATTATCAATTTCCGCATATAAATTTCTAATAATTGAACTTACTTTACTAATTCTTTCATTAATATTAATTATTCCTCTTTCATATTCTTTTTTGCCTCTTTTTTCAGAGTCAAAATCACCATATAATCCTTCATAATAATCAATTAGTGTCTTTAAATCAAATATTGAATCTTGCAAGTTTAAAACATAAAGTCTATCCATTATTTCATTTATTTTTTTATTAGTTTCTTCTATATTATAATCGATATTTAAATATTCTAAATTATAACCATCTCTAGTCATTCTTGAACTTATATTTTTAATATCTTTCATTTTCTTTGGCAATATCATTTTAGCCATAAGTACAATTGTTGGTGCTTCTTCTATTACAATACTGATATTATTTATCATATCATCTAATGCCTTTACTATTTTTCCTAGTTCTTCATATTCTTTATTTTGAACAGCTACTTCAAATGCACTAAATAATTTATTTATATTTTCAAATTGCAATTCTATTCTTGAAGATACATCTTGATAGTCGTTTTTATTTTTATTATATTTAAATACAACTTCTCTATAAACACTTTTAAGTTTAGTGATTGCTTCTCTATTTCTATCTTCACTTTCTGTTAAATCTTTAATTTCACCTAATAATTTAATTGATTTTGCTTTAACATGAAAAATATCTTTTTCTGTTTTTGTTAATGCTTCAAATGCTTTTTCATAATCATTTTCTACCATTCTAGTTTCAACTTCAATTAATTCATCAGTTAATATTGGCATATCTGTATTTTCTATTTCTTCAAATCTAGATTTCCAGTCTTCTACTTCTTTTTCAGTCTTTTTGTTATTAGCTAATTTTTCAGCTTTAGCTAATTCACTTTTAAGTATAGAAGAAATTATCATGTTTTTTTCAGTAGTTAATTTATCTATTGAAGATAATATAGATTTCTTCTTTTTATTTTTAAAAATTGTTTTTATAACAAATAAAAGAATTGCTATAAAAATAATTGATACTACGATTATTATAACTGTTACTTTATCCATACTATCCTCCTTATACATTTTACCACACTTATATATATTTTTGTATATTTTTTAAAATTAATTTATATAAAAAATCACAAGTGTTAATTGTGATTTAGTTTTGTTTCATAACTCTTTTTGTACAATTTTTTCGTTAATTTATTTGTTTTAATGATAAATATCTCGAATTTATTTTTCCCAAATTTATTTCGTCTAGTGATAAATCATTCATGTCATTTAATATTGCATATGTAACTCTTAAAAGTTCATTATCAATTGTTATCTCTTCTATTTGTGAACCTTGGTTGGAATAAACTAATATTTCTCCATATTTCATAGATTCTGTTGCAATATCTTTTCCATTAGAAATACTCTCTCCTCATGGAAGCGGTACACTTGGATAAGATATTTTTGATTTATTTTCTTTAAAAGCTATCATTTCTTTAATTTGTTTTGTTATATACTCAATATATCTTTGTTTTCTTAGTTTTTCACTCTTGCTAGAATATATTACATCTTCAGTAAAGTTTTCATCAAGTAATTCATCTAATAAATTTGACATTTTTTTCTTTAATGATTTAGTATTCATGCTGTATAAATCTTCAAAGTCTGATATTTCACTATGAGTCATAATGCAATCTATTAAAGTTTTGTCTTCTGCCTTGATATATTCATCTTTTTCTAGATGTAATTTTCCATTTATTAATAAATTACCATATAACTCTAATGTAAAATCATTATTATACATAACATATTCTACATCTCTCCCTTGAATATAACATTCTCCATTGCTAATTATTTTCATAGTTGGCCTCCCTACTTAAACATATATTTTTTTCATTGATATTATACAATATTCAAAATAATTTTCAAGAATGTTTTTTGCTTTTTCACTTTTTTATTTTATTCTTAATGATACTTGTTGGTGTTGCCAAAATAAATAAAAAATCAACTTTTCGTTGATTTTAAACATTCATGGTAGCGACGGGGGGATTCGAACCCTCGACACCACGGGTATGAACCGTGTGCTCTAGCCAACTGAGCTACATCGCCATGAAATAAGCATATTAATAATAGCATATTTCATTTGTTTTGACAACACTTTTTTAGTCATTTTTTAAAAATCTTAGAAAAATTAAAAAGTGATATTATCCATATCACTTAATAATAACCCTTAAGCACTTGCTTGATTTTGTAATGTTTGATCTTCTGTTTCGTACTCTTGAATTGCTCCTTCTAAAAAGTTTTTAAAATCATCAACCTTTTCTGGAACTTCAGCAAGTTTTGGCTCTAATTCTTTATATTTTGCATATAGAGTATCTCCACCTTTACTTTTTAGATCATTTTCTAATGAGTCCATTTCACTTTTTAGTTCACTAAAAGTACTTCTCATTTCTGAAGAAATAGTCTCAAATTCTCTAGCGCAATTTCTAGCAGTGTTATATTCTAATTTACTAATTGCCATTTTTATTTTCCTTTCTATTATAATCTTGAAGCTAATCTTTGAATATTATCTCTACTATTTGCTAGTCTATTTCCATGACCATTAATAATAGTTCCAATTTCATTAACTGCTTCACCAGCTGCTTTAAAAGTATTATCATATCCCTTTAAAGATGCATTATATGAAGTTGCATCTGAACCATTCCAAATTGAAGTGATTTCGTCTCCAACTTTTTTTGCGTTCCTTAATAATTCTTCATATCTTTCAAATAGTTTAACTATTCTATTGCCTTTATCCATTAAATTTTCTGGATTTGCTGTAAAACCTTCACCGCTCATTCATTTCACCACCTTTCATTTTTTTACATTTATAATTATTTCTTGTCCAGGCAATATATAATTTGGATCAGAAATATTATTGTCTTTTGCAATATCATTATAGTCCATTTCATATTTTTTTGCAATATCACCTAGTGTATCTCCTGATTGAACTACATATTTTACACTTGTTGTTTCAGGAACACTTGTGTTTACTTCTGGAATATAATTATTATTTAACGTTGCTGAATTATTTATTGCAGTTGAATTGTTACCATCAGATACTGTTGTTTTACTTTCAGATGAATTGATAACCAATTCTTGTCCAGGTAATATATAATTTGGATCAGAAATATTATTGTCTTTTGCAATTTCATTATAATCAATTCCATATTTTTTTGCAATTTCACCTAATGTGTCTCCTGGCTGAACTATATATTTGTTTTTTGAATTTTCTGACTCACTTGGTGTCGGACTTGGAGTTGGACTTGGAGTTGGACTCGGTGTCGGACTCGGTGTCG
>CAVIDW010000002.1:0-90083 GCA_963641945.1 bacterium | reverse complement strand
GTATCAAATATGGAAATAATGAGATAAAAAATGAATAGAAAAATATTATAATTCTTCTTATATTAATATTTATATTAATCATAACTTGTATATTTATGTTAAAAATAGAAAAAAAGATATGAAAAGAAACTATGAAGAAGACTTGAATATACCAAATTCTATATTCTTAGGAAATATAAATACAGAAGAAATGAATAAAGAAAATATGATGCTTGTAGTCGTAATAAATAATGATAATGTTGATTATTATGATAGTTTATATAGTTATATTGAATCAAATAAAATAAACCTAGATGATAAAAAAACATTAAAATTATTTTTAACAATCATTAAAAAAGGATTAAACTACGTATACTTAATAATAGAATAAACTGAAAAAATAGTTGAAAAAGAATTAAGCACTATTTAAAAAATAACTAAAAATTAAAAATGAGTATGAAAAATTGTTCATTTTAGTATGAATAAAAATTATAGGTTATATTAATCAATATAAATGTGATAAAATAAATATAAGAAAGAGAAAAGTATGAGAGAAATAAAAATAGGAAAAATATATAAACATTTTAAAGGAAATTTATATAAGGTTTTAGATATAGTTTATGATAGTGAAAGTAATAGTGAAGAATTAAAAAAAGTAGTTATATATGAATCCCTTTATGGAGAACATTTAAAGTGGGCAAGACCATATGATATGTTTAATTCTTTAGTAGATACAAAAAAATATCCTAATATAAAGCAAAGATATAGGTTTGAAGAAATAGATTAGAGGTTATTATGGAAGATAAAATTAAAAGAATAAAAGAACTAATAGATACATTAAATCATGCTTCAAAAATGTATTATCAATTTAGTACTCCAATCATGACAGATTTTGAATATGATAGATTATATGATGAATTAGTAACTTTAGAAAAAGAAACAAAAACAGTTTTCTCAAATAGTCCAACTATTAATGTAGAAACAGAAATATCAGATGCACTTGCACATGAAGAACATAAGTCACCTATGTTATCTTTATCAAAAACAAAACAAATAGATGATTTAATAAATTTTGTAAAAGATAAAGAAGGATTACTTTCATGGAAATTAGATGGTCTTACAATAGTTTTAACATATAATAAAGGAGTTTTAGTTAAAGGTGTAACAAGAGGAAATGGTTTAATAGGTGAAGTAATAACAGAAAATGTTAAAAGATTTAAAAATATTCCACTTACAATTCCATTTAAAGGAGAACTCATCATAAGAGGAGAAGCTATAATAAAGTATTCTGACTTTAATGAAATAAATCAAAAATTAGATGATGAAGTAGACGAATATAAAAATCCAAGAAACTTATGTTCTGGTTCGGTAAGACAATTAGATCCAACTATAACTGCAAAAAGAAATGTTAACTGTATTATTTTTGCTTTAATAAGCAAAGATGGTGAAATACCTAATTCAAAAAATGAACAATATGAATGGTTAGAAAGTCAAGGATTTGAAGTTGTTGAAAGAGTAAAAGTTACCAAAGACAATATGAGAGAAGAAGTTCTTAAATACAAAGAAAGAATTAAAGACTATGGTATTCCATCAGATGGATTAGTACTTACTTATGATGACAGTGCTTATGGTATGTCATTAGGTTCAACTGCTAAATTTCCAAGACACTCAATTGCTTTTAAATGGAAAGATGAAACAAAAGAAACGAAACTTTTAAATGTTGATTGGTTAGTTTCAAGAACGGGTTTAATAAACCCAGTTGCAGTATTTGAACCAGTAGAACTAGAAGGAACGATAGTGAGTAGAGCATCACTCCATAATATTTCAATATTAAAAGAATTAAAAATAGGTATTGGAGATACATTACAAGTTTATAAAGCAAATATGATTATTCCACAAATAGCTGGTAATTTAACAAAAAGTAATAACTTACATTTACCAGAATATTGTCCTACGTGTCATGGTAAAACAATTATAAAAAATGATAGTGATGTAGAATATTTACTTTGTACAAATGAATTTTGTCCAGCAAAACTTGTTAAAAAACTATCACTGTTCGTTAGTAGAAATGCTATGAACATAGATGGTATATCAGAACAAATATTATCTAAATTTATAGATGATGGATTTATAAAAACATTTGCTGACATTTTTCATCTAAAAGAACATAAAGAAGAAATCATCAATAAAGGAGGATTTGGTCTAAAATCATATAATAATTTAATAGAAGCAATAGAAAAATCAAGAAACGTAAAATTATCAAACTTTATTTATGCTTTAGGTATAAAAGATATAGGATTCTCAAGAGCTAAATTAATATGCAAGAGTTTTAATAATGATTGTAATAAGATAAAAAATCTAACATTTGAAGAACTTAGTAGTATAGATGGAATAGGTGAAATAATTGCAAAAGAATGGATAGATGAATTAAGCAAAAAAGAATTCAAAAATGAATTAGACAAACTAATAAAAGAAGTAAAATTTATAGATGAAACAAATAATCAAAATAAAATTTTAGAAGGACTTACATTTGTTATAACAGGTACACTAAATACATTTGAAAATAGAGATAAATTAATAGAATACATAGAATCTTTAGGTGGAAAAGTAGTTAACAGCATATCAAGTAAAGTTAATTATTTAATTAATAATGATGTATCATCTACAAGTACTAAAAATACAAAAGCTAAAGAATTAAATATTAAAATTATTTCAGAAGAAGATTTTAAAACTTTAAGCACTAAATAGTGCTTTTTTTAGAATGTTTCATAATAATAGAAAAGAAATTTTTCCTTGATAATCACATCTAAAAAAAGTCAAATTGACAAATATTATTCTTGTGGTATAATGAATGAGTTCGCTTTAGAAAGCAAATGAAAGGGAGCGCAATTAAATGCAAAATAGTAGGGATATCAAGGCAACCCTCGATAGTCTGTTATTAGAAAATAATCAGGTATTTATAGTACCCCATAAAAGACCAGATTTTGATGCAATAGCATCATCTATAGGAATGACACTGATATGTAAAAAAAATAACAAAAAATGTTATATAGTAATAGATGATGAACTGGATAAACTAGAATCAGAAACAAGAAAAATAATAGAAAATATAAAGGATGACTTTGAAATTATCACATCAACAGAAGTAAAAAAATTAATTAATGATAAAAGTTTAATGATTACAGTAGATACTAATAAAGAATATCTAATACCAACAGAAAAATATTTAAAAGACTTTAATAATATATTTGTATTAGATCATCATAAAACTGATAGTCAAACAATACATACACCATATTTATTTACAGATGATACTTTATCTAGTGCAAGTGAGGAAGTATCAAGACTATTATTTTTATATGACATTAAGTTAAAGCCAGAATATGCGACATATCTATTAGCTGGAATAATATTAGACACTAATAAGATGAGTATTAATGTTAGTAAAAAAACATATGAAGTTGCAGGAGAATTAACATCAAGAGGAGCAAGTCCATCAATTGCAAATAATATGTTTCTAGAAGATTTTGAGCATGATAGGGCAGTACAAAAACTAGTGGATAATACTGCTTTCCCAGCTTATATATTTGCTATAGCATGTGATAATACCAATAAAATATATGAAGTAGAAGATATAGCAAAAGCAGCAGATTATTTATTAAAATATAGAGTTAATATAACATTTGCTATTGCAAAAATAGATGAAAATACAGTATCAATAAGTGCAAGAAGCAAAGGTGATATAGATGCATCTAGAATAATGAAATTACTAGGCGGAGGCGGAAATCAATATAGAGCTGCTGCTAAAGTAAAAGGAATGACACCAGAAGAAATAAAATCATTTATAAATAATTTATTAGTTCCAACAAGAGAGTTAGAAAATATTTCCTTAGAAAATGCAACAATAGATTATCATTCATTTCAAAATACAAATGTACACACGCTAACTTTACATCAAATATAATTGAAAACATAATGTAATCATGATATGCTAATAAAGGTGGTGGTAATATGAATAATTTATCGAACCTTTTATTTATATTTTAAGAGTACTTTTTTTGTACTCTTTTTATCTTGGAGGAAATTATGAAAAAACAAATTGAAGATGAAAAACTAAGACTTATAGTATTTAAAAGTGCTTTAGAATTAGGAAAAAAAGTAGATGAACATTTACTTGATATGTATCAAAGAGATAAAGAAAATGAAACGTTTATCGTTCCATTAAAAGAAAATTTTTTTGATGATGGACACTTAAAAGTAGAAATAGATGAAACAGTAAGAGGCAAAGATTTGTTTTTTCTAACTGATATAGGTAATTATTCAATAGAATATAAAATGCATGGTTTTATTAATCATACAAGCCCAAATGATTTAATGACACAATTAAAAGATGGAATTGGAGCTTGTAATTGTCATGCAGAGAAAATAAATATTATAATGCCACTATTATATTCAGGAAGACAACATAGGAGAAATACAAGAGAAAATTTATCTTGTGGTGCATCATTAAGAGAACTTGATAATTTAAGTAGAATAAAAAGTTTTATTACATTTGATGCTCATGATGATGGAGTAGAACATGCTGTTAATCATATGGAATTTGATAATTTTTATGCAACAAATACAATATTAGAACAATTCATAAATGATTTAGAACCTGAAAGATTAAGAAATTTAGTATTTGTAGCACCAGATAATGGCGCAACAGGAAGAAGAAATGTATATTTAAATTCTTTTAATTCAAAATTTATAAATAAAGAAGCAGGAAGTTTTATAAAACAAAGAGATTTTAATAACTTTGTAGATGGTAAATATCCTGTTATATCACATGATTATTGTGGAAATGGTGATTTAACAGGCAAAACTGCTATTGTAACAGATGACATGATTTCAAGTGGCGGAAGTATGCTAGATGTAGTAGATGAATTAAAAAAGCGTGGTATAGAACATATTTATATCATCACAACATATGTTTTATTTACAAAAGGAATAGATATGTTTGATAGATATTATCAAGAAGGAAAAATAGATGGAGTTTATACAACAAATCTTTCATATATACCAAAAGAATATAAAAAAGAATGGTTACATATATGTGATTGTTCAAGATTATTATCAGAAGTAATTTATAATATACACAATGATTTATCAATTTCAGGAATTTTAAAAGATAAATCAAAGTCAATTAAACTATTAGAAAAGAAATTTAATGGATATAATATGTAAATAATTTTGTTAATAAATTGTTAATGAAATAAAATATATGATATACTTAAATTAGGTGAAAATAATGAAGATAATATTTTTAGATATAGATGGAGTACTAAATAGCGAACAATTCTTTGATAAAATAACAGATAAAGATAGAGAATATTATAGAACATTAGATTATTCAAAAGATGAAAATCTTCTAAAACTTCAAATGTTAGATGTTGATAAAGATAAAGCTGATTTAGTAAGTGAAATAGCTTATATGACAGGTGCTCAAGTAGTAATAACTTCTTCATGGAAAAGTCTTAGAATTTTCCCATTAGTAGTAAGAGAATTATTAAGATATGGAATACCTGTTATAGGTTCTACACCTAATATAGAAAATAGACGAGGAGAAGAAATAAGAACTTATTTAAAAGAACATAAAGAAGTTACAAAATATGCTATATTAGATGATGAAATATTTGAAGATTATGATGAACTAATGGATCACTTGGTAAAAACTAATTTCTTTAATAATGGTTTAGAAAGCTATCATGTTAATCAAATAGTAAATTTATTAGGAGGAAAAAAAGATGAACAAAAATAAAAAGTATTATATATTTACTCCATCAAAAGCAACAATAAGTGTTTATCCAATAGCAATTCTAATTTTAGAATTAATTATTTTTAGTTGGATACCAATAGATCTAACTTTTATAAACACACATTTGTTTTTAAGTTTAGTTATATTATTTGTATATTTAATTATTCATGAACTTCTACATGGATTTAGTTATATAATTCATGGAGCAAATCCAAAAAAAGTAGTTTTCGGGGCATGTTTAGAAAAAGGAGTTTTCTATTGTCTTTGTAAACAAAATATTTCAAGAAAAAATATATTAATATGAGTTATGTATCCATTTATATTTTTAGGAGTAATAGCTTTTATAATTGCAATAATATTCAATAATATGCTTTTACTTTTATTAGCAATGTTTAATATTTCAGGTTGCGCAGGAGACTTAGTAACTTTTATATTTATTTTAAAACTTAAAAATGTAGAATTTTCAGAAATGGACGATGAATTAAAATTTGCTATTTATTCAGACAAAGATATTAGTTCAATAAAATCAATAGGTATAGATTATGTAGAATGTAAAGATTCTATTGAAAGAAAAGATTTTAAAAAAATAACAATATCAAAATATTCATACATAGCATTAATAATATTTATAGTGTTAATTGTATTGGAAGCAATATTATAATTTTAAGCATATCTTTGAAGATATGTTTTTAATTGAAAATAATTTAATTTTATTGCAAAATTATATCAAGATAAGGATGGTAATCATGAAGAAAACAATAGTATTTTTATTAGCATTTTTATTGCATTCACAATATCAGCAAAAGAATTAGAATGGATAAAAGGATATACTAATTCATTAATAAACGAGAAAACATCTTATAAACAACAAGTAATGTTGCATTCATATGATTCATTAATAGCAAAATACGGTAAAGATGGAAATGTTTTATGGGATAAAACATTTGGTGGTAGTGAAGATGACAAATTTTTTTCAGCAATTGAAACGCAAGATGGCAACTATATTGCATAGGAACTTTTTGTTCAGGTGATATAGAGGTAATAGAAAATAAAGAGTATGTAGATGATTTAATAGTTAATTATAGTTATACATATAATGTAGAAAAAGTAGAAAGTGAAAATGGTACATTTGAATTAGATAAAACCAGTGGAAGAAATGGAGAACTAATTAATATAACAATTAATTCTAATGAGAATTATGAGTTTATTCATTTATTAGTAACAGTAGGGACAAATGATTATGAAGAAAAAGATACTAAGTTTTATATTCCTGTGTCTGATGTTAAAGTTAAAGCAATATTTGCATTAAAAAAGTTTGAGGTAAAATAATAATAAGTGTAATTTTTGGATTGAGTTATGTTTTGTCTAAGAGTTTTAAATCAAAGTAAATAAGTAGTTTATAGATGTAGAAAATATCTACATCTTTTGTTATAATCTAGTAGGGTGTATAAATATGAATGAAGAAATAAATAAAATAATAGATGTTTTATCTAAAGGCAAAATAGCTATATTACCAACAGATACTGTTTATGGTTTAACTGGAGATGCAACTAATTTAAAAGCAATTAAACTTGCAAATGATATTAAAAAAAGAGAAAAACCACAACCTTTATTAATTCTTGTTTCTAGTATTGAAATGTTAAAAAAATACACTAAAAATATTAGTAATTTAGAATTAGAAATAATAAATAAATATTGGCCTAATAAATTAACTATTTTATTTGAGAAAAATGATTTATTAAGTGATGAATTAACAGCATCTTCTCCATATGTAGGAGTAAGAATGCCTAATAACAAATTACTTTTAGATATAATGAAAAAATATGATAAGCCTTTACTCTCTACAAGCGCTAATATTCATAGTAAAGATGTTATAACTAAAATATCATTATTAGAGCATGAAATGAAAGAAAATGTTTCATATATATATGATGAAGGAGAATTAAGTACAACAGCTTCAACATTAATAAAAGTAGAAAATGGCAAAATAAAAATACTAAGAGAAGGAGAACTTGCAAGTCAAATATTAAAAGACTTTGAAAGCATAATAGAGAAATAATGGAAGAAAGACTTAAAAAACTTTATAGTAATGATGAAAATGAAGCAAATAAATCATTAGAAGAATTAGAAAATGTTACATCAGAATGTATATTATTATATGATTATTTTGATCAAATACTACCTATGCTAAACGATAAAAATAATTTAATTAAATTAAGAGGTTATCTCCTTATATGTGATTTAGCTAAATGGGATAAAAAACATAAAATAAATGAAAATATTAATCAAATATTAACTGTATTTGATATAAAAAATCAAATTATTTTAAGACAATGTATTCAAAAAACAAATCTTCTTTTATTTCACATTCCAGAATTAAAAGACATAGTTATAAATAAATTAGAGAATATTGATTTAAAATCTTTTGAAGAAAATGAAGTATTTTTAATAAATAGTGATATTAATAAATTATTAAGAGGGTTAAATGGATAGTATAAAAGAAAAATATGAAAAATTTAGAGAATTAATTTCTGAAATATTTAATAAAGAAGAAGAATTTAAAAGAACTCACAAAAGGGAACATTTAATTTCTTATGAAAGTAGTAATAAAGATACTCCAAGTAGAATAGAAAGTAAAATTGATCATGGAAAAGAATCATTAATGGCTATATTAATCGTTGGAGTTATATTCTTAATTCTTGCTTTAGTTATTTATATTGTGTATAGGAATTTTGTCAGTTAAATATTTGTAAATTACATGTAAATTGACTAAAAAAGTAAGTTAATGATATATTTTATATAGAATAGTAAGAGGAGTAATGTTAATATAAAAAAAGGTAATAAAATAATATTGTATGTTGTTTATGGAATATTTGCCGTAATATTTTTAGTTTTAATAATATCATTTATAAATCAAAGGCAAGATAATAATAGTGAAGTTATAAACCAAAAGCAAGATAATAATTATACAGTTAAAGGATATGAAGGAGAATATGATGAAATTTACCATGGCATAAATATAACTGTAGATGATGGAACAATCATGTATGGAACTGCAAGTGGTGAATATACTCAAACAAAAAGCCCAACAAGGAAGGATATTGGAACAACAACAGTATATTATCAAATAAAAAGGCCTGGACATGACGATATAACAGGAAGTGAAGACATTATAATTATGCCTATTAGTAATAGTCTAACATTGTCCGAAACAAAAAATAATTATGTATTTCCTTCCTCATTTACATTTGAAGTAGTTGAAAATTTAAGTGGTGGTGCACTTACATGTGAAACTAACAATGAAAAAATTGCAACATGTAGTATAACAGGAACAAAAATAACAGTAAAATCAGCAAAAGAATCTGGTACAGTAAATATAACTGTAAAGTCTTCTGCTAATGGTAATTACAAAGAAGGAACTGCAACATACACCGCTATAATAGAAGATGGAACTAATTCATATAAATCAAGTGGATATAATAAAAAATATGATGGAAAAGAACATGGAATAACAGTTACTAGCAAAGACTCAATAATCAAGTATGGAACAGAGGAAGGAACATATGATAAAGATAAAAGTCCAACAAGGAAAGATGTTGGAACAACAACTGTTTACTATCAAATAATCAAATCTGGTTATAAAACAATATATGGAAAAGAAGATATAGTAATAAGCAAAGCATCTGGAAAAGCAACACTTGCAACAACAATTGATATAGGAATGAATGAAACAAAAAAATTCGAAATAAGCGATGCAACAGGAAAAATCAGTTGTGAATCAGAAAATAGTTCTATTGCAATATGTAGTGTAACTAATAAAACAATTACAATAAAAGGTATAAAAAAAGGTTCAGCAAAAATAAGTGTTAAGGTTGCTAGTTCAAACAACTATAAAGAAGTGACAAAAACAATAAAAGCAAATGTCGTATTAAAATGTAAATTTGATGGAAATCTTACACAAGGCGCTGAATATATAAATGGACAATATACTTATAGATACAAGCAAGAAGGTAAGTATTCTAAATCTGGACTAAGATGGGAAAATATAAGTGAAGATGGATGGGGAGTACAACTTACCGATAAATCAAGTCAAAATGCTGTGACAACCGATTTATGCACTTATATTAATGACAAACCTATAGTTTCAATGAGCAATATGTTTAGTTCAAGTGCAACTACAACACTAGATTTAAGCAGTTTTAACACGTCAAGTGTAACTAATATGAGTTATATGTTTTATGGTAGTGCAGCCACAACGCTAGATTTAAGCAGTTTTAACACGTCAAGTGTAACTAATATGAGTTATATGTTTTATGGTAGTGCAGCCACAACGCTAGATTTAAGCAGTTTTAACACGTCAAGTGTAACTAATATGAGTTATATGTTTTATGGTAGTGCAGCCACAACGCTAGATTTAAGCAGTTTTAACACGTCAAGTGTAACTAATATGAGTTATATGTTTTATGGTAGTGCAGCCACAACGCTAGATTTAAGCAGTTTTAACACGTCAAGTGTAACTAATATGAGTTATATGTTTTATGGTAGTGCAGCCACAACATTGAATTTAAGCAATTTTAACACATCAAACGTAACTGATATGAATTATATGTTTTATGACAGTACAGCCAAATTTGGTTATGCTAGAAATCGCGAAGAAGCTGCTAAATTTAATGCTCTTTCTTCTAAACCATCTAGTTTAATATTTGAAGTAAAATAGAATCAATAGGTTGCATTAATAGCAAATATAGCAATAAAAGTACTTTAATAAGGAATACTAGTTTTAATAATTAGTATTCTTTTTAAATTAAATCTAATATATTCATACTTTGAAATATAATAGTAAAATATTGTGACAATATTTACAAGTAATCAAATGCTTTTTATTATTAATGATATGGTGACATTTTAAAAAAGGATTAACATCAAATTGTTTATTTGAGTTCTGGTAAAATTGTTAATAAATAATAAAAGATGAAGATTATTTTAATTTTTGATATTTGATATGAACCCCGTTTCTTGGACAAAATAGAAACGAGGTTTTTGTATGATCAAAATAAGTTATGCAGAGAGTATTGGTTTAAACCGCTCTGAATTAGTAATTAGACATGGTAACGAGGTTCAATTTGATGAAGCAACCACAGAAACAGAAATACCAAAACTTATTGCAAGAAAAATAAAAGAATACAAAGAAAAAGATTATAGATCAATAGCTATAATCAGTAAAACAAATTTATTATCTAACTATATTAATGATGATTTATCAATGCTAGGAATAAATATACCAAATGTAAATTCAAATGATGATTTGAACAATGACGAATTTAAAGTATGTACTATTTCTAACCAACTAGCAAAAGGCTTAGAATTTGATGCAGTTATTATTAATAATGCTAATGAAAAAATTTATTCTTCAGAAAGTCAGCTTGATATGAAATTATTATATGTTGCAACAACAAGGGCTTTGCATGAATTAGATATAGTATACTCAGGTACATTAGCTGAACCATTAAAAAGTTATCAAAAGAAAAATAAAGATAAAAATTTAAGTTTAACAAAATAAGAACAAATCAAAAAATAAATAATTTTAAATATATTCAATAAAATTTTAAAACTAGATAAAAAGTATTGAACTTATCAATAAATAATCTAGTTTTTTAATAAAATATAATATTCCACTGAATAAAGTGAAAAATATTTGCTATAATTATTTTTAGTTAATTAAACTTAAATTGTAAAAAACTTTAAAAAGAAAATAATTTATATAAATTAGAATTTTTATTTAAGAATAAGTTATAATAAATAAGGAGGTTCACATGTTTAAATTAGTCAGTAATTATCTTCCAAGTGGAGATCAACCACACGCTATTGAGAAGTTAGTTGATGGTATAAATAAAGGAAAAAAGAGTCAAGTATTATTAGGAGCAACTGGAACAGGAAAAACTTTCACCATAGCTAATGTAATAGCAAAAACGAATAAACCGACTTTAGTTTTAGCACATAATAAAACTTTAGCTGGACAGCTTTATAGCGAATTTAAAGAATTGTTTCCAGAAAATAGAGTAGAATATTTTGTTTCTTACTACGATTACTATCAACCAGAAGCATATGTTCCATCTAAAGATTTATATATTGAAAAAGATTCATCAATAAATGATGAAATAGATGAATTAAGACATGCAGCAGTATCTTCAATTATTGAAAGAAGAGACACAATTATAGTATCAAGTGTTTCTTGTATATACAGTATTGGAGAAAAAGAAGAATATATAAACAAAATGCTAAATTTATATGTTGGGCAAAGTATAGATAGAGATGTCATATTAGAAAAATTAATTAGTATGCAATATGAAAGAAATACTATTGATTTTAAACGTGGTACTTTTAGAGCAAACGGAGATACCATAGAATTGATTCCAATTGGTGAAAAGAAAAATGGAATAAGAATAGAAATGTTTGGAGATGAAATAGAAAAAATAAGTTTTTTTGAACCTTTAACTGGTAGAACAATTAATAGCGTAAGAACTGTAAGCATATTTCCAGCATCATTATTCGTAACAAGTGATGAAAAAATGAAAGAAGCAACATCAAGAATAGAAAAAGAATTAAATTCTAGATTAGAAGAATTACATAGTCAAGGTAAATTATTAGAAGAACAACGTTTAAAAGAAAGAACAATGTATGATTTAGAAATGTTAAGAGAGACTGGTTTCTGTCATGGTATAGAAAATTATAGTAGACATTTATCACTAAGAGATGCAGGAGAAACTCCAACAACTTTAATAGATTTCTTCCCAGATGATTTTCTTCTTGTAATAGATGAAAGCCATGTAACAGTTCCTCAAATTAGAGGTATGTATAATGGAAACCATATGAGAAAACAAACGTTAGTTGATTATGGCTTTAGACTTCCAAGTGCGATGGACAATAGACCTTTAAAATTTGATGAATTTAAAGAAAAACTAAATCAAACAATTTATATTTCAGCAACTCCTGGTGATTATGAACTTTCACTTGTAGATAAACCAGTAGAACAAATAATCAGACCAACTGGACTTTTAGACCCACTAATTGAAGTAAGACCAACTAAAAATCAAATAGATAATATTCTTGAAGAAATTAATAAGAGAATAGAGAATAATGAAAGAGTTTTGATCACTACACTTACAATTAGAATGAGTGAAGAATTAACTTCATATTTGAAAGAATTAGGCTATAAAGTTACATATCTTCATAATGAAATAAAAACTTTAGAAAGACTTAATATAATAAGAAATCTTCGTCTTGGAAAAATAGATATTTTAGTTGGAATAAATCTTCTACGTGAAGGATTAGATATACCAGAAGTATCATTGATATGCATAATGGATGCTGATAAGCAAGGATTCTTAAGAAGTGAAAGAAGTCTTATCCAAACAATTGGTAGAGCTGCAAGAAATGCTAATGGACATGTTATAATGTATGCTGATTATATTAGTGACGCTATGAAAATAGCTATAGATGAAACTGCTAGAAGAAGAAGTATACAAGAAGCATATAATAAAGAACATAATATTGTTCCAAAAACAATCATAAAAGCTATAAGCGAAGCTATCACAAATGAAGAAAAAGAACAAAAACAAGAAAAAGTTAAATATTCTAAAAAAGAAATAAAAGATATGGTATCAAAATTAGAAATAGAAATGAGAGAAGCAGCAGCAAGATTAGATTTTGAAAGAGCTACAGAAATAAGAGATATAATATTCGAATTAAAGGAATTAAATGACTAGTTTAATTCTTTTTATTTTGATATAATTTATTTAAGAATAATAGTGTTTAAATATTAAATAGGAGTCTAAATATGAAACTTATAAGAAAACATTTAATAGGAATCATTTGTTTTATAATAGCTATGCTTTATGTTTTAATTATTGCATTAAATATTAAAGAAACTAAAAAAGAAAACAAAGAAGATTTATCAAAGTATAAAGTATTATGTACTGAAATATTAAAACAAGAAGATACAGATGAAGAGAAAAAAGAATGGTGTACTGAAATATTAAACACAGAATATGAAAAGATACTTTAACAATAACACATGATTTTATAGATAGTGCAACATTTAACATTTATATTTTAATTACTCCAATTATTATAATGATTATAAGTACTTTAAATGCTAATAAAAACTTTAGATCACTAAATATAAAAAACTATTTAAATAGAGAATCATATACAAAATATCTAAAAAGAATATTTAAAAGTAGTTATATTTATTCTTTGTTTTTACCTTTAATAATGATAATTATATTTATTTGTTCATATTTAATATCTGGTCATTTTGATTATAATTATGCAGTAAATAGTGGATATTCAACTTACAATATAGAATATTTAAAACAACCTATTTTATTTATGACATGTGTTATAGCTAATTTATTTTTTATGAGTATATTTTATATAAATATTGCTTTACTTTATATAAGAAGTAATAAAAACTATATTGTATCAATGATAGAAAGTTCTATAACATATTATTTCTTGTATTTTGTTTATGTTTATGTAATCGCAGGTATTTTATTAAAGAAAATTAAAAATGCAGATAGTTATTTTAACTTTATTGATATGTATAGTTATCACGATGTTAAATGGATAACTTTATTTACATTCTTGTGTTTTCTTACAGCAACTATTTCTTCATTAATAATTTATTTGATATATAAAAATAAAGAAAAAACATTAATTAAATTAGAACAATGTGGAGGAAATATATGAAAATAGAAATAAAAAATCTAAGTAAGGATTTTAAAAAAGTTAATATACTTAATAATATTAATTTAACTCTTGAATCTGGGATTATTTATGGATTAATTGGAAGAAATGGAACAGGGAAAAGTGTATTTTTAAAAACATTATGTGGATTTTACTATCCAAGTAGTGGAGAAATATTATTTGATGGTAAAAACTATAGTGCAAATAACTTATATCCAAATAATTTAAGAGCATTAATAGAAAAATCTTCATTTATGCCTAATTTAACTGGCTATGAAAATCTAGAATTACTTGCATCAATTCAAAATAAAATAGGAAAGTCTGAAATAGAAGAAACTTTAAAAAAAGTAAATTTATTTGAAGAAAAAGATAAAAAATATTCTAAATATTCTTCAGGTATGAAACAAAAATTAGGTATAGCACAAGTACTTATGGAAAATCCTGAAATCATAATACTAGATGAACCATTCAACGCTATTGAAGAAGAAACAGTAAATAAAATTAAAAGTATTTTATTAGAAGAAAAGTCTAAAGGTAAATTAATTATACTTTCAAGTCATATAAAAGATGATATAAATTCATTAGCAGACATTATCTTGAATATGAATAATGGAACAATAGAAGTACAAAAGAATATGAATCAAGGTATTTAATATGAAATATGATTTATTAATGTTTAAAAGTTGTATAAGTAAAAAATATATAAAGAATTCAATTATAATTTTGATTGTTTCTGCTTTTAATTTATATTTTGGTATAAAAAATATAAAGTATTTTGGAAATGATGTTATATATGAAATAATAGGATTTAATTCATTAATTGATTCAAATATATTATCTTTAATATATAAAATTATTAATGTATTATTTATATGTTTATGTGTAGAATATATTTATTTATATGATATAGATTATAGTAGTAGTGAAATATTATTAAGATTTGGAAAAGTAAGATGGTCAAGAAAGAAGAGTATATTTACTTGTATATTAATTGTTATTGTAAAAGCATTAATTTATTTATCTATATTACTTTTCTTTAATGATTCACTAACGATAAAGTTAATTATCAAAGATTTATTACTTACTATAGTTATTTCATTATTATTAATTAGTTATCTTAATATAAAGTTAAATAATAAATTGAATTGTGTATTTTTAATTAGTTTAATAATTTTACTTATATTTATTTTTTAACAAACAAGTTGATTAAATTAGATTTAATTTATTATATAGTTGCACCTTTAATTCTTATAATATTAAAAGAACTATCATTAAGATATGAATCACAAAAAGATTAGAATATAAATTGTTTATATTCTTTTTTTATGCTATAATAAACGCCGGAGTTGATGAATATGAAAACACCTAATATGATAGATGCTAAAAAAAGAAATCAAAATGAAGTTAATTATGTAGATTATAATATTAAATTAACTGATTTTGGTAAGGGAAAGAAATCATTTGTTAGAACTTATGGCTGTCAAATGAATGAACATGATTCTGAGAAAATCAGAGGTATGTTAAAAAGCGTAGGTTATGAAAATACAGATGAAATTGAAGAAGCTGATGTAGTTATTTTAAATACTTGTGCTATTCGTGAAAATGCACATGATAAGGTATTTGGATTTTTAGGTGTATTAAAACATATTAAAGATACTACAAATCCAAATTTAATTATTGGTATTTGTGGATGCATGGCTCAAGAAGAAGTAGTAGTAAGTGAAATATTAAATAAATATAAATATGTTGACTTTGTATGTGGTACTCATAATTTAGATAATTTATTATCAATTATTAAAAATAAAATTGATACAAAGAAACAACAAATAGAAGTATTAAGTTACGAAGGAGATGTTGTTGAAAACGTACCAGTTATTAGAGATAGTATTTATTCAGCATGGGTAGATATACAATATGGATGCGACAAGTTTTGTACATATTGCATAGTTCCATATACAAGAGGAAAACAAAGAAGTAGAAAAAAAGAAAATATAATTGATGAAGTTAAAAATTTAAAAGAATTGGGATATAAAGAAGTAACACTACTTGGTCAAAATGTAAATGCATATGGAAAAGATTTGTATGATGACTACAATTTAGCAAATCTTCTTAAAGATGTTGCCGAAACTAAAATAGATAGAATTAGATTTGTAACATCACATCCATGGGATTTCACTGAAAAAATGATAGACGTAATAGCTGAATATGATAACATAATGCCATATATTCATTTACCACTTCAATCAGGTAGCAATAAAATATTAAAATTAATGAATAGAAAATATACAAAAGAAGAATATTTAAAATTATATGATAGTATTCGTTCAAAAGTTAAAGGTTCAAGTATAACAACTGATATTATAGTTGGATTTCCAGGTGAAACAGAAGAAGATTTTGAAGAAACACTTGATGTTGTAAATAAATGTAAATTTGATGGTGCCTTTACATTTGCATTCAGTCCTCGTGAAAATACTCCAGCTGCTTTAATGAAAGAAACTGTAAGTGAAGAAGTAAAAATGGATAGACTTCATAGACTAAATGAAGTAGTTAACAAGTATAGCAATGAAGCAAATAAAAAGATGATGGGTAAAACTGTTAAATGTTTAGTAACAGGATTAAGTGAAAAAGATAGTAGTAAAGTATGTGGATACACAGAAAATATGAAACTAGTTAACATTGAAGGAAGCAAATCATTAATAGGAAAAATAGCTGATGTAGAAATAAATGATACAAAAAGTTTCTCATTAGATGGAAGAGCACTATAAAAAGCCAAAAGACACATAAGTTAGTTAATAATCATGTGTCTTTTATATTGCAGTAACCTCTTAAATTTTTATAAAAATATTTACATATAACCTAAGTTTACTACAAACAATTTATTGAAAAAAAATAATTGTTGATATAAAATTAATAATGGTGATGATATGAAAAGAGCAATTAAATATGTTTTACTTTTATTAACATTTATACCATTTTTTATTAATGCCACAAGTACTTATAATGATGGAATGAAGATAACAGACAATTATATTGTAAACTTTTCTAATTATAAAAGATACATAAATGTTGTTGGGAATAAATATTACAATTATGAAAAAAATGGTTATATAGCACAAGGAAGTTTTAAAAATGGAGGATTTATCAGTTCATATGAATACAAACTTTCTTTAGATAATAAGGGTTCATGGTTAGCTCCAGGTATTGGATATTGGACATCATCAAAGAATGGAACAGACAATTATTATTTCGTATCTGATGCACTATATTCAAAACATATGAATGATAGACTTGCAGTAAGAATTACAGAATATATTCAGCCATTTGCAAAAGTTAATGGACAAGGAACTATAAATAATCCATGGTATTTTGTTGAATCTTACATGATAAGATTAAAAAGCAATAATGAAAGTTATGGTAATTTGGGATCTGGCAGTAATTTAGGCCCACAAGAAATGTATATAGATAAAGGAACAACTAAATCAATTAACTTTATTGCATCGCCAGGATATGACATTTCATCATCAAATATTTCTAATTGTTTTTCTAATTATTTCTTAGTCGAAGGAAATAAAATAACAATTAGGTCATTAGATAGAGATTTAAATTGTGTAATAAATTTTGAACCTAAAAAGTATATTGTCACTTTAGACTCTAATGGCGGAACACCTACAAATTATACTCAAGAAGTAACTTATAAAGAAAAATATGGTAGTATGCCTGAACCAACAAGAACAGGTTATTCATTTGATGGATGGTATACAGAAAAAAATGGTGGAAGTAAAGTAACATCTACTACTGATGTTACGATAACAAACAATCAAACATTATATGCACATTGGAATCCAAATTTATACACAATAACATTCGTTGGTAATGGTGGAACAATGGGATCAACTGCAACAAAGGATGTTAGTTATGGTAGTGAATATGGAGACTTATCAAGAATAACAGCCACAAGAACTGGTTATACATTCACAGGTTGGTATACAGCAGACTCTGGAGGAACACAAGTTACAAGTACAACAAAGGTAACAATAACAAGCAATCAAACATTATATGCTCAATGGAAAGCAAATACATATACCATAACATTTAATCAAAGTGGAGGAACAACTCCAAATCCAACATCAAAGCCAGTTACATATGATAGTCCATATGGAACTCTTGCAACAACATCAAGAGTTGGATATACATTAAAAGGATGGTATACATCTGCATTAAATGGAACACAAGTAACAAGTGCATCAAAAGTAAAAATAACAGGTGCACAAACATTATATGCTCAATGGAAAGCAAATAAATATACTATAAAATTCAATGCAAATGGTGGAACACAACCAGCAAATCAAACAGTTACATATAATAGTACATATGGAACATTACCAACTACAACCAGATCAGGGTATGTATTCACCGGTTGGTACACATCTAATACAGGTGGAACAAGAGTATATAACACAACAAAAGTAACGATAACAAGTACTCAAACATTGTATGCAAGATGGGAAGTAAATGCCCCAACAGATTTACCAAAATCATTTACTAAGAGCGGAGCTTATACTTATGACGTTAAAGTTACAGGCATATATAAACTTGAAACTTGGGGTGCACAAGGTGGAGATATATATCAATGGGCGTATCCGTTACCAAACGAGTATTATAATCCCTTAAACTATGGCGGATATGGTGCTTATGCAACTGGTCAAATAAAGTTGACTGCTGGAACAAAACTTTACATTTATGTTGGTGGAAAAGGAGGAACAGGCGGAAGAACTTCTCCATCTGGTGCAGGTTTACCTCCAATAACAACACCAGGAGCAGGTGGATATAACGGTGGTGGTTCTGGCGGATATGGTTCTAGTTCATCATATCCATATGATGATTCAAATCTTAAATATGCTGGTGGTTCTGGTGGAGGCGGAGCAACACATATTGCTACAACAAGTGGTCTATTATCAACTCTAAATAATAAAAAAAGTAACATACTTATTGTTGCAGGAGGTGGAGGTGGAGTCCAAGGAAGCGGCGAATGTGACACAGTAAGACCTAATGCAGGTGGCATTTCTGGAGTAGGAAATAAATCAATAGGCGCAACCCAAACAACTGGTTATAGTTTCGGGCAAGGACAAGCAGGACGACGCTCATATAGATATTATAACTGTGGTGCTGAAGGAAGCGGAGGCGCTGGAGGTGGCTATTATGGTGGATACGCATACCAGGGTACTGGAGAATACACAAGTACAAATGGAGCAGGAGGTTCAAGCTATATAGGAAATACCAATCTTACAAATAAAGTGATGTATTGTTATAACTGCACAACATCATCAGCAACTAATACAAAAACAAACAAAACAACTTCTGTATCAAAATCACTTAATGCAAAATCAGCAAAAATGGGTGATGGAGCTGCAAGAATTACATGGATAGGAGCTGAATAATAATGAAAAAATATTTTATAAGAATTTTAGTTTTATTATTTCTTTGCACATTCCTATTTAGTGGATGTGCAAAGAAAGATAATAACACATCAAACACTGACACTGAAGATAATAAATGCTTTGAATTTGATAAAGAAACAGGAACAATAGTAAAATATCTTTGCGGTAAAACAAGTAAAGTAGATATGTCAGAATATAAAATGCTAGATGCAGAAGCATGCAGAGACTATTTAGTAAATCATTATTTATTTGATGAAACTAAAGCATTAGCCTTTTGTACAAATGATAAATCACAAGAATATTCTCTTGAATATGCAATAGCTAACAAAGCTATACCTTCAAAAATGTACATAGAATTGGAAAAAGAAGGAATAATAAAAATTAATAATAATGATAAAGCGATAAATGATGTCGTTATTCCTTCAAAAATAGATGGAATAAAAGTTCAAATAATAGGAAGTTCAGCTTTTTCAAATGTGTGTGATACAGATAATCCATGTGGTGATGGTAACATGGGAATTAAAAGTGTGATTATACCAGACACAGTAACTGTTATAAAAGACAATGCTTTCAAAGATAATGAAATTGAAAACATAATAATTCCACCAAGTGTAACATCTATTGGAGAAAATGCATTTTATAATAACAAAATATCTAAATTAACATTAAATGAAGGCTTAATCTATATAGATGCATATGCATTTGATAAAAACAATTTGACCAAAGTAATATTTCCATCAACTATTCAATTCATAGGTTATAACGCATTTAAAATTAACGACATAACTAATATTGACTTCTTTGGAGATAGAACACTAATTGAATTTATTTGTAATCCATTTCCAAAAGATGTTGATGTAGAGGGATTAAATTTTGATTGTTAAATAAAATGTGACTCATAAAGTCACTTTTATTATGATTTGACAAAATAATGATAAAATATTATAGTGTTAGTAGGTGATAAAAATGAGAAGACTTTATATTGATTTTGATGGTGTAGTTATGGATACAATTCCACCATTATATTCAGCATTAGAAAAAAGTGGAACAGATGTATCAGACAATGCTCAAGTAAGAGTATTTATGTCTACATTTGATTTTAATAGTATCGTTAATGATGCTAATATTTTAAATGATTCAATTGAATGTATAAATAAATTAATAGATAGTAAAAGGTTTGAAATAAGTTTTTTAACACATATTAACTCACTAGAAGAGGGAATAGTAAAAGTAAAATACTTAAGAAGCAAATTTAGAGATATAAGTATAATTATGGTACCAAAAGAAATATCTAAAACTTTAGTTGTTCATAGCAAAGATGCAATATTAGTTGATGATTATTCAGGCAATTTAAGAGAATGGGAAAAGAATGGCGGAATATCAGTGAGATTTTCAAAAGAATTAGAATCAAGTGGATTTAAAGTAATTAATAGGTTAGATTCACTATTAAATATATTTGATGAGAAAGGAGATTTAAAATGATAAAAGTTATTACAATAGTAACAGGGATATTAGAAGAAAATTGTTATATTATTCATAATGATATAGATGCTTTAATAGTAGATCCAGGAGATAATAGTGATATTATTATTTCTGAGATAGAAAAACTTAATTTAAATGTAAAAGGAATTCTAATAACACATTATCATTTTGATCATATAGGAGCATTAGATGATATAAAAGCTAAATATCCAAATGCAGTATTAGTCGATTATAAAACTAAAGAAGATAAACTTCAAATTGGAACATTTGAATTCAAAAAAATAGAAACATTTGGTCATTCTAGTGATAGTGTTTCTTACTATTTTGATAACAATAATGTTTTATTTACAGGAGATTTTGTCTTTAAAGAAACAATTGGAAATATAGAAGAAAATCTAGAAGATGAAATGGCTAATAGTTTAAATGTATTTAAATATATGCCAGAAAGTGTAGTTTGTTATCCTGGCCATGGAGAATCAACTACAGTAGGTCATGAGTTAAAAAATAATCCTTTCTTAAGAGGAATATAATGTTAGCTAGTGTATTAATTGAATACTCAGTAAAATCATTAAATAGAGTATTTGATTATTTAGTTCCTAAAGAATTAGAATGCGATGTAAAAGTGGGACAAAAAGTAATAGTTAATTTTGGTACAAAAGAAGTAGAAGGATTTATACTAAAAATACATGATAATATAGATAATACTTTAGAATATAAAAAAATATTAAAGATTCAAGAAAAAGATTTCTATTTAAATGATGAATTACTCAAACTAGGAAAATATATGAGTAATTCTTTATTATGCAATTTAATATCATGTTATCAAGTTATGTTACCAAAAGCATTAAAAGCATCGGTTAAAACAAATATAAATAGAAAATATGAAACAATTATTAGTTTAAATAAAGATATAGATATAGAAAAATATATAAATAATAATAAAAGAAAATTAAAAGAAATAGAAATAATTAATTATTTAAAAGATAAAGAAGTAAATAAAAAAGAAATAACTTCTCAAGTATTAAAGAATCTAATAAATAATAATATTGTAATTGAAAGAAAAAAAGAAGTTAATAGAGAAATATTCTTCCTAGAAGAAAAAAGAAAAGAAATATCACTCACAGAAAATCAAAATAATTGTTTAAATGAAATATTAAACTCTAATGATAATAAATATTTATTATATGGAGTTACTGGTAGTGGAAAAACAGAAGTGTATATCAGCTTAATAAAGAATGTTTTAGAGCAAGGAAAAAAAGCCATTTGTTTAGTACCTGAAATATCTCTTACACCTCAAATTGTTTCAAGATTTAAAAGTGTTTTTATGAGTAGAGTAGCTGTATTTCATAGTTCACTTAGTGAAGGTGAAAAATATGATGAATATAGAAAAATAATGAATGGAAATGTTGATGTTGTAGTAGGTGCAAGAAGTGCAATATTTGTTCCACTTAAAGATATTGGAGTAATTATAGTTGATGAATGTCAAAGTCAAACATATAAACAAGAAAATAATCCTAAATATGATGCAATAGATATTGCATTTAAAAGAGCAGAATATAATAATGCAAAAGTAGTTTTAGGAAGTGCAACACCATCATTAGAACAATATGCAAGAGGTAAAAAAGGAGTATTTCATTTAATAAACTTAAAATCTAGAATAAGTGGTACTCTTCCAAATATAGAAATAGTTGATATGGAAATTGAGGCTAAAAAACATAATTATATTATTAGTGATAAATTAGATAAAGAAATAAAATTATCTTTAAGTAAAAATGAGCAAGTAATTCTTTTATTAAATAGAAGAGGTTACTCAACATTCTTAAGTTGTACTAATTGTGGTTATGTTTATAAATGTCCAAATTGTGATATATCATTAATTTATCATAAGAGTAGTAATAGTTATTCATGTCATTATTGTGGATATAGGGTTTCTTCTAGTTCAATATGTCCAAATTGTAAAGAAAATGCTATTAAAGATTTAGGTCTTGGAACAGAAAAACTTCAAAGCATAATAGAAGAAAAATATAAGACAAAAGTACTTAGAATGGATGCAGATACTACTAGTACTAAAAATGCTCATGAGAAGCTTATAAATGAGTTTAGAAGTGGCAAATATAATATATTAGTTGGTACACAAATGATATCAAAAGGATTAAATTTTGAAAATGTAAGCTTAGTAGGAATAATAAATCCAGATTCACTTCTTTCAATTCCTGACTTTAGAAGTGGAGAAAGAACATATGAATTACTAAGTCAAACAGCAGGAAGAGTAGGAAGATTTAATATACCAGGAAAAGTAATAATACAAACATATAACAAAACAAATTATGTTTACAACAGTGTGTTAAAAAATAACTTTGACTATTTCTTTAATTATGAAATGAATATGAGAAAAAAACTAGGTTATCCACCTTACTATTATATTTGTAATATTTTAATCAGTAGTACCTCATTTGAACAAGCAAGTGAAGAAAGTAAAAAAATAAAGAAATTTATAGATAATAGATTAGATGATTCATATATAGTATTAGGTCCAAGTGTATCAAGTATAGTAAAATTAAAGAATAAATATAGATTTAATATAATGATAAAATATAAGAAAAATGAATTATTATATAAAGCATTAGAAGAATTAAATAAATTAGAAATAAAAAATGTAACAATTGATATTAGTATTAATATTTAATATAATATTCATGATTGAAAGGAATAAGTATGAAAGATAAAAAAGTAGTATTTATGGGAACACCTGAATTTAGTGTACCTGTATTAGAGATGTTAATTGAAAATACAAATGTTATTATGGTAGTTACTCAACCAGATAGTTATGTTGGTAGACATCATGATGGATTAAAGTTTTCACCAGTTAAGCAAGTAGCTGTTAATAATAATATTGAAGTATTTCAGCCTGAAAAGATAAGAAATGATTTTGAATATATTTTAAGTAAAAATCCTGATGTAATCATAACATGTGCTTATGGTCAAATTATACCTACTGAATTACTTGAAACACCTAAATATAAAGCAATTAATGTTCATGCATCACTTTTACCTAAATTAAGAGGTGGAAGCCCATTACATAGAGCTATTATTAATGGCTATAAAGAAACAGGAATAACTATTATGTATATGGCTCCTGGAATGGATGATGGAGATATAATAACTCAAAAAAGTGTAAAAATAGAAGAAACTGATAATGTAGGAACAATTCATGATAAATTAAGTATTTTAGGAAGAGATTTGCTAAAAGAAACATTACCAAATATATTTAGTGGCAACATTACAAGAATTAAACAAGATGAAAGCAAAGTAACTTTTGCATATAACATTAAACGTGAAGAAGAAAAAATAGATTTTAATAAAACAAGAGTAGAAGTATTTAATCAAATTAGAGGTATGTATCCTTTTCCAGTGGCATACACAACTTTGAATAATGAAATCATAAAAATATGTTCTAGTAGAATTGGATCAAATAAAAAAGGAACTCCAGGTAAAATTATAAATGTTTATAAAGATGGTTTTGGAGTTTTATGCTCTGATGGTGAAATAATCATAACAAGATTAAAACCTAGTGGTAAAAAAGAAATGTATGCTAGTGATTTTATAAATGGAAAAAGAAAAGAGAATCTTTTGGGTGAAAAATTATGTTAAAGGACTTTAAAAAGTTTAAAAAACAGTTAAAAGATATAAAAGAAAAAATAAGTAATATTAGAATAACTAACAATGTTAAATTAATTCTTGTGTTAATATTTTTTGTGGTTTCAATAATATTTATAGCTAATAATAGATTAAGATATGATAATAAATTAGAGGAAAATGTAGCAAATAAAATAAAAATTATTGAATTATTAAATAATATAGAAGATAATTATAGTTTAGACATAACCAAAAAATATAAAGATAAAAGTGAAAGTCTAAATTATCAATTTTCAGATAAATTAGAATTATATTCTGGAGATAATCTTCCTCATGATGGCTTTATTGTTTATAATAATCAAGTATTTTATTCTGATTCACAAGAAGAAAAATTACATAAAGATAATAAAACTTATGATTTTATAAATGATAATTATTTAGATATGAATTTGTATAAAAAAGTAGTTAATTACTGTGAATTTAAATATATAAGTAATACTAAATCTACATGTAATATAAAATTATCTGATTTTATTAAAGCATATAATGATTTATATGATACTAGTTTTGAAGTAATAAATGATTCAAATTTAACATTTGATACTGCATATACTTCATCACGTTTTAGTGAAATAAATATAGACTATACTAAAATTAATGAAATAATTAATCCTTCAGAAGAAAGCGTAATATATAATATTAAAATTAATAAATTTGATAGTAATCTAATAGACACAATTTATGAATATTTTAAAGATGATTTAAATAAATAGTCTAATTTTGTCAAAACTATGACATAGTAAATAAATAGTGCTATGATTTATATGG
The DNA here is from genome assembly GCA_963641945.1 of bacterium. Classification (GTDB taxonomy): domain Bacteria; phylum Bacillota_I; class Bacilli_A; order RF39; family UBA660; genus CAG-1000. The sequence continues at coordinate 64,175 of CAVIDW010000002.1, read as the reverse complement.
AGGTGCACTATTAAGGATAAAAATAATATTAATACTAGGTTTAAGGATTTTGATGAGTTAATTAATAGGTGTATTTTGAATTATAGAAGCAAGCTATAGAGGTTTGCTTCTTTTATTGACAAAAAAAATATTTTAGCGTAAAATTAGACTGGAAGAGAGGCTAAAAAGATGTTTGAAGATAAGAGGATTTTAACTGCTAAAGAGATACTAGACAAAGAGTTTAAAATTGATGCTAGAGGATATAGACCTCAAGAAGTAGATCAATTTTTAGATTATATTATCAAGGATTATGTTTATTTTGAAAATTCTACAAAGAAATTAATTAGTGAAATAAAAACTTTAGAAAATGAAAATGATAAATTAAGAACTGAAGTTAGAAAATTAAAAGCATCTTTAGATATAGCAGGCTCTAATAAAGGAGTTACTAATGTTGATTTATTAAAGAGAATTAGTGACTTGGAAAAGGTTGTATACGGAGAAGAATAATTTTTTAGGTAAACGCTGCATAAAATTATGTAGAGGAAAGTCCATGCTCACTCAATCTGAAACGATTGAAAATGTTCGCGCTAAGGGAAAGAATAACCTTAGGATATAGAAATATATACGGCTGTAAAATAATCAAGAACTGATTAAAGTAACTATAAAAGTGCCATAGAGACGAGATTATCAGGAATGATAATTGTGGAACGAGGTAAACCCCACGAGTGAGAAACCCAAATTTGGTAGGGGAACTCTTACAAATGAATAACAAAGGAGTAAGGGAAGAAGAAATTCTTAGATAAATGTTTATCACCTAGGAAGTAGGTACAGAACATGGCTTATTAAAAATTATTTTTTTAATTTATAGGAGAGTTTTATGAAAGAAATAGGTGATAGTTTCAAATTAGCTAGAGAAACTATTGGTATTTCAAAAGAAGAAGTTATAAAAGATTTAAATATTACAGAAAGCCAACTAGATAACTTAGAAGACGGAAATGTTAATGCTTTTAAAGATGTTTTTTTCTTAAAAGAAACTATTAAAAAGTATGCTGTATATTTAAATTTGGATGAAGATGAAATCATAGACAAATTTAATGATTTTATGTTTGGATACACTTCTAGAATACCAATTGAAGATATATTAGAGCAAACAAAAGAAATTAACCTAAAAGAATTAAAAAATGAAGAAAATAAAATAGTTTCACCATACACAATAAAAAGAAAAGATAAGTCTACTAAATATACTATACTATATATAGCTGCAATAGTGGTGTTGGTTATGCTAGTTATAATAATTATTAAATATATAACTGATAGAGATGTTAATGAGTTAAATTATGATAATTATATAGACGAAAGGAGTATAATTTAATTATGAATGTTCCTAATAAAATAACTGTTTGTAGAATTGTTTTATCAATATTTTTACTTATATTAATGGTATTTCCATTAAATAAAATTGGAATTTCTTTTCCAGAAATAAAAATATCAGCTGATTTTATAATAGATAGTAAATATTTGATATGTGGTGTTATATTTATGATAGCATCAGTTACAGACTATTTAGATGGTCATTTAGCTAGAAAATATAATCTAGTAACTGATTTAGGAAAAGTAATGGATGCAATAGCTGATAAAATATTGGTAAATGGTGTATTAATATTGTTAGCAACAAGTGGGCATATTAGTCCAATAGTACCAGTTGTTATTGTATCAAGAGATATTGCTGTTGATTCTATAAAAATGGTAGCAGGACAAAAGAATGGTGCAGTTGCTGCATCAAAAGCAGGGAAGTTTAAAACAGCATTTATGTTAGTTGGAATAACATTATTATTCTTCTATGATTTACCATTTTCTTTGATAAATGTTTATCCAGCAAGAGTTATTATAATGATAGCAACTATATTATCAGTACTAAGTGGTGTTCAATATTTTACAAAAAATAAAAAATATTTAGCAGATACAACAAAATAGCAATAAAATTGCTATTTTTTAATATAATTAAAAAACAATTATTACAATATAAACAAGCATAAAAAATGAATATTTAAAACATATTTTTATACATAATTTAATTATCAAAAGAAAAGAAAAATAATAGTTGAATTATGCACAAACAAAAGTTTGCAAAAAGGTGTTGACAAAGAAAATTAATTGTTTTAAAATTAAATTAATGAAGGAGAAACTTATGAAAAAAGACAAGACATTAGACCAAGTCCTAGCTGATATTGAAAAACAATTTGGCAAAGGCGCAATTATGAAATTAGGAGAAAAAGGTGTTAAAAATATAGATGTAGTATCTAGTGGTTCTATTTTATTAGATCAGGCATTAGGTGTAGGAGGATATCCAAAAGGAAGAATAATTGAAATATTTGGTCCAGAATCAAGTGGTAAAACAACTATAGCACTACATGCAATTGCATCAGTTCAAAAAAATGGTGGAAAGGCAGCATTTATAGATGCAGAGCATGCATTAGATCCAGTATATGCAAAGAAGTTGGGCGTAGATACTGATGAATTATTATTAAGTCAACCAGATACTGGAGAACAAGCACTAGAAATTGTAGAAGCACTTGTTAGAAGTGAAGCAATGAGCATTATTGTTATAGACTCAGTTGCTGCATTAGTTCCACAAGCTGAAATTGAAGGTGAAATGGGAGATTCTCATGTAGGACTTCAAGCAAGACTAATGTCTCAAGCTTTAAGAAAATTAAGTGGTGTAATAAATAAAACAAATACAATTTGTATCTTCATAAATCAATTAAGAGAAAAAGTTGGTATTATGTTTGGAAATCCAGAAACAACTCCAGGAGGAAGAGCTTTAAAATTCTATTCAACAATTAGAATGGATGTTAGAAGAAGCGAACAAATTAAAGTAGGTGTAGATGTTCTTGGAAACAAAACAATTATAAAAGTTGTGAAGAATAAAGTTGCGCCACCATTCAAAACAGCAGAAGTTGAAATAATGTATGGTGAAGGAATTTCAAGAACTGGTGAAGTAATTGATGTTGCTTCAAATCTTGGAATAATAGATAAAAGTGGAGCATGGTTCAGTTATAAGGGTGAAAAGATAGGCCAAGGAAAAGAAAATGTTAAACTTGTATTAAAAAACAATCCTACTTTATATGAAGAAATAGAAGAAAAAGTTAGAAAAAGTTTATTTGAACCTGAAAAAGAAGAAACAGTTCCAGTAAAAAAAGAAAAATAAAACAAACTAAAACTAGTTCAGAATAACTAGTTTTAGTTTGTAACTTGTTGTTCACTGGAATAATTTCTAAATTTACTCTTATCGAATGCAAGTATTGCACTAAATATTAAATCCAATAATATAAGACCAACAGCATACGCCTTCTGCTTACCAAAACATTTAGAAAGTCTTATAGAAAGCACAATTTTAAGAACGAATGTAACAATAAATCCAACAAATGGAATTAATTGAAGTAGAGAATACCAACCTTCTAAACCAACAATTTCACAAAGAGTCCACGTATTATAAATTGGAATAATTGCTTTCCATCATTCTTGTCCAGCCTTAGTAAATATCTTCCAGTTACAAATGATTTTGAATACGCCTATTATTAAACCTATAACTGCGATAATAGCAAAAAATACCATAAGCCATGCCATAAAAGCGCCACCATCAAAGAAGTCATCGTAATCATAAGCACCAAATGATGATCCATCGTAACTATAATCCCATGTAAAGTATCATCATAATCATAGTCACCATATGAACCATCAATAGAGTAATCATAAACATTATCTCCAACTACAGTATCCATCTTTACCACCTTTCATATATTAATATAATTTTATCATAAAATAGTAATAATATAAATTATTTTTAAAAATTATGTAGAATATTATATCTATCAAATAAATGATAAATATAGTATAATATATGTGGTGAATATGATGGTTATAAGAAAATTTAATTACGTTAGATTTTTTACATTTATAGCAGTATTACTAGCTATTATAATTGGAATAATTTTTTTTAGTGTATCTACTATAAAAAAGATTAACTATAAAAAAACATATGATTATAAATTAATGCAAATAAATTATTCTGAATCTGAAATAAAAGAAATAAAAGACAAACTAAATGATTCACAAATAGATAAACTATTAACTATGAAATATGATGAGAATATAATTGAACTTATGAAAGAAAAATATTTCATATTTAATAATTTAAATCAATATTTAGAATATAAATCAAAAAACAAAAAAACAGATAATACAAAGATTGTTTCTATTATTAATACTGAAGCTAATATAGATTGGTTTGATGAAGAAAGAGAAACGAATACAGATGAGAAAGAACTAATGCTTGTTAATAGACTATATGGTCTAAAAGAAGACTATGCTCCAGATGATTTAGTTGATGTTCCATCTAAATATGCATACACTGGTAAGAAAATAAGTAATAGTATACTTGATCCAATTATATCTTTAATTGAAGCAGGTAGAGAAAATGGATATACATTCGTAGTAAGTGATGGCTATAGAAGTTATCAAGAACAAAAAAATATTTATGATAGTTATGCAAGTAGCATGGGTATGAGTGAAACAGATAAAATAGTCGCAAGACCAGGTCATTCAGAATATCAAACAGGTCTATCATTTGACTTAATGCCATATAATAAAGTGTTGGATAAACCTAAAGAAAGCCCAGAATATCAATGGCTTAAAGAAAATGCTTATAAATATGGATTTATATTTAGATTTCCAGAAGATAAAATAGATTTAACTGGATTTAATGCAGCCACTTGGAGACTTAGATATGTAGGTACAAGTGCTGCGGCAATTATTCATAGTGAAAATATATGCTATGAGGAATATTATGCATATTTTGTTAGGTGGAACAAATAAAAAATGGTTGTATTAGGTGGAGGAACAGGACAATCAGTATTACTTGGAGGATTTAAAAAGTTTACGTTTGATATAACAGCTGTTGTTAGTGTTTGCGATGATGGAAGAAGCACAGGAAAACTTAGAAAAGTTTTTAAAATACTTGCAATGAGAGATATAAGAAGAGTACTAATTTCATTATCAAAAACAGAAGATAAGGTAAGGGAACTAGTGAATTATAGATTTAAATCAAATAATGAATTAGAAGGGCATACAATTGGAAATATAATATTAACTGAGTTAAGCAATATAACTGGAAATATGCTTAATGGTATTAAACAAATAAGGAAAATTTTAAACCAAAAATGAACTATTATTAAATAGTTATTTAGGAAAAAGAAAAATAGATATAGTGATAACAAATAGTGAAAAAATAAGTAAAAAAGTTCAAAAAAATATGACACACTAGATCAAAAAGATTTAGTCAAAATTGATGGAGAAAATATAAAAATCACTAATATCAACCCCCTATTTATAAAAATAGAAAATGATGTAATTAGGCATGATAGTATCAAAGTTGGGCTAGAAATAATGAATATTTTAATTAAATAGGTAAAAATTACTTGACTTTAACCCAATCGGTATGATAATATTAATACGCTTGATTGTTATCAAGTGCCTACCTATTGGGGAATTAGCTCAGTTGGCTAGAGCATCTGCCTTGCACGCAGGAGGTCGCGGGTTCAAGTCCCACATTCTCCACCAATTAGGTTAATTGAAGTCCATTATATGGACTTTTTTTCTTGGTTAAATTATGATAATATTATAATTGGAGGAATAATGAAAAAAGAAGAAATAAAAAAGTATTTAGAAGCATGTGGTCTAAGCAAAATAAATATAGAAACAATATTATCAAATGATGAATATAAAAAATTATTAGAATGTAATATAAGCAAATATAAAGAAAAAATAAATATTATAAATTCAAGTATAGATCCATTTAAATCTTTTGCTGACATGAACGAATATCCAATTCCAAAAGAAAAGAAAATAAATAAAAAAATTCAAAGAAAAAAGTAGTTAAAAAGAAATAAAAAATGTATAATAAATATATAAATAAAATAGAAGAGGTATAATTATGGCGCAAGTAAAAACAAAAAAAGATATAGTTAAGATGTTATTAAAAAATAAAGAATTAGAAAATGAAGATGAAGAACAATTAATGGAAATATTATTTAATGAACCAATAGCAATAGATGTTGATAGACTTGTTTTAGAAAACGAGACTATAGGAGATAAAATTGCAGATAAAGTAACAGAAATATGTGGTAGTTGGGGATTTATTATTTCTTTTATAGTTATATTAGCTTTATGGATGGGAGTAAATATTTTATTAGTTGCAAAAAAAGGAGACTCATTTGACCCATATCCATTTATACTATTAAATTTAGTATTGTCATGTGTAGCAGCACTTCAAGCACCAGTAATTATGATGAGCCAAAATAGAGCAGCTAAAAAAGACTCTCTAAGAGGAAAGAATGATTATAAAACAGATTTAAAAAGTGAATTAATTTTAGAAGAATTACATGATCAAATGAGAAAAATATCGTCAACTCAAAACAAAATATTAAAGATGTTAGAATCAAAAGAAGAAGATAAGAAATAAATATGATAGATGTATACAAAAAATATTGGAAAAATTATTCAAATTTTGATGGAAGAACATCTAGAAGAAATTATTGGATAATATTTTTATGGAATACAGTTCTTTTATTTTGTACAGGATTTATGGATTTAGTTATCAATAGTTCAGGAAATACATCAAAACCAACATTTGGATTATTATTTGGTATATTTGTAATGACAAATTTAATACCATCATTATCAATTTTGGTAAGAAGATTACACGATATTAATAAATCAGGATTATATTGCTTTGTAATATTTTTCCTACCAGTTGGTCCATTTATTTTGTTATATTATTTAATACAAGATACCAATAACGATAAGAATAATTATCCATATGAAAAATAACTTTCAATAATGAAAGTTTTTTGTGATATATTCTTATTTTTCTTTAAACTTTTTTCTTAAATTAAATGATTTTTGATTACTTATTTTATTTTGAATACTAAGTGTTTTTTCTTTTATATTTGCTCTTAATTTAATAATAAAATCAAAAACCTCATTAGGATTAATATCTTTACTACTAGAAGTTACAACTATAAATATAATTTTATCTACATTATTTTCCATTTGCTGATAACATTTAATTTCATTAGGATTCATACGTATAATATTTTCATTTTTAGTAATTTTATCTAAATTCTTACCTTTTCTAGACATATAAATATTAAAACTAGGTAATAAAGATTGAAGAATATTTTTAGCAATTAATAATTTAGATTTTTTATTATTAAATAAGCATTCTTTGATTTCCTCATTATTTTTAATAATATTTTCATAATCAATTTTATATCCATTATTTCCTAGCAATAAGAAATATTCATAAACACCTTTAACGTTCAATATAGTCGATAAAATAGCACTAGTTGTTAATAAATTTTTCTTTTTCATGTATTCCTCCTAAACAAGCAAGAATATGATAACATTAATTTAAACAAAATTAAATAATTTTTAAATTTATATGATATAATTTATATATGTAACAGTGTATAGAGATAGGAGGAAAAAATGATTTATACAAAAGAAGTAGAAGAAATGTGTAAAGTTGCTAAAGGCGCAAATCATGGATGTGCTCCAATCCCAGAAGAAGGCAAATGGGTTCAAGCAAAAGAAATTAAAGATATTTCTGGTCTTACACATGGTATCGGATGGTGTGCACCTCAACAAGGAGCATGCAAACTTACACTAAATATCAAGGAAGGAATAATACAAGAAGCACTTGTTGAAACAATAGGATGCTCAGGTATGACACATAGTGCTGCAATGGCAGGAGAAATACTAGTTGGTAAAACTATTTTAGAAGCATTAAATACAGATTTAGTATGTGATGCAATTAATACTGCTATGAGAGAATTATTCTTACAAATAGTATATGGCCGTAGCCAATCTGCTTTCTCTGAAGGAGGACTTGCAATTGGTGCTGGACTAGAAGATTTAGGAAAAGGAACAAGAAGTCAAGTTGGAACAATTTATTCAACTGTATCTAAAGGTCCAAGATATTTAGAATTAGCTGAAGGATATATCGTTGAAATAGGATTAGATAAAAATGATGAAATCATTGGATATAAATATGTTAACTTAGGAAAAATGATGGAAAATATCAAAAAAGGTATTGAACCTATGGAGGCGATAGAAAAAGCCAGTGGTACTTATGGAAGATTCGATGAAGCTGTAAAGAAAATCGATCCAAGAAAGGAGTAATATAATGGCATTATTTGAAAGTTATGAAAGAAGAATTCCACAAATTCAAAAAGTTATGGATAAATATGATATAAAAGATTTTGAAGAAGCAAGAAATCTATGCAAAGAAAAAGGATTTGATCCATATGAAATAGTAAAAGGAATTCAACCAATTTGTTTTGAAAATGCTTGTTGGGCTTATACATTAGGAGCAGCAATAGCTATTAAAAGTGGAAGAACTAAAGCTAGTGAAGCAGCTAAAGCTATTGGAGAAGGATTGCAAGCATTTTGTATTCCAGGAAGTGTAGCTGATGATAGAAAAGTAGGATTAGGACATGGAAATTTAGCATCAATGTTATTAAGTGAAGATACTAAATGTTTTGCATTCTTAGCAGGACATGAATCTTTTGCAGCAGCAGAAGGAGCAATTGGTATTGCTAAAAGTGCTAACAAAGTAAGAAAAGAACCATTAAGAGTTATATTAAATGGTTTGGGAAAAGATGCTGCTCAAATAATATCAAGAATAAATGGATTTACTTATGTAAAAACTGACTTTGATTTCTTTACAGGAAAAGTAAAAGTCGTTGAAGAAATTAAATATTCAGATGGTGAAAGAAGCAAAGTACGTTGTTATGGAGCAAATGATGTTAGAGAAGGTGTAGCTATAATGCATTTAGAAGGAGTAGATGTATCTATTACAGGTAACTCTACTAATCCAACACGTTTTCAACATCCAGTTGCAGGAACTTATAAAAAAGAATGTATTGAAATAGGTAAAAAGTATTTCTCAGTTGCTTCAGGTGGTGGAACAGGAAGAACATTACATCCAGATAATATGGCTGCAGGACCTGCTTCATATGGTATGACAGATACTATGGGTAGAATGCATAGTGATGCTCAATTTGCAGGATCAAGTTCAGTACCAGCTCATGTAGAAATGATGGGATTAATTGGAATGGGAAATAACCCTATGGTTGGTGCTACAGTATCAGTTGCAGTAGCTGTAGAAGAAGCATTTAAATAAAAAAATAAGCACTTTCAAAAGTGCTTTTTGTATGCTATTATATTTACAATAGAGGATGATTAAAATGAAAGAAACTAAAAAGGAAGAGAAAAAATCAAAACACATATTTTTATTTTTTATTAAAATGTTTTTAATATTTATAATAATAGATTTTATATCAATTTTGTTTATTAATATATATGTATATGGAGTTAATAACTTTAAATATGGTGGAGAACTTTTATCAGAAATATTCTATGCAATAATAATGCTCATTGTTATGCTTCTATTTAAAAATTCATATGTATTTACAAATGATAAAACAAAGTTTATTAAATCGTTAAAATATTGTATTCCAATGTTCATAATAACTGGTTTAATTTTTTTAGAAAATTTAGGACAACTACATAATGTTACAGTCGGAAATCTTATAAATGCATTACTTTTATGTGCATTTGTTGGAATAGCAGAAGAATTCATGTGTAGAGGATGGGTTCAAAATGAGTTTATTGAAAGATATGGTTATGATAAAAAACATATAATTTTATCCATAATATTATCTTCATGCATATTTGGAATAATTCACTTAGTAAATATAGCAATACAAGATGCATTCACAACATTACTTCAAGTATTACAAGCAACAGCAATCGGATTTATGTTTGGAAGCATTTATTATAAAACAAAAAATATATGGACAGTTGCTTTTCTACATGGATTATATGATTTCTCAATATTTTTAGGAGAAGTAAATTTAATAAAAAATTGTACTTATACATTACCAAATTTACCAACAAGCATAGTTTTATTAATTAGTTTATTAATATTAATTATATACTTTATATTGTCTGGAGTACTAGTATTAATGCAAACAGACTTAAAAGAAAAATCTAAAAAAACAAAAGATACTAGCACAATAGTGTTAGCATTAATAATTACATTCTCATGCATGTTTATACCATTTGATAAATTAATTAAAGGATATAAAGACACTGAAGTTTGCTATGAATACACAAGTACAGAAATGTTAAAAGATTTCACAGTACATTATCCATATCAAAAAAAATATAAAATAAATTATAAAGTAGATGAAGTACAATATAATACAATTGGCGAAGAACCAATTAAAGTATATGACACTATAGATTTTGAATTTGAACTTTATAGAGAAAATAAAAAAATATATATAAAGAATGTTAACACAGGATATAAAATAGAATTAGAATATGAAGATGTATATAATTATGACTACGAAGTAATAGAAGAAGAAAATGAATATTTAATTTTGATTCATAGTAATGATGGAAACACTTCAAAAATATATTATAGTAATTATATAACTAAAGAAAATATGGATAATACTGATGAATATTTAAATAAACTTAAAAATTCATTCACAGAAATAGTATTACCATCATTAAGTGAATTTGGATATTTAACAACAAAAGAAACAAATTATAAATATCCTGTATTTTTAGACTTAACAAATGATTTTTTTATAATTAAAGAAGATGGTCTTATTTATTTAATGAAATAAATCATTAATATGAGGTGTTTATGCAGGAATCAAAATTTAATGTAGTTGATATTGTATTAGAATTAATTGACGAAGGTAAAAGTTTAGATGAAATCATAGCTATCACTAATTTAGATAGACACTATTTAAAATCACTACTCATTAAAATTAAAAGTAGTATAGTAAGAGAATTAGATGATCAAAGATTTCCATATATCAAAACTATAAATGAAACACTAAAAAAGAAAACTAATAAAAAACTAATAAAAAACTATAGTGAAGATAAAAAGAAAATAGTTTTATATTTATTATCTAAAAATAGAACATTTAAAGATTTAACAATAATATTAAATTTGACACCAAGTAAATGTTATGCATTATTAAAATCTATTTATTATGATATATATATGTATAATATAGAAGAAGAAAAAAAGTATATTTCACTCATAAAAAAATGTTTGAATCAAACAACTATATATATAAAACATGAAAAAAAATTACAAGAAAAAAATATGGTAATAAATTCAATAGATGAATATGCAACATTTACAAATCATAAAGAAGAATTGTTTATATCAAATACTAAAATTCAACAAGTATATGAATTAGAGAGTAATTATCCTAAATTCATAGTAATTTCAGATACTCATTTTGGAAGTATATTTGAATCAATAGAATATTTAGAAATAGTATATGATTATGCAATTAAAAATGGTATAAAATATATATTTCATTGTGGTGATTTAATTGAAGGAGAAGAGTGTTATGAATCTGAAAGAATCAAATGGAAATACAGAAATATCTATTTACAAATAGAACATATATTAAATGATTATTGCTATGATGAAAGTATTAAAAACATTATTCTTTTAGGCAATCATGATGTCAAATCATTAAAAGTAAGAGGAATAGATTTAAATGAAGTTTTAAAAGAAAGAAACGACTTTATTTCATTAGGATATAGAAATGGTTATATTAAAGTAAAAAATGATTATATAGCCTTAAAACATGATATAAAAAAAATGCTAAATCCAAATTATCCATTAGCTACATCATTAAGTTTTTCTGGACATACACATCAATATAGATGTAAATTTGATGATAAAAATGTAAGATTCATCGTACCAACACTATCAAATATGAAATCGGAAAAAGAAATAATAAATATTGGATTCCTTGTAGGAGAATTAGATTTATCAAATAAAATAGATGGAATAAAAATAGATTATATAGATTTAACAAATAAAAATAGAATATATACTTTTGAAAGAAAAAAATACAATTAAAAAAATCTCATTAATTTGAGATTTTTTCTTCACTATTAACATCTAATATCATTGGAATAATAATAGGTCTTCTACCAGTTAATTCTATAACATAAGAATTAATTTCTAATATAATTCTATTTTTTAAATCAGTTAAGGTAAAATTATCTTTTTCAAGTTCATTTAAAGTAACTATATTTGTTTTATTTTGAATTTGTTTAATTAAATCTTGATTATCATTAACGACCACAAATCCACGAGTAGTTATATTAGGTTCAATTAACATTTTTTTGTTTTTTAAATCTATATTTAATATAACAATTAATACTCCATCAGTAGACATTATTTTTCTATCTTTAATTATAGATACTCCAACATCACCAATTCTACTTCCATCTACATATATATCATTTATAGGAATACTTCCTTTTCTATATACTTTCTCATCTTTTATAGCAAGTATATCTCCATTTTTATTAATGAATGTGTTTTCTTTTGGTACACCACATAGTGTAGCTAAATTAGCATGAGAAGAAAGCATTCTATATTCACCATGCATAGGTGCAAAATAAGCTGGTTTAACAAGCCTTAATAATAATTTTAATTCTTCTTGTCTAGCATGACCACTTGTATGAACATTAGATTCACTAGCATTAGTATATACTTTAGCACCTTTTAAATATAGTTTATTTATAATTCTATTAATAGACATAGCATTTCCTGGGATAGGTGAACTAGAAAATATAACTGTATCACTTGGCATTAAAGTAATATTTCTATCATTTCCATTAGCAATTCTAGATAAAGCAGCTAAAGGCTCTCCTTGAGAACCAGTACATAATAAACATACTTTAGAAGGTTCCATTTTATTAGCATCTTCACTACTAATAAACATATCTTTGTCTTTAATATATCCAAATTCAGTAGCAATCTCTATACTATTATTCATACTTCTTCCAAAAACAACAATTTTTCTATTATTTTCTTTACAAGTTTGAACTATATGTGTAATTCTATATATATTACTAGCAAATGTAGCTAAAATAATTCTAGAATTAGTATTTTCAGCAAATATTTCACCTAGAGCCTCATCAACTACTGATTCGCTATTAGAAAATCCAGGTAATAAAGCATTAGTAGAATCACTCATTAATAAAGTAACACCTCTATTACCAATATCAGCTATTTTACCCATATTAGCAACTGGTCCAATAGGTGTAAAATCAAATTTAAAGTCTCCTGTTTCGACAATAGTACCATTTACAGTATGTATAGCCATTCCAAATGAATCTGGAATAGAGTGAGTGGTAGTAAAGAATTCTATATCAAAATTTTTAGTTTTAATATTTAATTCTTCATTAACAGTTACCACATTCGGACATGGTATGTTCTTTTCAGATAATTTTTTCTTAATTAATTTTTCTGCAACTCTAGGAGCATAAATAGTTGGTATAGATATATTTTGTAATAAAAATGGTATTCCACCAATATGATCTTCATGTCCATGAGTAATTATTAATCCTTTAATTTTATCTTGCATGTTTTTAAGGATGGTATAATCTGCTAAAACATAATCAATTCCCATTAAATCATCTTCTGGAAACATAACTCCACAATCTATAATAAATAACTCATCTTCATGCATTACAACATACATATTTTTTCCAACTTCACCTAAGCCACCTAAAGCACAGACTAAAGTTTCTTTGTCTTTACTATTCATAATATCATTCCCTTCGAAAAGCTAAATAACTGAATACATTATATCAAAAAATATTAAATTTGTCCATATTTAACAATTTGATTGATTATTTATTATTTTTATGTAATTATTAATAATAGGTGAAGTATATGAAAAAGAAAGTAAGAAAATATGTTGATTATTTATTAAAAGGTATCTATGCAGGATTTATGATAGGCATTGGAGCAATAGCTTTTTTAAGTTTAGAAAATAAAGTATTAGGTTCATTTTTCTTTTCAATTGGCTTATTAACTATTTGTATGTATGCTATGAATCTATATACTGGTAAAGTAGGTTATATTTTAATTAATAAAATTGAATATGTTTATGAGTTATTACTAGGGTTATTAGGTAATTTTATAGGTACTTTTATAGTTGGAAAACTAATACTTTTAACAAGAGTATCAAATATAAATGAAAAAGCATTAACTTTAGTCAATATAAAACTAAATGATAATTTATTAAGTATATTTATATTATCTATTTTTTGTGGAATACTTATGTATATAGCAGTAAATAATTATAAAAAAGTTGGAACAGAAATAGGAAAATATATTGGAATATTTATGTGTGTAATGACATTTATATTATGTGGATTTGAACACTGTATAGCAAATATGGCATACATAACTATAGCAAATGCATGGTCTTGGAAAGCTTTACTTTATGTATTAATAATGATACTTGGAAACTCATTTGGAGCAATATTAATCGCATATTTTTATAACTTATATTACAAAAATTAAAAAAATTATAAAAAATGTAGTGTTTTAGAAACTTTTTGCGAATTATATTAGTAGAGGGAGGTTAATATAATGAAAAACAAAAAGTTTTTTTTATTTGCAATTTTTTTGATTTTTACATCAAAATTATCAGCAGAAACATTCATATTTGAATATAGTGAATGGTCAGAAAATTATCCAAAAGGAGTAGATGAATGGATAGTAGAAAGTGAAGAAAGGTACAAATGGACAGATGGAGAAGATATAACAGAAGAATACTATAATAATTATAAAGAAGGTTATTATAAGTTAGAAAATAATCATAAAACTTATTATAGATATATAACAAATGATGCAGTTGTAGTAGATTCTCAAAATAATTTTGTTACAGATTTAGGTTATTGTGTAAAAGAAAAATGTTACATAATTAAACTTGATAAATATAGAAATATTGAAGAAGAACCAGAAACACAAGAAAAACCCAATACACCTGAAGATGAACCCAACACACCTGAAGAAGAACCCAATACACCTGAAGAAGAACCTAATACACCTGAAGAGGAACCAGAAGAAGAAATAGTATATAATCCAAAAACTGCTGATAATATTTTATATTATGATATATTATTATTTTTATGTTTAACTTCTATATTGATAGTAATGTATAAACAAAAAATAATTCTAGTTTTGTCGAAACGATTTAAAAAAAACAAAAATCATTGTAATATTGAATCATGAATCAAGAAATATATATGAAAATAAAAGAACATGAAAACTTGATTTATAATATTGCACATAGATATAGTTCTGGATATAACATAGAAGATCTATATCAATCTGGAGTAATTGGTGTTATAAAAGCTTGTAAAAAATATGATAAAAGTTTTAATACTAAATTTTCTACATATGCTTACGATTACATTTTAGGAGAAATCGTAGATTTTATAAGAAAGGATAGGAATATAATAATTAGTGAAGAAAATTTTAGGATTTATAAAAAATATCAAAAAGTTAAAGAGCTTTTAAATGCTAAATATGAAAGAGAAGTAACATTTAGTGAAATATGTTCTTTTATGGAAATGAAAGAAGGTGATTTGTTAAAAATTATTCAAAGTGTTGCATTTACTAAAAGCTACGAACCTACAGATGATAATCAAATATTTTATGAAGAAGACTATGACACTAAACTATATGTAAAAGAAATACTAGATTCATTAAATGATTTTGATAAATCACTTATTAGTTGTAGGTACTATCAAGATTTAACACAAAGTGAAACAGCAGATACTTTAGGAATATCCCAAGTAAAAGTATCAAGACAAGAAAAACTTATTTTAAATAAAATAAGATCAAATTCCTTGTCACAATAAAAGCCACTAAAATTAATTAGTAGCTTTTTTCTTTTTAACTTCTGATAATATATAACTTAATATAGCCAAAACTACTCCTATTACTATAATAAAACTAATATCAATAGTAAGCTCTTTTTTAATTTCAGTTTCATCTAATATTTTAAAAGAATTAATTGTACTATTATAAACTTCATTATCACCTTTTATCTCTGATTCAGAAGAATATAAATAAGTTATAATATATTTTCCTGTTGTAAATACATTTCCTCTTTGGTATGTATCCTTACCAGTCATTTCTTTAGTAGGCCAATATATATCATATTGTAGTGAATAGTAGTTACCAATTTTATTTTTAAATATTTTAGGTATACTAACATCAACATTATATTCTTCTAAAGCAGTATTAATATTTTCTTCTAAATATTTTTTTTGGTTTGAAATATCATTTTCAGTATAATCTTTAACAGAATATTTATTATCATTATTGTCAACAGTTATAACTATATAATCATCATTATTAGTCCATTTATATATTCTATTATCATCATCATTAGATTCTATTTCGTATCCATTTGGAATATCAATCTTAAAGTATTCATTTTCAAAAGCATATACATTAGCAATACTAAAAAGTACTGCAAAAAACATAAAAAATATTTTTTTCATAATTCGCCTCATAAAATATTATAACTGAAAAAGCATAAAAAATAAAATGAAATCATTTACTTTTAATAGAAATAACTATATAATTAAACTATGTTTAGGAGATTAAGATGAAGAAAGTAGTAAGAATTTTAATATTTATATTCGTTATTTTAACAATATTTTCAGCTATAGTGTATATAGACTATTTTTGTGTAAAAAATAAAAATATTGCTCCTAAAATAGCTTTAAAATCAAAAATAAATTCAGAAACAACAGAATATAAAGCAATATTTTATAAAGTATGGTATTGTAATAGTAATAAGAAATATATGATTGGTAGCTATGATGATGATTCATCTATTTGTCCGGTTAAATATATTTATGATGAAAATGGATATTATAATAATCCACAAGATATAAAAATATCAAAAAAAGATATTGAAGTAATGACTGATAATGGCTATTATACAAGTGAAATGATAGATGGATTTAAGACAGAAGAAGAAGTAGAAAATGCAGTATATGTAGCTTATAATTATGGAAAAACTTTATATAAAAATGTAACTGATAACAACAATACAAAATTAAAAAGTGCTGATGATTATAATTTGATTGTATTCCCAGAATTTGAAAGTGATGATAATAATAAATATTCTTGGGTATATAATTTTGATGATGAAAGTCAATATTACTGTATTAAAACAGAAAATGGTAAAACATTTTATTCAAATTATTTAGATAAGCAATGTACCTCATTTGTCCAATTGACTTTAGATTCCAAGTGGTGTAATTTATACAAAAAATCAACAATTGTTTATAATAAAGACAAAGTAAAAAATCTATGTGAAGAGTAGAAATACTCTTTTTTCTTGTTTAAACTATTCTTACGTGATATAATGTTTATGGTGAAAAATATGAAAAGAAGAGTAATAAGTGCAATAGTTGCATTAATAATTGTAATACCATTAGTAATACTAGGTGGTTATCCATTTTATATAGGAGTAGGACTTTTATCACTAATTGGATTTATGGAAATGATTAAAGTAAGAAATAGGAAAAACATTATTCCTAGTATAAATGTGGTAATATCATTAATTGGATATGTGTTGCTTGTGGTATTTTCAGTAGTTAACAATACATCTTTTATAATTGACTATAGATTACTTGTAATTGTATTCTTATTGTGTTTTGTACCTTTAATAATTAATAATAAAGGAAAATATGATGTAGATGATGCATTCTTTTTAGTTGCAACCATCATATTTTTAGGTATTTCTTTTAGATATTTAATCATAGTAAGAAATTTAAATATAAATTATTTAATCTATGTTTTATTTATAACAATTATGTCTGATACATTTGCTCATTTCTTTGGAACAAAGATTGGTAGGGTAAAACTATGTCCAAATGTATCGCCAAATAAAACTGTAGAAGGAATGATTGGTGGCACTATATTTGGCACATTTATTCCTACAGTTTATTTTTTAACATTTATTAGTCGAAATGCAAATGTATTCTTGACTATAGTGATGTCATTAACATTATCGTTAATAGCACAATTTGGCGATTTAGTATTTTCAGCAATTAAGAGAAAATATGGTGTTAAAGATTATGGAAATATTATGCCTGGACACGGCGGTGTACTAGATAGATTAGACAGTATGATATTTGCAATATTAGCATTTGCTTTCTTTGCATCATTCATCTAGGAGGAAATTTAAATGAACTTTATTATTACAATACTAATATTATTTATAATGTTAGGATTAATTATATCAATCCATGAATTTGGACATTTTATTGCTGCTAAAAAAAGTGGAGTATATGTAGAAGAATTTAGTTTGGGAATGGGACTACTTATTAAGCAATTTAAACCTAAAAAAAGTGAAACAAAATATTCATTAAGAGCATTTCCAATTGGTGGATATGTTGCTATGGCTGAAAGAGAAATGAAAGGCTCTAAAATAAAGAAAGATAGAGTTTTAGAAAATAAGGGATTCTTAAAGAATTTATGGGTCATGGCTAATGGAATTATTTTTAATTGTCTTTTGGCAATATTATTATTCTTTATAAGCGGTCTTTTATATGGAAAGCCAATTAGTGAAGTTAAAATAGGTGAAGTTATTGAAGGAAAAGCAGCATACAATGCAGGTCTTGAAGCTGGAGATAAAATTCTGGAAATTAATGGAGTAGAAATTGAAACTTGGGATGATTTTACTTTAGAAGTTTCTGCAAAAAAACTGCAAAAAGAATATGTATTTAAAGTAGAAAAGTCAGATGGAAAAGTTGGATCATATAAAGTAGTACCAGAAATTGTCGAAGAAAATGGAGAAGAAGTTCGTGTATTTGGAATTAAATCTTCAGTGACTACATACAAAAAAGGATTTGGAAGTGCAGTTAATTATGCATTTACTGGATTTTATGAAACAACTACGACTATTTTAAAAATATTGGGATCATTATTTACAGGAGATGTTTCTATTAAAAATTTAAGTGGTCCAGTAGGCATCTATTCAGTTGTTGACCAAGTTAAATCACAAGGATTTCAAACTTTAATATATTTAACTGCTTATTTAAGTATAAATGTTGCTATTATTAACTTAGTACCTGTTCCAGTATTTGATGGTGGAAGAATATTAGTTTTAATAATAGAAAAGATTACTAAAAAACGCACAAGTGAAGATTTAGAATTAAAATTAAATTATATAGGATTTGGAATAATGTTATTGTTATTTGTATTTATTACATTTAATGATATAATAAGACTTGTGGTGAAATAACATGAAGAATGAATATCTTGACAATAAAGTAGTTCTAAAATATTGTAAAGATTACTACAGAATAATAAATGAAGAATTTAGTGAATTGGATTATATGAGTGATAAAATAATTGAAATATACCAATCATTTATATTTTCAACAAATATAAAAAGTAAAAATGATTTAAAGAAAATAAAAGATTTAAACGATGCTGTAGCAAGATATTTTGATGATAGAGAATTTAAAACAATTCTAACTAATTTTTTGGTGTCTTTAAGAATATCAAAAAATGAAGAAGATGTTATTGGAGTAATAGCTAATGCTATTATCAATGAATTTAAAAAATATACTGAGGGATATACAAGGAATTTGTATATTCCTAAGTGGATTTAGAAGTGAGATGTTATGATAAATAAAAAAATATATTATGATATATATGGGGAGTTTTATAATGTAAATAAATATAGAGAATTAAAATCTATAGTACATCATGGCAACAATAGATTAGATCATATAAATCGTGTTGCTAAACTTAGTTTTTTTGTCTCCAAAAAATTGGGATTAGATTATATTTCATGTACAAGAGGAGCAATGATGCATGACTTTTTTACAATAGATGATATTAGTAAAAAAGATAAAAAATATAATGATTTTCTAAAAGAACATCCTAAAATGGCATTAGACAATTCAAAAGAATATTTTGATGTTAATGATGTAGAAAAAAATATAATTTTATCACATATGTATCCAATTACTAAAGAAAAACCTGTATATAAAGAATCAAAAGTAGTTTGTTTATGTGATAAAATAATTAGTATTTATGAATTCTTTAGGTATCAAGTAAACTTATCTATGAATGTTACACTAATATTATTTGTTAATTTAATGAAATAAATAGTTTAATGCTATTTAATTTGTCCTCGTAGCTCAGTAGGATAGAGCAATCGCCTCCTAAGCGATAGGTCAGCAGTTCGATTCTGCTCGAGGACGCCATTAATGTTAAGTTTCCCTTAAATAAGGGATTTTTAATTACATTTTTAACAAATTTGTTTTTAATAAAATATTGATATAAAAAGCAAATTTAGATAAAATATTATATATATGAATTAATTATAACAATAAAATAAGAAGAAAGTATAATATGGAAAGAGTAGATATATTAATAAATAAAGAAAATCCTTTAGACAAAAATTTTACACCATCAGGTTTGGTAATAACAGATGAAAATGAAAATAATTTTCATAATTTTCTTAATCCAGAATTAAAACCTATGGTAAAAGATTTTGTTTTTGATGCTTTTAATTCATTTAATGAAAATGCAATATTAGATGGTTTTGATTATATCATAGATAGTGGATATAGATCTTATGAGTATCAGCAGTTAATATGGGAGTATAATGTTTCAAAAATAGGACTTAAAAAGGCAAAAAATAGAGTAGCTCTTCCAGGATGCAGTGAACATCAAACTGGTTTAGCTATAGATATAGCAAGCATTAATTATGGAATACTATGTTCTAATTTAACTGACAAAGAAATAACGTATTTGATAAAAAATATATACAAATACGGATTTATTTTAAGATATCCTGCCTTTAAAGAAAAAATAACTGGTTATGATTATGAACCTTGGCATTATCGTTTTGTAGGTACAGACTTAGCAAAATATTTAACTGAAAAAAGATTAACATTAGAAGAACATCATAAAAAAATTATTAAAAAAAAGTAAAATAAGAATTTACTCAAATTCTTAAATATGGTATACTTACTAAAGAAAGATAAAGAATAGAGGAGTTATATATGATAAATTCATTTTTTGCAGGGTCAGGTTTAGCCATTTTTGGTTTGGCAATGACAATTTTAATGCTTATATTATTTTCAAGAAAAAATAAAACTAATTGGACGCTAAGAACCACAGCTTTCTTAATTTCAACGGTAACTACAATCCTGGTTTTAGTTTCTGAAATAGCAATATCATATACTATATTGCATAGAGGAACACATCCTATGCTAAATGAAATACTATGTAGATCAAATATGTTCTTAACATTTTTTTGGTTTTTTATAGCAACGCTTTATGTTATAGTTGCATTTTCAAAAGAAGAAGAAACTAAAAAAATAAAAATACATTTTAGTATGTATGTATTTATATCAATAGCTATATCATTATTGTTATCTATATTTTTAAAATTAAATTTTATAGATGGAATAAATGGAAATCCCGCTATGATAGGTTCTCCATATGCAAGAATAATTAAAATATTATCAATTATATCCAGTATAATACATGTAACAATGTTTTTCTACAATAAGAATAAAGTCAAAAATTTAAATTTAAATCTTTTATACTATTTATTAGTTGTTTATGTAGCAGTAACATTATTCTTAATATTCTTTGCTATTAATATGAATACTCTAAGCATCACATTAGCATTAACATTAACAATATTATTTTTATCATTAGAAAGTCAAGATGCTAAAATACTTGAAGAATATGAAGAAATAAGGTTAAAAGCAATAAAATCTGATGAAGCAAAATCAATGTTTTTAATAAATATGTCACATGAAATCCGTTCTCCGCTAACAAGTATAATTGGTTTTAGTCAAACTTTATATAAAAAACAAAATTTAACAGAAGAAGATATGAAACATGATTTGAGTTATATACAATCTGAAGCATCAGAATTATTGCTACTAGCAAATGATATAACAGAAATATCAAAATTAGATTCAAATGAATACCAAATAGAAGAACATAATTACAATATAAATGATATATTGGATATGTCACATAGATACATTGAACCACAAGTTGAAAAGAAAGGAAATATTAATTTCTCATCAAACATTGCAAATCATGTACCTTTAGACTATATTGGGGATTCAATGACTATTTCAAAAATAATATGTTATCTTTTGTCAAATGCTCTTGAGTATACATTCTATGGAGAGATGAAATTAACTATTAACTCTAGAATGGTGTCAAGAGGAATATCCGAGTTGGAAATTATTGTTTCAAACACCGGACACTTAATGACAAAAGAAAACTTTAATAGAAGTTTTGATGATTACATTGAATTAAAAGATGTTTCTGGAAATGGAATTAGATTAGGATTAGTTATAGCTAAAAAATTAATTAATTTATTGAATGGTAAAATTGAATTTATCAATGAGAAAGGCCAAGGAACTAAATATATATTTAAGATTGAACAAAGGGTAGCAGAAAATGCAGCTTATTCAAGCAATGAAAAAATTAAGGAAGGAGATGATAACAATGCTATATAGTTTATTATTTCCAATCGCATGTTTAGTATATTTAGGATTATTTACATTGTCTTATTTCTCAAAATCAAACAAAAATTATGTCCAAAATCAAATTTATAGATATATGCTTTTTTCTTCAATATTATATGTTTTTTTTCAGATAATTGCAGTCACAATATTGAATTATCAAGGAGATAACACATCAGTAAAAATATTTTTTAGAATGAGCTTTGATTTTTGCATTATGTGGTATGCATTATTTTACTTCTACTCAATTTCACTTATTATTAAAAGCAAAGAAACAAATTTATTTAAATTTGTGACTGCCACGCCATATAGAATTATTATGTCATTAATATTCTTGATTGGAATTATTGTATATTCGTTTTTTCTTCCATACGCAGGATTAGATAAGAATGATTTGACTTTTGTTCCAGGTAATACTGCAATTGTAGTATGGGCATTTTGTTTTGTAATAGATGTATTAATTGTTGTTAATGTTATAATACAAGGAAAAAATTTAACAAGAAAAGAAAAACTAGTTATTATTATTTCATTAGTATTAACTTTAACATTAATGTCAATGCAAGTATTAATCCCATCAATATCTGTTATTCCACTTGGATTTGGACTTGAAATGTATTATTTATACTTTTCAACAGAAAATCCTGACTTAGTGCTAATTGAAGAAAGTGAAAATGCTAAAAAAACAATAGATGCATCCAATAGAGAAAAAACAAAAATTTTATCAGGAATTGCCTATGAAATAAATGAACCAATGCAAACAATATCAAAAATTACAAATGATTTAAAAAATGCACCATATAATGAAGAATCATCAAAAACATGTTTTAAACAAATAAGTGAATACGGTTTAAAATTAGTAGATGCAATAGATGTTATTTTAGATGTTTCTAAAATAAATGGTGGTCAAACAGAAACAAACAACAATAACTATAATATAGTTGACACTATTAGAAATTTAGTTAATGCCACTACTAATATGATTGGTACAAAAAAAATATCAATTAATGTTGATGTTGATAGTAATATATCTTCTGTATTAAATGGAGATGAAGAAAAATTATATCAATGTGTATTAAATATTTTATCAAATGCGGTTAAATATACAGAAGTAGGTAAAATTGGATTAACAGTAGTTGGAACAAGAACAAACAATAATGAAGTATTATTGTTTAAAGTGAGTGATACAGGAATAGGAATTAAACCAGAGGAAGCTACTGGTATATTTAAAGATAATGTTGATTCTAATGTTATTTCAAATCATGAAGAAGGAAGAGGATATAGTTTAACATTAACTAAAAAATTCTTAGAAACAATGGGTGGAAAGATATGGTTTGAAAGTAATTATAGAGTTGGTAGTACATTCTTTATAGAAGTAACTCAAAAAATAGTAAATTCATCACCAATCGGAACATTTGAAATAAAAACCACAGCAAGTGCTGATAAAACTAAATTAGATTGTTCAAATTATAAATTGTTAGTAGTTGATGATGATAAATTAAATATTAAAGTAATCCAAAGACTTATTGCTGATTACAAATTTCAAATTGAATCTGCTAACAACGGAGATGAATGCATAAGAAAAATCAAATCAGGAGAAAAGTTTGACTTAATATTTTTAGATGATAGAATGCCAGAACTAAGTGGTCAAGAAACATTAAATATTATTAAACAATTAGATCCTAATATATGTCCTGTTATTGCATTAACTGCCAATGCATTATCAGGTATGAAAGAATCATATTTAAACAAAGGATTTGATGAATATTTAGCAAAACCAATAGACATGGTTGAAGTAGATAACATTATTGAAAAATTCTTAAACAAATAAAAATGAGTTCAAAAAACTCATTTTTAAATTGTCCTATTTCTATTTAAATTGTCATACTTAATATTTATACATTCACCATTAGGAGTATAAAAGGTAAGCATAGTTTCACTTTTTATATATTTAAAAACATTTTCTAAATATTTTGAGTCACCACCAGATATTAGGCTTCTATATTTTAACCATTCTAAATCAGATGGGTCATTATTATAATTTTTGTTTTCTTGACAATAATTATTTATTACAAACTGTAAATTAGAAGTACCATAATTATATTCAGTTACAGATTTTGCTATGTCATAGTTATTTCTTCTAAGACATTCTTGAAATATCATAGCTCCTAGTTTTATATTATTGAACACATCACTTGCTTTTTCAGTAGTAATTACTTCTTCATCCCATTGGTTAGTATTAAAATTATATGCTTTGACAGTAGAACCAATCCATGAAAAAGAGCCACCAATTTGAATTTGATATAGACCAATACCACCACCAGCATCCATTGTACTACTATGTATTCCTCTTTCATGAGTACCAATTGCTCTTAAAACATTGTAGTCAATTCCATATGTTTCAGCTGCATTTTTTATTGCTTCTCCATAATAAGATTCAGTAATAAATGCAGTTTCGCCATCAAATTCATTTGGAGCATATATTTCTATGTTATAGTCAAAATTTATGTCATTATTATTACTTATTTCTGAATCATCAGAAATATCATTTACGCTTTGTTTATTACTTTCACTTATGACATCTGTTTCTTTTGTGGTATTATCTATATTTTCATTATCTAACTCTTCAAACTTTATATCACTATTTGAAATATAATCAAGTATTGTATCATCTATTTCATTTTCTTCTAAAGTATATTCATTATTAGAGTTAGATTGATTTGTTTTATGATTAGAATTTCTATAACTGAATGTTCCAATAGAAGAAATAAGAGCAGCACTAGCTAAAACTATAACACCATTTTTAAATAAATTAGTTCTTTTAACTTTTCTTTTAGGCTTAATATTGTTACTTTTCAAAGATTTAAACTCTTCTTTAACAGTTGGAGTACTTTTTACTTCAATAGTCTTAAAATCACCTTCTTGTGGATTAATAAATCTTTTAGATTCTTCAATTATTTTATCTATTTCATCAACATCTATATCATAAAATTGATGAATAACTGCATTATCAGTCAATTTATCTTCCATATAATATTTTTTATAAAAAGATTCAAAATAATTATTATACTTTTCTTGAGGAAGTATTATTTTTATATATTTACCACTACGTACATCTTCATAATACCTGCATTCAATAGTTTTATCATAATCATCAAAATAAAACCATAAACTATTCATCAACGTCACCCAACTCAGAATCAATAAAATCCCATTCTTTGTCACTTGTTATCTCATCTAATATAAGTTGATTACCAGCAAACGAAAAAGTGGATGCATATATATTGTTATCTTTATCATCACATTTTTCATAAACAATATACGATTTATCAGTTTTATCATTATATAACATCTTTATTACTTTATATTTTTCATCATCTATAGTAAAAATTTCATCTTTCATATAATCACTCCTTGTATAATTATTTTATATTTTCATCTTTTAGTCAAGTAAAAATAAAAATATTTATAGTAGATAAATTTATTTTGTGATAAAATATTTTGTATGAAGAATTATATCTGCGGAAATATTAGAAAAATCATTTATGAAAGTAATAATGGACCATATAAAATTGGTCTTTTTAGAGTAAGAGAAACTAACGATGATGAAACTCTTATGTATGTTGATAAAGTAATTGGATTTACAGGAAACTTTAATGATATTAATTTGGATCTAGAATATATTTTATATGGAAAAATGTATAATCATCCAAAATATGGTATCCAATATAATGTTGAAACATATGAATTGAAGCCTCCAACTGACACTGATAGTTTAATATTATATTTATCTAGTGGTATGTTTAAAGGAATAGGCGAAAAAACTGCCAAAAAAATAGTTGAAAGATTTGGAATGAATACTATTGATATTATAAAAAAAGATTATAGACAACTATCAACAATTAGTGGAATGAGTGAGTTAAAAGCTAAAAGTATGCATGATAAGATTGTTGATAATGAATTAAATCAAGATATGATTATTAAACTAAATGGATATGGGTTTAGTGTAAAGGAAGCAATTGATTTATTAACACTTTTTGGTTCGAAATTAGAAGGTATCATAGAAAATAATATTTATGAATTAGTAACAAATATAAATTTTGATAAATTAGATTTAATATTTTTAAAAGATAATGATGAACAAGATCAAAGAAGAATAAAAGCTCTAATAAAACATAATATTTATAATATGTGTTATGAAACTGGAGACACACTTGTACAAAAAGAAGAATTATTTATTAGAATGAAAAAAAATTTTAATAGAGAATTTGACTCAAATAAATTTATTGTTCATTTAAATTCATTAATTGAATCTAATGAAGTAGTAATATATAAAGAGTTAATAACATTACATGATTTCTTTTATACAGAAAAAAATATTCTTACAAATATTAATAGAATAAATGATATTAAAGAAGTAATTAAAAATGAAACTATAGAAGATTATATAAGTCAATATGAAAAAGAAGCTAATATTAAATTTAATGATGATCAAAAAAGTGCGATTAAAGGCTCATTAAAGAATAATTTATATATTATAACTGGAGGACCCGGAACTGGGAAAACAACTATTATTAAAGCAATTGTTAGTATAATGAAAAGTGTTTATAAAGTAAGAGATACTGATATTGCACTATTAGCTCCAACCGGAAGAAGTGCTAAAAGAATGATGGAAAGTGTTAATGCACCAGCTTACACAATACATAAATTTCTAAAATGGAATAAAGAAACTGGCTCATTTCAAATGAATGAATTTAATAAAGTAAATGAAAAAATAATAATAGTAGATGAAGCAAGTATGGTAGACATATTTTTAATGTCATCACTATTAAATGCATTAAAGTTTAATGTTAAATTATTATTAATAGGTGATGCTAATCAATTACCATCTATTGGTCCTGGAGATGTATTAAACGATTTATTAAAACTAGATAATGTTAAGAGTAAACGTTTAAATATTATTTATAGAGTTAAAGAAGGAAGTTATATTACATATTTAGCAAATGATATAAAAAACAAAAAATATTTTGATTCATTTGATTCATATAGTGATTTTAGATTCATTGAAAGTAGCGATGAAAATATAATGACTTATTTAAGTGAAATTTGTTCTAAAGTAAAAGAAAAAAATATTAATATAGAAAACTTCCAAGTATTAGTACCTATGTATAAAGGTTTATGTGGAATAGATAATATAAATAGATTAATGTCTAATATATTTAACAATAGAAGCGATAAAGTTCAAATAGGAGATAAATATTATGGTATTAATGATAAAGTAATACAATTAGTAAATGATGTAGAAAACAATGTATTTAATGGCGATATTGGTTATATTAAATCAATTGAATACATTGATTCTAAACTTTATATTTCTATAGATTATATGGGTAATATAGTTACATATAAAAGTGGTGAATTTGATAAGTTTACTCTTGCATATGCAATTAGCATTCATAAATCACAAGGAAGTGAATATGATAATGTTGTAGTGGTATTAGCAAAAAGTTTTAGAAGAATGTTTTATAACAAATTAATATATACGGCAATTACAAGAGCAAAATCATCATTAATAATAATTGGAAATATTGAGTCATTAAATTTATCTGTACAAACACTATATGCAGATAATAGAGTAACTTATTTAAAAAATGTATAAAAATATTTAAATAACTAATAATAATATCAAGGAGAGTGATATTATTAAAACGGTTGGAAAAATGTTAACTCTAGCAAGTGGTATAGCTATTGGAATCATGTACAAAAAATATGAAAAAGATATATTTAAAACAATGAATAAAATATCAAAGAAAATTGATGATTAAAATAGTTCCTTTTGAACTATTTTTTTTTCTAAAATTGTGCTATTATTAATATAAGGAGAAAAAGTATTATGGACAAAGATGAAAATAAAACAAAACCTTTAACTAGTAGAGTTAGTACTAAAAAGATAAACCAAGCTTTAAATACTGGAAATAAAATACTTAAAATATTATATTTGCTTTTTATAATATTACTAATATATGTTGTAAGTTTAATACTTAGAGATTGGAAAATTCTAACATTTGCAGGTAAAATTTTATCAATTATTTCACCTTTATTTGTTGGATGGGTTATTGCATGGGTGCTAAATCCAATAGTAAAAAAATTAACCGATAAAGGGGTTAAAAAAGGATTAAGTGTTGCAATTACTTATTTAATATTAATAGTAGTAATAGCATTAGTATTTATATTTACACTTCCATCTCTTGGAGAACAAATAAGTGAACTAGTTTCATCTATTCCAAAAATAACATCTGATATAAAAGGATGGATAGATGATATATTTGTTAAATTATCTAATTTAAGTTTAGAAAATTTAGATACAATTAAGAGTTCATTCCTTACTAAAATAGAGAGTTTTGGAAGTAATATACAAAAAGATTTGCCAAATACTGCAGTAAATATAATAACAGCATTAGCAAGTGGAATTGGAAAAATATTATTAAGTTTGATTTTAGCATTTTATATATCATTTGATTTTGAAAAAGTTACTGATGGATTTATTAATATGTTTCCTA
The DNA here is from genome assembly GCA_963641945.1 of bacterium. Classification (GTDB taxonomy): domain Bacteria; phylum Bacillota_I; class Bacilli_A; order RF39; family UBA660; genus CAG-1000. The sequence continues at coordinate 35,127 of CAVIDW010000002.1, read as the reverse complement.
AAAAATCAAGAAATGAAATTAAATATTTATTAGAAAAATTAGATGAATCATTATATTCATTTATAAGTGGAACATTATGGTTATCATTATTATTATTTATGGTATCAATTATAGGATTTTCAATAATAGGATTAAATGCTCCAGTGTTAGTTTCATTCATATGTGTAGTTACTAATTTAATTCCTTATATCGGACCATATATGGGTGCAGCTATAGCAGGGGCTATTGGATTTGCGCAAAACTCACTAATTGGAATACTTACATTAGCATTTATTTTAGTTGTACAAACTATTGAAGGAAATATACTTCAACCATTAGTAATGAGCAAAAAAATGAATTTAAGTCCAATAACTATAATAATTTCATTATTGATATTTGAATATATGTTTGGTATAATAGGAATGTTAATAGCAACACCAGTAGTTGCACTATTAAAAATAATTTATGTATTCTTAGATGAAAAATATGATATATTTGGATTTTTAGATAATAGTGATGATGATTAAAATAGGAGTAAAGAATGAAAAAGGAAATAATTAAAGAAACAAATAAAACATTAATTGGATTAGACATAATGTTATATGCGATATATGCTATAGTTGGATATGTGCTTTTAAGGGTATCGGATATGATAACATTTGATCCTATTGATTGTGCTTCACCACTATTATATATGTTTGGATTTTTTTCACTAATAACATATTTTCTAAATAGAAGAAGAAATGATTATGAACAATTATTCTTTGGATTTATTAATATAGTTACAGCAACATTTTTATTAGTAAATGCATATTATCCAAACTCTGGATTTGTTATGGCAGATGCAATGCTTATTTATTCAATAGCTATTGTTTTAAATAAAGGTTATCATGCAAAAAAAATGTTAGAAAAAGGTGATATTAATTTCTTCGTTAAATTACCAATGACAGTTATATTAACAATTTTAGGTGTTTTAGTAGTAGCAAATATTTATAATAAAATTGATGTAGGAAATACAATATTAGGTTATTATTTCTTAGTATTTGGATTAATAAGTTTATTAGAACCATTAATGTATATATTATTAAGTAATAATGGAATAGCTGCATGGTTAACGATGCTTACACTCGAAGAAACAAAAGAAACAAAAAATTCACAAAAAAAAGTAAAAGAAATAGTAAATAAAAAACCAATCAAAAAATTTATTATAGATGTTTATGAAGATGATGAGACTAATGAAGAAATAAAAGAAGATGTATCTTTAGAACAAGAGCAAAAAAAGAAATATAAAAAAAGGCATAAGAAGAAAAAAACACAAGTAGTAGAAAATGAGTAGAATAACTAGAAATAGTTATTTTATTTTGTTATAATTTATACTAGGATAGGTGAACGTATGAAAAAGAAGATAATATTTATTTTAACCATATTTATAACAATATTTATATATTTTAATATAAACGCAATAGTTAAAGATGAAGGTGCTAAAGAAAACTTTGCTAATGTAGTATTATTTGCTCATTTTAGTGATGCTAGTGAAGAAGAAAAAGAATACTTTAATAATAAAGATAATAGAGACAAAATAATAAAAATATATAATGGAAGTAATGGTAGAAGTTTTAAAAGTTATATGTCATCTATTTCATATGGAAAATTTAATGTTGAAAACTATTTTCCTCAAGATAATGGAGAAATAATTGATTCGTATGAATTATCTATTTCAGAAGAAGAAGCCAACAATTATAATCATGATATTAGTATTATTAATGAATTAATAGATAATGTTCCTGAATTAAAAGATAAAATAATAGATTATAATAATGATGGAATAATTGATAACTTAACTGTTATTTTAAATTGTAGTGATTCCAGTGATAGTACAATGCCTACAACTGGATCACATAAAAGTACTTATACTGGAGATAAAACATATTCAAATAAAAATATAGGACCTTATAATATTTTAAATACAGAAAGACTAATGACAAATTTATTATCTTCAGAAAGCGGATTAGTTGCTCATGAATTTTTACATACTTTAGGTTATCCAGATTTATATACAAAAGATGAAACATATCCTGTATATACATGGGATATTATGGGAAGTGTTTCATCATATATTCAGTATCCACTAGCTTACTTAAGATATAAAGTTAGTAATTGGATTAACATAGATACAATATCTTCTTCAAAAACAAATTTAACACTTCACTTACAAAGTAATAAAGATGGAAATCAAGCATACATACTAAAGTCTCCAATAAATGATTATGAGTTATTTGTAGTAGAATTTAGAAAAAAAGCAGATTATAAAATTCCTGATTATGATTCAATAGATTCTAAAATAGGCGGTAGTGGTCTTATAGTTTATAGAGTTAATACTACTATAGAAGAATATAGTAATTACTTTGGTGAAACAGGTATTTATATATTTAGACCAAATATAAATAATAATGCACAATTAGATGTTCAACAAGCCTTCTTATCAAAAGAATCAGGTAGAACTACTATTGGAAATAGTGATTTAAATATCACTGAAAATGCATTAACATATTCTAATGGAACTAATTCAGGAATAGTTATAAGTAATATATCAGAAAGTTCAAACGATTATATGACATTTGATGTATCAATACCAGAGTCAAGTGATTTAGATATATGGAATAATTTAAACTTTAATGATACTGAAACAGACAATGCTAATAAAAATATAACATCATTTAACTTTAATAATACTAAATATTTTGTAACATATGCTAATAAAAAAATATCAACATACACTTATACAAACAATTTTAATCTAATAAATTCTTTACAAATTACAAATGATATAATTGATATGCAATTAATAGAAAATAATAATAAGTTATATTTAATATATACTGATTTAACAAACAATTTATATTTAAATGAATTAACTAATAATGAATGGAAAAATATATTAGTAAAATCTAACACAGATAGTTATGGTTTTGATACATTAAGCTTAAATAACAATTTATATTTAGTATTTAATGAAAATGAAGATACAAAATTATTTAAATTAGAAAATAATAGTTTAGTAACTCTTGGAACATATGCTAATATTAAATATGGTGGTGGTCAACCAAAAATTACATCTTTAAATAATCAAATATATGTAAGCATAAGAGATTGGCAAAATAATAATAATATTTTAATCTATAAGTATGAAAACTCTTTATTTATTAAAGTATCAAATGATAATTTATCATCTTCTACATATGATATAGAAAGTGATAGTAACAAAATTTATATAGTTCTTGGTGGTAACAATCTAAGTATAACAGAATATGATGGAATTGAGTTTAAAGAAAGTATTAAATCAAATATATCTTGTTTTGAACCAATACTTACTTGGAATCAAGGAAATTTATATGTACTTACTTCATCTAGTAATATAAATGGAACAACAAAAGTATATAGTTATTTTAATGGTGAATTTAGTGAGGAAGGATTAGATGTTGATGGATATGCTGATAATATAACTCTTCTATCAGAAAATGAAAGTATAACTATTAGTTATGTAAGATCATCAGATAAAAAAATATTTATAAAACAAAAGAGTACTAACAATGCTTTAATATCATTAAGCATTACTCCTCCAAATAAAGTAACTTATTATGAAAATGATGAAATAGATTTAACTGGACTTAAAGTAACAGCAAATTATAAAAAAGGAACCAAAACTTTAAATAGTGATGAATATCAAATAGATAATTTTTATACTAAAACAATTGGTGAAAGAAAAGCAACTATAACATATAATGACATTAGTAATTATTTTAGTTATAATGTTATTAAGAAAGAAGAACCAGTAATAATTATTCCGGTCTATAATATAGAAAATACAAATGATTTAAATATCCCAAATAATGCAAAAGAAGGAGAAACCATTTATATTAATCCTACTAATAAATTTGGATACAAATATACTGGAGTAAATATTTATGATACAAATGGTAATAATATAAATTATATTTTAAATAATGATAAAAATTCATTCATTATGCCAAACTATGATATTAAAGTTTCATCTATTTATGAAAAGAAAAATATGAATGACAATATTTTTTCTATAGTAACTAGTACTACATATAATTCAATATCTATTAAGTGGGAAAAAATAGAAGGTGCTAAAGGATACACTATTTATAGAAGCACTAATGGCAAAAAATGGAAACTTATAAAAACAATAACAAATTCAAATACTACAACTTATAAAAATACAAGTTTAAGTACTAATACAAAATATTATTATAAAGTAAGACCATATAAATTAAATAAGAGAAAAAAAGTATATGGAAAATATTCTAATGTTATTTCCTCAACTCCAAGATTAAATAATACAACTACAAAGGGATATAATAGTTACTATTTATATGCAAGAGTTAGCTGGAATAAGATTTCTGGTGCAAGCGGATATTATGTATATAGATCTGATACAATCAATGGTAAATATAAGAAAATAGCAACAACTACTAAAATAAATTATTATGATTCTAAAGCTAAAGAAGGAATAACTTACTATTACAAAATACTACCATATAGAAAAGTAGGTGGTAGAAGAGTAACAGGTAATTATTCTAATGTTAGTAGTTCTATGAGATTAAGTGATTATATTAACTTTAGTCTTGAAAGAGGAAACAGAAGTATAAAACTTAAGATAAATAAACTTCCATCTGCTAAAACATACTATATTTATAGAAGTACTAGTAAAAATGGAAAATATTCTAAAGTTGCTACATTGAATACAAAAAATTATGAAGGAGAACAAATTATTTGGACTAATTACAAATTATCAAAAAATAGAACTTACTATTATAAAATAAAAGTTAAAAATAATAACACAAGCGATTTTAGTAGTAAAAAGTCAGCTAAAACATTTAAATAGGATTAAGTTCCTATTTTTTTTAATTAAAAAGAGACTATCTAGTCTCCACAATTAATTTAATGGCTGTTTTTTCTTTACCATCAATAACAATATCATAAAATGCAGGTGTACAAATTAAATTAAGACCTAATGGAGCTACAAAACCACGAGCAATAGAAATAGCTTTAATAGCTTGATTAACAGCTCCAGCTCCTACAGTTTGTACTTCAATTTTCTTACTACCTTCTCTAAAAGAATTAGCAATACTACCTGCTACCTTTTGAGAAATACTTTTACTTGATACTTTTATTATATCCATGTTTTTCACCTCATTAAATTTATATGATTAATATTTTTAAAAAGAACTAACTATTAAATCAACTTTAATATCATATAAATCATGAGGTATATTATCTATTAAACATTCCTTAAAACAAATGCCTATTTTATAAATATTTTTATTACTCAAATACTTATCATAATATCCTTTACCATATCCAATTCTATAACCATTTTTATCAAAACATATTCCAGGAACAATACAAACACAATTATCAGATGTAACTTTATCATTACTAGTAGGTTCTAGTATATTAAAACTTCCTTTCTTTAATTCATCAACACTTTTTATATAATAAAAATCCATATCATTTCCACATACTCTAGGTAAAGCAACTTTATTATGTTTTAAAAAATAATTAATCATCTTAAATGTGTCAACCTCTTCACTTAAAGAAGAGTATAGTAATACTGTATCACATTTATTAACATATTCATTATTTATAATATTTTGATATATTATTTCACTTTGATAATTCTTATCTAATATATCTTTTCTTAATTGTTTAAATTTAATTCTTAATTCATTCTTATTCATAATAATATTGTATCATGATTGTAAACAAATTCAAAATTATAGCAAAAGAATGCCAAATAGTGTATAATATTTTAGTAGATAGAGGTGAAGATATGTTTCAAATAATATTGAATATATTATCAAAAGTTCTTGATATAGCAATAGTATGGTTTATGTTCTATCAATTACTAAAGTATTCAAGAAATAATTTTAAACTTACATTAATATTTAAAGGAGTACTTATCATAATAGGATTAAAACTATTAAGTGATTGGTTAAACTTAAACACTGTAGGAATTATACTTGAATATGTTATATCATGGGGACCACTTGCATTAATAATTATATTTCAACCAGAAATCAGAAATGTTCTTGAAAGTATTGGAAGAAGTCAATTACTAGGAAGACATAAAACACTAACAGTTGATGAACGTGAAAAGTTAGTTTATGAAATAATAAATGCTATTGACTATTTAAAGAAAAATAAAATTGGAGCATTAATGGTAATTGAAAGAGATTATAGTTTAGCACAATATATTGAACCAGCTAATAAAATATATGCTGATTTAAGTAGTGAATTATTAATATCAATATTCTTTCCAAATAACCCATTACATGATGGTGGAGTAATTATTCAAGGAAATAAAATTACCTGTGCTGGAAGTGTATTTCCCACAAGTATGAATCCTAATATTTCTAAGAGATTAGGAACTCGTCATAGAGCAGCACTTGGAATAAGTGAAATAAGTGATTGTATAGCAATAGTAGTAAGTGAAGAAACAGGAAGAATATCAATAGCTATTCAAAGTGAATTAAACTATAATTTATCTCTAGATGATGCTAAAATATTGCTTTTAGAAGAATTACAACCTAAAAAAGAAACATTTTATGAAGCCGATGTAGAAAGTGAGAGTGATACAAATGAAGAAAGTTCTAAGTAAAATTCTCAAATTTATAGGTAAAATATTTAAAGCTATATATGCTATAGTAGATACTGTTATAGTAACACCACTTTCAAAATTAGTATATTTTATAAATGATAAAATAACTACTAAAGGTGGTGGATTTGATAAATTTATTAATAATCCAAATACTCTAATATATATTTCATTATTATTTGCATTTGCTGCATTCTTTGCAGTAGATAGAAAGATAATAACATTAACAGAAAAAGAAGCAACAGTTTTATCAAATATTTCAATAACAGCAGAATATAATGAAGAAACATATGTTGTAGAAGGAATACCAGAAAGTGCTGATATAGTACTAATGGGAAGAAAAAGTGATTTATACTTAGCAGAACAATTAGGAGATCATACTTTAACATTAGATTTGACAGACTTATCTGAAGGAACACATAAAGTAAATGTTAAATATAATAATCCAATTAACACTTTAGAGTATAAATTAGATCCATCAAGAATAACATTAGTAATATATAAAAAAGTTAGTGAATCAAGAACATTAACAACCGATATATTAAATCAAGATAAATTAAATAGCACATTAGTTATAAGTTCAGTTGAACTTGATAGAGATAGTGTGATAATTAAATCATATAAGGAAAAATTAGAAAAAGTTGCAAATGTTAAAGCAATAATAGATGTAAGTGCATTAAATGCAACGAGTTCTGGAGAATATACATTAGAAAATGTAAAATTAGTTGCATATGATGATAAAGGTACAGAACTTCCAGATATAGAAATTGTGCCTGGAAATATAACTGCTAAAGTAACAATTACCAGTCCAAGTAAAGTAGTCCCAGTTAAAGTAGTACCTACAGGAAATGTTGCAAGTGGTAGTGCTATTAGTTCAATAACATCAAATGTAAACAATGTAACACTTTATGGTGAAGAAAGTATATTAGATGGAATCAAAGAAGTAGAAGTAAAAATTAATGTTGATGGCTTAAATGGCGATAAGACATATCAAGAAACAATAACTAAGCCAAACGGAGTTAGATCTATGTCTGATACTGCAATAACAATCAAAGTTAAGATGGAAAAAGAAACATCTAAAGAATTTAAAGATATTCCAATAGAATTTAAAAACTTAGATACTTCAAAATATACAGCATTAGCTAAGAGTGCTGACTCAACTAAAGTAACAGTAGTAGTAAAAGGAGTAGAAACATTACTAAATAAAGTAGATTCTGAAAGCATAAAAGCTTATGTAGACTTAAGCACGTTAGGAGAAGGAACTTGGGAAGTGCCAGTAATGGTAGAAGGTAGTGATGTTAAATTAAATTATTCATCACGAACTACAAAAGTAGAAGTTGTTATAAGAAAAAAATAGGGATGTGTAAGTACATTCCTTTTTTATAATAATTTTTATAAAAAGTACTTTACAAAGAAAAAAAAGTATTGTATAATCAAATACGTTGAAGTGACCAAAGACAGTAAGTACAAAATTAAATCTTACCGAGGAAACATATATAATGACGATTATACAGTTTCCTTGTCATGAGGAAACTTTTTAATTATATGAAAGGAGACTATATGGCAAGTAAAGAGATTCTTAAACAAAAACAAGCTGTTGTTAAAGAAATAACTGATAAATTAGATAATGCTAAAACATTCTTGTTATTAAATTATCAAGGTTTAACAGTTAGCGAAATGGCAGAATTGAGAGAAGGTCTTAAGGAAGTTAATTCAGATGTAAAAGTTTATAAAAATACTCTTATGAATTTAGCATTAAAAGATAAGAATATTGAATTAAGTGATTACATGCAAGGACCAAATGCTTATCTATTTGCAGGTTCTATTATTGAACCTATCAAAGTTGTTAGTAAGTTTGCTAAAGAACACCCAGCACTAGAAGTAAGAGTTGGATGTATTGAAAACGAAGTTGTTGGAAAAGACGTTATCGCCGAATATGCAACTATTCCAAGTATGGAAGGATTACTTACAATGTTTGCTGGTGGCTTAATGGAACATGTAAGAAATTTAAGTGTAGGATTAAATTTATATGCTGAAAAGTTAGAAGAAGGAGGAAATAACTAATATGGCAAAGATTGAAAACAAAGATATTATTGAAGCTTTAAAAGAAAAAACTATTCTTGAAGTTAAAGAATTAGTTGATATGATGAAAGAAGAATTCGGAGTTGATCCAAGTGCTGTAGCTGTTGCTGCTGCTCCTGCTGAAGCTGCTGAAGAAAGTGCTGATAGTGGTGTTAAGACTGTTGTATTAAAAGCTGCTGGTGCTCAAAAATTACAAGTAATCAAAGTAATTAGAGAAGTTACTGGATTAGGACTTAAAGAAGCTAAAGATATCGCTGATGCTGGTGGAAACGTTAAAGAAGGAATTCCTGCTAGTGAAGCTGAAGAATTAAAAGCTAAATTAGAAGAAGCTGGCGCTACTGTAGAATTAGCTTAATTGAAACATTTGAGCCTTGTAAAAGGCTTTTTTGCGTATATAAGTATTTAAAATAAGAAGGAGAATTATATGAGTCATTATTTTGAAAATGATAAAAACTTAAAGAGCGAAATAAGAGAGTTAAGTTATAAATATAATTCTTCTTCTTTTGTTTTTTATAGTGATAATGGTGTATTTAGTAAAAAAGAAATCGATTATGGTAGTAGATTATTATTAGAAACATATCTAAAAGAAGCAAAGTCAAATATTAAAGTGTTAGATGTTGGATGTGGATATGGTTTTTTAGGAATAGTAATTAGTCAAATAACATCTTCTTATGTTGATATGGTTGATGTCAATAAAAGGGCTGTTCACCTAACTAATAGAAATATTAAAAGATATAAAGAATTTAATGGAAATGCATTTATAAGTGATGCATATGAAAATGTTAAAAATAAATACAATGTTATAATTACTAATCCACCAATTAGAGTAGGAAAGCAAAAACTACTAGAAATACTTAACGGAGCATTTGAGCACTTAGAGAATGATGGAACACTATATTTCGTTATTCGTAAAGATCAAGGAGCATTATCAATTAAAAAAATACTCGAAGAGACTAAAAATGTAAAAATAATAGATAGAGATAAAGGATATTTTATAATTAAAGCAAAAAAACAATAGAAAACTTTACATTTTACACAAAAAACCATTGACTTATTGAAAATACATGTGATAAAATTTTATATTGCAGTACATTGTTTTATTTTTAAAATTTGTGTTCTTTAAAAATTTAGGATTGGGGTGAAATAGTGGCATACAAAACAGTAAAATTTGGTGACCATAGAGAAAGAAGAAGTTTCTCAACAAAGCGTAGTACGCTAGAATTATCTAACTTATTAGAAATTCAAAAAGATTCATTTGACTTATTTTTAAAGGAAGGTATTAAGGAAGTGTTTGAAGATATTTTCCCAGTTGAAAGTTTCTCAGGTTCTTTATCACTTGAATTTGGTGATTATTATTTTGATGCACCAAAATATACAGTAAAAGAAAGTAAAGAAAGAAAAGTAACTTATTCTGCACCTTTAAAAGTTAAGGCAAGATTATTCATTAATGAAACAGGAGAAGTAAAAGAACAAGAAGTGTTTTTAGGTGATATGCCATTAATGACTGATACAGCATCATTTATTATTAATGGAGCTGAAAGAGTTATTAATAGTCAACTTGTTATGGGACCATCTTGCTACTATAAAAATGAAGTAGATAAGAGTGGCAGAAATATCATTACAAGTGAAGTTAGACCTAATAAAGGTACATGGCTAGAATATGAATTGGACGCAAGAGGTATTCTTTATGTAAGAATAGATAGAACTAGAAAAGTTCCTGTAACTACATTATTAAGAGCCTTAGGTCTTTCAAGTAATGAAGAAATTCTTGAATTATTTGGTCAAGATGAATATTTAATTAATACTTTAGAAAAAGATTCTACAAAGAATACTGATGAAGCATTGATTGAAATATATGAAAAATTAAGACCAGGAGAACCAGCTACTTTAGATTCAGCTAAAAATCAATTAATCGTTAGATTCTTTGATAAATTTAGATATGATTTAGGAAAAGTAGGAAGATATAAATTCAATAAGAAATTAAATGTTATTGATAGACTTTTAAATGTTAAAATAGCACAAGATATTAAAGTTGATGGAGAAGTGCTTGTTAAAAAAGGAACTCTTATTACTAAAGATATCTTAGAAACAATAAAACCAGTATTTGTAAACGGATATGGTGTTAAAGAAGTAACTATCAATGAAGAATTGGATACTTACAATAAAATACAAGAAGTATTAGTTTATGCTAATGACGATTCTGATAAAATAATTAAAGTTATTGGTAATGATCAAACTATTGATACTAAGAGATTAACTATTTCTGATGTATATGCATCTTTATCATATTATATTTGTTTATTATATGGTGTAGGTAAATATGATGAAATAGATCACTTAGGAAATAGACGTGTAAGACAAGTTGGAGAATTAATTCAAAATCAATTTAGAATTGGTGTTGCACGTATGGAAAGACAAATTAGGGATAAGATGTCTACACAAGAGATTGATGCTGTTACACCAAAGTCTTTAATTAATATTAGACCAGTAACTGCAGCATTAAAGGAATTCTTTGGTTCATCACAATTATCAAAATTCATGGATCAAATTAATCCACTTTCTGAATTAAATGATAAACGTAGACTTAGTGCTTTAGGTCCAGGTGGTTTATCAAGAGATAGAGCAGGTATGGAAGTTCGTGATGTTAACCCATCACACTATGGTAGAATTTGCCCTATCGAAACTCCAGAAGGTCAAAACATCGGTTTAATTACATCTTTAGCAAGTTATGCTAGAGTAAACGAATATGGATTTATAATGACTCCATATAGAAAAGTAGTAGATTGTAAAATAACTGATGAGATAGTTTATATGACTGCTGATGAAGAAGAAGATTACTATATCAGTCAAGCAACAATTAATGTAGACTCAAATGGAATAATTTCTGATGCAGAAGTTCCAGTAAGATTTAACAAAGATAATATGATTGTTGCTCGTGAAAAAGTAGATTATATAGATGTTTCACCATCACAAATTGTATCAGTTACAACAAGTATGATTCCATTCATGGAACATGATGATGCTAACCGTACATTAATGGGTGCAAACATGCAAAGACAAGCTGTACCACTTATGATTACTGAAGCTCCTATCGTAGGTACTGGAGTAGAAGCTGCAATAGCTCGTGACTCTGGATGTTCAGTAGTTTGTGATATAGATGGTGTTGTCGAATATGTTGATGCTAAGAAAATTATAGTAAAAGGATTAGCAGAAAAACGTGTATATGAATTAATTACATATCAAAGAAGTAATAATGAAACATGTTATAATCAAAGGCCAATCGTTAAGAAAGGTGAGGAAGTACATAAAGGTGAAATTATTGCTGATGGACCATCTACAGATAAAGGTGAAATAGCTTTAGGTAAGAACTTAGTTGTTGCTTTCATGACATATAATGGATATAACTATGAAGATGCCGTTATATTAAACGAAAGAATTGTTAAAGATGACGTATTAACTTCTGTTCATATTGAAATGAAAGAAATTGAATGTCGTGATACTAAATTAGGACCAGAAGAGTTCACAAGAGATATTCCAAATATTAGTGAAGAAGCTCGTAAGAACTTAGATGAAAATGGTATTGTTAGAATTGGAACTGAAGTAAAAGAAAATGATATTCTAGTTGGAAAAGTTACTCCAAAAGGTATGCAAGAATTATCTAGTGAAGAAAAATTATTACATGCTATATTTGGTGAAAAGACTAGAGAAGTTAGAGATACATCATTAAGAGTTTCACACGGATGTGCAGGAATTGTACATGATGTTCAAATATTTACTAAAGAAAATTCTGATGAATTACCTGCTGGTGTTAGTAAAGTTGTTAGAGTATATATTGTTAAGAAAAGAAAAATCCAAGTTGGAGATAAGATGGCAGGACGTCACGGTAACAAAGGTGTTTGTTCATTAATATTACCAGAAGAAGATATGCCATATTTACCAGATGGTACTCCGGTAGATGTTATTCTTAACCCACTAGGTGTTCCTTCTCGTATGAACTTAGGACAAATTTTAGAGTTACACTTAGGTATGGCTGGTAAGAAATTAGGTGTACATTATGCAACACCAATATTCAATAGTGCTACAGAAGAAGATATTCAAGAAGAAGTAAAAGAAGCTGGATTAGATCCTGATTATAAAACATGGATTTATGATGGAAGAACTGGAGAAAAATTTGATAAGAGAGTTTCAGTTGGAGTTATGTACATGATTAGACTTGTACACATGGTTGATGATAAAATCCATGCTCGTGCAACTGGACCATATAGTTTAGTAACACAACAACCATTAGGTGGAAAAGCTCAATTCGGTGGACAAAGATTCGGAGAAATGGAAGTTTGGGCATTATATGCTTATGGTGCTGCTCATATATTACAAGAAGTACTAACAATTAAATCAGATGATGTTGTTGGAAGAGTTAGAGTATATGAAGCATTAGTAAAAGGTAAACCAATTCCAGGAGCTGGTGTTCCAGAATCATTTAGAGTACTAATTAAAGAATTCCAAGCTTTAGGTTTAGATATTCAAATGATTAATAAAGATGGATCATTAAAAGATGTAAAAGAACTAGAAATAGAAGAAGATAAAGATGATACTCCTATATCAATAACAGAAATAGGTAAAACAGAAGAACAAGAAGAAAAAGATGAATCTGATTATGAAGATGTACAACCTGAAGATGATTATGATGAAGAAGATGAATTTGAAGATGATAATTTTGATAAAGAACCAACAGATTCAGATTTAGAATATGAAGAGGAGTATGAATTACAAGAACCATATGAAGATGCATATGAAAGGGGTGAAGAATAATGAACGAAGTTAATGAATTTGATGGAATTCGTATTGGCATAGCTTCTCCTGATAAGATTCGTGAATGGTCTTATGGTGAAGTTAAAAAACCAGAAACAATTAACTATAGAACATTAAACCCTGAAAGAGATGGACTTTTCTGTGAAAAGATATTTGGTCCAACTAAAGACTTTGAATGTACTTGTAAAAAGTATAAAAGATTAAGATACAAAAATGTAATTTGTGATAGATGTGGTGTAGAAGTAACTCGTGCAAAAGTTAGAAGAGAAAGAATGGGACATATTGAACTTGCTAGTCCTGTTAGCCACATTTGGTATGCAAAAGGTGTACCTCCTAAAATGGGATTAGTATTAGATATTAGTCCTCGTGAATTAGAAGAAGTATTATATTTCGTAAGTTATATAGTATTAGATCCAGGAAGTGCTCCTCTTGCTAAAAAACAAACATTATCTGACAAAGAATACAGAGCTTACTATGAAAAATATGGCGATGAATTCAGAGTTGGAATGGGTGCTGAAGCAATCAAAGAATTATTAACTGAAGTAGATTTAGATAAAGAAATCGAAGAGTTAAAGAAAGATGTAGAAAAATCTCAAGGTCAAAAGAAATTAAGATTATTAAAGAGATTAGATTGCTTAAATGCATTTAAAGAAAGTGGAAATAGACCTGAATGGATGATATTAGATGTACTTCCAGTTATTCCACCAGATTTAAGACCAATGATTCAACTTCCAGGTGGAAGATTTGCAACTTCTGATTTAAATGATTTATATAGAAGAATTATTAATAGAAATAATCGTCTTAAAAAGTTATTAGAATTAGAAGCTCCAACAATTATTGTTCAAAATGAAAAACGTATGTTACAAGAAGCAGTTGATGCTTTAATAGATAATGGTAGACGTGGAAGAAGCGTTTCAGGTGTAGGAAATAGACCTTTAAAATCATTATCAAGCATGCTTAAAGGTAAACAAGGTAGATTTAGACAAAACTTATTAGGTAAAAGAGTTGACTACAGTGGTCGTTCAGTTATCGTAGTAGGTCCAAGTTTAAAAATGTACCAATGTGGTGTACCAAAAGATATGGCTTTAGAATTATTTAAACCATATGTAATGCAACAATTAGTTGAAAGGGGAATAGCCCACAATATTAAAGCTGCAAAGAAAATGATAGATGTACAAGATGAAAAAGTATGGGATATAGTAGAAGATGTTATTCGTGAACATCCAGTATTACTAAACCGTGCTCCAACACTTCACAGATTATCAATTCAAGCATTCGAACCAGTATTAGTTAGTGGTAAAGCTTTAAGATTACACCCATTAGTTTGTAGTGGATTCAACGCAGACTTCGATGGTGACCAAATGGCTATTCACATTCCAATTAGTGAAGAAGCACAAGCTGAAGCAAGACTTTTAATGTTAGGTGCAAATAATATTCTTGATCCTAAAGATGGAAAACCAATTGTTACACCATCTCAAGACATGGTTTTAGGTAACTATTATTTAACACTAGAATTACCTGGTGAACCTAATGAAGGAAAAGCATACAAAGATCCAAATGAAGTATTAATGGCTTATGAAAGAAGAAATATTACACTTCATACAAGAGTTTGTATTCCAGCACGCGAATTTAAACATAAAATTTGGACAGAAGAACAAAAAGATAAGTATTTAGTAACAACAGCTGGAAAAATTATATTCAATGAAATCTTCCCAGATACATATCCATATGTTTGTGAAGGAAGCAAAGAAAATATTGAATTTATGACTCCAGATAAATTCTTCATCGAAAGAGGAAAGAATTTACCAGAAGAAGTTGCTAAAATGCCTGTAGTTCCTGCTTTAATTAAAAAAGATTTAGGAAAAATTATCGCTCAAATATTTAAGAGATACAAAACTACAGAAACTTCAATTTTCTTAGATAAATTAAAAGATTTAGGATTTAAATATAGTACTAAATCAGGTATTACTATTTCATTATCAGATATTCCTGTAAACAATGAAAAACAAACAATTATCGAAGAAACTAAAGATACAATTGAAAAAATTAATAAACAATTTAAACGTGGTTTAATTACTGATGAAGAAAGACATAACAAAGTAATTAAATTATGGACAGACGCTACAACTAATGTTCAAGGTAAATTAGGAGAAATTCTAAAAGCTGATGTTGAAAATCCATTATCAATGATTATTAACTCAGGAGCAAGAGGTTCTGCTAACCAATTAGGACAATTAGCTGGTATGCGTGGAATTATGGCTAAACCAGATGGCGGTCAAGTAGAAATTCCTATCTTAGCTTCATTTCGTGAAGGATTAGATGTTCAAGAGTTTTTCCTTTCAACACACGGTTCAAGAAAAGGTACAGCCGATACAGCCTTAAAGACTGCAGATGCTGGATACCTAACAAGACGTTTAGTTGATGTTGTACAAGATATTATTGTAAAAGAAGAAGACTGTGGAACTATCCAAGGAATTGAAGTAGAAGCATTTACAGATGAAAAGAGTGGTGCTGTAATTGAATCATTCAGAGATAGAATCGTAGGAAGATATTCAAATCAAAAAGTATTAAATCCAGAAACTAAAGAAGTTCTTATCGATAAAGGTGCTCTTATTACTGAGAAGATTGCTGATAAGATCGTAGCTGCTGGTATTACTAAGATGGAAATCAGAAGCGTTCTTACATGTAAATGTACAAATGGTATTTGTCAAAAATGTTATGGTCTTAACCTTGCAACTGGTAATGTTGTTGAAGTTGGTGAAGCAACTGGTATTATGGCAGCTCAATCAATCGGTGAACCAGGTACTCAGTTAACAATGCGTACATTCCACACAGGTGGTGTTGCATCTGCTGCTGATATCACTCAAGGTCTTCCAAGAGTTGAAGAGTTGTTTGAAGCTAGAATTCCAAAAGCTAAAGCAACAATTGCTGAAATTGATGGTAAGATTACTAAAATTACTGATGACAAAAATAATAGATTTAAAATTTATATTACTAACGATGTTGAAACTCGTGAACATGTAACTCAATATAATGCTAAATTAAGAGTAGAAAAAGGAGATTTAGTAAAAGCAGGAGATCCACTTACAGAAGGAAGTATTTCTCCAAAAGAATTACTTGCTGTTACTGATCCAACTACTGTTCAATCATATATACTTAAAGAAATTCAAAAAGTATATAAATCACAAGGTGTTGATGTTTCAGATAAACATGTTGAAACAGTTGTTAGAAGAATGATTACTAAGATTAGAGTTATTGATCCAGGAGATACTAACCTTATTGAAGGTTTAACTGTACCTCTAAGAGAATTTGGTGAAATTAATAAACCAGTTATCTTAAATGGTGGAGTTCCAGCTACTGGTAAACCAATTATGCTAGGTATTACAAAAGCATCATTAGAAACTGATTCATTCTTATCAGCTGCATCATTCCAAGAAACTACAAGAATCTTAACAGATGCTGCTACAAGAGGAAAAGTTGATATGCTTCATGGTTTAAAAGAAAATGTTATTCTTGGTAAACTAATCCCAGCAGGAACTGGTGCTAAACAATATAACAATATTGAAGTAATGTTAAAAAATGAACTTCTAGATGATGATGCTGCTGAAGTATTAGAAGAAAAATTCTTAACTGATGATTCTAAAGAAGAAACAGTAGAAGCAATCACAAATGAAGTAGAAGAAGAAACAGAAGAAAATGCTTAATGCATTTTCTTTTTTTATCATCTAATAATAAAATAAGAATAATTTACTTTTTGAATTGCTAATGGTATAATCAAAAGAGATAAGTAAGTAGATAACATGATTGGAGAAAAAAGTGAAGTATATTATTTTGACAAAGATGGCAAAATGGTAGATAGTGTAGAAGATGCCTATAGGTGTATAGCTAGAGAATTAGATAAAAATGGCAAATTAGTAGGTGAAGTTTTCGGATACGTAAATTATAAGCCAGAGTATAAAAGAGAAGACATACCAGAATTAACAGAAGAAGAAAAAAAAGAACTAGCAGAACTTGAATGGGAATATAAAAGTCCAAAACTTAAATAAAATTATCATTTATTGAAAAAGTTGTTGAATAAACAATTTTTTTTAAATAAAAAACTTTAAATTCACCATGTTTTATAGTATACTTTTTATAGTAGGATAAGAGGGTGTTTTTATATGTATGAAAATAAAATTTTAGTTAATGTATACATATTATCTTTAAGCAAAAACTGTGAAATTTTTATTCCAATAAATGAAAAAATAGGTAATATTACTAAACTATTAAGCAATATTGTTACTGATTCAATTGACTTTACTAAGAACATAGTAATAATGAATGCTGATACTGGAGAATGTTATAAAAATAATACTTTAGTAAGAGAAACTAACATTAAAAATAGTACAAAATTAGTACTTATCTAGGAGGAATAAAAATGAATGTATATTTATTTGATGATGATAGAATTATAGTTTTTGCTCTACCAGTTAAAAAAATTGGAAACTTCTGGATGAAAGATACATATAACAAAAATGTGATTAATATTACAGTTTCTAATAATGAATGGATAATAAATCCAGGAAAAAATGTAAAAATATCTGATACAGATGGTAACACAGAAAACATTTCTCTTAGAGCTAGAAAATATTATAATGTAGAAAAAAATGATAAAAAGTATTTATTATATTGTGATTATTTAACTGACAATACATATAAAAACTATATAGTAAAAGACAATTCAGTTATAAAATTTGGTTCATCAGCTGCATGTAACATAAGTGTACCAATAAGTATAGTAGGAAATGAACATATAACACTTACTTATAAAGATAAAAAATGGACTCTTGAAGTAGGAGAAAATTTAGTTTGCTATGTAAATGATAGAAGAGTTGAAAAAACAACTACATGTAATTATTGTGATTTAATTAATATATATGGATTTAAAATATTAGTTGTATGTGAATATATATTTGTAAATAATCCATTTAATAATTTAACTATAAATGGTTTAGAACAAATAGATTTAGTAGTTGATGATACTCTAACAGATGAAGAAATAGAAAATGAAGATATTTATAAAGATGAAGACTATTTCTTAAAATCACCTCGTATAAGAAAAGAAATTAATACTTATGAGATGGTTATAGATTCACCACCTGCAAAAGAAAAAGATCCAGAAACACCATTGTGGGTAACACTTGCCCCAATGTTAACAATGGCAGCAAGTTCAATGATGACATTATCAAATTCAATTATGGCAGTTGTAGATGGGCAAAAAACATTTAAAAGTATAATTCCATCATTAGTTATTTGTATATCTATGTTACTAACTATGCTGGTTTGGCCATTTGTTACTAAAAACTTTGAAAAGAAACAGAAACAAAAGAAAGAAGAAGAAAGACAAGTTTTATATCAAAACTATATAAATAAAAAAGATAAAGAATTAGCAGTAGAATACGAAAATCAAAAAAGAACATTAGAAGAAAATTTAATTTCAACAGATGTTTGTTACGACATGATAATGAATAAAAGAAGAACATTGTGGTCAAGAAGAAATGATCAAAATGATTTCTTAACGGTAAGAGTAGGTACTGGAGATGTTAACTTTAATACTAAAATTAGCTATCATAGTGAAGATTTCTCAATGGATAATGATAATCTTAAATTAATGTTAAACAAACTAATAGATTTTAATAAAGTAATAAATAATGTTCCAATCGGATACTCATTTATTCAAAATACATTAACTGGTATTAATGGTATTTATCCAAAATATATATCATTTACAAATAATATGTTATTACAAGTTATGGCATTTCATAGTTATGATGACTTGAAAATAGTAGTATTCACAAATGATGTAAATAAACATAGATGGGAATACTTAAGAGAGATGCCTTATTGTTTCTCAAATGATAAATCAATAAGATTCTTTGCTACTAATACAGAAGAAATGCAAGAAGTATCTAATTATCTTGTACAAGTATTTGAAAGTAGAAAGGTATTATCAAAAAATGGATCAGAAGAAGAAAGAATAAGTAATTTTAGTAAATTTAATAATGGATATTATTTAGTAATCGTTGATGATATAGATGCATCAAGAAAAATAGAAATTATAAGTGATATATTAGAAGTTAAAAATAGTAATTTAGGTTTTAGTATGATTATACTAGAAGAAAAACTTTCTAAAGTTCCAAGTGAAGTATCTAAATTCATTATAATTGGAGAAAAAACTTCAACAATATTGAATACAGAAAATAATAATCAAACAAAATTTATAGAAGAAATAAATGATTCATATGATATGTTTGCTTGTACAAAAATGTTATCAAATCTTCCTATTAATTTAGAAGAAACAAGTAAAAAATTACCTGATTCAGTAACATTCTTAGAATTATTTGGAGTAGGTAATATAGAACAATTAAATGTACTGAATAGATGGAAAGATAATAATCCTACAAGATCATTAAAAACAGAAATAGGTGTTAATACAGTAGGAGATCCATTTGTATTAGATTTACATGAAAAACAACATGGACCACATGGTTTAATTGCTGGTATGACTGGTAGTGGTAAATCTGAATTTATTATTTCATATGTTCTTTCTATGGCAGTTAACTATAGTCCGGAAGAAGTTGCATTTTTATTAATCGACTACAAAGGTGGAGAATTAGCAGGAGCATTCGTAAATTCAGAAACTGGTAAAAAATTACCACACGTAGTTGGAACAATTACTAACTTAGATAAAACTGAAATTAATAGAGCACTAGCTAGTATTAATAGCGAACTTACTCGTAGACAACAAGTATTTAATGATGTAAGATTAAAAACTGGTGAAGGAACAATCGATATTTATAAATATCAAAGACTATATAGAGATGGTGTAATAAAAGAACCAATGCCTCACTTAATTATAGTTTGTGATGAGTTTGCTGAATTAAAAGATCAACAACCAGACTTTATGGAAGACTTAGTTAGTACAGCTCGTATCGGACGTTCTTTAGGAGTACACTTAATTCTTGCTACACAAAAACCATCAGGAGTAGTAGATGGACAAATTTGGTCAAACTCAAAATTCAAAGTTTGTTTAAAAGTTCAAGATAAGCAAGATAGTATGGAAATGATCAGAAATGATTTAGCTGCTGAAATAAAACAAGTTGGTAGATTTTATTTATTAGTAGGTTATAGTGAATACTTTGCAATAGGACAAGCAGCGTGGGCTGGAGCTCAATATTATCCTAACAATGAATTTAAGAAATCAGTTGATAAAAACTTATATTTAATAGATAATACTGGTTCAGTAAGTAAAACAATAAATAATGTAATTTCAAAAAGACTATTACATTCAGAAGGAGAAGAATTAACTAATATAGTTAAATACTTAATACATATTGGTGAAGAAACTCCATTAAAAATTAATCAATTATGGTTAGATAGAGTACCTAATGAAGTATATGTAGAATCATTATCTAAAAAATACAATTACGTTAAAGAAGACTATGTTATTAATCCAATAATTGGTGAATATGATAATCCATCATCTCAACAACAAGGATTATTAACAATCAATCTAAAAAATAATGGTAATACACTAATATATGGAATGAATGATAGTGGAAAAGATGAATTCTTACAAACATTAACATACTCTATGTTAAAAAATTATAGTACAGATGAATTAAACTTATATATATTAGATTTTGGAGCAGAAACATTAAACAACTTTAGAAATGCTCCTCAAGTAGGAGATGTTGTAATTAATGGTGATGATGAAAAAATCAATAATTTAGCTAAACTATTATCATTTGAATTAAATAAACGTAAAAAATTATTTACTAGCTTTGGTGGTAATTATGAAAATTACATCAAGAATAATCCTAAAAAATTACCTAATATAGTAGTAGAAATTAACTCAATTGAGATTTTAAATGAATTATATAATGATATTATAGATAAATTTTATCCAATTATTAGAGATGGTAATAAATATGGAATTTACTTCATCATAACAACTGAAACACAAAGCAGTGTAAAAATGAAAGTAGTTCAAAGTTGTAAAAACAGCATTTGCTTACAATTAACAAATGAAATGTCATAT
Organism: bacterium; assembly: GCA_963641945.1. Taxonomy (GTDB): domain Bacteria; phylum Bacillota_I; class Bacilli_A; order RF39; family UBA660; genus CAG-1000. The sequence continues at coordinate 13,495 of CAVIDW010000002.1, read as the reverse complement.
AAAGATATACTAGGAAAAACAAATGGTTTAGTACCATCAAATAATTTAGGTAGAGGTCTTGCAAAACTAGAAAGAGTTTGTGAATTCCAAACAGCATTTATTGATGAAAATAAAAATTCATATGATAGCATTAATAAATTTGTAAAAGAATTAGAAAGCAAAAATTATACTAAAGCACCTGCTATTCATGTAATGCCAGAAACAATAGAATTAGACAAATTTAAGGACAAATATACTGGATTAGATACAGTTCCAATTGGAGTTGTTAAAGAGTCTTTAAATGCTTCATTATTTGATTTTAAGAAGAGAGTTGCTTCAATAATTTGTTCTAACGAATTTGGAAATATGAATTTATTTATTAAAAATATAACTAGAACATTAAACTCAAATACAGCATTTAAAACATTCATGATAGATGCACAAAATTACTTTGAAGAATATACTTATAGTAAACAATATTGTAATAGTGACTTTAACAGAGCAGTAGATATAATAAGTAGCTTCAATAAAGGAATTCAAGATGTTCTAACAAATAATAACATGAACTTTAGGAGTGTTGAAAAATATTCTAACTTAGGGGTAGTTGTAATAGGATTTAGTAAATTCTATGATAAATTAGATGATAATCATAAAAAAGCATTTAAAGAGATACTTGCTAATAATAAAGAATATCCAAAAGTTAACTTTATCTTAATTGATATTCCATCAGGATTCAAGAAATATGAATATGAAGATTGGTATAAGAATAATTTTGATACTAATAATGGAATATGGATTGGACAAGGATTATCACAACAATTTGTATTAAAAACAATAGTACAACAAGCTATGCTATCAAATATTAATAATCAATATGCAATTGTTATTAAAAATGGAGTTCCAATACTAATAAAAATATTAAATGAAATCAAGTAGAAAGCTACTTGATTTTTTATATAAAAAAGTGTAAATTTTCTTGAAAACACTTTCAATATGTTATAAAATTATACTAGGAGGTAATGATATGAATCATAAGGTTAATAGTGTACAAGCACTACATGATGATGCTTACGGATTATATAACAATGTTGTTATTGGTGGTGGAGATTACAGCGCTGATACGATTATTGCTAATTTAGCAAGCGGAATTCAAATTTTAAAAGGATGTTGGGAAGGAAAAGATGCAGGAGTTCAAATCGAAAACATTGTAAAAGTTCACAATGCAATGGTTGGAATTAGAAATTCTTTAGCGCTTTTAGCTACTGAATCTTCAAAGATTGCTGCAAATTATAGAGAAATCCAAAATTCTAATGGTGCTGGACTAGAAACTTTTGGTGCTATTAGTTGTGAAAATAAAACTATTATGGAAGATTATACAGATACAAGAGATTCTGTAGGTATCACTCCAGAAGCATCAAATGGAAAAGCTAAAATTGACGCTGCTAACGGTTCTATCGATAGTTTCATTTCTGAAGTTAAAAAATATTATAACTCAATTATGGAAAACTGGACAGCAGGAACTGGAAGAGAAAATGCTCAAGAATCATTCGATACATTCATCAGTAATTCAAATGTATACAAAGAAACTTTAGCAACAGCTTCAGCAAGTATAACAACCGCAATTCAAAACTATACATTCTAATCATTTAGAAAAGGTTGTTAAACAAATAAGAAGTTATTTTATAACTTCTTATTTCATAAGTAGAACAATTAATAGTTATTCTATTTATGAAATAAGAAGGGATTGATAAGCATGTGTGTGAATGATAAAAAAATAGCTGCAATTAATACTCAACTTGCAGCTTTAAAAGAAGAAAAAGCTAAGTACGAGGGAGTATTAAAAGACTGTAATAATAGTTTAGAATCACTTAATTGCATAACTAATAGTTTAAAATTGATAGGAAATTATTGTACCGAAGTTAGTGCATATGGCCCTTATGATCTTGGTGAAAGTTCAAAATACGCTACTGAATTTAACAACATAATGACAGATATTAAAAACAAACAAAAAAGTTTTCAATTAGCACTTAATGATATTAGCGATGAAATATCTGGGTTGGAAGCTGACAAAGCAAGCCTAGTTTCAATGACACCTTGTGGATCATGTAGTGAATGTCGCCCACCTGTAACCGATGATGTTTATGGCAATGGGATATATGGTGGTAATACTGGCGGATATTGGAGAAATAGATAATGATTGAATGTAGTAGTTGCGGTTTAATGATAAATAAAAATGACAAAAAATGTCCAAGATGTGGGCATGTTTTTGATGTACACAAAAAACAAAAAGATATTTTAACAGGCGTTGGCGCTGCTGCTGTGGGAGCTGGAGTAATAGCAGCAGGAGTAGCATCACACGAAAAAGAAACAAAAAAAGTGATAAAAAGTATTAAAAATAATTCATCTGATAAAAGTACAGAAAAATTAGAAAATACAGAATCAATAAAAAAAACAGATTCAACAGTAACTACTAAAAACAACAATCAAAAAACAGTTCAAACATCAACCACTGCATATGAAAATAAAAAATATAATGATTCATTGGAAATAAATGAAAGTAATAATTCGACAAAAATGAAAGAACAAACTAATAATGATATTCAATACGAAGGCATTGCTCAAGAAGATATTAGTGAATTAATCGAAAAACTTACAAAAAAACAAGGAAATGAAGAAGTAATAGAAGAAATATTAAAAGAATTTTCAGAAGAACATAAAGATGATGAAAATCTTGAAGAACTTTTAGAACTTCTTATGAATGGAAATGAAACTACCACTGATACTGATATGGATGAAGATGATTCTAAAGATGAAGATAAAAGCAAATCAGATGATGACGGTGGTGATTCTGGTGGAGGGGATTCTGGCGGCAGCGGCGGAATAGATATATCATTTGCAGCTCTAGAAAATGCTTTAGCATGCTTAGGAGGTTCATCTTTAGCATCAAATGTAAATGTAATAACAGAATGTAAATTTTTTGGTTCAAATGGTGGATTAGATAGTTTATTTGATGAATTTGAGTCTCCAGAATATGATAGAATATCTGAAAATGAAACATCATATGAAGGATACAGAAAAACTATTAGCAATTTCTTCAATGGTGAAAATGGAGAGGGCGGATTTACAAGCACACTCAAATCAAAACTTGAAGGCTTAAGAGAAAGTTTGATTGAAATGTACGGTAAAGACTACTATGGCGAAGCTTTCAGTAGAGAAATGGCTTATCAAATCATAGATGAAAATGGAGAAATCGATTTAGATAAGGCATTAAGATTATATAATTCAACTGTAAAAGACGGAAAATATCTTGATAAAGATTCTATGACTCAAGATGAAATTGATACTTTCCTTGCAAATTTTACATCAAATGAAAATATCAATGATTATTTTGAACAAACAACTCAAAAAGTTTTAGAAAAAATAGAAACAATCAATAGTGATACTTATAAATCAACTGATTTTTATTTAAAATGTGAAAAAGAAGGAAGAATACCAACAGAACGTGAAGTATTAGAATATTATGAAAATTATGGAGATAGTATTGCTGTAAACTTATTAAATGGTACAGGCATACTAGGATTAACAGGCATACTTGAAAATGAAACAATTAATTCTATTATAGGTAATCATGTTCAAGAAGGACTATATGGAAGAAATACTGATGAGAATGGTGATCCAACTGGAGAAGAAATTCCAGATTATGATGGAAAAACAGATAATCAAAAACGTTTAGAAATATTAACATATAGTTGGTATGCAGGTAATGAAGAATATCAAAATTTAGACCAATATAAAATATTATCTGCTTATGTAGATGATTATTGTGAAACAAAAGATATTGATAGAGTAGATTTATCTATTGATGATCATTTGTATCAGTTACTTCAAGCAGGAGCATCTAATGCACTATGGGATGAAGATGGAAACTTTAGAACACGAACATATTTTGATGAAGAAACAGGCGAAATGTCTGAACAAGAAAAAATTATTCGAAGATACGAAAGAGCTATTACTGGTGGCTATAATGAAAATGGGGAATTAGATAACCATAGAGATTCTGAATGGAGAATTAATAGAACTACTTTTGAAGAATTATTTATCTTAAGTGATAATAATGTAAGAAAGTCAGATGCACTTGCAGAAGCAACTAAAAATCATTCTGAATTATTTAAAATTGATGATACAACAAAAGAAATAATTTATGATGATGATAAAAAAACAAGTGAATATGATGAAAATGAAAAAAAATTGTATGAGATAGCAAAAAAAGCAAGCGAAGAGTACAAAGAAGCACTAGATGCAATGAATCTATTTGGATTTTTTGTAAATCAAAGTCAAATTGATGAAGCTAAAAAGGAAGCTGGAGAAAATTATAGTAGCGACGATTATCCAGCTGGAGTCAAAGAATACTTAGAATACATGAATTCTGATAATAAAAACCCATATCAATATATGGCAAAATATGATGCAGAGAATTATTCAGATGCTGTAGAAAAATTTGGAGATTCAATGGGTAGTAAAGTACCACATGTAATAGAAATATTTAGCGAAATGCCATCAGTTAAAGAAGGCAGAATAACAGCTGAAGAACTAGCAAATAATTTAAGTAATTCATTAAGCACAAATGCAGATTATTATCATATGTACTTAGAATCAGTAGAAAGTCAACATATAACAAATGTAACTGGAATTCTTTCATTGGCAAAAACAAGATCTGAAAATTATAAAGGATTATACAAAGTTGATCAACAAACAATGCAATGGTCAGAAGTATTATGTACACCGGAAGAACAAGAAGAAGCAAAAGAAATATCAGATAAAGATTACGAAAAATGGCAAAACGAAGAACAATTAGGCAAGGAATTAGCACAAGAAATAGGTGATTCACACGCAAGATTAAGTACAATGAGTAGAGATATAGAAACTGTACAATATAATAAAATAATGGCAAAATCATATAATGAAAGAACAGAAGAAGAAAAAGATTTTTGCATGCGTTATAGAATAGAAAGAACGGGAACAGAACAAAAGGAATTCATTGCAGAATTGAATGAGTATTATGATAGATTATCTAATTGTGAAAATATAAATGAGGCTATTAAATATTTAAATTGGATTAGTATGATAAATGAAAATAAATTATGTAATTTAGAACAAGTCTTTGAAGGAAAAAAGATGAGATTAAACAAAGACTTTGAGGAAGCAAGTCAATCAATCATTGCAAGTATTGAATTTGAAACAGTAGTAAATGGAACAGCTACTCCATTAATATTAATTCACAAGTATGATAAAGATGGAAATGAAATTAATGCAAGTCAAGAAGAAACTGATTTATATTATGCAAAACTTGCAAAAGAAAATGGTGGACAATTGCCATTTGCTTATTCATCAGTACTTAATTCAAAAGACTTAGAAAGAATAAATTATTTAATAAGCAATGATATAGATTTGCTTACATATAAATTACATACAGAAGATAGTGAAACATTTAAAACTGATTATAAGAATTATCTACAGTATGGAGCACTTATTCAAGCAAAAGCCGAATATCAAGAATATCTAGATAAATTAGAAAAAAGAGGAGATTTTGGAGACTGGATTACTACTGTAGGATATGGTGCAAGAGCAGGTTGTGAACAATTTGCAGATGGCATCAGATCATTTATGAATCCAGATGGAGTAAAATCATCTTCAGAATACAGATCTATGTTAATAAGTTCATATTTACTTGATACGTACGGTAGTGATGCTTTAAATTCAAACTTTATGTTAGGAACGTACGAAATTAGTACTAGTATGGCTAATATGCTACCTAGTGTGGCATTAAGCGTGATTCCAGGAGTAGGACAATATTTAAGCTTAACAGCTATGTTTATATCTTCAGCTGGAAATTCAATGGAACAGGCTTATCAAAGTGGTTATACTTTAGAACAATCATATATTATAGGATTAATAAGTGGAGCACTTGAAACAGGACTTCAAGCTACAGTCGGAGGTATTACTAAATTAAAAATAAAAGGAAGAAATCCACTTGGATTCTTAAATGTTGGTGATAAACTGTTAAGCAAAATGACTGAAGGAACATTTAGATATGCACTGACAAATTATGGATTTAATATTCTAAGTGAAGGGCTTGAAGAAGGCTCACAAGAATTTTTAGGCGCATTTTTAGAAAATAGAGCAAAATATGGATTTGATTATAGAAATAATTTCCAAGAATGGCAAGATACATTAAATGATATGAGTTTAGAAGAGTGGCAAGAGTCTAAGTTCTTAGAGTGGAAATCAGATAATCTATCTAATAATACTAGTACAAGTTCATTCTTTACAATAAAAAATATGACATTTGAAGAATGGCTTAAAGGAATTGAAAAAGGTGAGATTAGGGATATTGCAGGCAATATTTTAAAACCAAATATGATAGATTTAGCAGAATTTAATAGATTAAAATCATCAGATTACACAGCAAAAGAATGGTATGAGGATAATAAAAGCAAAACTGATGTTCAAAGTATACTTAAATCCGCCTTATATGGGGCAATTTCAGGTGGAATATTTGAAGGTGCAACTCAATTTGCACCAGAGGTTATATCATATACACGTACTGGTACAACATTAGGAATGAATGCTATAATGAATGCAGTAAGAAATCAATCAGCTGCTTCAGGAACACCTAAAAATATATTCCAAATAATGGCAGAAACAAATCAAATTATTAAAGAGCAAAGTAAAACAGGAAAAATGTCAGATTTAGTTGAACAATATATAAAAAGTCCTAGTTTTCAATCTGAATATGATAGTTTTATAAATGATATTGAACAATCTAGAAATGAAACAGAATCAAGCAATAATCTATTAAAAAGCATAAAATCAATAAAAGAAAGTTTATTTGGTCTAGAAGAAAATATTTCTGAGGTTCAATTTGCAACTATGAAAGTAGCTGATAATTTAGCAAGAACTTCACTAAAAAATAGATTGATAGAAAGCTTAGACTCTACAACTTATCAATCATATCAAGAACTTTTAGATGCAAGAGATAGAATAACTAGATCTGAAGAATTAATTAAAAATGAATTAGAAGGATTAAAATCAAATGAGAATGGTAATTCTACTATAGAAAGTCTAGAGTTAAGTGAATCTTTACTTTCTGAATTAATTAAAGAAAGAGAAGATAGTTTAAAAGCTTTAGCAGAGAAAAAAGCTGGTTTAGATCAAGTAATCAAAATGAAAGAAAGCTTAACAGAAGATCTAAAATTAGAATTATCAGAAGAGTTAACTAATATTATAGAAAGTATAAATAGTAACGAATCTACAGTAGCTGAATTAGAACAATTATTATCAGAAGCTACAAATTCAAATAATAGCAATTCAAACTCTAAAACTATAGAAGAACTAGAAAATAGAATTGATGGAAAAACAAAAGAACTAAATAATAAAAAAGCAAAAAATGAAATCACAAAAAAACAAATAGAAATAAAAGCAAAAGAGATAGAACAACTACAAGAACAACTAAAAAGTTTAAAAGAAAATACTAAAAAAGGTAAAGAACAAGAAATACAAAAATTAAATGAAACTATTAATAAATTAAAGGAAAATATTGAATCAAATAAAGCTAGAATGAACGAAATAGAAAGCATAACAGAAATAATAGCTAATCCTAAATTTGAACTTTCAAGTTTAACGACCGAACAATTTAATAATTTCATTTCAAATTTAGATTATAATTCATTAAAAGTATACGCTAAAGATATAGTTTCGAGATTGTCTGATTTATCAGATACTAGAATATCAGAATTAATTGAGAGATTAGATCCAATTACCTTAGGAGTATTTGAAAATCAAGTAGTTGAAAGAGTTAAACACATAACAGAAGAAGAAGTATTAAATAATATTAAAGATAAGAATGCTTCTAAATTTACACAAAATATATATGAAATTGAAGTTAGCACCGATACTGCAACTATAGCACCACTAGGAAAAAATGCTTTTGATAGTGATATAAATGAAAATACAAAAAATAATATGCAGTCTATTCTGCAAGAAATACAAATGGCATTTGAAATGGGACAAGATAATCTAGCAACAGAAAAATTTGAGAAACTTTTAGAAATGATTCAAGCTGATGATGTACAAAGTTTTACACACTCTTTAACGGAAATCATTGAAGCCTATTCAAAAATAAGCAATCAAAGTATAGAAAATATATTAGAAATGGATGCTGTACGACAATTAATTACAAAAGAATTCGGTACATCTGCAAACATGAAAATGTATGAAGCTATTTTAGAATCGATAACTGGGGAAAATGTTTCTAAAATAACAAAAGAAATATTAAGCAAAGTACCTATAAATATGGATGAACTAAGCTTGGCAAGATATTTATATAATGAATTAGGCAAAAAAGTTGATTACAGCGTAGAATACAAGGTAGCAGTCAAAGGAAAATCGAATAGGTATGAAGAACTTTATTATAAAGAAATGAGTTTAAATGATATTGACGACGGAACTGGAATAATATGTATAAATTGGGCACAATTATATTCAGAATTATTATTATCAGCTGGTTTTGATGAAAGCCAAATAATTATACAAAGACTAGTTGATGAACATCCTTCTGATATTTCAATAGAAAGAGAATATAAATCAGGTGAGAAATTTGTACATGGAAGTCATGCAGGTATATATGTTAAATTAAAAGACGGAAGTATAATTATGCCAGATATTACAGCTCCCCTAGGAAAAAATAGTGATTTATATAATGTTAAAGCGGGAAAACCTACAACTGGCTTTATATTATTTAGTAAAGAGGAAGTAGAAGAATTGGTTAAAAGGCAGAAAACAGTTCCTAAAAAATTGGATACAGGATATAAATTAATAAATTTAGATATAAATGGAAATGAAATATCAATGAATATACAATCGGAGGATTATTTAAATTTTGTAAACTTATCTGGAGCATACTTATATGGCATGGAGTATAAAGATTTAAATGTAGCAAACGAAGAAATAACGGTAGATGGAAAAGAAACAACAAGAAAAAAGAAAAGCATAGCTGAAGAAATGGAATTTTATGGTAGATATAATGAAAAAAATGGTTTAAAGTTAAAAGAAATAGATAAAGAGTTTGAAAATATAGCTGGTAAAAATAATTTGTTTATAGAGCAAATGCAAGATGAAATTGTTAATTATTTGATACCAGAATTAAGCATTGAACAAATATTAAAAAATAATATATCAAATATATTTATGGGATTAGATTACATTTCAAACAGAAACGAAATTACGGTAGTAGGCTATATGAACGAAATTATAAATAGTATAAATAAAAATGAAAAAGCAATAGCTAATAATATAAAAATAGGAAAAGCAAAGATAGAATTTTCTGCAGATGGATCATATATTACATTTAATATTGACCACAATGGCAATATTTCAACTTATAGGGTTGATCTAAAAGAAAAAATTGAAATAAGTAGAGATACTTCATTGAAAAGCAGCTAATAGTATTATATAATTGAAAAGGAGGAAAAAATGTTAGAAGAATTACAACAAAGAGCCGAAAATAAAAGAAAAGAAGTAGACAGTGACCCTACAAAAGATAGTGGATATAAATTAATGGCAAATAACATAGTAAAATTTTTAAAGGATGGTAACAATTTTAACAAAGTTCCTAAATCCGTTGGCGAGTCTATAATATATTATTTGGGTTATGAAGACTATGAAAAGGTATATGAAGGAATAATGAAAGAAGTAAATAAAAAATATGTTTATGTAGATATGGAGAAAATAAGATAAAATGAAAATTAAATATTTTGAAATTAATTTTGAAGGTATAAATGTTAAATGTAAAATTTACTCACCTGACCCATCCAACATAAAAAATGTAATTATTTCGTGTCACGGTTATGGCGGAAGTAAAGAAAATAAAGCTTCACAAAAATTGGCAGAATCCTTATCTTATGATAACAAAAACTTTGCTTTAATTACGTTTGACTGGCCGTGCCATGGAACAGATATAAAACAGAAATTAGATTTAGAAGAATGTGATAAATATTTTGAAGCAGTTATTAGATATGTATCTGAAACATTCTTACCAAATAAATTAATACTAAATGCTACAAGCTTTGGTGGATATTTGTCATTGAAATATATTGCTTATCATGGAAATCCATTTGATTCAATCGTTTATCGATGTCCAGCAATAAATATGTATGATGTACTTAGAGATAGAATATTAAATGAGGAAGATATGCATGAGTTGAATAAAGGAAAAAACATTTTATCTGGCTTTGATAGAAAAATGAAAATAACTCCAAAGTTTATTGAAGATTTAAAGAATAATCCTATAGAAGATATTGACTTTTCTATGATATCAGACAAAACACTAATAATGCATGGAGATAATGATGAAACTGTTTCATATGATGTTGTAAAAAACTTTTCTAGAAGAAATAATATTGATTTTATTACAATAGATGGAGCAGATCATATGTTTAAAAATCCTGCAAAATTAAAAGAAGCAATAGATTATTCACGTGAATATATAGAAGATTGCATAAGTGAAAACAAAATTTTATAAAAAAAGAAAATGTACAATAAAATGCATTTTCTTTTTCTTTATGTTATAATAATTTACAGGTGATAAAAATGTTTGAAAACTTAAGTGAAAGACTTCAAAAAGTAGTTAGTAACATTAAATCAAAAGGTGTAATTAATGAAGATAATATTAGTGAAATAGTTCGTGAAATTAGACTTTGTTTATTAGAAGCAGATGTTAATGTTAAAATAGTAAAAGAATTTATAGATAATGTAAAAGAAAAAGCTCTTGGTGAAGAAGTAAGAAAAAGTATTAAACCAGGAGATATGTTTGTAAAAATATTAAAAGATGAATTAGTTGATTTATTAGGTGGAGATGCAAGTCCACTTGAAGTAAGTAAAAATCCTACTATAGTTATGGTAGTTGGACTTCAAGGTGGTGGTAAAACTACTACTATAGGTAAAATAGGTAATATGGTTCGTAAAAAACATCATAAAAAACCTATGTTTATTGCATGTGATGTTTATCGTCCAGCAGCAATTGATCAATTAAAAAGTATTGGTAAACAACTAAATATTGAAGTTTATGAAGAAGGAAAAGGAAATCCTGTAGAAATAGCTAAAAATGGTATAGAATATGCTAAGAGTAAAGGATATGATTATATCTTAATAGATACAGCAGGTCGTTTACAAATAGATGAAGCATTAATGGATGAATTAGTAAGAATAGAAGAAACTGTTAAACCACATGAAGAACTATTAGTTATTGATGCAATGATGGGACAAGATGCTATTAATGTAATTACCGGATTTAATGATAAACTTAAATTAACTGGTTGTATTCTTACAAAAATGGATGGAGATACTAAAGGTGGAGTTGCTTTATCTTTAAGACATTTAACTAATATTCCAATTAAATTAATTGGTGACTCTGAAAAATTAGATGGTTTAAGTGAATTTTATCCTGAAAGAATCGCAGATAGAATTCTTGGAATGGGAGATTTACTATCAATAATTGAAAAAACAGAAGCTGAACTTAATAATGAAGAAATGATGAGCACAGCTAAAAGAATGCAAAAAGGAAAATTTGATTTAGAAGATTTCTTAACTACAACAAAACAAATTAAGAAATTAGGTCCACTAGAAAACATTCTTAAACTTCTACCAGGAGCATCAAAAATGGGATTAAACAAAGTAGAAGTTGATCCTAAACTAATGGCTCGTACAGAAGCAATTGTTTTATCAATGACACCAGAAGAAAGACGTAATCCAGATATGATAAAAGCAAGCAGAAAACAAAGAATTGCTAAAGGATGTGGTCAAAAAGTAGAAGATGTTAATAGATTATTAACTCAATTTGAACAAATGAAGAAAATGATGAAACAAATGAATAGTGGAAAATTTGGAAATTTTAAATTTTAAGATTAGTTTATCTAATCTTTTAATTTACTAAAAAATTCTTATATGATTATCTAAGTTTTGTCAAATTATAAAATTTGTGATATTATAATCACAACAAAAAGAACTGAGTTTCCTCAATTTTCGAAAGTTAGGATAAATTAGTCTATTTGTTTTCGTATAAACAATTCGAAGAGCATAACTTGTATATAATTTTGCACAATTTGGTTTCGCATGCAATTATACACTTGTAATGATGTTTACCTTCGGATTGTTTTTTTCTAAAAAACAAATAAATAGAATTAGATGTATTAGCATGTGCACTTATTTGAAGTATAGTTGTTACGACATTAAAAAGAATTGTTCTACCGAATTTACATCCTGTTTTAGAAATAGCCCCATGATAAGCAGAAACACCAGATTGTGAAGTAACAGAATCAATTCCTAAAAAAGATACAAATTGGTATTTATCATCAAATCTAGTAATATCGCCAACTTCAGTTAAAAATGAGACAGTAAAAAATTCACCAAATCCGGGGATAGAATTTATTGTCTTAAATAGCTTTTTATCTCTCATTTCATTAATAAGTTGTTCTTTAATTTTATTAATTTCAGATTTATGATATTGAATCATTTCAATTGTTTGGATTAAATTTTGAACTTGATATGAGTCAAAACAAACAAAACACAATGAATTAGAAGCAAGTTCTTTCATTTTTAAAACTTTGTATTTAAATCTAAACGCTTGAGTTGTTCCATTTTTTTCTTTTAAATAATTCATTAAATAATCAATACGTCTATTGACAAATAAAACAGGATGAGGAAAATTATGTATAAAATTTAAAGCTAAATCATCATATAAATCGTTAAAAACAAGGCTAAATTCGGGAAAAACAATTTCAATTAATTGTTTATATCTGTTCTTTAATCTTGTTTGTCCTTCAACTAATGACCAATATTGTCTAGCAAGTGGATTATACATAAAGTATTCATCGTTTTTATAATAAAAATTATCGATTGTACCTAAATAACATCTAGCAATTTTAAAGCAATCTAATTTATCAGTTTTAGATTTATTTAAAGTATCTTTAAATTGTTTAACAAGTTTAGGGTTCATAACAACAGTATCAATGCCTTTTGATCTAAAATAATTTTCTACAGGTAAATGATAAATAGAAGTTGATTCCATCACAATAATTAAGTTAGAATAATTTTCGATACAATTAAATAAATCATTAAACGCATTTTTATTGTGCTCAATTAAAGTGGCATCAATAATAATATTTTTCAACTCATCAATAAAACAATAAACGCTTTTGTCTTTAGCGATATCAAAACTTAAAATATGTTTCATAAAAACTCCTTTCATTAAGATTTCGGTTAACACCATATTGAATTACCTATATTCCTACACGCTTAATCATCCAAACTCTAATATTAAAATTAGTTTCCATTATCTACAACCGAATTAATAAATAATTATATGGCAGACATTCATACTTTCGCACTCGAAGTGCCTGTTATACTCCGTCTTTACCGATACTTGTTATAATAACAAAAAACATAAAGAAATCAAAATTTT
>CAVIDW010000001.1:0-98363 GCA_963641945.1 bacterium | reverse complement strand
ATATATAAGAATTAATAAACTAATACTAATAAATATATATAACTATAAAATCAATCATACCTATACAATAATAAATTATATAGAATTTTTTCACTAATAATAATAAGATAAAAAATTAATTTCATCAAACTATTTTATTGGACAATATTATTGTAGCAGTATAAATATAGAATGTCAATATTTTTTTAAAAAAAATTATTCACAAACATAAGTTGATTCAACATAATTGTTTTTTATGCTTTCTAAAGTTAAAGACACTAAATATAAATTAGCCATTTCAGAAGTAAGATCTACTTCATCAACTACTATAATTTTATTACCATCTACAGTTACATCACAACTTTTATATGTTTCTTTATCCATTTTATCACATGAGCTTAAAAAATATTTCTTTTGAGTATCCATATCATAATCAAAAAAATATTCATATATAGATATATCATAGTAAGCTAATAATTTATCTCCTACTTCATTAAATTCATAACGTCTTGCAAGTGACATATTCACAGCAACATCTTGATCTCCAGCATTCTCCTTTGGATTCTCACCAGTTCTAAGTCTGTTGTTTAAAACAGTTAATGTTTCATTCCTAGCACATTCATATTGAATTGTTTTTACTTGTTCATCTTTTTTATTATCACTAGGTAATTACTTTTTTTACCACAACCACTCAATAAAATAACACTACCAATTATTATAGGTAATACTAACATTTTTTTATAAAAAGCATCTCTTCCACTCAAAGTATAACACAATGTATTTAATTCTTTTAAAATTAAAACAAAGTTTACACAAAAAAACGAACCATATGGTTCGATCTTTTCATTTTAGAGCGAATTGTTAAGTTATATCAAACTTTTTCTCACTTTTGAGAAATTAATAATTTAATTTCTATTAATATTTTGTCTTTTCTTCAATTTTATCTTTCTGCTTGTTCATTTTTGAAAGAGAATCTAGATTTTCAGCAGTTTGACCATGAATTAAATTTACATTTTCTCAAACAATTCCTAATCAAAGAAAGAAACATCTTTTTTTAGACAAATATTAACATTACTAATCCAGTTAATACAGTTAATCCAAATAATATAACTTGCAATGTAAAAGTTAGTAATCAAATTATTCAAGATGGGAAAATGGGAGAGAATTAATACCATTAAGTAAATTAAATATATTATGTAATCATTTATAAATAAATATAAATTATGATGTTAGAATATCTCAATATTAAAAATGTAATAAAAAATACGAATTTAATAATAAAATAATTGAAAATAGATTAAAAAAGGAATTACACAAGTTGAACATGTAGAATTCTTAAATACTATCAGTGCCTATAAAAAAGGAAAAAACTACATTACTAGCTGCATTTGCATAGCAAGTAGTTAAAAAGCACAATTTTTCACTTGATTGGCTTTGTGTAAGAAAGTAATTCTTTATAAAAATAGAGTTCAAGATTTTTTTGAACTCTATTTTATGTTATGTTTCGCTACATTTCTATATTTCTTTTGTATACACGTACCATCTGTTTTATAAAGAGCTACTGCAACTATATCAGTTATTTCATTTAAATATCTATTAAGTAAATCATCTACCGATATAAACTCCGGAATAGCATCTTCATCTATTATAGGCTCTATTTCCACAAAATCCATCATAAATCCCTCTATATTTCCACTAAATGTTCCTACACTGTAAGTATTATCTGAATAAAAATATACTATTCTATATCCATCTTGATATTGACCACAATTAATACCAAATTCACTTTTAAATTTTAAATTATCAATTGATACATTTATCATAACTAAATCGCCTTATACCTTTCAACAACTATTTTATAACCAAATCTAGTATAACATGTATAATGTTAAACATAAAGGCTTCAAGTTAAAAATTTTAATTTCTTTATATTTTTTGTTATTATAAAAATCAACGTTAAAGTCGGAGTATAACAAGTACTTCGAGTGCGAAACTATGAATGTCTGCAATATAATTATTTATTAATTCGGTTGTAGATAAAGGAAACTAATTTCAATATTAGAGTTCAAATGATTAAGTGTGTAAGAATATAGGTATAACCAAAATATCTATAAAAGCAGATTTTAATGAAACATATTCTAAGTTTTGATATTTCCAAAGATAAAAGCATTTATAGTTTTATTGATGAGTTGAAAAATATTATTATTAATGCTGCTTTAATTGAGTACAATAAAAATATGTTTGATAATTTATCTAATTTTATCAAAAATTATAGTTACTTAATTATTGTGATGGAATCAACTTCCATTTTTAATTTAAATTATTTTAGATTAAAGGACATTGATACTGTTGTTATACTAGTTAAACAATTTAAAGATACTTTAAATAAATCCAAGACTGATAAATTAGAACGCTTTAAAATTACTAGATGTTATTTAGGCACAATCAATAATTTTTATTATAAAAATAATGAATATTTTATTTATAATTCGATAAAACTTAGATAATCATATTTTTAACACTTTTTTATATATTTATTCTATTTTTAAAATTTTTATTTAATGATAAAACTAAATTGCTCATAGATATTCCATATTCATCAATAGAAATGGGAAATCCAAATTTCATTCTTTCATCCAATAATTCAGTATTTAAACTAAAACAATTTAATAAGTCCGCTCTATTTCCAATAGTAAAATAAGTATTTAATGGAGCACCAACAAATCCATTTACGTAATGATATCCTCTCAATAATCTTTGTAATTTTTCGGTATTTAATATTTCTGGCAAATTATTTAGCTTTTTATTTAAATAATTTATCATCAACAATAAATCTTCAAAAGACTTTATTTCTGCTAATCTTTCTTCAGAACAATACTCATATAGTTTTTCACTATAACCATCATGTACCAAATACGACATTCTAATAATAAGAGCTTCTAGACTGTTTTCAGTATAGGCTATTTTTTGTTGATTTGCATGCTCAACTTCATGTAACAAAACCTGCAATATTGATAAATTTTTGTACATTGTTATTTTAAAATCACTAGCAATCAATATATTCTTTTCTATATTTTTAATCATTTGTTCTATTGCTTCTGGATATATAGTTATTTTTTTTGTATAGTTAGAATAAGAAGCAAGGTTGTTGCTTCTTATCGGCTGAATACTTATATTTAAAACATAATCATTTAAACATTTATTAATTACTAATAATCCTAAAATTTCATCAATATCTTTTATATTTAAAATTTTATTTTTAATTGATCTATCATAAATGATTTTTAATATGGTCTCCATATAATTTAATTTCTACTTTATTTTATATATTATCTTATCTTATTTTTGATAACGTTTTAACTTCTTCTAATTCGTTAGTTTATTTGTATGTATATAATGTTAAAAATTCAACTTCTTCTGGTGTTAAATTTAATTTTTCTGCATATTTTAACCATTTGTTGTACCATGGTCTGCCTTTTGATTTTTCATCATTGGCATCTCTGTTATAATCTGGCTTATTTAGTCCAGAATTATCAACATAATGTTCATGTCCTTTTGTCCAATCTCCATCAGTAGGTGTATAAACATTTCTACCTTCTGCATAAACATCTACGCCATCATCTTGCAAACATTGTGGTGATTCTAAATAATCTGCATATGCTTGATAATCATAATCAAAATCTGATAAAGTTTTTCTTGCCATATATATCACTCTCCTTATTTTATATTATAAAAACTTACAAATTAAATAAAGTAAAAATTATTTTCAACCACCATCCTTATATGGTAAAGGAACAATAAATACATCTTAATTTATTCAATAGTATACAACAAATTGTTATATATTGTTTCTCTTGGCTTGTATACTATCACCTTTATTCTAAAAAACCAACAGTTAAATCGTATTTTCACATACTTTGATATTGATTTATATTTCATATTCATTGCTTTTATTATTTTGTATAAAGTCAACATCATTATCATTTAATATTTTTTCATTATATGGTTCGTTTATTATATCATCATATTTATTTGTAGAAAAAATTTATCTTGTAAAAATTTTATAAACTCCTACCATTATTTTTTAAAATAATTTAGTGCTGATTCAAGTGCTGTTATTTTATCTTCTAATTCATCGATAGTATCTGCAATATCTAAATCATACTCTAGTTCTTTGACTTTATTATCACGAATTTAAATTTTCTTTTTTAAATCAATTTCAATTTCTAATTCTTTAGTAGTAATACTAATCATTAGATCTATCCTTTCTAACTTAAACATTAAAAAAGTACCAACTTCTTTTAGAAATTGATACTTATATATTTAAGTCCTAACCATAAAAGTTCAGACAGATTTCACAATGGAGGAGCCAGTCGGATTTGAACCGACGATGGAGGTGTTGCAGACCTGTGCCTTACCACTTGGCTATGGCTCCATGTGTTTTAATGATAACATAAATAAAAATTTATTTCAATAAAATTTATTCTTTTATAGTATTATTATATGAAAAAATGATTAATTTAAAACAAAAAATAGTTCAAAACGAACTATTTTAAGTTAATTGTATATCTATAGCCTCTTATTAATAGAAATAACTGTATCTTATTAGCATTTTCCATATCAGAAGGAACTTCAAAATAAGAATACTCATCATCATAATAATCAACTTTAATTGGCGTTAAATAAGTTGATTTAACATTACCATAACTACTATATTTAATAATGCCATAATACTTATATAAATCAGAAGGTATTTTGATATAACGATCTAATCCAGCAGAACTATCAACTTCCATCGTACCAGTTATCTTAAGAACACTTTTGCTTCCACTACTAGTAGATTGAGGTTTAACAATATATGTTCCAGTTTGAGTCACACCGCCAAAATCATATTTATAATATTCTCTAAATATATTAGAGATTTCATAAGATTTAATACTCAATTTAGTATTTTTTAGTAATGTCTTATCTAAAACTATATCATTAGGTATTTTATAAGTGCCAACATCTTCATTACCATTTAAAGTAACGGGTTTTATAACAATATCTTTATAAGGGGAATCAATTTGACCAATTGTACCACTTTCAAAATTCTTAATTCTAAATATATAATCAATAGCCAATTTAGACTCTTCAACTTGAAAAACAACAACAAAATCTTTATCTTCTCCAGGTTCTAGTGTTACTGGAACAAAAGTTTCTCCAATATCTAAAAATTCCACAGAATAGTTAAAATTAGGTATTATTAATTCATCATCAAGTTTTAATCTAAAAGTATCTCTGGTTAAAGTTATCTCTTTATTTAATTTATTTTTGGCATTAACCTTTACTAAAACAAAATACTTATCATCAAATATAACTTTATTAGACATATTAATATTAGTAATGTAAACATCATTTACTTGATACCAAATAGAATTAGCTAAAATTAATTGCTGTTGAGCATAAGTTGCCTGATATACATTGATTTTCATAAATATTGTAAGAGAAACAACTAATGCTATAATTGAAGAAAATACTATTACAAAAAACTTATTTTCAAGAATAAAATATTTTAATAGTCTAAATGCTTTTCTAGCACTTCTAGCATATTTATAACTATTAGAACTAAGAGTTAACTCAACTTCCTCTGAATCACTAGAATCAATGTCTAAACCCTCTAAATCCTTCTTAAAATCAAATTGTTTAATATTAAATCCTAAAGTTCTACCAAGTGTTATAAACAAAAAAACCAACTGTGGCAATAAAGCCATAACAGATATATCTCTATATGCTCTTACTGTTTCTATATCTATCGTAGAATATTGAAGTTTCTGAAATACAGAAAACATAAATATAAAATATACAAATATTATAGAATAATATATACAAATATACATATATTCTTTTCTTGATTTATTCTTTAACGATAACAAATAATATATTAAAGCCCCAACAAGTATAGTCAATAATGAAGCACCAAACATAAAGTAATTTATGTATGACGATGCCAAAGAATCAGATGACACAAAAAAGTGATTAGTTACATACTCACTGAAAAATGTATATATATTAAAAGATTTAATTGATAGATATAAAACCATAGCAAAAAGAAAACCATGAATGATTCTAAAGTTTTTTATCAAAAAAGCATATGGTTTTTTTATTATCAAACTAACCAACTCCTATTATAATGAAATTATATCACGTATTAAAAAAAAAGACTAGTATTCTAATCTCTTTTATAGTATATCATTTGTTCAGGAAGTAAATAAATTGTCTTATTTTGATCTACTAAATCTTTCTCACTAACATTAAATATTTTGCTGACTGTATAAAGTATATCTCCATCTTTAGTTATATAATAGCTAACATCTTTTTTAGGAATCAATACTGTATCACCAGCATAAATATAATCATCTAGTTTTAATCCATTTAATTCTGCTAATAATTTAGTATTAACATTAAATTCTTTAGATATCTTATATAATGTATCACCTTTTTTGATTTCATATATATCATAAAAAGGACTCTCTAATTTACTTTTCATCATATCACCTAAAGTATTATATGTTTAATGTTAATGTTTGCTATTCATTATATATAAATATCATATTAGTATTATTAAATTCAAGTTCATTCTCAAATAACACTTGTTTTATATTTTTCATAGGCTCATATTTATATACTTTATTTTTTAATAAATAATATAAAACATTATCATATTCACCCAAAATAATAACTTCATCATTACTTATTTTTTGAATTATTCCTTCATTATCTTTAATAGTTTTATATAATCCATTATTATTTTTATACTTATAAATAGAAACAAATTTATTATATTTTATCTTATCATTTTTATATTCAGACTTACTACAACTAACAAACTCTTTATTTTTATATTTAACAAACCCTATTTCATTACTACCAATAATCTTACTCTCTCCATCTTTAAGATTTATTTCATATAATATAGAATGTTTATTATCAAAAATATATAATTTCTTTTTTATATGACCAACAACATAAGAATCATAATCAATATTGTTATCAATATTTATCTTTTCATATTTTAATGTTTTAATATTAAATTTAATTAATTCACTATATTCATGCTCTTGATTATAATTAGGCATATAAATAATTTCACCTATTTGATATGCTAAATTATTATCATATCTATCTTTATCAAATAATTTAACAATATCATAAGAATTACCATTCATAACTACATATCCCTTATAATTCCATAAAGCCATATATTCATTACTATCTAAACTATCATAATATTCAAATTCATTATTAATATTGTCACTTATAATTTTTTTCTTATATTTATCAAGTTTTCCAGATTCAATCAAATTAAAGTCAATATACTCATTTTCTTTATAACATAATGGATTTGTATTAACACATTCAATAATTGGCACAATACACTCAAAATTATCATCATTTATTACCTTAATATCATTAATAATTTTTCTATTAAAACTTCTCTTTTTATAAATATCAAAATTATATTTATAATTTTTATTGATCTCAATATAATATCTCTTATCACTATATTTTATACTAACATCATAGTTATTTAATTTATAATTGATTGTATAATCAGAAATAAAATATTTAAATATAATAATAAAAATATTGCACAATAAAAATATTATCAGCTTCTTATTCATACATTTTACTCCTAAAAAAATTATACTATATTATAAATTAAAAAACTAGTTTCCTAGTTTTTATTTTATAATATTATTTTCTTTCAAAAATGAAATAGTAGTATCTTCATCACTATATCCAATAGTATCAGCTACAAACTTTCCGTCTTTTACAATAAATGTATATGGAACAGCACCAGTATAATTTTCAATCTCAAATGTTCCGGTTAGCATTGTATAATCCGTTTCATCTAAATAATCAGCTTCAAAGAAATATAATGTAAATCCTTTTTCACTAGCCAAATTTTCTATAACAGGTTTATATTCTTGACAATGTGGACATGTTGAACTAGCAATTACTGTTACAATTTCATCACCATTAGTTGACTTATTATACCAACTTTCTATATCCGCAGTTGTACCACTTGAACTATTTTCATTATTTTCATTACTTTCACTATTTTTACCACTTACATCAATCAAAAATGATAACCCTATAAATAGACCCACAGCTAATACTATTCCAAAAATAGTAATTAATTTTTTATTTTTATTTTCTTTTTTAGGAACAACCTTTTCTTCTATCACTTCAATTGAATCCTCAATATTATCACTAATTTCATTTACTTTTTTTTCTATTTTATTTGTTACCTTTTTCACATTCTTTTTTGCGACATTCACATTTTTACTAACGGTATTCACCTTATTTTTAATTTGTTTTTTAGCATTATTTATTTTTGCCATTTTCCCACCTCTATAAATAGTTTAAAACATCTAAGAAAATTTTACAAGAAAAAAGAGAAATATTTCTCAAATTATTCACATTTCTCTTTTCCATCAACAGTTTTAGTTTTACCCGTTTTTGTCCATCCAGATAAAGTTTCTTTTTCACTCCATGTATATTTATAATATTTAGTAGTTATTTTTTTACTTTTAGCTTTAACTTTATCTGTTTTATATTTCTTACAAATAGTTTCTTCTAATTTATATCCAGAATCACAAGAATATTCAGTAGATTCTTCATTAACAGTTTTAGTACATTTATCACCACTTAATGTATATGACTTATCATCACATTCATAATGGAAAGAACCATCTGTAACTTTATAACATTTCAAGTCTTTTCCACTTCCTTCACTATAATTAGAACCACTTGGACATAAGTAAACTGTTCTACTCTTATAGCATTTTAATGTATCTCCTGATCCAGTTTGTTTATCAGTTCCACTAGGACAACTAGCAGGAACATCTACAACTTTATCTCTAGTTCCTGTACATGTTTTAGGAACGCTAACTTCAACATTTTCACAAGTTTCAACAGGAATTGTACTAGTACATGTATCACAAGTAACTACTTGTTTATGATTAACGGTATGTGTTGAACAATTACAACTATAACTTTCTGTAATATATGATGTAGTACATTTCTTTTCAGTTTTTGTTGAACTGCAATCATAAGTATAACTTTCTTTAACAGTCTTAGTAGTAGCGCGAATTGGTTCAACATCATCATACTTAGTTTCAGTACGAGTGGTTAATAACTCTTTCTTACCACTTTCTATTACTTTTTTGGCATCTACAATTAATGTCTTAGTAGTAGTTTTCTTAACTTCAGCAGACTTTGTATCATCTAAAACGGTTTTATAACAATATTTACCATTTAATGCATAACCAGATTCACAACTATATTTAGTCTTAGTTCCAGTAACTAATTTCTTAAATTGATATTTAGTTATTTTTTCTATGGAACATGTTTTTGCACAATCCTTACCTTCACAATAAGTGTGACATCCTAATACTTTAATAGTATAATCAGATTCATTATTACAAACTAAATTAGTTTTTAAATTATATCCTGTATCAGTTTTAGTAACACTAACATATGATTCATATAAATTACAAGAATTACCATCTTCATCAACAAATGGAATGATTAACTTTCTACCAATCATATCATTTAAAGTTATTTTTACTTCGTTACCTATTTCAGTAGGCATCTTCTCATCAGTAAAATAGCTTTCTCCAGCTTCTTGCATATATTTTATATTTTCTCTAAATACATTACTGTAAAATGGAGTCATGTTTGGAACTTTCTTTTGAAATAACCAAACTAATATAAATATAAACAAACAAGCAAAGATAATTTTAACCACTAAATCTAGAATACTAAATCCATTTCTTTTATCATTACTATACATAATTGTTTCCCCCTTTTAATACTTATTTTAATTTCTTTGAATAACCAACTTCAAGCTCATATTTACTATTGTAATATTCTTCAGCATTATTTCCTAATTCCCACATAATTGATTCATTTTTTTCTTGCCATTCCTTTAAATGACCAGCTCTAGCAGCTAAATCATTCATTGGTGTATTATTAATATCATAAATTAATTCACTTAATGGTTTATAAACAACTGAACCAGATTCATTATAACAGTAAGGAATACAAATTGAATGAGTATTACCTTGACTATCAGCTAAATCCAATGCAATACCATATTCCATAATTGAACATCCATATTGACTAGTTAATGCTTGAGCAACATAGAATTGTTGAGAAGCAGGAAGTGTCCAAATGCTCTTAACATTTCCATCCAATGACGTTTTTTCTAAAGTATCTTTTATAAATATACCCCAGTTAACTGAATCTTCTTTAAATTTAGCAACATCTCCAGTTTTAATGTCTTCATAAACTTTAGACATTAATTCATCACCCTTGCTCACAATTTTATAAGCATCAGTATCTTGTTCAAAGAAAACAGCCATAGGTTTAAATTGTAAATTTGTACCATATTGTTTATAAGATGTTGAATTAGCATATTCATTAATATAATTTGCAATTAAATCAATATCCTCAGCATTATATGAAACACTTCCATCAACCATTTTAAATTGTCCATTTGCCATTCTAAGCACATCAGAAATTTTTTCAACAGTCATAGTTGATTTGAAAGCTTCAGAAGCATCATTTGTATTAACATAATTATCATATATAGATTGTGCTTGATTTTTTATTTGTTTATCATTTGATGCATCTACAAATGTTTTTTTAGTTTCTTCTACTTTTGTTTCGGAAATAGAACTATCATTTTTAACTCCAGAATCTTTTTCTGAAACTTGTACTACTTCTTTATTGCAACTAGATAATGCAATAGTACCAAGTGTCAAGGCTTCAATTCCTGCAATTGTACCAGCTATAATAGCGGTAGTTTTTGATTTTTTGTTTTTATCTTCTTTATCTTCAACTTCTTTATCTTCAACTTCTTTAATTCTTTTTGGTACATTTTTTAATTCAACACTACATACATCATATTTCTTCATAAGTTTTTCTTCAACATTATAAATATTTACTTTATCAGCGCTGGCATTAACCTTTTTATATAAATTAATATCAGATTTAATCTCACGATATTTAGATTCAAGTTGATTAATTTTATCTGCTATGGCATTTAATTCCCTAACTGATTTTCTTTCATTTTTAGCCTCTTTATATTCCTCACGAAGTTCCTCATCAAGATCCACTATTTTGTAATATTCATAAGCAAGTCTATTGTTCATTTCTTTTAATAATTCATTATTCATTACCAATCCCCCCTTTGTAATGTGGCTATATTATAACACAAAGCCATTGAAATGTCAAATATAATTAATTTTTCTCATATTTTGTAATCAAGAAGATTTTATTAGATTATTTATCTCCTTAATTGTAAACATATTATACCACAAAACTAACCCAAAATCAAGATTTTTTCTTTTTACTATTATTAAGTAATAGTTTATCAAGTTTAAATTCAAAGAAAGTAAATACAAATATAAAAAAATAAATACCCACCTTTAGTATGTTCTTATATATAAAAATACTGCTTATATAAACATTAGACGAATCAGTATATGATAAATTTAATATAATTTTATCTAAAAAATAACTAGAGAATATCCCTAATATAAAAATTATTATAAGTTTACTGATTCTAGCGCGAGAAAAATATCTATTGTAATTGTGACAAGTAGGTACTAACAAAAATATTATAAAAAATGATATTAATAAATAAATTAATCCAAATATATTAGAATCACTAAATAAATATTTAATAGTCTCAATAATAGTAACTGCAATATATAATAATGCAATTAGTTTAATAATCATTTTTTTATATTTATACATAGTCAATATCACCTAATAAAATTGTATCAAATTTCTAATAAAAAGTCTTTAATTTAAAATAAAATATCACAAAATAAAATTCATTAGATTATCATATAAAATTAAATAGCATCACATCACAAAAAATATAAAAAACTTAATAAGTCATATTAATTTTAGTTTTCCTTTTAATTAGAATTTTTCTAAAAATATCAAATATTATAATAGAAAAAGCTATCAATATCATTATTTCAAACTCATAAAAAGTTAATCCAGTCGTTCTAAATAATTCTCCTCCAAAATATATAAGCATTATTTGCACAATAGTTATAAATAAAAATATAAATAAGAATATTTTATTTTTAAATAAATTAGAAAAAGTATTAATACGACTAGTTCTTGCAGTAAAGGCATTAAATATATCAATAAAAATAAAAAGACCAAAAAAAGCCGTCATTAAATATTTATCATCTATATATATTTTTTTAATAAATGATGAAGTCAAAAACCATATACATATAATAGTAGAATATATTCCATTAAAAAATATCTGATTCTTCATATATGAATTAATTATATTTTCATTTCGCTTTTTTGGTTTTTCTAACATATATTCATTTAATGCTGGTTCAAAAGAAAATGCAAGTCCTGCAAAAGTATCCATCACCATATTCACCCATAATACTTGAATAATTGTAACTGGAGCAAGTACACCTATAAATGGACAAATAATACTAACAAGAACAGCACATATATTAACACTTAACTGAAAAACAACAAATTTTCTTATATTTTTAAATATAGTTCTACCATACAATATTGCATGACTAATTGACAATATATTATTATCTAAAATGACAACGTCACTTGTTTCTTTTGCAACTTCTGTACCACTTCCCATAGAAAATCCAACATCAGCTCTTTTCAAAGCAGGAGCATCATTCACACCATCACCAGTCATACCAACTATCAAATTATTTTCTTGCCCTATTTTAACCAATTTGTTTTTATCTTCTGGTAAACTTCTACATAAAACTTTTAATCTTGGTAGTATTTTTTCAACATCACTTATGGTCATATTATTAAACTCTTCACTTGTCAAAATAATATCATATTCATTATCTATTATCTTCAATTCTTTTGCTATGGAACACGCAGTTTCTTTAGCATCTCCAGTCACCATAACAACTTGAACACCAGCAGATTTAATTGATTCAATCGCAGAAAATGCTTCTTTTCTAATCTTATCCTTAAGAGTGACAAATCCAACCAAAATGTATCTAATCCCATCATTAATAGCTAAACCAAGTACTCTATTCCCATTCTTAGTAATAGTATTTATATAATTTAAGACATTATTTTTATCAATTAAAACTCTTTTTTCACCATCAAACTTCATATAATAAGTACATTTATCTAATATAACTTCGTAAGCGCCTTTAATAAAATCAGTCTTACCATTATAATTAGTAGTTATTTTTGAATATTTAAGTTTACTATTAAATAACTCTTTGCTAATAATTTTATATTTATCTTTATCATCACTTTTGCAATATTCTATTATTGCTCTATCAGTAATATTTCCACCTTGAACTACACCTTCACTATAAAAAGATTCATTATTATATACAAGTGATTGATATACAATTTCATATAGTTCATCTTTCAAATCAGTAATCTTTTCATGAATATTTAGTTCAGCATCAATAAAATTTTCTACTTTTAGTTTACCTTCAGTTAAAGTACCTGTTTTATCAGTAAATAATATATTTAATGATCCAGATGTTTCAATACCAACTAATTTTCTGACTAAAACATTCTTTTTAAGTAATCTTTTCATATTAGAAGAAAGAACTAAAGTAATCATCATAGGTAAACCTTCTGGAACAGCCATAACAATAACAGCAACACTTAATGTTAAAGCATATAAAATATGTGGCACCAAATTAGTTTCACCACTCAATATAACATTTATCATGTATGAAGCAAAAACCAATATTGCACCAAAATATCCTACATAACTAATATATTTAGCTAAATCTCTTAATTTAGATTTAAGCGGACTTTCTATTGTTTTCTCTTGAATATCATTAGCTATTTTTCCGTAATAAGTACTATTACCAACTTTAGTTGCTTTCATAATACCACTTTGATTAGTAACTATACTACCCATATATACTTTATCATTAATCTTCTTAAGTTTTTCAAAAGTTTCTCCAGTTAAAGCACTTTCATCAGTATAAATACTTCCTTCAATTATTACCCCATCACTTGGAACTTTATCTCCACTTTCAAGGTAAACAATATCACCTACAACAACTTCATCTACAGATATAATACATTTTTTCCCATCTCTTATAGTCTTTACCTTATAAGAAGAATTTTCTTCACTTAACTTCTCAAATGCCTTTTCACTTCCATATTCAGATAAAACAGATATAAAAGATGCTAAAAAAACAGCAACAGCTATTCCAAGAGTTTCATATATATTTGAATCTTTAAATAAAAAAATCACTTTCACACACAAAGCAACCAATAATATTTTAATAATTGGATCATTTAAAGACTCTATTATCATACTAAATATAGTATGTTTTTTCTTAATAGTTAACTTATTTGAACCATATTTATTTCTAGATTTAATAACTTCTACATGACTTAATCCATTTTTATTATTAGTATTCATATTTTCCTCTAATTAAAATTATGTTTTAAATTTATTTATAGAACAATTTATGATAAAATTATTATAAGGGGTGTATTAGATTTAAATCATAATAAAGTTATTAATATAAAAGGCAATAATTAATTATTAAATAAAGGAGAAGTAAAATGAAAAGAATTAGCAAACAAAATTATTATTTAAATATGGCAGAAACTGCTTTAGAAAGAAGTACATGTTTAAGAAGAAAATGGGGAGCTGTAATAGTAAAGGATGATGAAATTATATCAACTGGATATAATGGAGCTCCAAGAGGAAGAAAAAACTGTGACGAGCTTGGATATTGTATAAGAGAAAAATTAAATATTCCAAGAGGTGAAAGATATGAACTATGTAGAAGCGTACATGCAGAACAAAATGCTATCATAAGTGCATCAAGAAAAAGTATGATAGATGCTACACTTTATATGGTTGGTAAACATGTAGATACAGGAGAATATGTAGAAAATGCCATGTCATGTTCTATGTGTAAAAGAGTTATTATAAATAGTGGTATATCAAAAATAATTATAAGAGATACAAAAACAAAATATAGAGAAATACTTGTTCAAGATCTAATTAATAATGATGAAAGCATTGAAGGAATCAGAGGTTATTAGGAGCACATGACAATGAATTTAGACATAATTATACCACTTCACAATGAAGAAAACATAGTAACCGATTTATACAATAAAATAAACGAAGAAATAAAAATTGAAAAATATAACGTTATATTTATAGATGATGGTTCAAACGATAAAACACTTGATAAACTAACAAAGTTATCAGAAAATAATAGTAATGTAAAAGTAATAGAATTTTCAAAACAATTTGGTAAAGAAAATGCAATATATGCAGGACTACTTCACTCAAAAAGTAACTTAACTTGTATATTAGATACAAATATAAAAAATAGCATTTCACTTGTTAATAAAATGTTAAAATGCATGGAAGAAGATAAAAAAATAGATAGTGTATGCATATGTGAAAAGAAAGAAAAAGAAACTTTTATAGATAAACTTATAAATAAAACAAATGATATAGAATTAATAAACAACGCAACATGCAATAGAATAATAACATCTAAAATGAGAAAAGCTATTTTAGATTATAGTGGTAAATATGGATATAACAAATATGTTTATAATAATGTAGGTTTTAATACTTTTTATGCTAAATGCAAAGTATCAACAAAACAAAAAGATAAATTATATTTATTAAATAGAATAATAGAAAATAGATATTTAAATAAAAACAAATCATTAAGAAAATCTGCTATATCAAGTATATTAATAAGTATTTTAGCTTTTATTAGTTTCTTAGTGACACTTATACTATCAATAGTAAATAAATCAAACACATTATTAATAATTACTATAACACTTCTATTATTTTCAATATTAATGTTATTTATCTTTAATATTATAGAGTTTATTATAATGAATAGTAGATCAACATCTAATCTATTTATTATTAAAAACAAAATGGGAATAGACGAAGATTATTTATAGTACAAACAAAAAGCTCAAGATTTTTCTTGAGTTTTTATTATAGTCTAACATGACTTTGAGCATTTGTACTTAGTGGAGCAAATTGTTTATGTTTATATAGTACATAAGCAGCAGCACCTATCATAGCGGCATTATCTGTACAATATCTTTTTTCCGGCATATGCATTTCAACACCAATACTATCACACATAGATTTTAATGCTTCTCTAATATGTGAATTAGCAGCTACACCACCACTAATTAAGAAAGTCTTTAAATTATAATTTAATAATGCTTTCTTAGTTTTATCAACTAAATGATTAGTTACACAATCTTGAAAAGATCTAGCAACATCATATTTATTTACTTCTTCTCCTCTTTGTTTAGCATTATGTACTAAATTATTAACATGACTTTTAATACCACTAAAACTAAAATTATAAGAATCATCCATTAATATATTAGGCATTTTATAACTTGGATTTCCTTGTAAAGCATACTTTTCAACATTAGGTCCACCTGGATAAGGTAAATCTAATATACGAGCTACTTTATCATAAGCTTCACCAATAGCGTCATCTAATGTTTGACCTAAATATTCAAATTCATTCTCACTCTTCATTAAAATTAAATCAGTATGTCCACCAGACACTATAAGCGATAAAAGAGGGTATTCTAGCTCATTTCCTATCATATTTGCATAAATATGCCCCATCATATGATTTGTTGCTATAAAAGGCTTATTATATATGAATGAAAGAGCTTTAGTTGCTTCAACACCAACCAATAAACTTCCAAGTAAACCAGGAGCATAAGTACAAGCAAAAGCATCCATATCTTCAAGCTTCATATTAGCCTTCTCTAAACATTCATTTATAACCATAGTAATATTCTCTAAATGAAGTCTACTAGCTACTTCAGGAACAACTCCCCCATATTTAGTATGAACATCTATTTGAGAATTAATAATAGTAGCTACATCCTCATGTCCATTCTTAATTACACTAACACTTGTCTCATCACAAGAAGATTCAACAGCTAAAATATAAACATCCTTCATTATTTCACCTTCTCCATAATTATAGCAGTATCCTCACCATAATATCTATCCCTTAAACTAATCTCTTTAAATCCTAGTTTATTATATAATCTAATAGCTGAATCATTATTCTCATTAACTTCTAACATTATTCTACTATAATTCTCTTCTTGAATCATCTTATTCATTAATTCAGTAGCTATACCTTTTCTTCTATCTTCTTCATTAACAAATAAATTCATTATATCAAGAACACCATCAACCAATCTAATTTCTAAATATCCTAGTACTTTATCACCATCCATATAATTATATATAGAATCAGTATCACTAAGTATTTCTTTCTCTATCATTTTTCCACCTCAATTTTCTTAACATAATTTGCTTTAACAAAATGAGGATTTTCAGATTTCATACCTTCAAAATAATCTATTATTTTATTAACATCTAACTTACTTTCTACAGTTTTATAATCACTATATTCATCATTCTCACTATAGAATTCAGGTACTATATTATTATCATTTTCATCAAATACACTAATATAATAACCTTTATTATCTTCAATAACAGCTCTTCTTTTTTCACCATTATTATTACTAATTAAATAAGCAGTCAAACTAGAAATAGTATTTATATCTATATTTAAAGCATAAGCCATAGTCTTAGCAATAGATAATCCTATTCTAATACCAGTAAAACTTCCAGGTCCATTTACAACTATAATTTTCTTTAAATCATTTACATTTAAGTTATTATCTTTAAATAAGCTTTCAATCATAGGCATAGTATAAATAGAATGACTATATTCACTTTCTTGTGTTTTTAAATATAACTCTTCACCATTTTTTAATCCAACAGTTATTAATTCATCATGAGTATCTATAAATAATATCATAATTATCCCTTTCTTTCGTGCATATTATATCATTATTTAACTATAAAGTAAATTAAAAATAGGATTAATATAATCTTATTTCCACATATCTTTTGGATAAACTCCTTCATCATATAATTTATTTAAAAATTCTATTAATTGTTCTTTATCTTCTTTATATGTTACTCCACACCATTTAGCATTAGTATTAATAATGTTACAAGTATAAGTTTTATCATTAATACTTTTTCTTATCAATGTAGGAATCAAAAATTCATCTTTAGATAAATCTGATTTTTCAAAAAACTCTTTAACATTATCATCAATATATTTTAAGAAACTATAATCAAAAACTATCATATTCATTGATACTAATGTATCGTCATCAATTAAATGAAATTCAGATTCATTTAAAGGTCTTGCTTCTATTTTTCCATCAGTATATCTTAATTCACTTTCAACTATATCTTCAACTTTATTATTTTTTACCGTACAAACTCCTCTTTTAACAGAGCCAAGTTCACTCATAGTGTTTTTAGATTTATAGCCAACTATTCCAATACAATTTGGTTTCATACAATCTAAATATTTACTAATTTTTTTATATGATTCTCTTCCATAAAAATCATCAGCATTAATTATAACAAATGGTTCATGTATTACATTTTTACAACAATATATTGCATGTGCAGTACCCCATGGTTTAATTCTATCTTTTGGAATAATCACATCATCTGGAATATTATTCAATTCCTGAAATGCATATTCTACTTTAATTTTATTTTTAATTCTTTTAGCAATAGTATTTTCTATTGTTTCCAACATATCTCTTTTAATCAAAAATACTACTTTCGTAAATCCACTTTCTATAGCATCATAAATAGAATAATCCATAATAAACTCATTATTAGGACCAAATCCATCTAATTGTTTACATCCACCATATCTACTACCAAGACCAGCAGCTAATATTAATAACGTTTTTTCTTTCATAAATATCCTTTTTATCAAAAAAGACTACTTATTCAGTAATCTTTTCTTCTTGATTTTTTTTACTTTTTTTAGATTCAATTACATCATCATTATCAAATTTGTATTTACTATTTTCAGAAACAATTTTTTCAATTTCTTCTTTAGTAAGTGTCTCTTTAGTAATTAATGTTTGAGCTAATACATCTATTAATTTCTTTTCTTTAGAAACAATATCTTTAGCTTTACTATAACAACTATCAATAATTTTCTTAACTTCTTGATCTATTTGTAATGCTACTTGATCAGAGAAATCTTTTGTTTTATTGTAATCTCTACCTAAAAACACACTTTCACTTCTATGTTCATATTGCATAGGCCCAAGAGAACTCATACCATATTCAGTAACCATACTTCTAGCAATTTTAGTAGCTCTCTTTAAGTCATCACTAGCACCAGTAGAAATTTCGTTCATATAAGTTTCTTCACTTGCTCTACCAGATAATAATGTAATAATTTGTTCTTCCAATTCTTTTTTAGTATATACAAGAGTTCTTTCTTCTTTAGGTAACATTTGAGTATACCCACCAGCCATACCACGTGGTATGATTGTAATCTTATGAACTTCTTCTCCATTTGGAAGTACTATTCCAGACACAGCATGTCCTGCTTCATGATAAGCAACAATTCTTTTTTCATAGTCAGTAACTTTTCTACTCGTTTTTGCAGGCCCCATTAAAACTCTATCACTTGCTTCATCAATTTCTTCCATTGATATAGCATTTTTATTTCTTCTAACTGCTAATAAAGCTGCTTCATTTAATAAGTTTTCTAAATCGGCACCAGAATATCCCGGAGTTCTTTCTGCTAAATTCTTTAAGTTAACAGTTTCATCTAATATTTTATTTTTAGCATGAACTTTTAATATTTCTTCTCTTTCACTTACATCAGGATTACTTACAGTAACTTGTCTATCAAATCTTCCAGGGCGAAGTAAAGCTGGATCTAATACATCAGGCCTGTTAGTAGCTGCCAAGATAATAATACCCTCATTTTCTCCAAAACCATCCATTTCAGTTAGTAATTGAT
Organism: bacterium; assembly: GCA_963641945.1. GTDB lineage: Bacteria > Bacillota_I > Bacilli_A > RF39 > UBA660 > CAG-1000. The sequence continues at coordinate 78,426 of CAVIDW010000001.1, read as the reverse complement.
TTAATGTTTGCTCTCTTTCATCGTGTCCTCCACCTAAACCAGTACCCCTTTGGCGTCCAACAGCATCAATTTCATCAATAAATATAAGGCAAGGAGCAGTTTGTTTAGCTTGTTTAAACATATCTCTAACACGTGAAGCACCAACACCTACAAATAGTTCAACAAAATCAGAACCACTTATAAAGAAGAACGGAACTTTTGCTTCACCAGCAATAGCTTTAGCTAATAATGTTTTACCTGTTCCTGGAGGACCAACTAATAATACTCCTTTAGGAATTCTAGCACCCATTTTAGTAAATTTCTTTGGATTTTTTAAAAAATCAATAAGTTCTTGAACTTCTTCTTTTTCTTCCTTTAGTCCAGCAACATCCTTAAATGTTTTACGATTATTTCCTTCTTCAGCAAGTTTAGCTTTACTCTTACCAAAATCAAATGTTCCTTTACCATTATTTCCAAGTTTAATAAACATTACATATATTAATACGCCAAATATCACAATAGGCACAACATTAATTAATATATTTAACCAAGTAGCATTATCAGGATTAGTATTTGTTTCAACTTTCAAATTTTTACTTTCAGCAGTTTCATATAATGAAGAAATAACTGTATCAGTATATGGTACTGTAACACTAAATGTTTCTCCTTTAGAATAACTACTTAATTTACCAGTAATTACATATACTCCAGAAGCACTTCTAGGGGTTACTGCTATCTCTGTAACATTACCATCATTTATTTGACCAACTAGTTCTGTATAATTTAAAGTATTAACTTTTGTTCCTAAAGTATTTAAAAACAAATAAGAACACACAATTACAACAACTAGCAAAATATAAGGCATAAAACTAATATTTCTTTTGTTTCTTTTTATATTCATTTCTCATTTCCTTTCTAATAATATTTCATTATTATATCATACTCTTCAGTAATTTTCTTGTCAAGATTTGACTTCTTTAATCCAGGTATCCATACAATTTTATCTGTAGAGTCTAATACAACTGGCCAAGAATCTCTATCACTTATCTTTATTTTTTCATCAATAAAAATATCTTTTACTTTTTTTGTACCATTAAGCCCCTTAACTTCTACTCTGTCTCCATCTTTTCTATTTCTAACATACAAAGGTAACTTAACTTCATTACTATTTAATCTAATAGTATAATTTGTAGTATCAATACATTCATCAACTATTTCTATTATTTTACCATTAGGTAAATTAACTCTATCATCAATTTCTATTTCATATTCACTAGATTCATCATCATCAAAACTAAAACTTAATTCATTATAAGACTTTATAACTATAACATTATTAGGTAAATGAACAATACTATTTGACTTATTACTCTTTATTAAATCAAATATTAACTCTACATGAACAGCACCTATTATTAATAAGTCATCACCATATATTTTTTCAAGTATCGTATAAATAATCTTAGTTTGTATAATATTATCTAATTCATTAAATTTATCTATATCAAGATTTCCATTAATAAATACTTTATTAAATACTTTATTTGCTTCTTTATCTACATAATCACTATATTCAAGTAATATTTCACTATACTTTAAGAACTTTTTATGTACTTTAGGATCTTCATGTTTTAAAAAAGGTAGTACAGTATGTCTATATCTATTTCTAGTATAATGATCTTCATTATTTGATTGATCAATCGCATATTTTATACCATTAACTTTATCAAATTCCATTATTTCATCTTTAGTAACTGTAATAAGTGGTCTAACTATCTTATATGTTCCTTTATCGACTATTCTACTAAAACCACTATAACCTTTTAATGTAGAACCTCTAACAATTCTCATTAATATTGTTTCTATTAAATCGTCTCCTTGATGAGCTGTCATTAAATATTTTGCACCATAATTCATAACTAATTCTTCAAAAAAATTATATCTAACACTTCTTGCTTCATTATGAAAATTATCGTCTCCCCATTTTGTTATTTTAATATACTCAAAAATAATATTATTGACTTTGCAATAATTTTCTAAATCAATTTTTTCTTGTTCACTTTCAATTCTTTTATTATGATTAACATGAGCACAAACTATCTTTAAATCTAATTTCTTTTTAAACTCATTTAAAATATATAATAATGCCATAGAGTCAGGACCACCAGAAACACCAACAACAATCGTATCATTTGGTTCTAAGCCTATTTTATTCTTAATAAAATTATATACTTCTTCCATATCAAGCCTTTCTCATTCTTCAATTTTTAATATGATTTCATTATCTTTAGAATATAAATACTTTTCGCGAGCATATTTAGCCATATACTCTGAATCTTGTAATCTAGTAATCTCCTCTTTTAAATTTTCCTCTTCTTCTAATTTATCACTATAAGAAACTTCAAGTTCCTTTATTTCATTCTTAGTCTTTTCAATTTGCAAGTTAAGGGAAACAAGAGTAGAGACAAAAATTACACTAGTTATTATACAACCTAATGTCAAAAAAATCACTCTAAATTTTGCCTTATTGCTAATTTTTTTCATAACAACCCTTTATTCCTAAAATAATTATATACTTTAAGTAATTTAATTACAATTGCTTCTACTTTAGTTGACATTTTTTTCTGTAAATATTTTATCAAATAAGAAAAAAGTAACAATACTTATAGCAACAAAGTAATTACTTATATAACCATCACTTATTATTAAAAAAAATTTAAAATATATCAAAATAATATCAATCATAAACAATAAAGAATTTAAAAATTTATACACAAAATTATTACAATATAGATATTTTTTACAAAGTTTTAAAAAGAAATTTACAATTCCACCATATAAAAAAGAAAAAACAAATGATAATATTTGTATTCTTAATGTAATCATTTAAATAACCTGGCCATAATATGATCAGTTTTGTTCTTTCCACTTTCTTCTAAATAGTTCACTGAATATATTTTACCTTTAATAGATAAGTTTCCTTGAAATGTATCCATTTTAATTAATTCTAGTATTTCTCCTTTAATTAATATTGGCCCAATTATACTATCAACGAAAAACTCTTTATCATCAAAACTATTAAGTTTTTTTATACCAGTCAATATAATATTTTTTCTTTCATTAATAGTAATAATATGGTTAGAACCATCACATAATTCTTTAGATTTCTCCATTATACCCTCCTATCAAAATATATGATTAAAGGAGTAAAAAAAGACACAAATGTGTCTAATCAAAATCTAATACTGTTCCAGATAAAATATTTTTACCTTCAAATATTTCTTCTTTATTATTTGAATAAATAACTTTTACTTGATAATTATCAAAATAATAATCTTTCAAATCTTTAATTGTAGGCACTGAATAATTAGTTGTAAAAGATAAATCAATAATATCTTTACCATTATATTTTGAAGTTTCTATTTTTTCATTTTCATTAATAATATCATCCAAGTTAATAGTATAAATATTTCTATCATTATCAAATATATACATTTTTCCATAAGATTCACCATCTTTATCGCCTATTAGCATCATTAATGGATTAATTTTGTTACCACTAGGATTTAATACATAATTATCTTTATATTTTAAAAAACCAGTTTTGTTTTCTTTCCCAAGAATATTATCTAATTTTTCAATATAAAATATTGAATTTAAATCATACCATGAAATACTATCTTCTTCTTTAATGTTACTAATAGATTTATTTTCACTAGGACATTCACCACCATCATCATTATTATAAAAAATTTTAAAATAAAAAAATATAAATCCAAATATAATTAAAAAAAATATAAACATTATAAATAAAGAATTATTACTTTTTTTAAGATTTCGTTCTTCCATATTTACCTCCAATATTATATATATTATATCATAAAAAAAATTCCAAATAAATGGAATTTAATTTATAAAAGTTTATTCGTTTTCAACTTCTGTATTAGTATCAATTTCATTATATTTGTCAAGAATAGTTTTTTCAAATATTGCTCTTACTTCTTTATTGATTGGATGAACAATATCCTTATATTCACCTACTGGAGTTTTTCTGCTAGGCATTGCGATAAATAATCCCTTATCACCTTCAATGATTCTTATATCATGAATAGCAATAGCATCATCAATAACAACTGATGCTTTTCCTTTCATACGATTTACTCCTCTATCGTCTTTAAAAACTTTAACTGATGTAATTTCCATGAGTTCCTCCTTAATAATTAGCTAACTTAATTATAATACATAATTTTTTGAATAGCAACAATTTTAATCAAATTTACTTATAATTACAGCTTTTGTAGCTATATCTGAATATGTAAAGGACTTAATACCTTTACTTGTATTAACAGTAAAAATATTATTATGAATTTTTTCAATATATCCATCATAATACAAATACTTATTTCTTCCTAAATAAACTTTGATTTTTAATTTTAAACCAACCAATTTCTTAACATGATTTTTAATTTTATCTATATTCAATTTTATTCCTTTCTTGGATAACCACAAATCATCATACCTCTTATTTTTAAACCACCAAATCCCTCTTTCTTACAATTAGTTTTAGAAAGAATATTCATAACATCTAATGGGTAATTAATATCACTCAAAGCAATTTCAGAAGCTACAATAGCAGGATCTAACACATGAATATTTATATGATTAGGACTAGATGCAAAAGAAGAACCTGCTTTTATTAAACCTACATAATCACTTTGACAAGCACCAGCAACTATTGCTGTTTCTTCATGCAATCTAATATTTATTCTAATAGACTTAATAGTATCAATAAAATAATTACTATTTTTATACTTATTAGTTTTCTTATAATAAGCATCATGACCTGTAATAACAATAACGTTAGGATTATGCTTATCGATTAACTCATTTATTTTTTTACTAAATTCACTAACTTCAAATACGTACCCATAGCATTTAATATTTTTAGATTTATAATAATTCATGCATTTTTTTAAATAATCAGTATCAGTATCTAAATGTAAAATAACACCAGGAATATAATAATAATTACTCCTATCTAAATTATTTTCTTCATACTTAATATTTTCTATTTTAACTCCACTTTTTCTTAAATCATTAATATCAGCATCAGCATAAAGTCTTAAATTAACACCACTCAAAATAACTTTATTATTTACTATTTTTTTTACTTTAAATAAAATATCATTATTATATTTATTTCTAGTTACATAATCACATATTTTAATCATAAAACCCCTATTTCATATTATTAAAATAAAATAAATTTATGCATAAAAAATGCTCATTATTGAGCATCTTTATTAAAATACTTATTTAAGATTCTATCTAATTCATTAGTATTAATTGGTTTAGAAAGATATTCATCAAAACCCTCATTCAAGTACATTTCTTTCATACCAGTAATAGCATTAGCAGTTAATGCAATAATTGGAGGTAACTTATATCCATCTAATTTTTTTAATACATGTAAAGTTTCAATACCATCCATTTCAGGCATCATATGGTCCATAAATATAATGTCATATTGAATACCTTCTTTAACCTTATAAATACAATCTTTTCCATTAGTAACACTTTCAACCTTAAATTTATATTGTTCAAGAAGTCTTTTAGCAACCTTAATATTAAGATTATTATCATCAACAATAAATGCAGTATATGCTGAACAATCTAACTTTTCATCAACTTTAGGTTTTTTAACTTCCTTAATAGCTTCACTAATTGGTTTAGGATCAACAATTTTTTGAGGAACCTCAATATAGAAAGTAGTACCAACTCTATATTGACTTTCAAACCAAATTCTACCACCCATAAGAGTTACATAGTTTTTAGTAATTGCAAGTCCAAGTCCACTACCATCAATTTCTTTTTCAACAGCATTATCAAGTCTACTAAATTTAGTAAATAATTTATCATAATCTTCTTGTTTAATACCAGAACCAGTATCTGAAACTTTAAATAATAAATTTTCAACATTATTTGTTTTAGAACTTGTTAATGTTAATGTTATTTTACCAACATCAGTGTATTTAACTGAATTAGTCATAATATTTAAAATTGATTGATAAAGCTTTGCAGAATCGCCATTTAATTTAGAAGAAATGTTTTGATCAATATTAACAATTAATTGTACTGGTTTAGCACCTAATTTAGATTTAATCATATTAGTTACTTCAACAACCATATCATTAATAGCATAATCTCTTTCTTGAAGTGAATCTTTGCCAGTTTCAATCTTAGATATATCAAGAATATTATTAACTATTTCTACTAAGTTAGTACCTGCATCATATATTTGTTGAATATCTTCTCTAACAGACTTTTCATCAAATGTTGGAGAACTAAATAATGCATCGCTTATACTCGAAATAGAATTCATTGGTATTTTAATTTCATAAGTCATATTACTTAAGAAATCAGTTTTGGTTTTATTTGATTTTTCTATTTCACCTCTGACAGATAATAATTGACTTAATAATTGTAAATCTGGATTTTCTAAAAAATAATATGCAAATAAAAGATCAACAACAGCACCTAAAGGCAAAAATGAAACATAATTAAATAATACTTGTAAAACAAATGATATAACAGCTACTCCTAAATTAAAAAATACAATTAATCCTATATTTTTTTGTAAATCTTTTCTTCTTTGAATATAAATTATAACTAATAGAAAACATATAATAAAGAATGCAACAGGAATCACAATCATTCCCAATTTACTTGGAAAGAAAGTTAAATTATTAATATCCAGTCCGTTAAATGGTAAGAACCAATATACAACTGACAATCCCATAAATATTGCAGTTATAACAGATATAATTTTTTCTTTTTTTACTAAATCAATTATATTGTTATTATTATATTTATATACTAAAGAGAACAAATAAATAAAGAATACCAAATACATTAATAATCCAATTGTCCAGTGCAATTTAAATGTAATATGTGTCACTATGTCTATATTAACATACTTTAATAAAAGTATACTGCAAATCTCACTAAGGCCAAATGCAAGAGATAAAATTAATGTTAATCTGTATAATTGATTAGATATTTGATTAAATGTGACTTTAGAAAAATAAGTAATCATTAATGCTATTAAAAATAGTAAACTACCTATTGTAAATATTATCCCAAATGTCATAAATTATTACTCCTTTCCATTAAGCATCCTCTTTTTTAAATAATCTATTAACTAATTTATTTAATTCTTTGAATATAATTGGTTTACTCAAATAATCAGAAAATCCTTCTGTTATATAATCACTCTTTAACCCATCATATGAGTTAGCGGTTAATGCTACAATAGGAGGTAATTTTTCATGTGTGGATTTTAATGCTTTAATAGTTTGAATACCATCCATTTCAGGCATCATATGATCTAAAAATATTAAATCATAATTCTTTTGGCTAACCTTACTTAAACATTCTTGACCACTTAACGCAGTATCAATTTCAAATTGATATTGTTCTAAATATCTAGATGCAAGTTTCAAGTTAACTTCACTATCATCAACAATTAATACATTCCTACCACTACAATCAACTATTCCTTTAGAACTAGACATAGTACTATTTTTAGTTTCAAATATATTTCCTATCTTTTCAGTTCCAGATACTCTTTGTCTTATTTTAATATAATATTTTGTGCCTTGATCCTTTTCGTTAACAAAATTAATTCTACCGCCCAACATATTAATAAGTCTTTTAGCAATAATTAACCCTAATTTAATATTATCAATATTATTTTCAGCAGTATGTTCTAACTTTATAAAATCCTCAAATTTCTTATCAAAGTTTTCAACAGTCATAGCATGACCAGTATTAGATACTACAAATTCAAGTTCAAAGTTATTCGAATCAACGGTTCTTCCATTAACACTTAATTTAACTTCACCATAATTTGTATAATTTATAGCGTTTAATATTATAAATGTAACTATTTTATAAATCTTATAAGCATCACCATAATATTGTTTAGGTAAGTTTTCATTAATTTCTATATTGAATCTTAGATTTTCTTTATCAATTTTAGGAGGAATAAAACTATTAATTTCAAATATTAAGTTTTCTAAACTATATTCTGATTCAACAACTTTTTCTTGACCAGTTTCTAATTTAGAAATATCAAGAATATTATTAATTAAATTTAATAATTCATCACTAGCTTGACAAATACTTTTTAAATCTCTTTTTACAATTTCTGGAGTTAATTGTTTTTCTTCTAATAAAGATTCACTAAACCCTAAAATCGTATTCATAGGTGTTCTAATTTCATGTGACATATTAATTAAAAACTCTGTTTTAGCTCTATTAGCAACATCAGCCTCTTCTTTTGATTTCTGATATTCAAGAATCAGTTTAGAATCTTGATTTTCAATAGTGAAATACAATATTGCAATAAGTAATGCAAAAAAATATGTTGAATCATTTATTTCATAATTAAATATTTTTTGCATTAACAAAAATACTAAATAACAAATAAATGAAAAATAGAGTGGTAACATACTAATAGATTTAACATCATTTTTATGCTTATTAAATAAATACAATACAGCAATACTAATAAGCAAACTATAAATATGTAATGCACTTGCCGCAGATCCAACTATAACTGCGGGTCTACCATTTATACCACCTATATGCGTTATTGGTAATATTAAAACTATCAACAAAGGCAATACCATACAAATAACAACAGCTATAAATAATTTAACATCAAAGTTTTTAATATCAGCCTTATTAAATTTTTGTTTAGCCACTACATAAGTATATATAATGAATAAATTTTCAAATAAGAAACAAAAATATATATATCCTTTACAAGCAATGGTGTTTAAAACATCATATTTATCCGAATTGATCATCGTATATGAAGCAATCATTTCAACAACAAGCATTATTATTAAAACAACCAATAAGCCTGAAAAAATCATTTGATTTAAAGTCCAATCTTTCTTTTTACTTAAAAACATAATGGTAAGCAATACAATAAACATTAACGCACAAATTGTTAATCCTGTACTTGCTGAATAAGAACTTACCACAAAAATCAACTCCTTTATCGTCTACTCTTCTACTTTAACAATTATATAATAAAAATCATAAAAAAACAATCTTGTTTTACTAAGATTATTTTTTTCTAGAATAAATTATATTTGATATATCAACAAATTCTTCTATAGTTAATTCTTCCGCTCTATTTTTAAGACTTTTATTAGATTTTTCTAGTTTTTCTTCAATTAAATCTAAATCATAACTAATTAAATTGTTTTTAAGATTTTTTCTTTTTTGTTTAAAGGCATCTTTAATTAATTTATAGAAAATTTCTTCTGAATCAGCAATTATTTTTTTATTTTTAATTAATTTTATAACAATACTATCAACTTTAGGAATTGGTTCAAAACAATTCTTATTAACATCGCATACCTTTAATATATCAAAATTATATTGTAAAAATACACTTAAAGAATTATATTGTTTACTTCTTGGAGAAGCCATAAATCTTTCTCCAACTTCTTTTTGTATCATGACAACTATCTCTTTAGGATCAGATTCATCTAATATTTTATTAATTATCGCCGTAGTAATATAATATGGTAAATTTCCTACAAAAAATATATTTTTATATTTTTTATCAATATAAGAAGATAAATCAACTTTTAAAAAGTCATTAAAAACAACATTTAATCTATCTGATTCTATTTTAGATAATGTTTCTTCTAATCTTCTATCTATTTCAAAACATAAAACATCGCAATTCTTTTTTACTAATTCTTTAGTTAAGGCTCCAGCACCAGGACCTATTTCTATAATTAAATCATCATCATTAGGACTAATACTATCAGATATTTTATATATAATGTTTTTATCCATTAAAAAATTTTGACCTAATGATTTCTTATAATCAAAGCTATACATTAACCCCAACCCTCTCTTAATACCTCAAATTCTAGATTTCTAACTCTGCCAACTTTTTTAGTAGCAAACTCTTCAGATTCAGTCAATAAATCTATAACATTTCCACCTACACCTCTATCAAGTACAATAGCTATAATTGGTTCACTAGATAATTTATTAACATTAAATTGTAATATAGTTCCACATGGATAATTTTTACTACTAGCAACAATTCTTACATTACCATAAGTTTTATCATCAAAATATATTCCATTTTCTAAAACATTAGTTCTTGGTGGACAAGCTAAATATCCAGAACATAAAGGACAATCTCCAGCATATCCAGTTAATTCACCAGTAAAAGTATAAACAGGATTATATAGACCATTCTCATACAATTGATTTTGATATTCTCTTAATGTTTCTTTATCAACATACTTATCTAAATTATTATTCATTGCTACACTTAAAGTAGATAATGAAAACGTTTCTTTTTTAAGCAAACTTAAAGAAATAATTACCAAAGCAATTATTTGTATACATATAATAACTCTATTTCTAATATACTCTCTCATTTACTACTCCACTTAAGTATATTATATAATTAGTTTAAATTAATGTCAAAAAGTTTACTTGCATTTTTTCTAGTTATATCTATTACTTCTTCAACACTTATATTCTTTATTTCTGCTATTCTTGAAGCCACATAATAAACATTAGATGGTATATTAGTTTGACCTCTAAATGGCTCAGGAGATAGAAAAGGGCTATCAGTTTCAAGTAATATATTATCTAAATTAATACTTTCAATCACTTTATATAAATTAGAATTTTTAAAAGTTAAAACTCCTCCTATACCTAATTTATATCCTTTTTTTATAAATAGTTTAGCCATCTCAATACTTCCAGTAAAGCAATGAATAACACCTCTATTATTTTTATCTTTTAAAATATCATAACAATCTTGAATAGAATCTCTAGTATGAATAATAACAGGTAAATCATACTTTATAGCTAAATCTAATTGTTTAATAAATAAATCTTTTTGCTCATCTTTGTTTTCTTTATTCCAATAATAATCAAGACCAATTTCTCCTACTGCATATATTTTATTATTTTTTATTAATTCTTCTAATTCATCTATTTTATTACTATCACTTATATTCTCTGGATGTATACCAACTGCTGGTTTTAAAATATCATACTTTTTATTAATTTCAATTACTTCTTTTGAAGTACTTATTCCATCACCACAATTAATAACATCAACGATACCTTTATCTTTTATTGTTTTAACAATTTCATCTATATCATTATAAAATTCACTAATAATGTGAGCATGACTATCTATCATAAAACACCTCTTATAGTCATTATAACATATTAATTATTTTTATATTTCATCTTTATTAGATTAATAATCACTTTAGATACATCTATCATATTATTTATATTTGAATCAGACACTATTATTATAGATCCTAACAAATCACTATTCATAACTATAGGATTTAAAACCATCTTTCCACTTAATATTAATTCACCAGATATTATATTTCTATCATTAACATTATTAATATATATTTTTCTCTCACTAATCAAATTACTAATAACATCACTAACACCTAAATTATTATAATTAACTATTTTATTATTAACTATTAACAATATATCAAAAGAATAAGTATTTTTAAAACACTCAATTAATTTAATAATTTCTTCTTCTTTTCCACACAAAAGAGAATATCTCTCTAATACAATTTTTTCTGAATTAAGAGATATCTGAAAATCATCTCCAGTTTTAATATTTAAACACTTTCTTAATTCTTTTGGTAATACAATTCTACCAAATTCATCTATTTTTCTAACTATACCAGTTGTTTGCATTAAATCACCTAATTATAGTTTGATGATTTTAATGCTATTTATACTTTAAATTTCAAATTATATATTAGTTCTAATAATTCTTCTAAGTAAAATATATAATTCTTATCTAAAGTAGCTTTTAATAAAGTGATCCATATTGCTTCACTTTTATATGCAAAGTTAAATTTAGGAGTAATTTTCATAGCTTCTACAAACAACTTTTCAACACTTATAGAACTATATACTTCTTTCTTAACTTTTAATACAACTTTTAAATTATCATTAGTTATTACTTTAATATTATTAATAACTAATAGTTTTTCTAAATACTTTTCATGAGCATAAATTTCTAAAGATTCATTTGTATGACCAAATCTATCTTTTATTTCACTTAATACATCATTTAATTCTTTTCTATTAGTAATTCCATTTATTTTCTTATGTAATTCGATTAATATTTCACTTTCAGAACTATATTCTTCTCCAATATGAGTTTCAACATCAATTTGATTAGAATCAACTTCACCATCTTCATTAGTAATTCCATTAACTTCTTCATTAATTAAATCTAAATACATGTCAACACCAACTGAATCAATAAATCCAGCCTGTTCTTTACCAAGAATATCACCTGCTCCACGAATTGCTAAATCTCTCATAGATATCTTATATCCACTTCCAAGTTCAGTAAATTCTTTAATTGCTTCAAGCCTCTTTAAGGCTGTAGAATTTAAAACTTTTTCTTTTTTATACATAAGATATGCAAAAGCAATTCTATCTCCTCTACCAACTCTTCCTCTTATTTGATATAACTGGCTTAACCCAAATCTATCACTATCAATAACAACAATCGTATTGGCATTAGGAATATCTATTCCATTCTCAATAATAGTTGTACTAAGTAAAACATCATATTCACGATTAGTAAAACTATATATTATATCTTGCATTTGATCTTTAGCCATCTTACCATGAGCATAACAAACTCTAGCTTCAGGAATCAATTTACTTATTTTAGAAGCCATAGTTTCCATATTAGTAACATTATTATAAAGAATAAATGCTTGACCTTTTCTAGATATTTCTTTTAATATTACTTCTCTTAATAACATTTCATTATATTCAATAACATATGTTTGAACAGGATATCTATTTTTAGGAGCACTCTCTATTAAAGATAAATCTCTTAATCCAACTAAAGACATTTGTAATGATCTTGGTATTGGAGTCGCAGAAACAGATAAAACATGAACATTAGATTTAAGTTTCTTAATTTTTTCTTTTTGTTCCACTCCAAAACGATGCTCTTCATCAATAACTAACAATCCTAAATTCTTAAATTCAACATCATTACTTAATAATCTATGAGTACCAAATATTATATCAGTTTTACCTTCTTTTAATTTTTTTAATTTTTCTTGAACTTGCTTATTAGAAAAATGTCTATTAATCAAATCAATATTAACACCATAATTTTTAAATCTTTTTAAAGCAGAATCATATTGTTGATGAGATAATAATGTAGTTGGACATAAATAAGCAACTTGCATATTATTCATTACAGTTTTAAACATAGCTCTAAAAATAACTTCTGTTTTACCATAACCTACATCACCACACAAAAGTCTTTCCATAGGTCTAGATTTTTCTAAATCTTTTTTAATATCATTAATTGCTTTTAACTGATCAGTTGTTTCCTCATACTCAAATTCATTTTCAAACAACAATTGATTTTCATCATCAGGAGCAAATGGAGTAATAGTAGCTTTATTTCTTTCTTTATATATCTTTAATAATTCACCAGTTATATTTTTAATTCTTTCTTTAATTCTAAGTTTGGTTTTAGTCCATTCTACACTATTTAATTTATTTATTATAGGATGAACACCTTCTTTAGCAGAATATTTATATAACTTAGAAATATCCTCAACAGGCATATAAAGTTTATCATCACCTTTATATTGAATTAGAATATAATCTCTTTTTAATCCATTCTTTTCAATAGTGGTAATACCTCTATAAATTCCTATACCAGATTTTCTATGAACAACATAATCACCAACTTTTATACTGTCAATTGACGAAATCTTGTTACCATATACTTTATCACTACCTAATTCTTTTCTAATATATGTGTCATATAAATCATATTCTGAAAAATAATAAATATTATTATACACAAAACCATGATTTAATGTATTTTTTTCAATTTTTGCATTCTTACAATACTTTACTAAATCTTGAATCAAATGATCATTCTTAGTAAACACAAAAGAATCATGAGAATTAATCTCATTATAAAATTTTTCTTTATTAGAATTAAATTTATCAATAGATTTTGCTTCTATTTTAATATCATAATTTTTATTATTAATAGTATCTATGTATTTATCGCCTTTCAACGTTAAATCTTTTAATTTAAAAATATCATCTTCTATTCCTAAATACTTAATTTGAGGTATTATCATTTTTTCTTGTTCAAGTATTTGATTATAATCAGAAAAAACAACTACACCATTATTCATATAATCTCTAATAGAAGAATTATTATCCCCAAAATCATCTTTAATAGAATTAATAACTATTTCATTTATCTCACTAATAGACTTTTGAGTCATAGGATCAAAATACTTAATCTTTTCTATTTCATCATCAAATAATTCTATTCTAATAGGATTCTCTTCATTAATTGGATAAATATCAATTACAAATCCACGTACAGAAAAATCAGAAGTATCATAAACCATACTTTCTTTTTTATATCCTATACTAATTAACTTTCTAATAAAACTATCTCTATCAAATTTAGAACCAACTGATAATTTAATCTTCTTATTAACAAAAACATCTGGCTCTGGTAATTTCTTTATAAAACTATTTAAATGAACAATTATTATTTTATTAGAATCTTCACCTATTTTATTTAAGATATTAGCTCTCATAAACAATAATTCTGGACTACTAGCAATAGCTTTTTTAGTCATTATGTCATCTTCTGGAAATAAATAAACATCATCAATATAATTTTTTAAATCGTTATATACTATAGTTGCGTCGTTTAAAGTTGGCATTACCAAAAGAATGCTTTTGTTACACTTAAAAAACATATATAACAATAATTGATTATATATTTCGTTTTTATTTATAGATATTTTATTAACTTTATCTACATTAAAATCAAATAATTTTAAACATAATTTATTATTCATTTCTATTATATTTTTCCATCAATTCATCTATATTATGTACAGAAAAGTCATCAATAATATTAGATATTACTGGTAATATAGATTCTATTTTTTCATTTTCTTCACTACTAAATTTACCTAAAACGTAATCCATTAGTGGAATATTGTTTTTAGAAATTCCCATTCTAAGTCTTGAAATATTTTGAGTTTTCAATAAATCAATAATATTATTAATTCCATTATGACCACCAGAACTACCTCCACGTCTTAATTTAAATTTTCCCACTTCAAAATCAACATCATCATAAATAACCAATATGTCTTCAATATTAATATTGTAATAGTTAACAAACTTAATTACACTCTCTCCAGATAAATTCATATATGTTTGAGGTTTTAATAAAATTAGCTTTGTATTATTAACAATTGTTTCAGCATAAAGTCCATTAAATTTACTTTTAAAAGTTAAGTTATTTTTAGATGCATAATAATCGATTGCTCTAAAACCACAATTATGACGAGTAAATTCATACTTTTTTTCTGGATTACCAAGACCAACAACTAATTTCATATTACTCCTCCTTAAACATATTATATAATTTATTTTTACTTACACTATATTCTTCAGCTATTTCTTTAATAGCATCCCTTTTAGAATATCCTTTTTCAACTAAATCACTAATTAATTTCATATAATCATTAGTATCTTCAAGAGGCTCATATCCACTCACTACAATTACCATTTCACCTCTTAAACTATTAGATAATTTAATAACATTAGATATATTATCTCTAACAACTTCTTCATGTAATTTAGATATTTCACGAACTATAGCAATTTTTCTATCTCCAAATACACTATACATCAATTTTAAAGTATTTTCTATTCTATGAGGAGATTCATAAAAAATAAGTGTAAACTTTTCTTCTTTTAAATCAATTAATTCACTTTTAGCAATAGATTCTTTACTATTTAAAAAACCATAGAAAAGAAATCTTTCATTACTTATTCCAGACATATTAATAGCAGGTAATAAAGCATTTG
The DNA here is from genome assembly GCA_963641945.1 of bacterium. Taxonomy (GTDB): domain Bacteria; phylum Bacillota_I; class Bacilli_A; order RF39; family UBA660; genus CAG-1000. The sequence continues at coordinate 62,442 of CAVIDW010000001.1, read as the reverse complement.
GTCCAGGTAAAGCAATAACACTTATCCCCTCACAAATCGCATAATCAACAACTACATTTCCAGGATCACTAATCAAAGGAGTACCTCTATCAGTTACATATCCAATATTCTTTCCATCTTTTAATAGTTTAATTATTCTATCCTTATGTTGCATTTCAGTATATTTATGACATGATTCTACCTTTTTAGTAATATTTAAATATTTTAATAAATTTAAAGTTTCACGAGTATCTTCAGCAAACACTAAATCAACCATTTTTAAAGTATTAATGGCTCTTATTGTAATATCATCTAAATTTCCAATAGGAGTAGGAATTAAATATAATTTTCCATATTCACTTTCTTCATAACTCTTTTGTTTCATATAATCACTTCCCAAATATTTTTAATACCTCATCTGTATAGCTTCCATCATCATTATGTACATATAAAGGAGCTAATACTTTAAGACCAACATTTCCATTTTTCTTACCATCTATTAAAATCAAATTAGATTCACTATCCTTTTTAGGATAAATAAATTGTAATCTCTTAGGTTCTATATTATGTTTTCTCATAGTTTCAATAATTTCTATTAATCTATCAGTTCTATGAACCATACATAAAGAACCACCATTTTTTAATAACTTTTTAGCAACTTTTATTACATCTTCCAGTTCTATCATTATTTCATGTCTAGCTATAGACTTAATATCATTATCATTTTTTAGACTAGTATCAGTACATTTAAAATATGGTGGATTACAAGTTATAACATCAAAAGTATCAGTTTCAAATCTATTTATAATATTTTTAGCATCATCATTAATTAATTCAATTCTATTTTCTAAATTATTAATTTTTACACTTTCAACAGCCATATCATATATATCTTTTTGTATTTCAACACCATATATTTTAGCATTAGTTTTAATAGATAAAATCAAAGGAACAGGAGCATTACCAGTACATAAATCTAATATCATTTTAGTATTTTGTCCTAAAAAAACAAAGTTTGGAAGCAAAACAGAATCCAAACTAAAATTAAAATAATTCTTATTTTGAACTATTTTTAAATTATCATAGTAAACTAAATCATTTATTACCTTTTCTTCCATTATTACTACCACTCTTTTTATCTATATTTTTAAATGGAACATACTTTTCAACTTTATTATTCTTTTCAGTTATTGCCACATATTTTCTTCTTGGAATATCAATAGATATTACAGTAGCACTTTCACCATCAACTTCTACTTTATCACCAACTTCTGGTAAATCTTTTCTATATTCTTGATATAACTCATCCTCATATTTTAAACAACACAAAAGTCTACCACATAAACCATTTATTTTAGCAGGATTTAAGGCTAAATTTTGATTTTTAACTTGAGCTATTCCAACTGAATCTAAATCTAATAAAAAACTAGAACAACAAATTTTTCTTCCACAAGGACCAATACCAGATATTTCTTTTGCTTTATCACGAACTCCAACTTGTCTTAATTCAATTCTTGTTTTATAAACAGCAGCTAATCCTTTAGCTAAATCTCTAAAATCTATTCTATTATCAGCTAAAAATTGCAGAACTAATTGTTTTCTATCAAAAGTAAAATAAGCATCTAAAAACTTCATATCTAAATTTAATTCATTAGCTAAAGACTGAGCCTTTTCAATAGACTTTTTAGCATCCTTTAAATTCTTTTCATTTTGTTTTTCATCTTTATCATTAGCAATTTTAACCACATTAGCATGCTCTTTATTATCATTTAATTCACCATATAATGTAGAAACAACACCAAATTGTAATCCTCGTTCAGTATTAACAATAACTCTATCTCCTTCTTTTAAAGGCAAATCATTATCATTAAAAGTATATTGTTTTCCATTCTTTTTAAATTCAACACCAACTAATTTCATACATTGCATCTCCACATCTCTATAATAAATCTATCAATACATAAATTTTTATTTAAATAACTATTCAATCTTTCAATTGTATTATTAATTACAATAATTTTTTTAGATATAGTAACAATATCAAAATTCTTTAAATATTCAAGTTCTTCTCCATCATCACTACCACATTTTATTTTAAGTGACGAATAATAATAATTCAATATACATTTTAAAATATTTATAAAAAATATTCTGTCATTAATTTTAGTATAAATTTTATTATATCTACCAATACTCTTAACTCCATCAGTTTCTATAGATTCTATAATATCAATAGCCAATTCTCTTTCCTCGTCAGTAAAAGTATCTATTTTATCACGATCAGAATTCAAATATAATTTTTGACATCTACTTGAAATAGTAGGCTTAACTGCATTAATATTATTTGTAATTAAAAACGCATAAATATTAGCTTGTGGTTCTTCCAAAGTCTTCAATAATGCATTATCAGCAAAGTCATTAAGCTTTTCAACTCCATCTATTATGTAAACTTTATTATTATTAAATTGAGATGTTGTTGATATTTCTTCTAATAAATTTTTAATGTCATCTTTACTAATAATACCATCATCATTCTTTAATATATAAATATCAGGATTTGATTCAATATTTAAATTATCATTATTAAATATTTTTTTAATTACTTCATTTAAATCATCTTTTATTTCATCAAAAAGAACATTACCAATTAAAAAAGAATGTGCTAACCTATTTTCATTAAACATCAAATTAAAATAATCCTTAAATTTACCTAACATACTTTTCCCCTAACAATAATATTTCAAATATATTATAGCTATAATTCCAAAAAAGTCAAAAAAATATGTAATAATTATAGTATAAATATTAATTGGAATCATCTTTCCCATTTTGGTAATAAAAATATTTACTGTATAAAGCAAACAAACAGCAAAAACTATTCTTTTAATTACACTTATTATCATAAAAAACCTCTCATATAAATTTATGAGAGAAAATATTATGATATTACCTTTCTATCATCCCAAGCTTTAGCAATCATTATAGGATCTAAATATTCAATATCTCCACCCATTGGTATACCATAAGAAAGTCTAGATACTTTTACATCATATTTTTCTAAAATCTTTTGTATATATAATGATGTAACTTCTCCTTCAATAGAAGGATTTAATGCAATAATTATCTCTTTAACACTAGAGTCAATTCTATTAATCAATGATCCGATGTTTAAATCCTCTGGATTAATTCCTTCAATTGGAGATATTAAACCATTTATAACATGATATTTTCCATTATATTTACCAGTCTTTTCAATAAAAAAAACACTTTTAGAATCTTCTACTACACAAATAGTATCATTACTTTTAGATTCATTTGAACATATATCACATTCATTAGTATCACTTAAGCATCCACATATTTTACAATTTCTAATATTTTTTTTAAAATTAACTAAAGCATTAGCCAAGTTCTCTACCTCATCAAACTCTTTATCACACAAAGCATAAACATATCTCTCTGCAGTTTTTTCACCAACTCCAGGCAATAGTGTTAAATTACTAACTAATTCAGAAAAACTTTTTGGAAGTGCCATTTATTAAAATAGTCCTCCAAGACCATTAGTATATTTACCTAATTTACTATTTTTGTCCTTTTTAACCTGTTCTAATGTATTATTAATTCCAACAGTTAATATATCAGCCAATAATTCTTTATCAGCCAAAATATCATCATTTTTAATTTCTATTCTTTTAACCTCATTTTTACCAGAAGTTTCAATTAAAATATTATCATTTTCATATTTATAAATAGTACTTTCTATTTCTTTAGTACCTCTTTCTATTTCACCTTGTATTTTTCTGGCTTGTGCCATCATTGCTTGTATATTCATATTTTCCTCCTAATCCTCTTTTACAAGATTTTCACCAAATATATTATCTAAATTATTTTTTAAAACAGTACTTTTTTTACCATTTTTAATCTCTTTTTTATTTATATAACTATATTTTACACCATTTTTTATATTTTTTATATATTCATTTTTTTCATTTTCCCAATCTTTATCACTCAAAGCAACAATATCATACATTTTTGCATATATTAATTTTAATAATTTTTGTATATCAGAAACATTCTTTTCAAATAATACTACCTCAAAATTATTTTTTAATGAAAATATTATAGAATTGTCAGAAACAACTTGAGTAACAGATTTTTCCAATAAATTTATTATATTTGTATATTCTTTTTTATACATATAATTTTTTATTTTACTATAATCTTCAAGAAATTTAGTTTTAATTTCTTTATTTGCACCATAAAAAGCATTATTAATTATAATTTTCTTATTTTCAGCATCAACATTATTAGATTCATCAACTTTTTCTTCATCATTTGAAGTGATTGCATCATTAACAGGTTCAGTATCGTTATTATCAGTAACATCAGCATCAATTGAATTATCATCAATAGTCTTCTTTTTAGAAATTACTTTAACCTTCTTATCTTTATCTGAAACAAATAACAAGCAAATCTCTATGTAATATATTTCAGAAACCATTTTTTGATTATTTCCTTTTTTAAGATCAATACTTAAATTAAACAACAAATCAGATATTTTCAATACTTCTTCACTATCTAAAAAATCAAATTCATCTATTTTTTTAGAATAGTCAGGAGAAAAATAGTTCTTAGTATTATTATTTATCAATAAATCTTTAACTAATAACTGTAATTTATTGCAAAGATTAATTAAATTTTTACCTTCATCATAAAACTCATCAAGTTTACATAAAGTAGTTTTAATATCACCATTAACCATTGAATGAAGAAATTGATTAATAGAATCAGATTTAAATTCACCAATCAAATTATAGAAATCATCTTCAGTAATATCTTCTTTATCAAGCAATAAAGCTTGGTCAAGCATATTAATTGCATCTCTTAGACCACCATCAGATAATTTTGCAATTAAAGGGAGAATATCCTCGTTAATCTTTTTATTTTCTTTTTCCAAAATGTATTTTAATCTATCAATAATTTCACTCTTTTTAATTTTCTTAAAATCAAATCTTTGGCATCTTGAAATAACGGTTGCTGGTATTTTATTGAACTCTGTTGTAGCTAAAATGAATACAACGTGTCCAGGAGGTTCTTCAAGTGTCTTCAATAAAGCATTAAAAGCACTAGTAGATAACATATGAACTTCATCAATAATATAAACTTTATATTTCAAATTTGCCGGTAATAATTTAGCACTATTTCTGATTTCCCTTATTTCATCTACTCCATTATTACTAGCAGCATCTATTTCAATAATGTCAATATTATTTTCAAAATTTGACATACATACTTCACATTTTCCACATAAATCACCATTGGAATTATGCAAACAATTGATAGCTTTTGCGAAAATTTTAGCAATACTAGTCTTCCCTGTACCCCTAGGACCACTAAATATATAAGCATGACTAATTTTACCATTAGAAATGCTATTTTTTAGTATCTCAATAGTCACTTTTTGACCTACAACATCAGAAAAAGTTTTAGGTCTATATTTACGATATAATGATATATAATTGCTCATAAACCCTCCTTAAAACATTATAACAAAAAACCACTATTTTTACTACCTTTTATCACTAAAAAAATTTTTAAGCTCATTTTCAAAATAATGTTGATAACTTGTAGAAAATTTAACAAATTTAGTAGTATTATTAACTACTTTTTCACTATTTAAAATATAATATACTTCTTTAATTCTAGCCTCATTTATAACATCTTTACACATATTACAAGGCATCAAAGACACATATAATTTACAATCAGACAAATTATTAGTTTTAAGTCTCTTACACGCCTTTCTTATAGCTAAAATTTCAGCATGAGCTAAAGGATCATTATTTTTTTTCTTTTTGTTATAAGAAGACGCAATAATTCTATCATTTTTCACAATTATACAAGAAACTGGTACATCACCATGTTTTATTGCTTTTGAATTTAATTTTTTTAACATTTCTTCAATCATTTTTTACACCATTAAAAAAGTGCACACAATAATTACATTTAAGGCTGCTATCTTCCAATTCTGACCTGGTTCATGCACATATTGTTGCACAAACAAATTTTACAACAAAATAAACACAAAATCAACAATTAAATCTAACTTTTTACACAATTTTTCTTAAATTTACAAACTTATCAACAATGTTCCACGTGAAACATTAACAATTAACACTTTTTATTTTATAAAATATATCAATAATTTCTAAAATGCATCAAGAAATAAAATAATATATAATCTCAATTTAAATTAAAAATAACAAATAAACGCAACTTATTAACAATATGTTTCACGTGGAACATATTATAAATTGTAAAAAATATTTAATAAAATTAATAAAATAATAGGCAATAATTAAGTATATTTAACAAAAATATTAAGTTTTCAACACAATGTTCCACGTGAAACATAAAAATTGTTATTGAATATAATATTTAACATCTTTTTTAATAAAATAAAAATAAATTATAAATTTTTTAAAAAGTTATTAACATCATGTTTCACGTGGAACATTAAATATATTTATTAAAATTCTTTTACAAAAATATAAAAAAACACCGAAATTACTGGGATAAACATATATTTAAAAGAAAAAAATTTTAATATAAATAATGATTAAAAAAAAATATTTATTAACATATAATCATATTAACAATATGTTCCACGTGAAACCTATAAAAAATTTAATTAAAAATACAAACTCAAAATAATAAATTTAAACTAAATATTAAATATTTTCTTAAAATTTAACACGTTTTAGCTATTTATCCACACATGTTTCACGTGGAACATACAAATAAATACATATTTTAAAATTAAAATAGTATATAAAAAGTATACAAAGTGCCGTAATTACAAGGAAAAATCACTTCTTAGAAAGTGAAAATGAAAAATTGAATTATAAAAGAATATAACAATCAAATTAATACTAATATATATTTGGTATCTTTAATAATACTTATCCACAATATATTTCACGTGAAACATTATATTATAAACAATAAAATTTAATTAAAATTTAACAATTGATAAAACGTATCGAGAAATGAAATAACATATAATATATCATCTCGATTTAAATTATGAACAGCCAATAAAAATAACTTAATAACAATATGTTTCACGTGGAACATACAAAAATATTTCCCGGGAAATATTTTTTAAACATTTTTTATTTCCCGGGAAATAATTGTTTCATGTGGAACATTAAATAAATAAAAAAGAATGATTACTCATTCTCTTCATTAACAGGTTCTACACTTTCAATTGTTGAAGAATCATTTTCCTCTTCTAATTCCTTTTCAAGAATAGATATTGAAGCAACCTTATTATTATCTTTTAAGTTTATAAGTCTAACGCCTTTAGTAACTCTACCCATTGTTGAAATAGATTTAACATCCATTCTTATAATAACACCATCATTTGTAATTATCATTAAATCTTTATTATCATCAGTAGATTTGAAGCCTACTACATTACCATTCTTTTCAGTAATATTAAGAGTTTTAACTCCCTTACTACCACGCTTAGTTTCTCTATATTCTTCAATAGCAGTCTTTTTACCATATCCGTTTTCAGTAACAACTAATAATGACTTTCCTAGTTCAGAAATTTCAGCTCCTACGCATATATCATCAGTTAAATTTATTCCCCTAACACCAGAAGCTGTTCTACCCATTATTCTGATTTCATTCTCATTAAATCTAGCCATTCTTCCTTTAGAAGAACAAATAAGAACTTGATCATCACCTGAAGTCATTTTTACTGAAATAAGTTCATCATCATCTTTTAAAGTAATAGCAATTTTACCTGTTTGTCTAATATTTTCAAATTCTGCAATAGCAGTTCTCTTAATTAATCCATTTTTAGTTGTAAATAACAAACATTTGTTTGTAAAGTCTTCTTTACTAGATATTTTAATAACAGTTTTTATCTTTTCATCCTTCTCTAATTGCAATAAATTAACAATTGGAAGACCTTTAGCAGTTCTAGAATACTCTGGAATCTTATATCCTTTTAATCTATAAACCTTACCTTTATTTGTAAAGAATAATATGTCATCATGAGTATTTAAGGAAATTAACTGTTCAACAAAGTCATTATCAGTAGTAGTCATACCCTTAATACCAACTCCACCTCTATGTTGAACCTTATAAGTATCCTTAGGAATTCTCTTAATATAATTCTTATTTGTTAAAGTAACGATTATTTCTTCTTGAGGTATTAATGACTCATCTTCGATATATTCAACAGCAGTCATATCAATCTCAGTTCTTCTATCATCACCATATTTATTTCTAATTTCTAGCATTTCATTTTTAATAATTTCTAATACTTTTTGTTCAGAAGCTAATATAGCTTTTAACTCCTCTATTTCCTTTAATAAGCTAGCTAACTCTTCTTCTATCTTACTTCTTTCTAGACCAGTTAATCTTCTTAATTTTAGCTCTAAAATAGCTTCAGACTGAATTAAATCTAATCCAAATCTTTCCATTAAATTAGCTTTAGCTTCATCATCATTTTTAGCTTGTTTAATAATTCTAATTACTTCATCAATATTATCTTGTGCTATCTTATATCCATTTAAAATATGTACTCTTTTTTCATCCTTAGCCAAGTCAAATCTTGTTCTTCTAATAATAACAACTTTTTGATGATCAATATATTTTGAAATAATATCCTTTAAACCAAGTGTTCTAGGAGTTAATCCATCTAACATAAGGAATATAATTCCATAATTTATTTGGAAAGATGTATGTTTATATAGATTATTTAATACAACTTGTGGATTAGCATCTTTCTTTAAAGTAATTGTAATCTTAACACCATCTTTTAAATCAGTATGATAATCAGATATTCCATCAATTACCTTTGTATGAACCAATTCTGCAACCTTATTCTTTAATTCCATAGTATTAACACCATATGGAACTTCAGAAATAACAATACAATTATGATTATTATGTTCTTCAATAGTTGCCTTACTTCTTATTGTAATACTACCCCTACCTGTTTCATATGCCTTCTTAATACCGGAATTTCCAAGAATTATACCACCTGTTGGAAAATCAGGACCTTTAATATAATTCATTAATCCAAGAACATCTATATCAGGATTATCAATATAAGCAATACATCCATCAATAACTTCTCTTAAATTATGTGGAGGAATATTTGTAGCCATACCAACTGCAATACCCATTGAACCATTAACCAAAATATTTGGAAATCTAGAAGGTAAAACTTTAGGTTCCTTTCTAGTAACATCAAAGTTATCATCCATATCAACAGTATCTTTATTGATATCTCTTAATAATTCAAGAGAAATCTTAGCTAATCTTGCTTCAGTATAACGGTAAGCAGCAGCACCATCACCTTCTATATTACCAAAGTTTCCATGTCCATCAATCAACATATATCTTTGGCTAAAATCTTGAGCTAAACGAACCATTGCTTCATAAATAGAACTATCACCATGTGGATGATAATGTCCCATAACATTACCAACAGTTGTTGCTGATTTTCTGTGAGGCTTATCAGGAGTATTTCCTTCCTCATACATAGACCAAAGAATTCTTCTGTGAACCGGTTTCAAACCATCTCTTAAATCTGGAATAGCACGAGAAGTTATAACACTCATTGAATAATCTAAGAAAGAACTCTTAACTTCATCTACTATATTATTTACATTGTGACTATCTCTCTCATGAAATGTACCAGAAAAATCATTTTCATTGTTAACAACTTGTGAATTATCAACATTTTCATTAGTATCCATTCTCTACCTCCTATATATCCAAATTTTGAACAAATTGAGCATTTTGTTCAATAAATTCTCTTCTAGGTTCTACTTCATCACCCATTAATTTTTCAAATATTGCGTCTGCTGCAATACAATCATCAACAGTAATTTTTCTTAAAACCCTTTTATTTATATCCATTGTTGTTTCATTTAACTCTTCAGCATCCATCTCTCCTAAACCTTTCATACGAGCTATTTCAGCACGACTTCTTACATTTTCAGGTAAAGATGCTAAATATTCATCTTTTTCTTTTTCATCCAAAGTATACTTTCTAGTTTTACCATGCATTACTCTAAATAATGGTGGTTGAGCAGCATATACGTGACCAGCTTGAACAATTGGTTTAAAAAATCTATAAAATAATGTTAATAACAATACTCTAATATGAGCACCATCTACATCGGCATCGGTCATGATAATAATTTTATCGTATCTTAATTTAGATAAATCAAAATATTCACCAATTCCAGTACCAAAAGCAGTTATTATAGTTTTAATTTCTTCATTTCCCAATGCTTTATCAAGTCTAGCTTTTTCTACATTTAATATTTTTCCTCTTAATGGAAGAATAGCTTGTGTCATTGAATCTCTACCTTTTTTAGCAGAACCTCCGGCTGAATCTCCCTCGACTATAAATATTTCACTAACACTTGGATCCTTACTCTTACAATCAGACAACTTACCAAAAAAATTAGTAGTAGTTAAATCAGATTTTCTAGTAGCTTCACGAGCTTTTTTAGCAGCCATTCTAGCATTACGAGCTAATATAGCTTTATTTACTATTATTTTAGCTTCATCTGGATTTTCTAATAAGAATTGATTAAATCCTTCAGAGAAAACTGAATCAGCTAAAGATCTAACTTCAGAATTACCAAGTCTTCCCTTAGTTTGACCTTCAAATTGAGGATTAGGATGCTTGCAAGAAATAATCATTGTTAATCCTTCTTTAACATCATCCTCTTTTAAATTTTCATCTTTATCTTTTAATATATTATTTTTTCTAGCATAAGCATTAATTGTTCTAACTAAAGCTCTTTTAACTCCATCTTCATGAGTACCACCATCATGAGTATTAATATTATTAACAAATGAATATATATTATCTGAATATCCATTATTATATTGAAGAGCTACTTCAAACCAAACATCATTCTTTTCACCATTTAAGTGAATTATTTTATCATGTAAAGGTGTCTTACCTTGATTAATAAATCTAACATATTCACTAATTCCACCTTCATATAAGAATATTTCACCTTGAGTATCCTCTTCATCTCTATCATCTCTTAAAGTAAGTCTTAATCCCTTATTTAAAAATGCTAACTCTCTTGTTCTTGTCTTTAAAGTTTCGTAATCATATATATCTGTATCAAATATTTCTGGATCAGGTTTAAATGAAACAGTTGTTCCAGTTCTATTTTCATTACATTCTCCAATAACAGTTAACTTTTGAACAGTTTTTCCACCATCTTCAAATTTAGCTTCATATACTTTTCCACCTTTATAAACTGTAACAGTAACCCATTTAGAAAGCGCATTAACTACTGAAGCACCTACTCCGTGAAGACCACCAGATACTTTATATCCGCCACCTCCAAATTTTCCTCCAGCATGTAATACTGTATAAACAGTTTCTACAGTAGATATTCCTGTTTTAGGATGAACACCAACTGGAATTCCACGTCCATCATCTTTAACAGTAATTGAATTATCTTTATTAATTATTATCTCAATATTATTACAATATCCAGCTAAAGCTTCATCAATTGAGTTATCAACGATTTCCCAAACTAAATGGTGTAATCCTTTAACATCAGTAGTACCAATGTACATACCAGGTCTTTTTCTTACTGCTTCTAATCCTTCTAATACTTGTATATCATTTACTCCATAATCATCATTCATCTACTTCACCCTTTCATCTAAATTATATACTTTCGATTTCAACACAATATTTCTATTTATATTTTTCAAATCAGTTGTTGTAATAAACACTTGAATATCATTATTAAGCGATTTGAATATATTATTTTTGTTTTTTTCATCCAATTCACTAAATAGATCATCAAGAAGCAAAATTGGCTTAATATCATACTTTTCTATGAATATTTTAACCTCAGATAACTTCATAGCCAAAACAATCAACTTTTGAATACCTTGACTACTATATTCCTTAGCATTATTACCATTCTGATAAAAAACATAATCATCTCTATGAACACCAAAAGATGTCATACCAATATTAATTTCTTTATTTCTTAATCTCTTTAATTCTTTTACTAATTTTTCTTTATCATTTATTTTATAATCAGATTCATATTCAATCTTAATTTCATTTTTATCTTTATATTTTTTAAATATTTCATTTATATAAGAGTTAATCTCATCAATATACTTCTTTCTATATTGATATATTTTTAATCCTTCTTCAACTATCTTTTCATCGACAATATCTAAATATCTCTGATCAAGATTTCCATTAAACATTAACTTCTTTAAAAAATCATTCTTATTTTTAATTAAGTTATTATAATTATTTAAATAATATATATATTCTTTATTCAATTGAGACAACTGAATATTTAGATAATTTCTTCTAATACTTGGAGAAGATTTAATAAGTTTTAATTCATCAGGTGATAATAATATAATTCTATACTGTGAAATAAAATCACTTAATTTTCTCTGTATTTTCGAGTTAATCTTTGTTTTTTTGCCTTTTGAATCTAAATATAATTCTAAATTTTTTTTTGGACCATAGTCAAAATAGTATATTTTAATCTTTAAAAATTCTTCATTATTTCTTATTAAAGAAAGTTCATTATTTGTTTTAAAAGTCTTTGCTAAGCTACCTAAATATATTGCTTCTAATATAGAGGTTTTACCAATTCCATTTGTTCCAATTAGAATATTTAGATTAGAAAAATTATCAAGAACTATTTTTTTATAATTTCTAAAATTTATTAATTCAATTTTCATAATATTCATTTTCTAAATCATTTAACCCCCTTATTTTTAATTTTAATATTTTTAGGTACTCCTACACGCTAATATAATTATAACATATTTAGCCATTTAAAAAAAGATAATTTTCATTTTAATTATCTTTTTTATTAATTCTTTCTTCTAAAATAAATTTTAATCTTGTTGCTCTTAAAATTTGATTAGTTAAAGATCCAATTGATACATCAAATTCTACCTTATCACCATTCTTAAATAGAATTTCTGACGTTTTATTTGTCTTCTTATAGTATTTATCAATTTTATCTAAGTTTATCCAAATACATTCTGCTTTTTCTGGCGAAGTTGTTGGGAAAAATATTATTTTTCTACTTTCTTCAACTATTATTGGAGCTTTATGAGTAATACCTAGTAATTTTTTAGTTCCATCTTTTCTTCCTTGTAATGAACTACCAAAATACTCACAACTATGTTCTAAAACCTGAAGACACGAATTATCAACACTATATTCACAATCATCTTCAATTATTTTAGCTTTTTCATTTCCTATTGGTAACAATATTTGTGTATCATAATTAATTTCATATTCCATTTTTTTCTTTTCCCCCTTTGAAATATTGATTGCTATCATAACACATCATCCTTGTCGAAATTTGTCGAATATTGTCGAAAAAAATAAAAAAATAAAAAAGCGATAAAAATCGCTTAATTTTAATATGTTTTCATAGGTAATATTAATTCAATTAATTCTTCGTTTTCTATTTCTTTTAATATTATAGGATTAATTTCACCATTTAATAAGATATATATTTCATCTTTAGTAAACATTTTTAATGCTTCTAACATATATTTAGCACTAAATGAAATCTTAATACTATTATTTGTTTCATTTTCAACATTTAATTTTTCCTCAACTTTTCCCATTTCTAAACTAGATGCTTTAATTACTAATGAATTTTCATTGATTTCCATATCTATAATATTTTTATCTTTAGATTGAGTTAATAAAGAAGCTCTATCTAATGTTGAATAAAAATCTTTTAAGTTAGCTTTAATAATATATTTAAATTCTTTAGCAATTGAATTATCTGTATTTGGATAAGTACCATTTAATAAAGATGATTGAAATACTAAATTATCAAATCTAAATATTACTTTATTAGGAAATACATGAATTTGCATATCAGAATCATCATCTATTGTTTTAACAAGTTCATTTATATTTCTAGCAGGTATTACTATGTTAACATTTTCTTCACAAATATTATATAATTTATAACTAACTTTAGATAATCTATATGAATCAGTTGCTGTACAATCAAATATATCGCCTTGAATTTTAATATTAACACCAGTTAATAATGGTCTACTTTCTTGTAATGAACAAGCAAATGAAGTTTTGTTAATAATTTCTTTAAATTTCATACTTGATATAGTAATAGGATTCTTTGCTTCATCTAAATTAATATTTGGGAAGTCTTCAACCATAAAACAGTTAAAACTATATATAGAATTATCAGTTTTAAATGATACCTCATTATTTTCAAAATTTTCTATAGCTATATTACCATTTGGTAATCTTCTAATGATTTCTAATAGTGATTTACCATATATAACAGTAGTTCCTATTTCATCAATACTTACTATATCTTTTTTATCTATAAAAGATTGAATAGTAATATCATTATCAGTAGCTGTTAAATATAATCCTTCCTTAGTTAATTCAAACTTTATTCCATTCAATACAGGAATAATATTTCTTGTAGATAATGCTTTACTAACAGAATTTAAACTATTTAATAAAACATTTTTGTCTATTATCATTTTCATAATTTTTTCTTTCCTCCTTATTATTATGTTAATTAATATTATTATAGACTGTTGATTTTGTTGATAACTCATTTATTATAAGATAAAACCTTACTTTTTTAAAATTTTATCGTTGTTAAGTTGTTAATAAATTAAGAACTTATTCACAAATCTTTTCTTTTAATATTTTTATTTCTTCTTTCAACTTAGCATTTGTTTTCAATTCTTGAGAAATCTTATCTCTAGCATATATTATAGTTGAATGATCTCTACCTCCAAACTCTAATCCTATACGTTCTAAACTTTCTTCAGTCATCATTGTACTAAGATAAATAGCCACATTTCTAGCATCCGCTATATTCTTTTTCTTCATTTTTCCTTTTAATATAGTTGAATCTAAATTGTAGTATTTACTTACTATATCAATGATTTTACCTACTGAATTTGTTTTATAAACAACTTTTCCAGTAAATTCTTGTAAAGCATCCTGTGCGATTGATAATGTTACTTCAGGAATATTAAATGCAGCTTTATATGCAACAATTCTAATAACAGCACCTTCAAGATTTCTAATATCACTTCCACAATTACTAGCTATATAATCAATTACTTCTTCATTAATATCTAAATCATAGTTATTAATCATTATTTTATTCTTAATTATATTTTTCTTTAATTCTAATTCTGGTGGATTTATTGATTCAGTTAATCCCCATCTAAATCTAGTTTTTAAACGATCTTCTAAGTATTTATAATCGTTTATTGATGTATCAGATGCTATAATTATCTGTTTTTCATTATCATATAATGTATTAAATGTATTAGTAAATTCTATTTGAGATTTAGTTGCATTTTCTAAAAATTGAATATCATCAATCATTAATACATCCACATTTCTATACTTATCTCTAAAAGCTTCTAAATACGACACGTTATTATCATATTTACTTTTAGCGTTTATTATTGCTCTATAATCGTTAGTAAATTGTTCAGCTGTAATATAAAGTACCTTTTTATCTGAATGTTCAACTATATAATTACCAATAGCATGCATTAAATGTGTTTTTCCAAGACCACTTTTAGCATATATAAAATAAGGATTATAAAGTTTTCCTGGATTTTGTGCTACAGCTAATGCAGTTCCATAGGCAAGTTTATTTGACTCACCAACAACAAATGTGTCAAAAGTATATTTAGAATTAAAATTACTTATGTATTTATAATTTTTAATACTATCTAATTCAGCATCACTTTCTTCAATTGTCGGTATTTTCTTGGCTTCTTGCTTTTTCTGAAGCTTATCAACATCTTTATCAAATATATATTCAATTTCACAAGTATCATTAGTTATATCATTCATTATTTCTTCTATAATATCATGATAGTTTTTAGTTATATTTTGAAGTAATAACTCATTAGATGGTAAAACTATAATAACTTTACTATTTTCATACGAATATAATTTAAGATCCTTAAATATATAGTTAAAGGACATTAAAGATACTTTAGACTTGATTTTTACTAAAAAATTATTCCAAATTTCATCTAAATTCATAAACAATCAGTCCTTTCTATAACGTTTCTAATTAAATTATAATTCAACTTTTATTAATGTCAAATCAAAAAAATTTATTAACATTTATATTAACAATTTAAGAACAATTTGTAAACAACTTTTTTAGTAAAAAATAAGAGAAAATTTTAGTTATTAACAATCCCAACAATTTTCAACATCATAAAAATCCTAACTTGTTAACAACTTGTTGATAAGTTAACATAATTTTGTTGAAATAATGTTGATAAGTTAACATAAAAATATAAAAAACAAGTTAACATAATTTTATTTTTATGTTATAATACTTTTGGAGAAGAGAATATGCAACAAAAAGAAACACTAGAAAATTTTTTAAAAAGATTATTTATAGTTTATAAAGAAAAAAATATGAACTATTTTTTTGATGAATGTTATAAGTACAATATTGATATAAGAAAATACAAAAAAGACATTTTCTCATTAACTAAAAAGGTTTTTGATAATATTTTGAATATTTTACCTGAAAGCAAAGCAAGATTTTCATATAAAGAGTTCGATTATTTTTATAAAATTAATTTAGAATTTACCAAATATAATAGTCCAACTCCAGATATAACAATGGACATACCTGTATTTGATGATAATCTTGAGAAAATAAGCAATATTTTAATTAAATTCATCATTGATAATAAAATTAATTCAACTATAAAAATAAACAAAATATATAAAAATTCAATTTTAGAAATAAATGTATCAGAAATAAATAACGCTAAAAGAATAGTTAACTTATTCGCAGAAAACGAAGACTTAAAAAAAGAAATATATTCAAGGGTTATTCCTTTTTTACCACAAATTAATCTAATTGGATTTTATTGTGAATACAAACCAATAGATTTTAAGAATTTTTATATAAAAAATATATATGCTTTTTTATCAACTATTCAAACAGAAGAAGATATAACACTAGAAAACTTAAAATCATATATTCATCACTTGTATAAAAGAGAAATTGATTTAAATGTTAAAAGAAATTTAAAGCTTATCAAAACTATGCTTAATATAATAATGAATAATGAGGATATATTTTCAATGTATAATTACAATTCTGATATGAATATAAGTTCTTTTAATTCAAATGATTATCAAATAAAATTAAATGGTAATTTATTAGAATTCATAACTAAATCAGATGGAACAGAAATAAAATATGGAGATGATAACTATCTTAATATAGCTTATTCCAAGTTCTATGAAGCATTTGTTAAAAAAGATGGAAGTGAAGTATACTATAGCTATTTCTATTCTATATATAATAAATTGATTATGGATAGATATAAAAATATAGAAATAATTAAAAATATGGGATCACCTACAAAGGATGCCATAAACAATTCATTAATAGTTTTATCAAGTTTATTTTTTGCACAAGTAAAAATGGGTTATTCATTAAAAGATATATACTATATATTAGATAAATTGTACAATAACTAGTATAAAATCAAAATATATAATAATAAATATTGACAATTTAAAAATTAAGTGATAGCCTAAATGAGCAATAAATCATTTATTGGAGGTCTGTATGGATTTTAATTATAGTAAAGGATTGTTACTATCTGATTTACTTTGTTTATACTACAAGACTAATGAAATAAAATATTTGGAAGAATTAAAGTTAAGAATGATGTTTTGCGGATATACAAACGAGGAAATCAGTGAGTTTATAATTTTTGAAACCAATATTTTGTATTCTAGAAAAAATACATATGTTAAAAATATTTTAAAGACGTACTATATAATTGGAAAAAACACTTCAAAAAACATTTTTTTAAATCCTAATTCTTATATGTTTGATCCTGAAAAAGATAATAAAAAAACACTTATGATTTCCGAGCTTATTTCTATTATTGATGAAGCTATTTTTTTAACTTACTCTCCTAAAATTAAAACTTATAATGCGAAGAATGAAATATATAATTTATCATTAGAGACGAGTAGTAATTGGCTATTTTTCGAATTCAAAAATAGATTAGAGTATATTTGCAGATGTGCAAATCATATAATTAATGGTCCAAAAAGTACACTATTTTCAAAAAAAATCGATATATTATATGATAATGAAATGCAAATTTGTTTAAAAAGATGGAATGTAGATGTGTCTTCTAGAAACTTTGTTCCATACACACAACAATATTTTGATTAGAAAAGAGTGTGTAGTATGTCAAACGAGTCAAAGATTAGAAGAGACAATAATAGTGGATATCCAAAGTATGATAAATTTGAAGATCATGGAGATAGTCATACACATCAATGGGGTGGATATTCTCGAAATGACGGAAGATATTATGAAGGCGGACATGGTGAAAATATAAGTGAAGAAACAAAAAAAGATTCTGGAAGAGCCTTTAAAAAGATGAGAGGAGAATAAAGATGAAGTTTGAAGATAAAAATTATTTTATCATTGATAAAAAAAAATATGAGGATGTGTTGAAAGAAGATCAAGAAAATGTTTACTTATATCATTTTATATACGTAGAATACATGGAAGCAAATACAATGAAATTTATAAAAATTGATGATGTTAAAGATTTAAAAAAGATTGAAGGCAAAAATGTATTGATTAAGTATTATGTTGAAAAAATTCATTATTTTAATGATTGTGAAAATGAGAGTTTTGAATATGGAGAACCATATTTCATATTCAATATTGGATATTTTTATATAGGTGGTTTTATCAATAATAAAGAAGAAGAAACTAAAAAAGTTAAAAATTTATTTAATAAATATAAGAAGAATTATCCTAAAATTCATTTTCCATTTAATGATATAGAATATTTATCTTTAAATAAATAAAATCAAAGTTGTCATATAAAACCTGCTTTAAAAAATGAAACAGGTTTTAAAATTAGAGACTTGTAAAAATTGACATTATAAAATCAGTTATTTTTTTGATAATCACACATGTGAGGTAAAATTTATTGACATTTTTAATTTCATATTATATAATCTATGTCAGTCGAAAGGAAAGAGAGGTTATCATGAAAAGAACATTTCAACCTAACAATAGAAAAAAAGCAAAAACATCTGGATTCTTATCTAGAAGAGGTACAAGCGTTTTAAAATCAAGAAGAGCTAAAGGAAGAAAAGAATTAGCAAAATAACTAAATTACTTTAAAATAAGTAATTTTTTTTATATAATAATTTTATCGAGGTTTTATATGAATAAAAAATTTATATTAAGGAAAAACGAAGAAATACAAGAAGTTATTAAGAAATCTAAAAAAGTAATTAATAAGTATTTTGTCGTATATTATGCTAAAAACGATAAAGAAAATAATAGATATTGTATTAGCGTAAGTAAAAAAATAGGAAAAGCTCACACAAGAAATTTATATAAAAGAAGAATTAAAGATATTATAAGTAAAAATAATTTTAATAATTCTACTGATTATGTTATAATATTAAGGACTGCTATATTAGATATTTCTTATGATTCAATGAAGGAAAGTTTAATTAGCTTATTAGGAGGAGCAAAATAGTGAAGAAAAAAATAGTTATAATAATGTTACTTTTATTTTCTTTATGTGGATGTACTAAACGTTTTACAATAGAAAATAAAGAAGACAATAGTCAAAAAACATATGTATCAAATATACTTTGTAAACCAGAAACAAAAGAATTACAAAAGATATATAGTGAAAATTCTGATAAATTAGTTGTTAAATATGAAAATTTACCTCAATGTAAGAATTTAAAAATAAATTCTGGAGGATATGAAGGATTATGGACATCATTATTTGTTAAACCATTAGCTTGGGTAATTGTTAAAATAGGATTACTAGTTAAAAATAATGGATTAGCTATCATGATTGTAGGATTTATCTTAAGAGCTGCATTATTACCATTATCATTAAAATCAGCTAATATGAATGAAAATATGCAAAAAGCTCAAAAAGATTTACAAAGATTAGAAAAGAAATATCAAGGAAAAGAAGACAGAGATGCCTTAATGATGAAATCACAAGAAATGATGTTGATTTATAAAAAATATAATATAAATCCAATGTCTAGTTGCTTATTCTCATTCTTACAATTACCTATATTCTTTGCATTCTTAGAAGCATTATATAGAGTACCTGCATTCTTTGAAAATAATTTCTTAAAAGTTTATAACTTAGGAACAACTCCATTAGAAGGTATAACATCTGGAAACTTCTGGTATGTAATAGTAATAGTATTAATAATTGTTGCAACATATTTATCATTTAAGAATATGAATGTTTCAGGAGATGAAGAACAAGCTAAACAAATGAAAATGATGAGTTACTTTATGTTAATATTTATATCAATTGCATCATTTACTTTGCCAATGTCAATTGCATTATATTGGATAGTATCTAATGGATTCACAGTTGCACAAAATATTATTATTAAGAAAGGTAAGAAGAACTAATGGAAAAATATAAATTTCAAGCTAAAAGTGAAAAAGATTTATTAGAAAAAGCTTTAGAAGAATTAAATGTTAAAGAAGAAGACATTGTTACTAGTACATATGAAGAAAAGGGTGGATTATTTAGTGGAAAAAAATATACTTTAGAAGTAGTAAAACTAAGTGATGTTGCTGAATTAGGAAAAGACATATTACGTGAATTATTAAATTCATTAAATATAAACGCTAACATTGAAACAAAAATAAGAGACAAACAAATTAAATATGAAATTTATTCTCAAAATAATTCAGTATTAATTGGTAAAAAAGGTCATATATTAGATTCAATACAAACTTATTTAAGACAAGCTATTTTAAATACATTAGATATATTTGTTAATGTATCTGTAGATGTAGAAAATTATAAAGAAAAACAAAATTACTTCTTAGAAAAGAAAGTTAAACAAATTGCTAAAGAAGTAAGTAAAACAAAAGTAGATGTAAAACTTGATCCAATGAATGCATATGACAGAAGAGTTGTTCATTCTGCATTACAGAACTTTAAACATATAACAACAGAGAGTGAAGGAGAAGATCCAAATAGATATGTTGTTATTAAATATGTTAAAACGGAAGAGTAGAAATACTCTTTTTTATTGTAAATTAATATTGATTGTGCTATAATCTTGTGGAAAGAAAGGGGACTTTTATGAAAGATACGATTTGTGCTATAGCTACACTTGTTGGTGAAAGTTCTATAAATGTAATTAGAGTAAGTGGAGATACTTCTATTGAAATAGTAAATAAAATATTTGATAGAGACTTAACAAAGAAAGAATCAAATACTATTTCATATGGATTTATTACGGACAATAATGAAAAAGTAGATGAAGTATTAGTTTCAGTATTTAGAAGTCCTAAATCATTCACAACAGAAGATATAGTTGAAATAAATACACATGGTGGAAAAGTATGTGTTAATAAAATAATGGAATTACTACTATGTAACGGAGCAAGATTAGCAGAACCAGGAGAATTTTTAAAAAGAGCTTTTTTAAATGGAAGAATAGATTTAATTCAAGCAGAAGCAGTATCTGATTTAATAAATTCAAAAACTGATAATGCACGAAAAATGTCTATAAAAGGTGTAGATAAAGAATTGTCAAATAAAATAAATGATTTAAGAAACAATATTTTGTCTTTAATAGCAAACATAGAAGTAAATATAGATTATCCAGAATATGAAGATGCTGTAGTTATTACATGCGATTTAATTAAAGAAAAAACAAACTATGTTGATAAAGAAATTCATAAGTTATTAGATGAAAGTAAAAATGGATTATTA
This sequence comes from bacterium, assembly GCA_963641945.1. Taxonomy (GTDB): domain Bacteria; phylum Bacillota_I; class Bacilli_A; order RF39; family UBA660; genus CAG-1000. Next base: position 40,578 of record CAVIDW010000001.1, on the reverse strand, counting down.
ATAAAAAATGGTATTAATATTGCTATTGTTGGAAAACCAAATGTAGGTAAAAGTAGTATATTAAACAAATTATTAAAAGAAGAAAAAGCAATAGTTACTGACATAAAAGGAACTACAAGAGATATAGTTGAAGGAACTATTTTATTACAAGGAATTGAAGTTAATTTCTTTGATACAGCAGGTATTAGAGAAACAACTGAAATAGTTGAATCAATAGGAATAGAAAAAAGTATAAAGAAAATCAATGAATCAGACTTAATATTATTTGTAGTAGATTCAGGAACTGAATTTGATAAAGAAGACAAAGAGGTATTATTAAAAATAAAAGATAAAAAAGTATTAGTTGTTTACAATAAAGATGATTTAAATATCAAAGAAATACCTGAATTATCATCATTTGAAAGTATCAAAATTAATACAAAAGATGAATCAAAAATAGATTTATTAAAGAATAAAATAATAGAAATATTTAATCTAAATGATTTAACAAATTCAGATTATACATACATTTCTAATGCTAGACAAATTGGATTACTTAGAAAATGTTTAGAAATTATAAAAGAATTAAATGAAGAAGTAGATAAAGATATTCCAGTAGATTTATTAGAAATAAATGTTAAAAACTTGTGGGAAACACTTGGAGAAATTACTGGAAATACATATAGAGACGAATTACTAGATGAGATATTTAGCAAATTCTGCCTAGGAAAGTAGGTTTTTTAATATGAATTATAAAATTATAGTTGTAGGTGGAGGACACGCCGGATGTGAAGCTGCATTAGCAAGTGCCAGAATGGGTAAAAAAACATTGTTAATCACAGGAAATTTAAATAATGTTGCTGATATGCCATGTAATCCTTCAATAGGTGGTTCTGCAAAAGGAATTGTTGTAAGAGAAATAGATGCATTAGGTGGAGAAATGGGATATAATGCTGATAAAACACTTTTACAAATTAAAATGTTGAATGTAAAAAAAGGACCCGGAGTAAGATCATTAAGAGCTCAAGGATGCAAAATTAATTATCCAAAAGAAATGTTAAATACTCTAAAAAATCAAGAAAATTTAGACTTAAAAGAAGGATTTGCAAAAGAATTAATAGTTGAAAATTCATGTGTAAAAGGAATTGTTACTGAAGAAAATGAAAAAATATTTAGTGATGCAGTAATTCTAACAACAGGAACATATTTAAACTCAGATATTATGTGTGGACATGAAAGTCATAAAGGCGGACCACATGGAGAAAAAAATTCTATGTTTTTAAGTGAGTCATTAAGAAAAAATGGTTTAACTATTATAAGATTAAAAACAGGAACTCCTCCAAGAATACTTAAGAGTTCAATTAATTTTAATGAAGTAATTCCTGAACTAGGCGATAATGAACCTTTAACATTTAGTAATTTTTATAAGGCATCTTATAAAGTAGATGAACAATGGCCATGTTATTTAACTTATACAAATAAAGAAACTCATAAAATAATAATGGATAATTTAGATAAATGTTCCCTTTATAGTGGAATGATTAAAGGTGTAGGACCTAGATATTGTCCATCAATAGAAGATAAAGTAGTAAAATTTAATGATAAAGAAAGACACCAAATATTCTTAGAACCAGAAAGAAGTGATGATATAGAATATTATGTAGGCGGTTTTTCTACTACAATGCCCCATGAAATCCAAGAAAAATTACTTCACACTATGGAAGGATTACATGATTGCGTTATAACTAAATATGGATATGCTATTGAATATGATGCTATTGATCCAATGCAATTAAAAATGTCACTTGAAAGTAAAATAATAGAAAATTTATTTACAGCAGGTCAAATAAATGGAACAAGTGGTTATGAAGAAGCAGCAGCACAAGGTTTAATTGCTGGTATAAATGCTGTATTAAAAATTGAAAACAAACCACCATTTATCTTAAAAAGAAATGAAGCATATATTGGAGTTTTAGTAGATGATTTAATCAATAAAGGTATCACTGAACCATATAGATTATTAACTTCAAGAGCTGAATTCAGATTATTATTAAGACATGATAATGCTATGATTAGATTAACTGAATATGGAAGAAAATTTGGATTAATAAATGATGAAAAATGGTCTATTTACAATGAAAAGATGAATTCTATAAAAGAATTAAATAACTATTTAAATACAAATTATTTAGATTATAATGAAAAAAATAATATTTTTTTAAAAGAACATAATTCATCACCTTTAACAGGAAAAATAAAATTAATTGATTTGGTTAAAAGACCTGAAATAGAATTATCTGAATTATTAAAACTTATTGGTTATGAATGTGATAAAGAAATAATAGAAATGGTTGAAACTGATATTAAATATGAAGGATATATTAATAAAACTAAGAATGAAGTTAAAAAAATGTTAAAATTAGAAGAAAAACAAATACCTTCAGATATTGACTATAGTAAAGTTAAAAATATAGCTACAGAAGCAAGACAAAAATTTGAAAAAATTAGACCTTTAACAATAGGACAAGCATCAAGAATAAGTGGAGTAAATCCATCAGATATTACTATGTTATTAGTTTATTTAAAAAAGGAATATAATAATGAATAAACAAGAATTTATAACTAATTGTAAAACACTTAATGTAGGCATTACAGAAGATATTTATAACAAATTATATAGTTATTTTAAATCATTAGTAGAATGGAATAATAAATTCAACATGACTACTATTTTAGAAGAAAAAGATGTATTTTTACTTCACTTTTATGATTCACTATGTTTAGTAAAAGCAGTTGATCTAAATACTACTAAGTCTTTATGTGATTTTGGTACAGGAGCTGGTTTCCCAGGATTAGTACTTGCTATAGTATTTGATAATTTGAATGTTACTTTAATAGAGTCTAATACTAAAAAATGTTCATTTTTAGAACACATAAAAAAAGAATTAAATTTAAAAAATGTTGAAATAATAAATTCAAGAGTAGAAGACTATTCAAGAGAAAATAGAGAAAAATTTGATATTGTTACATGTAGAGCAGTAACATCAATACCAATTATTTTAGAACTATCATCATCATTAGTAAAAGTAAATGGTTATCTTTCTCCATTAAAATCTAATTGTGATGAAGAATTATTAAAATATAAATATTTATTAAAAGAATTAGATTTAGAATTAACTAAAAAAATAACATATAATTTACCAATAAATAATGCTTTTAGAACAATACCTGTATTTAAAAAAACAAAGAAAACAAATATAAAATATCCAGAAAACTATTCAAAAATAGTAAAAAAATATAAGTAGTAACCAAATACTACTTTTATCTTGATAAAATTTATAAAATGGATTAAAATTATAATAAGAATAAAGAGGAAAGATTATGGAAGATAATAAAGATAAAGTTTTATATATACCAGTAGAAGATATACTACCAAATAGATTTCAACCAAGATTAGCATTTAATGAAAAAGAATTAAATGATTTAGCTAATTCTATAATTAAATATGGTGTTATACAACCTATTGTCGTAAGAAAGATAGGAGAAAAATATGAAATTATTGCTGGTGAAAGAAGATATAAAGCATCATGTTTAGCTGGTCTTAAAAGAATTCCAGCAATTATGAATAACACAGATGATGATACAAGTGCTGAAATAGCTTTATTAGAAAATCTTCAAAGAAAAAATTTAACTGTCATTGAAGAAGCTCAATCATATAAGAAACTAATGAATAGAGGATTCACACAAGATGATATAGCTCAAAAACTTGGAGTGAGCCAATCTTCTGTTGCAAATAGATTAAGACTTTTAAACTTACCTAAAGAAGTTCAAGATGCATTATTATATAACAAAATATCAGAAAGACATGCTAGAACTTTATTATCTTTAAGTAATAAAGATTTACAAATAAATTTATTAAATAGAATCATAAATGAAAAATTAACAGTTAAACAAACTGAAGATGAAGTGAGTATGATTTTAAATAAAGATAGTAATCATTTTGATATTCCAAAAGATATTGAATTATTCTTAAATCCTCAGAAAAATAAGCCTACAGAAGAAATTAAAATAGATGTGCCTCAAGTAATAGATATAAATGAACAAAAAAAATTAGAACCAGATAATGAAAAATCGGAACTTGTAGAATACAAAGATGATAGAGAAATAATCAATCCATTTCAAAGTACTAATACTTTAAATATAATAGAAAATATTAAACAAGAAAAACCAGTATTCGAAATGCATGAGGAACTAAAAGAAGAAACTAAATTAGAAGATTCGATTGAAGCAATTGAACTTACTCCATCACAATCAATAAATCAGTTTGAAGTAAAAGAGTTAGAAGAAGAAAATCCAGTATTCGAAAAGAAAAAAGAAACAATAATTGAAGAAACAGATAGTTTAATTTCTGAAGACGGAGAAGTTAATTTACCAAAAGTAATAGGAAAGGTTAGAAAATTTGTATCTAGTTTAGATGAAGTAAGTAGATTAATTGAAACATCTGAAATGGATTTAGATGACAAATATCAAATAATAATAGAAATAGATAAAAAAGCTTAAAGTATTTTATCTTATTTGTTTACATTAATAAAATAAAAATGTTTTACTAAAAATTAAATAAATGATATACTTATAATAGATGAAAAGAAAAGAGGAAGATTTATGGGATTAATTAAAGCATTATCTGGAGCTACTACTTCGGCTTTAGGTGATCAATTTAAAGAATTTGTAACTTGTCCAACTATAGCAAAAAATGTTATTATTCAAAAAGGAGTAGTAAATCATGGAGAAGGAAACAAAAATCCTTCAGAAGGAATAATTTCAAATGGTAGTACAATTGCAGTTCCACAAGGAATGGCAATGATGATTATTGATAATGGAGAGATTAAAGAATTTACAGCTGAAGCAGGAACTTTTTATTATGATACAAGTAGCGAACCAAGTATTTTTACAGGCGGTTTAGGAAAAGGAATTATTGATACTTTTAAAACTATTGGTAAAAGATTTACTTATGGTGGACAAACAGCTAAAGATCAAAGAGTTTACTTTGTAAATTTATTAACAATTACCGGAAATAAATTTGGTTCACCACAGCCTAAAAAGATTACTGATGAAAAATATGGTATGTTAGAAGTTACATTCTTTGGAGAATATGCATTTAAAGTAGCTGACCCAATTCTTTTGGTTAATAGTGTAATTGGAGCTAATCCAGAAGATACTGTTACATATGAAGAAATTGTTGGAAGTCAATTACAAGCTAAATTTGTAGAACAAGTTACTCAAGCAATTTCAATAGTTATGAGAAAAAATAAAGTTTCTTTTGGAGATATTGGTTTATATAATAGTGATATTTCAAATGAAATGAATGTATGCTTAGATGAATCATGGAAAAAGAATTATGGATTAGAAATTACAGATGTTGCTATTGGAGATATTAATTTAACTGATGATTCAATGACAAAAGTTAATAAGATTGATGAAGCAACTATTTTCTCAAATAAAAATTTACAATCAGGATTAATGGCTAGTGCTTCTGCTGATGCTTTAAGAAATGCTTCAAGTAATTCAAATGGAGCAATGATGGGATTCATGGGAATGAATATGGCAAATGGAGCAGCTGGAAGTATGATGAATGCAGCAAATCAAGGATCAGATGTAGCTGGATATCAACCAGGAAATCAACAACCAGAAATGGGTACAATCTTTGGTAGAACAGAAGAACCAATTGTTGAAATTAAAGAAGAAGAATCTAAAGAATGTCCTGAATGCCATACAAAAGGAACAGGAAAATTCTGTAGTAACTGCGGAGCAAAATTAGATTAATAAAAAAAACACAGATTTATTCTGTGTTTTAATTTGGATTAAAAATATTATTATAAATATAATTAGGTTCAGTACCTTTTTCATAAAAACAAACAAAGCCTTTAACTGAAACATTACCACTAATCGGATCAATAACACTTGAAGTAACACCTTTAGGAATGTCATACCATTCCTTTTTATTTACATCTAAATTAGTTATAGTATTAGCCCAAATATATTTAGTAATTCTTGAATCAGATGATTTAACTTTACTATTATCATCATTTCCTGCCCAAACAAGAACAAGAACATTTTTGTTATATCCAACAGTCCAATAATCAGTTGCAGTGCTTCCACTTTTAACAGCATATTTACTATCTAATTTATTTGAAATACTAACTAAAGTAGGTGAAGCATAATTTACAAGATTATAATTATACGTAGATGTTAAAAGATTATTTAAAATATAAACGTATTTTTTATTTAATACATACTCATTTTCATATTTATATTCATATATAATATTTCCATTTATGTCTTCAATTCTTTCTATTAAATGAGGACTTTCATGTTTACCTTCATTTGCTAAAGTAATAAATCCATTAGCATAATCTAACATGTTAATTTCTGTAGTTCCAAGAGCAGAACTAGCATTATTTTTAACTGGTGTTTTAATTTTAACTCTTTCAATTGTTTTTGATAAATTATCTTGTCCAAGAAATAAATGAGTTTTAAGTGCATAAATATTATCAGAATATGCAATAGCTGATATCATAGATATATTTTTATTAGCATATACATTATTAGCATTTTTAGGAGAATATAATTCATTTCCAATATTAAATGTAGTTTTTTCACTTAAAAACGTACTAGACGGAGTAAAACCATTCTCCAAAGCAGAATAATATAAAAAAGGTTTAATAGTTGAACCAACTTGTCTTTTAGCTGAACTAGCTCTATTATATTGACTTATAGAATAATCTTTACCACCAATTAAAGCAAGTACTTTTCCAGTTTTTGGATCAATTACAGTAGAAGCTATTTGCATATTTGTATTTTTTGTTTCTTCATCAATACAATTTTCTAAAGTTTTTTGTACATCACTATTAAAATTTGTGTATATTTTAATTTTATTTAAGTCAAGTAAAGTATCAGGTATTTCACTAATATTTGACATTTCTTTTAATACAGAATCTCTATAATAATAAATACTAGATAATTCATGTTTTTCTTTCTTACCATAAAAATTTAATTCTTTGTTGTATATTTTATCAATATCATTTTTATTAATATAATTATTTTTAAACATACTATAAATAACATCATATTGTCTATCTTTTGAGTTATCATAATTTGTAATAGGATTAAAATATATGGGACTCTTAGGTATCCCAACTAAAAGAGTAGCTTCTTCAATAGTTAAATCTTTAGGATTTTTATTAAAATAATAATTACTTGCATTCTTTATTCCATAACATCCTGCTCCAAAATTAATAGTATTTAAATAACCTTCAAGTATTTCTTCTTTACTATAATGAGTTTCAAGTTCTATAGTTAAAAAAGCTTCTTTAATTTTTCTTTTCCAAGTCTTATCAAATGTCAAATAAAGGTTTTTTACATACTGTTGAGATATAGTAGAAGCACCTTGTTTTATTTTCCCGCTAGTTATATTAATAACCATAGCTTTAGCTATTCTAAGAAAATCAAATCCATTATGTTTATAAAAATTTTTATCTTCGATAGACACAATAGCATTAATAACATCAGGACTTATTTCATCAAGTTTAACATAATCATTATTATTAGAATTAAACATATCATTACCATTTATATCATAATAGGTAATATTATTATTTGTATAAATAGGAAATTTAGGTGTGATATAAGCATACACATAAAATGATATATCTATTATAATAATAGCAAAAATAATTAAAATTAAAATTTTTAAAAATTTGTTTGTATATTTCATAATTATTACCTGTTATTTATTATGAGATATAAATAAATAAAAAATACTTGATTTATAAAAAAAAGTATGTATAATTTTAATGGAAAGAAGAAAAGGGCTTGAGGAGGCTTTAAATAATGAAATTTAAAACAATAAGTAAAGAAGATTTAGAAGTATTACCTTTTGATGATATTGCTTATATCATCTTAAAAGAAAAAGGTAAAAAAATGAAAATTAATGATATATTTAAAATAATATGCGATACTCTAAATTTAGGAGATAAAGCATTTGAAAATCAAATTGGAGATTTTTTTGCATTACTTGCAACAGAAAAAAGATTTATTCAATTAGAAAAAGGATATTGGGATTTAAGAGAAAATCATACATCTGAAATAAATATTAAAGAATTAGAAGATGATGATGACGACATCATTCTAGAAGAAGAAAAAGAATATGAAGAAAATGAAGAATCTGACTACTATGACGATATAGATGATATGGATGATGATAAAGAAGAAGATGACTATAAAGATTTAGTTATTGTAGATGAAGGATATGAAGACGAATCAGATCTTTAGCTCATGTTTATTTCAAATAAAATAGAAAGGAACAAATATGAAAGAAAGATTAGAAATATTAGAAGAAAAATATAATAATCTTTGTGATGAACTATTAAAACCAGAGATTTATGAAGATTATAAAAAAATGCAAGAAATATCTAAAGAAAAGAACTCTATTGAAAAAACGGTTGAAACTTATAGAAGATATAAAACTGTATTAGATGATATTGAAGCAGCAAAAGAAATGCTTAAAGAACCAGATATGAGAGAGTTTGCTAATGAGGAATTAGATAATCTGCATGCTGAAAGAGATAGTTTAGAAAATAAATTAAAAGTTATGTTATTACCAAAAGATCCTAATGATGAAAAGAATATCGTTATGGAAATTCGTGGAGCAGCAGGTGGAGATGAAGCTAATATATTTGCTGGAGATTTATTTAGAATGTACAGTAAATATGCTGAAAAACAAGGCTGGAAATTAGAAATAACTCATGAAGTTCCTGGAGAAAGTGGAGGATATTCACAAATAGAAGTAGTAATTAGTGGTGAAGCTGTATATTCAAAATTAAAATATGAAAGTGGAGCACACAGAGTTCAAAGAGTTCCAGAAACAGAATCTCAAGGAAGAGTTCATACATCAACTGCTACAGTTCTAGTTATGCCAGAAGTAGAAGAAATAGATATTGAAATAAAAGATAGTGATGTAAGAGTAGATATTACAAGAAGTAGTGGAGCAGGAGGACAATGTGTTAATACAACTGATTCTGCTGTAAGACTTACTCATATTCCAACAGGAATAATAGTTTATTGCCAAGTAGAAAGAAGTCAAATAAAGAACAAAGAAAGAGCTATGCAAATTCTTAAAACAAGACTTTATGATTTAAAACAACGTGAACAAGACGAAAAACTTGGTAATGAAAGAAGAAGTAAAATAGGAACTGGAGATAGAGCAGAAAAAATAAGAACATATAACTATCCACAAAATAGATTAACAGATCATAGAATTAATTATACAGTTATGCATTTAGATAAAATTATGGAAGGCGATTTAGAAGAACTTCTTGAAGCTTTAATTGCTGAAGATGAAAGAATGCATCTTGGAGAACATAATGATCAATAAAATAACTGATTTAGGAATTTCTATTACAGAAGCTAAAGAATTATTAAAAGTAAGTAAAGATATAGAAACTGATTATAAAAAGTTATTAAATAAATACCCAATCCAATATTTGATTGGGTATGTTGATTTTTATGGATATAAAATTAATGTTAATGAGAATGCTCTAATACCAAGATATGAAACAGAATATTTAGTTGAAAAAACAATCAACATATCAAAAAAATTATTCAATGATAAAATAAAAATATTAGACATAGGAACAGGTAGTGGAGCAATAGCTATATCTTTAAGCAAGAATTTAAATAGTGAAATAACTGCTTCTGATATATCAGAAGAATGCTTAAATCTAGCAAAACAAAATTCAATCAATAATGAAACAAAAATAGAATTTATAAAAAGTGATATATTTCAAAATATAAATGGTAAATATGATATTATCATAAGTAATCCACCTTATATAGACTATAATGAAGAAATAATGGATTCAGTTTATATGTATGAGTCACATTTAGCTTTATTCGCAGAGGATTCAGGATTATATTTTTATAAGAAAATATTATCTGAATGTAAGAAATATTTAAATGATAAATTTTTAATTGCTTTTGAAATAGGTTATCAACAAAGTAAATCAATAACAGAGTTTGCAAGAACTATTTTTAAAACTGAAAAGATAATTACAGAAAAAGACTTATCTGGAAAAGATAGATATATCTTTATAATTAGTGAATAATATTTTATAAAACCAACCAATAATATATTGAAAGGTTGGTTTTTAAATGAAAAAAATTATAATTATAATACTAGTAATAATTAGTGTATTTTTACTTAATAGCAATAACAATATATCAAAAGACATTATTAGATTCAGAGTTATAGCAAACAGTAATTCACCAAAAGATATATTAATTAAAGAAAAAATAGTATCAGAAATATCAGATTTAATATTTGTAGACAATAAAAGTATAGAAGAAACAAGAAAAAATATAAATAGTAGTATTCCAGCTATAGAATTAAAAATAGGAAAAGTATTTGAAAGTAACAATTATGATAAAAATTTTAAAATATCATATGGAATTAATAAATTTCCTAAAAGGGAATATGAAGGAATAGAATTTGAAGAAGGTGAATATGAATCTTTAGTTATAGAAATTGGAGAAGCTAAAGGAAACAATTATTGGTGTATGTTATACCCACCATTATGTTTTATAGATAATAGTAAAGAAGATAACATAGAATATAAATTTAAGTTAATAGAAGTCTTAAAAAAGCTATTTTAGTGTAAATGAAAAATCAAAAATAAGCATATTTCATTGATAAAAAGAATAATTAATAGTATATTATTATTAAGAAAGGCTTTTTAGGTGATTTATGTCAAAATTAACAATAGAAGGTCAACACACTTTATCTGGAGAGATTAAAATAAGCGGAATGAAAAATAGTGCAGTAGCATTATTACCTGCTGCAATACTAGCAAATAAAAAAAGTACAATTTATAATATACCAGAAATAAGAGATATTGATTATTTAATAAAAATAATGGAATTACTTAATTGCAAAGTAGAGCATAAAGGTGATGCTTTAATAATTGATTCTAGTGAGATAAAGAATAGACCAATACCTGAAGAACTAAGCGTTCAAATGAGAGCTTCTTATTATTTTATGGGAGCACTTCTTGCAAAATTTGGAGAAGTAGAAATATCTTTTCCAGGAGGCTGCAATATAGGAGCAAGACCTATAGATATTCATATAAAAGGATTTGAAAATTTAGGAGCAAAAGTAGAAATAGTAAAAAATAGATATAAAATAACAGCTGATAAACTAGTTGGAAAGAAAATTTATTTTGATTTTCCAAGTGTAGGAGCAACTATAAATATCATGTTAGCAGCAACAGGAGCAGAAGGAACAACTATTATAGAAAATGCTGCAACAGAACCAGAAATAGTCAACATAGCATCATTTTTGATAAATATGGGTGTTAATATTAGAGGCGCAGGAACTAAAACAATAGAAATAGATGGAAATAGAAATTTAGAAACAGGAGTTATAGATGTTTTCCCTGATAGAATTGAAACAGGAACATTTATTATAATTGGAGCTTTACTTGGAGATAATTTAAAAATTAAAGGTATAATTAAAGCTCATATTGAATCATTACTATCTAAATTAAAAGAAATAGGTATAACATATAAAATATCAAATGATACATTAACTATATCAAAATGTGATTATTTAAAAGCAGTAGATGTTAAAACACAAGTATTTCCAGGTTTTGCAACTGATTTGCAACAACCAATAACAACTTTATTAACACAAGCACATGGAATTTCACATATTGAAGAAACTATCTATGAAAATAGATTTAAAAATACCTATGACTTAAATAGAATGGGAGCTATAACAAATATATTAACTTTAAATAAGTTAGAAATAAAAGGTCCTAGAAAACTAAAAGGAACTAATGTTATAGCTACTGATTTAAGAGGTGGAGCTTCACTTCTAATAGCTGGATTAATAGCTGAAGGAACAACTGTAATTGAAAACTGTGAACAAATATTAAGAGGTTACAGCAATATAGTAAATAAATTACAAAATGTAGGTGCTAAAATAGAAATAACTGAGTAAAATATATTAGGTGATAATATATGAAAAAAATACTACCAGTTATTTTTTTCTTGATAATAGTTTCAATATTCATAACAAATAAATTTAATAAATCAAACAAAGAAACAATTCTTTTCCTAGGAGAAACAAAATATTTATCTAAAATAAATTCAAATGAATTTTTTAATTATAATGTAAAATATTTTTTATATGATGATATCGACTATAATAACTTAATTAAAAATATCAAAAATAATGATTATTATATTTTGAAAGATAAAAAAATTTATTTAAACCAACTAATCAATGGTGCAAACTATATAGTAATAAACTTAAATAACAAAAAAATAATAAAAAAGTGTAATAGTCAAAAACAATTTAACAATTATATTTTATCTAAAAAAGAAGAAAAAAATAATTTAGTTAATTTAATTAGTAGAATATCACATTCTAAAATAATAATAGCTGAATATGATTGTAAGCAAAATATAGTAAAAAATCAAAACTATAATCAAATATTATTCAAAAATGATATAGAATCAAACATAAAATTAATAAAAGCCAGCATAAAATAGTTAATATTTAACAATTATCACTTGATTTTATAAAAAAAAGTATGTATAATACCAAATGAAGTTATTTCTATAACTATCAATTAGTTATGGCGAGGAGGATAAAATATGAAAAAGGGAATACATCCAGTACAAAAGGTATGCAAAGTTAAATGTGCATGTGGAAACGAATTTGAGGTTAAATCATCAAAAGAAGAAATTCAATTAGAATCTTGTAATAAATGTCATTCATTTTATACAGGAAAATTTAAAGCGATTAAAACTGGAAATGTACAAAAATTCAAAGATAAATATGGAATCACTGATTAATAGTGATTTTTTATTAGGTGAAAAATATGAATATAGATAATCAAAATATAAATATAGATGATTTGTATGATCAAAAGTATATGCATAAAGAAATTAAGAAAGGTATTTTTTTATCAGAATATCAACTTGAAGTATTAAAAAGATATCAAATTGATATAAACAACATATCATCAATTACAGAACTTTTATTTGAAATAGAAGAAATATTGGAAAATGATTCTGACACTGATGATTTAGAGGCAATAGAGATAGAAATATCAGATTTTAATTATTATGCTAATACTAATAAGTAATTGAAAAAAATAATAGTTTTGTTTATAATATAGATATGAAGAATAAGAATGTGTTGATAATTTTAATTATTATCTTAGTGTCTTTACTCATATCTATTTTTAATTTTTATAGATATAGTTCAAAAACATTGGATAAAAGAATATTTGATAGAGATTGGTATTACTATGATTATACTACTGGATTCTATAATAAATTGTATTTAACTGAAAATAATGTAACTTTTACTATACCAAATGAAAAAGAAAATGCACAATATTCAAAATGCAAAAACTACTCATTTGATAAAAGAACAAATACAATTAAATTAGACTGTAATCTAAATCTTCAAATAAAAGAAGTTACAGAAAAATATATTTCAATAAATATAAATAATAAAATTGTAAAATATTTCTCTAATTCAGATGATGCCTTAAATTACAGATTTGAACTATATTATAGTCAAAATATAATAAATTATAAAAAAGAAAAATTGCAAGCATTAAATTTTATAAATATTAATCAAAATAAATTAGAAGAACTATACAATAATGATGAATTTTCAACAATAGTATTTTTAGGTGATAAATGTACTAGTATAGATTGTACTTTATTTTTAGATGTGTTAGAGCACTGGCTAACTAAATATAATAATATTTATTATATTGATTCCAATCTATTAACAAATGTAACTATAAAAGAATTAAATAAATTAAACTCAAAGTTCAGCGATAATTTGTTATCATATAATGATGTTTATCCTAAAATTATGATAATTGGAAATAAACAAGTAATTGATGAATACTTAGTTAAATGTAAGGGTTTTAATTGTGAACAATATATAAAAGAATAATTTCACAATAATCATTGAAATTTCACTGGAATTTCATATTATAATATTATATTATAAACATGAGGTGAAAAGTATGAAAGTATTAATCGCAGATGATGAAAAATTAATAAGAGATGTTATAAAAGAATATTGCTTAGGAAGTGGATATGAAGTATTAGAAGCAGTTAATGGAATAGAAACAGTAGAAAAAGCAGAACAAGCAGATATTATAGTGCTAGATATAATGATGCCTAAAATGGATGGATTTACTGCATATAAATCAATAAAAGAAAAATACAATACACCTACAATAATGCTTTCGGCTAGAGGAGAAGAATATGATAAACTAGCTGGATTTGATTTAGGAATAGATGATTATATGACAAAACCATTCAGTCCAAAAGAACTAATGGCTAGAATAAATGCAGTAACTAAAAGATATAAAGGAGAAGAAAACTTCTTTAAATATAAAGATTTAAAAGTAGATTTTTTAGGTCATTCAGTATATATTAAAGATAAAGAACTTCCACTTACCCCAAAAGAGTATGATTTATTAGCATATTTTATAAATAATAAAGGAATAGCATTATCAAGAGAACAATTACTTAATAATATTTGGAATTATGACTATTATGGAAACGATAGAACAATAGATACACATATTAAAATGCTTAGAAATAATTTAGGAGAATACAGAGATTTAATAACTACAGTAAGAAGGATGGGTTATAAATTTGATATCAAAGCCAAAGAAAATTAAACAATTAGTATGGACTTCACTATTTGCTTTCTCAGTATTAATACTGGGTATTCTTTTTTTTACACAAATAGTTTTTTTAAATAAATACTATGAAATATACAAAACAAATCAATTAGACACAATAGCACGTGAAATAAACCAAAATAATGATTTAACAATTTCAGAATTAGAAGATATGTCATATGAATATGGAATATGTATTTCTATTTATACTAATAATGATACAAAAACTGTATCTAATCTTTATAATAGAGGATGTTTAATAGGAGATAGTAAAACAAATACTGAATTTATTACAAATTTTATAGAGAGTGGTGAAACAGAAAAAACTTATTTATTAAAAAATTCAAGATTTGGAAACTCAAATTTGGTAAGAGCAATTAAATATGGAAATAATTTATATATATTTTTAAATACTTCTATTCAACCTCTAGACGACTCAATAGTAATTTTAAAAAAACAATTTATTTATATAGCAATTTTTCTTTTAGTTATTTCTTTATTAATAGTACACCTTATATCAAATAAAATATCAAAACCCATTGAAAATATAAGTGCAGCAGCAAAAAAAATGGCAAACGGAAACTATGATGTTAATTTTAGTACAAAAAGTAATATAGTTGAAATAGAAGAATTATCGACAGCATTAGACTTAGCAAAAAAAGAAATGTCACAAACAGATGAATTAAGAAAAGATTTAATGGCAAATGTTGGTCACGATTTAAGAACGCCTCTTACAATGATTAAAGCATATGCAGAAATGACTAGAGACTTAGAAAATCAAACTCCGGCTAAAAGAAAAGAAAACTTAAATATTATCATAGATGAAACAGATAGATTAAATATTTTAGTAGGTGATATTCTTGACTTATCAAAATTACAATCTAAAACATATGAACTTAATATAGAAGAATTTGATTTAAATGATTTAATAAAAGAAATTATAAGAAGATATTATATTTTAATAGATAATGAAGGATATGAATTTGTCTATGAGAATGATAAACCTATTATGGTAAAAGCTGATAAAAAAAGAATTGAACAAGTTATATATAATTTATTAAATAATGCAGTAAATTATACAGGCGATGATAAAAAAATATACATAAACTTAAATGAAAATAAAAAAACTATATTAGTTGAAATAAAAGATACAGGAAAAGGAATAGATGAGAAAAACATTAAGTATATTTGGGATAAATATTATCATAATGAAAAGAAACACAGAAGAAATGCTTTTGGTACAGGACTTGGATTATCTATTGTAAAAACTATTCTTGAAACTCATGGATATAAGTATGGCGTAAAATCTAAATTAGGAGAAGGAACAACATTTTATTTTGAGATTAGTAAATCTAAATAATATATGATATAATAGATTAAAGAATAAGGAGAGTTGTTATGAAATACATATGCAATAAATGTGGATATATAGAAGAAACAGAAGAATTATCAGATAATTACAAATGTCCAATGTGCGATACTACAAGAGATAGTTTTAATAAAATAGAAGAAGATATAACTGATATAGGATTAGATTCTATTATTGATTCAGTAGTAGAAGAAACAACTCAAATAGAAAAAAGTAAAATTATAAACAATCAATTAGAAGATAAAAGGATACATATAAGTGAATATAATAATTGTATTGCAAGAGTTAATGAAAGATGTATTAATTGTGGACAATGCAAAAAAACATGTGAAAATATAGTTGGATTAAGATATGATTTAAATAAATGTAAGGAACCTATTTGCCTAGGATGTGGGCAATGTATTTTAAAGTGTCCAACTGGAGCTATGGTACCAAAGTATTTCTATAAAGAAGTTAAAAATATATTAGATATAAATGAAAAAATAGTAGTTGCAATAATTGCACCTGCAGTTAGAGTATCTATTGGAGAAGCATTTGGATTAGAGGCAGGAGATAATGCTGAATTAAAATTAGTTTCTTCGTTAAAAAAATTAGGATTTGATTATGTTTTTGATACAGCATTTGGAGCAGATCTAACTATTATTGAAGAAACAGAAGAATTTTCTCAAAGATTAAAAAATAATGGACCATTACCACAATTTACTAGTTGCTGTCCTGCTTGGGTAAAATATGCCGAAGTATATCACCCAGAACTTTTAGATAATATATCAACATGTAAGAGTCCAATAGGAATGCAATGCGCAATGATTAAAAGTTACTTTTCAGAAGAAAAAGGATTTGATCCAAACAGAATAGTAACAGTAGCAATAACACCATGTACATCTAAAAAAATGGAAGCGAAAGAATATACACTTAATATTGATTATATAATAACTGCTAGTGAACTATCTCTACTTCTTAAAGAGGAAGATATTGATTTAAGTGAATTACCAGAAACTCAGTATGATACAATGATGGGAACAAGTAGTGGAGCAGGTGTTATATTTGGATCAACTGGTGGAGTAACAGAAGCATTAATAAGAGCATTCTATAGAATGAAAACTAAAAAGAATATAAAAGATAGTGAAATTAATTTTGAAACTATCAGAGGTTTTGATGGTATAAAAGAAACAAGTATTAATGTAAATGGTGAAACAATTAAAATAGCGATAGTTCAACAAATGGAAAATTTAGAAAAATTGTTAGAAAATAATGAATATAAAAAATATCATTTTATAGAAGTAATGAATTGTAAAGGTGGATGTATTGGTGGTGGAGGCCAACCATTATGTGCAATACCTAAATTAGAAGAGATAAAAAAGAAAAGAAGTGAAGGATTATATAAGATAGATAAGAAAAGAAAAAATAAATGTTCTTATGATAATCCAGAAATAAAAATGCTTTATAAAAATTATCTAAAAAGACCTTTAAGTGAACCAAGCAAGACTTTATTACATACTTCATATTCAGATAAAAGTAATTTATTAAATAATAAATAAAAAAAGTATAAAAAAATATTGACAACTTATTATTATCTTGATACAATAAAAGTGTCCTAAAGAGTAGTTATGAAATATTTTGATTGTTAAGTCCACTAAACTGGATAATGATTGATATTTCTAATTATTTAGTGAAAAAAGTTCTATATAATGTATTATTATATAGGTGTGATAATTATTATAGTTTCATGTATAATATTAATTTATTGTATATAGAGATTATATTTAATATTACATAATGTATATATTTATTTGAATATTTATGTTGTTGTTAATATTAGTTTATTAATTTATAACTATAATATTTAAAAATATGTATTTTAATAATATAATTCTTATTAATTTAAGAAATAGAATTCTTATCTACTATGGACAAGTGATATGTCATTGAGAAAGTAAACTCAAAAATGATAAGTGATTATGCTAAATACTGATAATATTTAGAACATGTTTAAATCACTAAAAAATGATTTAAACGATAATAATTGATTTTCGTTCAAACTCGGAGCAATCATGTTTTATCAGAACTGATTGCTTTTTGTTTTATAAAATAATTATTAAATATACATATTTCACATTAAATATGTATATTTTTATTTATAAAAATGATAAAATTATAATGAGGTGATAATATGGAACCATATAAAGCTAAAAAAATGCCATTTGATTATATACCATCAAATGAAATACTGACATTATTATGTGAAGCAAGAGAAATATATGGAGAATATAAAGGATACTTAAAAAATATGCCATTTGACTATAAATGCTTTCTTGAAGCAGAATATAGTTTGGAACTTTATTATTCATTTAAAATAGATGGAGCAAAAATTGATAAAGAAAATACATACTTTATGCCATATATGGTAAAAAATAATGTTTCTATAGAATTTGAAAATCTTGAGAAATCATTATCATTTGCACTATCTGAATTGCAAAATGGAAAAATAGATATTCCATTCTACAATAATATTAATAAAATGTTATTTATGGAATGCAAAAAAGATAATAAAACAAAAAATAGTGGACATTTAAGAAAAAAGCAAAACTTTCTTTTGAAACCGGGATTAGCGGGATCAGTTATTTCATTTATTCCACCTATTTATACGGAAGTAAATGAACTAATGAAAAATATGTGTGAATATATAAATTCTAAGGAAGATGAAGTGTTTTTAAGTACAGCTTTAACGCATTATCAATATGAAAAAATACATCCATACTTATCAGGAAATGGAAAAATGGGAAGATTTATGATTCCTATTCAAGTATCGTTTTATAAAAAAGAACCACCTATTTTATTTATATCTGAAAGTATTGACGAATTAAAAAATACTTACTTTACTTTATTAAGTGGTGAAATAGAAGAAAATGTAGGAAAATTTGTTAAATTTTTTCTTCAATGCATAATAAATCAATGTAATATTAACATTAAAAGGATTAAAAAAATTAATAAAGTTTATAAAAATGATTTGGAGGAATTTAAAAATGAAATTGGAGGAACAACTATATATAAAATATATCCAGAAATGATGAAAAAAATTACATTTACAACAAGTGATATTGTAAATGGTTGCGGATTACATATAAATTCGGTTAATAAAGTTATAAATAAATTAGTGGATAAAGGATTCCTAATTAAACAAAAAAAGAAAGATACCAATAGAGTAACTTTTTGTTATAAAAATGCATATGATGTATTTATGAAATAACATCTTCTAAATTTTCAATTATTGATATATGAAAGAGTAAATTTTTTTGATTAATATCTTCAAAATAAGAATATGCTCTTTTTTTATGTTTATTAATATTATTCACTAATTCTAAAAAATTTCTATGTTTAATGTTAACATATTTTCTTAATAAATTATAATTAATCTCATATTTATACATAAATAGTTTGGTGAATTCGTCTTGATAATAATTTATATTGTCATAATAGTAAGATTTGTCAAAAAATATATTGTTCAAATTACTATTAATAGTAAGCTCAAGTATATATTTTAATTCAAATGGATTTATAAATAAGTAATTCTTTATGAAACTAATATAGTTGTCCAAATTAAAAATAATATTATCATAGTAACTAATACAGTTTTCTTTATGAATCAAATGACTTTTAACTTCAATCATTTCATTTTTATTTACAGAAACAATTTTGTTTTTTAATACACTATTTTCTAATAAAGAATATATTTCAGATAGATTATTTAAATTATTCATCATTTTCATCCTCAAAAAATTTACTTATAGGTACTTTAAGTACAATAGATATTTTGTATAAATTAGTAATACTAATACCCTTAATAATTTTATTACTTTCTAAATTACTTATTAATGAAACTGAAACATTTATTATTTCAGCCAGATTCTCTTGAGTCATCTTACCATAATTTTTGTTATATAGATTTCTATATTTTTTTATATTTTTTCCAATAATAGTATTAAGTTCATTTAGTTCCATATTCATATATTAATTATAAACTATTTATCAAAAAATGTATAGTAATGCATTACATAAAATTTATATTAAAAAATGTAAAATTAAATTGGTGATTACATGACAAAATTTAAAAGGGAATTTAATTTTGATAACAATATTATTGAAACTATTGCATATAACGTTATTAAATATAGAAAATTAAATAAAATAACTCAAGAACAACTAGCAGTAGATATTGGTGTATCACCTGAATTTATAAGAAAGTTTGAAAGTACAAAAGGGAGTGAAGGACTGTCATTAATGTCTTTATATAAAATTTCAATAGTATTGAACACATCTATAGATAAATTTTTTGAAAAAATAACTAATGATCAATAAAAAAATTATCAATAGGTACATCTAATATTTTACTTATTTTATACAAATTATAAATACTTATCCCTTGATAAGTTTTTTTACTTTCTAGGTTGCCTATCAGAGATGTAGAAACATTTATAATTTCAGCTAATTTTTCTTGAGTCATTTCATCATTATTAATTGAATAAAGTTTTCTATAATACCTTATATTCTTCCCTATTATTGAATATAAATCTTTTTC
This sequence comes from bacterium, assembly GCA_963641945.1. Classification (GTDB taxonomy): domain Bacteria; phylum Bacillota_I; class Bacilli_A; order RF39; family UBA660; genus CAG-1000. The sequence goes on along the minus strand of CAVIDW010000001.1, from coordinate 19,874 downwards.
ATCTTTAAATAAATATTCGTCTTTCATCTTTCCCTCATATAAATATTTTGCCATTATTTAAATATTTTAACCATTTACTGTGAATGATAATTTATCACTATAAGTGATATTTCATTAAAAAAGTAAAATTTTTCTTGAAATAATAGGTAAAATGGTGTAATATTAATAGTCGTATTAAAAAAGGGGATGACTTTATGCAAAAAATAATTAATTTCGCAGTTGTTGCTCATGTAGATGCTGGTAAAAGTACACTGGTAGATGCTCTTTTAAAACAAAATGGAGTATTTAGAGATAACCAACAAGTAGTTGATTGCGTTATGGATAGTGGAGATTTAGAACGCGAAAGAGGAATTACAATCACAGCTAAAAATTGTTCAATCAATTATAAAGGTATCAAAATGAATATAGTTGATACTCCAGGACATGCTGATTTTTCAAGTGAAATCGAAAGAATTATCAAAACTGTAGATACAGTCGTATTATTAGTAGATTCAGCAGAAGGGCCAATGCCTCAAACTAGATTCGTTCTAAAAGAAGCTTTAAAATATGGTTTAAAACCAATTCTATTTATTAATAAGATAGATAAAAAAGATGCTAGAGCAGAAGAAGTTGTCAATATGACATTTGACTTATTTTGCGAATTAGGTGCTAATGATGAACAATTAGACTTCAAAATTCTTTATGGTATAGCACGTGATGGAGTAGCAAGATATGAGGAAAATGATGACAATAATGATATAACACCATTATTAGATACAATAATTGAAACAACATCTCCATTTGAAGGAAATGAAAATGATCCACTACAATTTCAAATTTCATCACTTGATTATGATGATTACATTGGAAGACTAGGAATTGGAAGAATTAATAAAGGAAAAATTAAAACTGGTCAAATGGTTACAATTGTTAAGAATGATGGTTCAATTGTAAAAGAAAAAATTACAAAAATGTTTGTTAATGAGGGAATTAAGAAAAAAGAAGTAACTGAGGCATATTATGGAGATATTGTAACAGTTGCAGGTTGTCCTGAAATATCAATTGGAGATACAATTTGTGATTCAAATCATATTGATCCATTACCAAGTATTGAAATTGAAAAACCAACACTATCAATGAACTTTATGGTAAACACAAGTCCATTTGCAGGTAAAACTGGTAAGTTTGTAACATCAAGACATTTAAGAGACAGATTAACAGCAGAGTTAGAAAGAAATGTAGGATTAGAAGTAGAAGAATTACCAAGTTCAGATGGATTTAAAGTATCAGGTCGTGGAGAACTACACTTATCTATTTTAATAGAAAATATGAGGAGAGAAGGATATGAATTAGGAGTATCCAAACCAGAAGTTATCACTAAAGAAATAGATGGAGTTTTATGTGAACCATATGAAAAAGTAATAGTAAATGTTCCAAATGACTATTCAGGAACAGTAATTAGTGATCTAAGTGAAAGAAAAGGCACTATGGAATTAATGCAACCAGCAGAAGACAATTACATTAGATTAGAATTCAATGTACCAACAAGGGGTTTAATTGGTTATAGAAGTAACTTTATTACAAATACTAAGGGTGAAGGTATTATGATTAGGAGTTTTGACAGTTATAAACCATATGCAGGAGAAATATCAGGTAGAAAAAATGGTGTATTAGTTTCTATGGAAACAGGAAAAACATTTGGTTATGCACTTTATAATTTACTAGACAGAGGAACTATGTTAGTAGAACCTGCAACTGATATATATAAAGGTATGATTATTGGCATTCATAATAGAGAAAATGATTTAAATGTTAATCCTTGCAAAAATAAAGAATTTTCAAATACGCGTTCTTCAGGTAGCGATGAAGCAATAGTATTGCCAAAAGCTAAAACATATACATTAGAAGAAGCATTAGAATTTATTGAAAATGATGAATTAGTAGAAGTTACTCCTGATGCAATCAGATTAAGAAAAAAAATACTTGACGAAAAAGAAAGATTTAGAAGTAATAGATAGTAAATGGGGTTTATTTTACCCTCTTTTATTGTAAAAAAAACAAAAAAATGTTATTCTTATTATGAAGAAGGTGTTTTATGGAAAAAATAGATATAGATTACATGTTTGAATTACATGGAATTGATTATATAGTTTTAGCTAAAACAACATATAATAAAAAAACATATTATTTTTGTAATCAACTTATAGGTGAAGAACCTACTTCAAAATATAAAATATTTAAAGAAATTGGATACGAATTCATAGAAGAAAAAAATAGAACAATATTAGAAGAAGTTATAGAAGATTTTAATGAACAAATAGAAGATCGGATAATAGAATTCAAAGAAGCTATTGGAATGGAATAAAGGGGAAAATATGAATAACATGGAATATAATAATTCAAAAGATAATTTAATACAATTACAAGGTGAAATTGATAAAATAGTTAGTTCTTATGAATCATTAGTTAATGCAAATAAAGTTGATTTAGAACATGTAAATATATTAAATGAAAAATTAAATTCTATTTTAATAAAAGCAAGAGATGAACTAAAAAATATTGATTTTCTAAGATTAAGCAAATCAGAAGAAGACAATGTCATGTATGATAATTTAAAAACTGAAAAAACGAAAATAACTAATCATCCAATTAGACATATAATTTCACAAGAAAAAAATAGGTTAGATAAAATAATTGGTATTAAAGAAGAAGATGGTAAATATTTTCTAACAGATGAAAAGAGAGAAGAAATTAAAGATAAATTAGTTGAAAAATATAAATATGAATCTGAAATAAAAAAGCAAAAAGAAGAAATAAAAGAATTACAAGAAAAACTTGTAAAAGAAACTGATGAGCATATAATTAAAAATATTAAAAGTGAAATAGAGGCAAAGAGCGAATTTATAAAAGAGTATGTTACTGAAATGAAAAAAATAAGAAAAGAGCTTATTGACGAAAGAAGAAAAGCCAAAAGCCTTTTTGATGAGGATGTTGTTGCAATTAAACAAGGAAATCATACGATTTATACCAGAACTAGTATTAATCCTTTTATAGAAGAAGAATCAATAGACGGAAAAACAATTAATCCTTTAAGAAATATTTCAGATATAGAAGAAGAAGATAGAAAAATAATTGAAGAGCGCCGAGCTAAATATGAAAAGTTTAAGCCAATAATTCCTCCGCAACCAGAAAAGAGTTTGGAGTTTCAAGAAGAAAATAAGGAAAATTTTGAAACCAAAACTGAAGAAAAAGAACAACAACCAGAGCAAAAAGAAATGACAAAAGAAGAAATTGAACAAGCAATAAATGCTGAAATAGATGAGCAAGAAGAAAAAAATGAAAAAAAGGAAGAAAGCAATGTTCCTGTAAATAAAGGAAAAAAATCATCTATTGCTCTTAAAAGCATAGGAAAATTTGCTCTTAAAATACCTGGAGCTATATTAATATTTGCAGTTGATATGGTAGGCGAAATAGTAGAATTTGCAAAAGCAGTATATGAAAAAGTTAAGTAAGATTTATTTCTTACTTTTCTTTTTATATCTAGATAATGCTATTATAGTGGAAATAATTTCAAAAATATTTCCTAATGTTGAAACCAAAGCACCAACTTTAAAGTTGTAATAAAGCCATAAAAAAGAACATATACCAAAAACTATTTTATAGATTTTAGCATTCTTAATTGAAGCACCAACAATATATGAAATAGATGTAATAATTGGTATTAAAGATAAATATTCATCAAAACTAAAAATTCCAATTATTAAAACAATAACAATTAAAAGCAAAGATAATCTTTTAGGTATTTTCTTTCTTGACTTATCATATTTATTAAATAAAATACATCTTAAAACAGTCACTAAACTGGTAGCAACAGCTGTATATGCATGCAATACAAAATATTGAATAGCATAAAACACATTAGCAATCATTTGCATGAACATCATTTTAGTTTTCTTCTTAAATTGAAGAGAAATGACTATACAAGCAATCGCCATAATTCCAAATATTTGCGCTATATATATATTCATAATAACAATTATAATAAAAAAATAAATAAAAATAACAACTTTTTTATAAAAATACATTTAAATGTAAAGTAAAATAAATAAATTTTAAAAAATAATATTGTTAAAAAAAAAAGATTATGCTATAATACATTCGAACTAAAAAAGTTCCTTGCTTCATTTAATGAAGCCGTGAGACCAAAAGGAGGTGTAATGATGAATAAATATGAGATAATGTTTATCGTTAAAACAGATATTGATGAAAAGACTCAAAAAGATGTTGTGAAGATATTTGAAAAAGTACTTACAGATATGAAAGCTAAAATCAATAATACTAAAGATATGGGACAAAAGAAATTAGCTTATCCTATTAATAAACAACTTAGAGGTAATTACTATGTATTTAACGTTGAAGCTTCTGCTGACGCAGTAAAAGAATTTGACCGTAAAGCAAGAATCGATGAAAATATTTTAAGACATATTATCATTAGAGAAGAAGAGGAGTAATTAATGAATAAGATTGTTTTAGTCGGTAGACTAACAAGGGATCCTGAAATAAGAAGTACAAGTGCTGGATTTTCAACTGCTAGTTTTACAGTAGCAGTAAATAGAAACTTTAAAAATAAAGAAGGTGGCTATGATGCTGATTTCTTACCATGTGTTGCTTTTAGAAATACTGCTGATTTTATTTCAAAGTTTTTCAAAAAAGGAAGTATGATTGGTGTAGAAGGAAGAGTACAGACTAGAAGCTATGATGCACAAGATGGAAGTAAAAGATATATTACTGAAATAGTAGTGGAAAATGCAGAATTTGTTGGTGGAAAAAATGATAATAATGGAAGTCAACCAACAAATAATGCATATGTAGATGCGCCATCAGTAGCACCTATCGATCAAATGCCAGAATACGATATTTCTGCTTCAGATCCATATGAAAATTATGACAAAGAGGTATCATTAAGTGATAATGATTTACCATTCTAAGGAGGATTAAAAATGGCAGAATTTTATAGAAGAAAAAAAATATGTCAAATGTGTGCTGGAAAAAGCGTAGATTATAAAGATGTTCCAATCTTATTAAAATATATTAATGAAAAAGGTAAAATATTACCTAGAAGAATGACTGGAGCATGTGCTAAGCATCAAAGACATATTGCTACTCAAATTAAAAGAGCAAGATATATGGCCTTATTACCATATACAAAATAATTTAAACTAATCATAATCGATTAGTTTTTATTTTCAATAAAAAAATGCAAAATAAAAAGTATATTAAATTAAAATAAATATACTTTTTAAATGTTTTAAATTAATCTCTATTTCTACTAATTAATAATAATCTCAATATTTGTAAGGCTTCTGCAATAAATCCTGCCACATAAGTAAAAGCAGCGGCACTTAATACTTTTTTGACTTCATTTGTTTCTTTTTTAGAAACAATACCACATATTTTTAATTGATTATTTGCTCTAGCACTAGCATTAAATTCAACTGGCAATGTTACTAATTGAAATAATAATCCAATCAATAAGCATATAATTCCTATATCAAGCAAATTTAACAATTCAAATATAAATCCAAACATAATAAATATTGAAGCAATTCTAGAGGTGAAATTAACAATAGGCACTAAAGCACTTCTAAACTTTAAAAATTTATAATTTTCTTTATCTTGTATAGCATGACCACATTCATGAGCAGCAACAGCTACAGAAGAAACAGATTTTGAATTATATATATCACTAGACAAAACAATCATTTTCTTTCTAGGATCGTAATAGTCAGTTAAAGTTCCACTAGTTTCATATACATTCACATTAGATAATCCATTCTTTTTAAGTATCATTTTAGCAGCATCTGCTCCAGTTAATTCACTTTCATTCTTTACTTTCATATACTTATTGTAAGTGCTCCTAATTTTTAATTGTGCAATAATTGGTAAAAATATAATTATTAATAATAACATTGTATCCATTTTCATCACCTACTTAATAATAACATACTAATGTGAAAAGCAAAAGAAAAGAATGGATATTTCCATTCTAAACTTTTAATTATAATATTATCATTGCAGCTATTAATACAACAACTACTATAGCGAATAGTGTAAGTACTAATTTCCAAGTTTTCTTAATCCATTCTTTATATGGAATGTTTAAATAACTTAAGCCTAAGATAACAGCAACACTAGTTGGAGTAACAAACATTGTAACACCATAAATACTTTGAACAAGTATAGCAATTAAAGTTGTATTAACATCTTGAGTTGCTAATTGAGGCACTACATAATTTGCTACATATAATATATCAACATGTAATGCTGAACCAATAATAGTTACTATTGTACTAAAGAAAATATTAAATTTGCTCGTTATGCTTAATAATAAGTTAGCAATTGTTGTATAGAACATTGTATTACCAGCAAAATATACAACAGCATAACTTAATACAACTAATAATGCTGGAGCTAACATTTTTTTAGCACCTTCTGCCATATATGATAGTCTTTCTGACCATTTCATTCTGAAGAAAGCGCCAACAATTAATGAAGCAAGTAAACACATAACAGCCATTTCAGAATAATACCATTCTCCAAATGCAGATATAGTTCCAAATAATTTACTAAAAATTGCAACTTTTTCAACTTTAGCATCAATTCCATCCGTAGTTACATGGAAGTGTGGTAATTTAACTTCAACTTCAGTAATAGTAGAATTTAAATCACTAAAGAAACTAATATTAAATTCTTTTGACCAATTAGTGCAACCAATAACCATTAATACAAATAATACTGATAATACTACTATAATAGGTACAATAGAATATTTATTTGATGATTTTTCACCAATAAACATATCTTCATCTGCATTTTTATTAAATATTTTTGTTCTTTTAGCTTTAACTAAAAAGAAGAATAATGCAGCTAATGATAAAACAAATAAAGCTATTTTGAAATAAATTCCTGTTCTACTTTCTGTACTTAAAATACCACTTATTGTTCCTGCTGTATTGTAACTAATTGTATTACCAATAGTTCCAATTAACATAGCACCAAATGTAGTTAAAGCAGCTGTTACTTTATCATAACCCATAGCTAATATAATACTAATTAGTAATGGGAAGAAGATAAACATGCTTAATCCATAATCAAATACTGATGTTAATGAAGCAATAACAAAAGCTGTTGCTAACAGAAAAATAACCTCAGAACCTTTCATTTTATTAGCAATTTTTTCAATCCAAGCTCTATATTTTCCAGTCTTACCAAGTACCCCATAAAGAGCACCAATAGAAACTAATAAGATAAAGATTTGGATGAAGTACTCGAATTCAAAAGAACCAAATAATAATTGGAAAAAATCAAAGAATCCAACATTATACATTCCTAGTTCAACTAATTCACCATTATTGACATAACTAGCTGAGAAAATCCAAGTAGCTACCACTATTCCAAGTAGTATAAACATGATTATTTTGAATAATCCAGTCTTTCTCATTTCCTATTCCTCCTTAATTTTTATTATATAACAAAAAATACCAGTAATACAAGGATTTACTGGCACTTTTAGTAATTTTTACTTATTTATCACATTAATATGATTATAGATTTTATTAACACAATTATAGAATTCATCCTCAGTTTTACAAAGAGCAATTTCAGTCTTTAGCTGTTTAGATTGTGGTATATATTTCAAATATGCTAAAGCATGTGTTTTAATATCTAAAATAGCTTTTTTATTGCCTTCATTTTTCTTAATTAATTCATAGTGATATACCATCATATCTATTCTTTCTTTATTAGTAGGTCCATCTATTATATTATTGTTTTCAACATATTCAACACATTCACGTATAAACCATGGATTTCCAATAGTTGCTCTACCTATCATTATTGCATCACAACCTGTTTCTTCTATCATTCTTTTAGCGTCATATATAGTTGTAATATCGCCATTTCCAATTACAGGGATATTAACGTTTTCCTTAACTGCTTTAATTAAGTTCCAGTCAGCTTTTCCACTATATCCTTGTTCACGTGTTCTTGGATGAATAGCTATTGCAGAAGCACCAGCTTTTTCTATAAGTTTAGCAACTTCTACACAATTAATAGTACTATTATTCCATCCAGCTCTTATTTTAACTGTAACAGGCACATTAACATTATTAACTACTGCACAAACTATTTCATAAATTTTTTGAGGATTTTTTAGTAAACCACTACCTGCCTGAGATCTAAGAGCAACTTTAGGTACTGGACATCCCATATTTATATCAATAATATCAGGTTTAGCATTTTCACAAACATATTTACTAGCTTTAACAAAGCTATCAACATCACTACCAAATATTTGAATACTAATAGGTCTTTCTTCATCATTAATCTTTAACATATTTATTGTATTCTTGCTATTATAAATAATACCCATATTACTTACCATTTCAGAATAGATAAGGCCCGCTCCCATACTCTTTATTATTGCTCTAAAACTTTCATTAGAAATACCAGCCATAGGTGCAAAAACTATTCTATTTTTAATTTCAACATTTCCAATTTTCCACATACTTTTTCCTCATTGCTACTTTATCATTTTATAAACAAATTATCAACAAAAAAGTTTTCAATTAAGAAAACTTATTTTCCATTAGTAACTTTACAAGTCATATCACTAGTAATATCTAAATATTCATAATAGTAAGTGTATTCATCATTTGGTTTTTTAGTACTTGGTTGTCTTCCATTGCAATCAATATCAGGTTCTTTTCCATTTTCAGTTTTTAAAGTAAAGTTTTCACCACTGCCTTCAGAAATATTAATTCCGTTTATTAAATCTCCACCACTTTCTACTGTTATACCATCTTCTAGTATTAATTTAAATTTATATACCTTAACAGGAGTTTTTTTGAATTTAACACTACATTTAGTATCACTAGTTAATTTTTCAATTGTTAAAATATATTTTTCAACATCATAAGTTGCTACTTGACCATTTGAACATGTTATTTTAGGTTCTTCTCCCTCATAGCCACTTTTTGGTTTGATAACAGCAGTTACAGTATCACCATAATTATAAGTTTCTTCATCGCTACCAGTTCCACTTTCTGTGTCAACTATAACATTAAATTTTAATTTAGTAACTGAAAATATTAATTTACAAGCAACATCTTTAGTAACTGAATCAATTGTTAAGATATTAGTTGAAGCATCCCATTTGACATCTTTATTATCACTACAAGTTGCACTATCAAAAACATATCCTTCATTTGGCGTGATACTATACGATACGCTTTCTTCTCTATTAACATTTTTAATATTATTTTCATCGTTGACAATCCCATTACTTACTGTAACAGTTGTTTCATAAACTTTTTTAACAAAATATAATTGACAAGTTGCTTTCCTATTAATTTCCGGAATAAATTCCCATTTTTCTTCATCAAATTCAGCTTTAATATTATCAGTACAATTAAATTTAGAAAAAAAATAATCTTCTTTACTAGGTAATTTATCAGTTATAGCATCTTCAATATAATATTCATATACTATTTCATCTTTGGGAGGCTCAGGAACTACAATATTTTCATCTTTATAGTTAATAAAGCCTATGATTGCACAAGCACTAGAAATAACAAAGAAAATAGATAATATTATTATAGGTACTTTGTTCTTCATATACACCTCCATATTATATAATATATTTTATAATGATATTAATAATATGTCAAGAAAGCAAAAAAGTAAAAATCGTTGAAAAATGATAGTAAAAATCAAGTAAAAAGCTCAAAAACATTTGACATTTACTATTTCTTTTTATATAATATTCCCGGTACATTTTGATGGAGACATAGTTTCTGTGGGATAGAAATGATTATAGTTGCAAATGTAATCGGTGTTAAAGTCAAAGAAGGGAAAAAATTATGAAAACATTTATGTTAAGAAAAGAAGACGTTGAACATAAGTGGTATGTAATCGATGCTGAAGGAAAAACTTTAGGTAAAGTTGCTGCTTTAGCTGCTAGTGTATTAAGAGGAAAAAATAAACCTACATATACACCACATGTAGCTTGTGGAGATAACGTTATTATTATTAATGCTGAAAAAGTAAAATTAACTGGAAATAAACTAGAAGATAAAATGTATTATAATCATAGTGGATATCCAGGTGGTCTTAGAGAAAGAACTGCTAAAACAATGGTAGAAAAATACCCAGTAGAAATGGTTGAAAGAGCTGTTAAAGGTATGCTTCCAAAAAATAGATTAGGAAGACAAATCTACAGACAATTATTTGTTTATGCTGGAAGTGAACATAAACATGAAGCACAAAAACCAGAAAGGTTAGAGGTAAAGTAACATGGCTAAAGAAAATAAATATACTGCTATAGGTAGAAGAAAAAGAAGTGTTGCTAAAGTAACATTAACTCCTGGAAAAGGAAATATTACTGTTAATGGAAAAGATGTTAAAGATTACATGCCATATGAAACATTAGTAATCGATTTAACACAACCATTAGCTTTAGTTGATTCTAAAGACAAATATGATATTAACATTGTAGTTAAAGGCGGAGGCTTTTCAGGACAAACTGGAGCTATCAGATTAGGCATTACAAGAGCTTTAATGCTTGCTAATCAAGAAAATAGACCAGTTCTAAAAGCTAACGGAATGGTAACTCGTGATGCTAGAATTAAGGAAAGAAAGAAATATGGACTTAAGAAAGCACGTAGAGCACCACAATTCTCTAAGAGATAATTTTATCTATGTACTAAACTCTATAAATTATTTTATAGAGTTTTTTCTTTGTGTAAAAAAATAAAAATTAGTTTTAAAAAGTAAACTTAAGTGATATAATCTATATCATAGGGAGAGTGAAGTATGTCAGCTAAAGTATTTAAAACAATAGAAGAACAAATAGATATTCTAAAAAGTAAAGGTTTAATTGTAGAAGACTATGATAAAGCTAAAGAAATACTTTTAAGAGAAAATTATTTCTTTCTAAATGGATATCGTTCTCCATTTCTAGTAACTGGATCAAAAAGATTTGTTGCTGGAGCTACATTTGAAGAATTGTATGCTTTATTCACATTTGATAGATACTTTAGAAACATAATATTCAAAAACATACTTATCGTAGAAAATAACTACAAATCTATATATAGCTATGTTATGAGTAGAAAATATGGTTATAAAGAAAAAGACTATTTAAATCCAAATAACTTTGTAAAAGGAAAAGAAAAAAATAGACAAATAAATGATTTAATAAGAAAAGTAAAAAGACAAATTAGAATAAATGGTTATCAACATGAAGCAACAAGTCACTATATAAATAATTATGGATATATTCCTCTATGGGTAGGAGTTAAAGTATTAAGCTTTGGTCTAATGAGTGAAATGTATACTGTACTTAAAGATGAAGATAAAGATGAAATAGCTAGTTATTATAACTTAAGTGGTGATGAATTGTCAGACTATTTATCAATACTATCTAACTATAGAAATCTTTGCGCACATGAAGATATAGTTTTTAATCATGAGACTCAAAAAGGAATAGATGAAACAAGATTCCATAATTTACTTAACATACCTAAAGTAGATGATGAATATATTTATGGAGTACATGATATATTTGCTTTAATTATTATTTTAAAGCAAGTATTAACATTTACTGACTTCAAAATGATGATGAATGAAATAGATTATGAAATAGATTGGCTTTCGTCAAAATTAAGAAGTATAAATGTACAAAAAGTACTTTATAGAATGGGATTCCCTGATAACTACAAACAAATATCTTATTTAGAATAGGAGAAATATGAAAAAGAATATTACATATAATATTTGCATTATTACTTTATCTTTATTTATTGGAGCAGGAAGTATGTATTTACTTATACAACATTATCCAATTTCTGTATCTAATTCTGTAGGAACAACTAATACTATTGAAAAAAATATAACTGTTAATGAAAACAATGGTATATCAAAAGGAATAGAAAATATCTATGATGCTGTTGTAGTTGTTGAAAATTATAGTAATTCAAAATTAAACGGAATAGGGTCCGGATTTATTTATGATAAAGAAGGATATATTATGACTAATCATCATGTAATAGAGAATGCTACCGAAATAAAAGTAACTACAATGGATGGAGAATCGATAACTGCAACTGTAATTGGTAGCGATGAATATGCAGATATAGCTGTAATAAAAATAGATAAAAAGTATGTTACAAAAGTAGCATCAATTGGAAACAATGAAACAACTAAATTAGGAGATACTGTATTCACTATTGGCTCACCAATGAGTAGTACATATGCTGGAACAGTAACAAGAGGCATATTAAGTGGAAAAAATAGAATGGTAGAAGTATCAGTTAGCTCAAGTACAAATGATTGGATTATGAATGTTATGCAAACAGATGCAGCAATAAATCCAGGAAATAGTGGTGGACCACTTTGCAATATAAATGGTGATGTAATAGGTATTAACTCAATGAAAATTGTTCAATCAGAAATAGAAGGAATTGGCTTTGCAATACCTATAGAAGATGCCATGGAATATGCTAATAAAATCGTAAAAGGTGAAGAAATAAAAAGAGCATACTTAGGAATAAGTATGGCTGAAATAAGTACTTCAAAATATTATTTAAAAAGACAAGGAATTAATATAGATGAATCTATAACATCAGGAGTAATCGTAGTAAACGTAGAAGATAAAGGTCCAAGCGATAAAGCTGGAATAAAAAAAGGCGATGTTATTGTTAAAATTGGAGAATATAATGTTAAAAATGTAGCAGAATTAAGATACTATTTATACAAACATGAACCAAATGATAAAGTGGATATAGAAGTTATGAGAGGATCAACTAAGACAACTTTAAAAATAACTTTAGGAGCAAGTTAACTTGCTCTTTTATTATTGAAAAACATTCTCTTATTTATTATAATATTATATAAGATAGGATGTGTATATATGAAAGATTCATATGAATTTTTAAATAAAGACGAAGCAATGAAAAAATTGAAAACCACTATTGGTGGTCTTAGTTCATCAGAAGCAAAAAGAAGAATAAAAAAATATGGTTTAAATGAATTACCAAAAGAAAAACAAAAAAATATCTTTCAAATATTTTTAGAATCTATAAATGATCCTATAATATATGTTTTAATAGTAGCAACAATATTATCATTTGTAGTAGGAGAAGTAGTTGATGCTTTAGCAATAATATTTATTATAATGATTGATGCTATAGTTTCAACTGTTCAAGAAATAAAAGCAGAAAAAAACTCAGAAGCATTAAAAAATTTGATAAAAGTAAAAGTAAAAGTTATTAGAGATAATAGACATTTGGAAATAGATTCTAGTGATGTAGTGCCAGGAGATATAATAGTTGTTGAATCTGGTACTAAAATAGCCGCAGATGCTAGAGTAATAAATTCAAATAATTTAACTATAGATGAATCGATACTAACCGGAGAAAGTATTGGAGTTATAAAAAATAGTGAAAAATCTAAATTAGATGAAAAAAATAAAAGCTCCATATTATATGCAGGAACATCTGCATTAACAGGTAGAGCACTTGCAGTTGTATTTGCCACTGGACTTAATACGGAAATTGGTAAAATAGCAGAAAAAGTTGCAACAACTGAAGAAAGTAAATCACCATTAACTATAAGAATGGAAAAATTTTCAAAACAAATATCTATGATTATTGTAATAATAGCAATAATTATTGCAGTTGTTCTATTTTATAAAAAATATGATGCAATGGAAATATTTTTATCAGTTGTAGCATTAGCTGTATCTGCTATGCCAGAAGGATTACCACTTGCTCTAACAATGGCATTAACAATTGGTTCAAATAAAATGAGTAAAAGAAAAGTTATCGTTAAAAAATTAAACTCAGTTGAAAGTTTAGGAAGTTGCACAGTAATTGCAAGTGACAAAACAGGCACACTTACAGTAAATGAACAAACAGCAAAAGTAATTTTGCTACCTGATGATGAAAAATTTGAAATAGAAGGTAATGGTTATAATGATGATGGAAAAGCAATAGAAATAAATGAATCAAATATAGATAATGCTAAATTTATATCATTATTAGGAAGAATAAATAATGAAGCATTATTAGAAAAAACCAAAGGAAAATGGGAAAAATTTGGTGATTCTATAGATATAGCATTTTTAGCATTAGCAAGAAAACTCGGAACATATGATGAAGAATATAAAATAATATATGAAATTCCATACGAATCTGAAAAAAAATATAGTGCTGTATTTTATAAAAAGAATGATAAAATCTATTGTACAGCAAAAGGGTCCATAGAAGTAATATTAGAATTTTGTTCACATTCATTTGTAAATAATAAAAAGTGTCAACTAGATAAAGAAAAAATATTAAAACAAAATGAAGAATTAGCTGGGTCAGGATATAGAGTAATTGCATTATGTTGTGCAGAAGTAGATATTCAAGAATCATATAAAGAAAGCGACATTAAAAATTTAAATTTTATTGGATTAGTTGGATTTATAGATCCAGTTAGAAAAGAAGCGGCTGCATCTATAAAAGAATGTAAAACAGCTGGAATTAAAGTTATTATGATTACAGGAGATCATGCTCTTACTGCATGCGCAATTGCAAAAGATTTAAAATTGATTGAAACAAAAGAAGAAGTAACAACAGGCAGTGATTTGGATTTTTATATAGATGATAATGACAAATTTGATGAATTTATAAAAGACAAAAAAGTCTTTGCAAGAGTTACACCTATTCAAAAATTAAAAATTGTAGAATCATTACAAAGACAAGGAGAATTCGTAGCAGTAACGGGTGATGGCGTAAATGATGCACCTGCAATTAAAGCAGCTAATATTGGAGTTGCTATGGGTAGTGGAACAGACGTAGCTAAAGAAACCGCGAAAATGATTATTATAGATGATAATTTCTCATCAATAGTAGCAGGAATAGAAGAGGGAAGAAACGCTTACTCAAATATTAGAAAAATTTCAATAATGTTATTATCTTGTGGACTAGCAGAAGTATTATTTTTCGTCTTAGCAATAGCATTTGATATGTCTATACCATTAATTGCAATTCAATTATTATGGTTAAATTTAGTAACAGATGGGTTACAAGATATGGCATTATCATTTGAAAGAGAAACTGATACTATAATGAAAGAAAAACCTCGTAAAACTACAGAAAGTCTATTTGAAAAAGAAATGGCAAAACAAATATTAATATCAGGTTTATGGATAGGAATTATAGTATTTGGAGTATGGTATATACTAATAAATGTATTTGGTATGGAAGTAAATCATGCTAGAGGCTATGTTTTAGCATTAATGGTATTTATTCAAAATGTTCATGTTATTAATTGTAGAAGTGAAAGCAAAAGTGTATTTAAAAATAGCTTTAAAAAGAATCCATTTGTATTAATAACAATAGTAGGCTCAATAATATTACAATTTATAGTTATGGAAGTACCAATATTTTCAAATGTATTACAAACATATAGTATTCCTATTGCAAAATTAATATTATTATTTATTGCATCACTTCCAGTACTATTAGTTATGGAACTATATAAAAAAGTAAAAAGAGGAAAAAATAAAAGGAGTAAAATATGAAAAAAAATATATTATTACTTATAAATGGTTTTGGAATTGAACAACAAGATTCATATAATGTTTATTCAAAAGAAGTAATGCCTAATTTGGATAAATTAACAACCGATGGTGTATTTAAGACTATTCAAAATAATTATTTAGACTATAAAAGCGGATACAGAAATTTTAGTATTGGAATATCAGAACCATTAACATATAGTTTAATTGAAAATGAAGTATCATCAAAAAACTATAAAAATAATCAGGTATTAAAATACATAGCAAATGAATCAAATAAATTTAATTCAAAAATACATATATTTTGTTATTTCGATTCAATAAGAATAATAGAACAATTAAAAGCATATCTAACAGAATTACAATCTTTATCAAATAATACAATTTATTTACATCTTATGTTATGCCAGCAGTCATTAAATGATTATAAAGATGTAGAAAGAGGTCTTTCATCATTTAGTTATGAATTAGGAAATAAAGTTAAAGTAGGCATTGTTTCTGGAAACAAAAAGATTAAAGAAGGAATGCCTCTAAAAGAATTTATAAAGTTATTTGTAACAGAAACTGGTGAAAAATGGAAAGATTTAGAAAAAAAAGTTAAAGTTTTAATTCAAACTAAAACAAAACCGGAAGATGCAAGACCATTTGCAGTTAATACAGGATATATGTTATCAAATAATGATCAAATTCTATTATTTAATTATTCGAGCGTAGATTTAACATCATTCAAAAGAGAATTGACTTTACAAAGATATAGAGAAATTGATTTAAATAGTATTAAATATTATTCACTTTTCCCTATTACTACAACTGAACAAGTGCCATATATGTACACATATGCAGTATCATCAACATGTTTCTTGAATTCATTAAAAGAAGCAAATGTAAATTGTCTAGTTTTCGAAAAAAAAGAAAAATGTCCATATGTAAATTATTATTTTACTGGATTAAGAAATGAAATAGATGATAATTTAAAGTTTTTAGCTACAGATGATGGAATTAACTATGATGAAACTAAATTAATAGATGCAATGAACAAATATGATAGAAATTTATTTATTATTAATTATGAAATAGATTCTTCAAAAACAATCGAAGAATTAAAAGATAATTTGGCAAAAGTAGATAAAATGATAGGTATACTTTTTAAATATGCTACTGAAAATGGCATAGGTTTCTTTATTTCTTCACTTTATGGTTTTGAAAGAGAAATGTATAATGCAAAAGGAGAATTATTAAAAATAAATTTTTATTCAAAAGTTCCTTTAATATTATATGATAAAGATATAAATTTAAATAGTTATAGTATTACTGAGGGATCATTATTTGATTTATCAAATACTTTAATATGGAATTGTAATAGATTATATAAAAATAGTGGTATAATAAATAAGAAATCTTCGTTATTATCTATATTTTATAAAAAGCCAAAGGAGGTAAAGAAAGATGAAAAATAAACCAACATTTAAAAGAATATGTGCGTATATTATTGACATAGTTTTAGTATCATTTGTATCTAGTTTATTTGCAAGTATAGAGTTTATTAATCCAAAGCTAGATGAATACAATAAGAATTATGAAGAATATAGAAATTATGTACAGAGCATTACAAGTGGTAGTGAAACGGTTGACACTAGTGAACTACTAAATGGAGAAAAAATTAATGATTTTACATACAATATTGCATCCTCAGGTGTAATTACATCAGAAATAACTTTAATTATTAGTTTTTTGTACTTTATAGTATTTCAATATTATAATAATGGTAAAACAATAGGTAAAGCATTATTAAAAATACAAGTTAAATCAAAAGATAATAAAAAATTAAAACTAACACAAATGATTTTAAGAAGCGTAGTTATTAACAGTTTATTAACATCATTAATTTCTATTATTTGTATATTAACATTATCAAAAACAAGTTATTTAAATGCTAGCAATTATATTCAAATGATTGATATGGCAGTAATGTTTGTAACATTTGGTATGGTTATGTTTAGAGAAGATGGAAGAGGATTACATGATCTTTTAGCAAACACAATAGTTGTACCAACAGAGGAAGTAACAGAAGCAGTAATAGTTAAAGAAAAGAAAGGAAACTGACATGAAAATAGCAATAGCAAATGATCATCACGGAGTAGCATTAAAATTAAGAATAATAGATTATTTAAAAGACAGAAATATTGAATATATTAATTTAGGTTGTGATGAAGTAAATAATGTGGATTACGTAGATTATGCAGAAAATTTATGTAAGAAAATAAATGATAAAGAAGCAGACTTAGGAATATTAGTTTGTGGAACTGGAATTGGTATGAGTATTGCTGCAAATAAAATACATGGAATTATGGCAGGAAAAGTAAATACACCAAGAGAAGCTCATTTAATTAGAGAGCATAATAAAGCAAATGTTATGACTTTAGCAGAATATACAGAAAATTTAGAAGAAATCTTAGAAGAATTTATTAATACAAAACCATCACCGGAAGAAAGATATCAAAGAAGAGTGGATAAAATAATGAATCTAAAGTAATAATTTTATTTATTAGTCATATAATTATACTATGAAAAGAAAAGTCATGGTATTTTTTATTTGTTTAATACTCTTATTAACTAGTTATCCACAAAAAGAGATTAATATTGTAAAAGAACATGATAATATAGTTGAAGAAATAAAAGAAGAACAAAAACAATCAAAAACAGTTAGTTTAATGTACAATGATAATAAAATAGACATGGATTTAGAAGATTATGTTGTTGGTGTAGTTTCATGTGAAGTTCCTATTTCATTTGAAGAAGAAGCTCTAAAAGCAATGTCAGTTGCTGCTAGAACATTTGCTCTTTATAAACTCGAAACAAATAAAAACTATGTTCTTAAAACAAACACAAGTGATCAATGTTATAATTCAATAGATGATATGAAAAAGAAATGGAAAACTAACTATGATAAAAATTATAATAAAATCAAAAATGCAGTAGAATCTACAAAAGGTGAATATATGACATATAAAGATAAAGTTATAATTTCATTTTATTTTTCTATTTCAAATGGTTATACTGAAAACTGTGAAAATGTATTTAGTCAAAAATTAGATTATTTAGTTAGCGTAGACTCATCATGGGATAAAGAATATAAATATAAAGAATCAACTAAAACAATTGATATTAGCACATTTTTAAGTAAATTAAATATTACTGAACAAACTATCAACAATATAAAAATAGATAGAAGTACGACAGGAAGAATAAATTATATAACAATTAACTCTAAAAAGTTTAAAGGAACTAAATTTAGACAATTATTAGGCTTAAAGTCAACAGATATAGAAATAACTAACGATTCAAAAAATGTTTATATCAAAACAAAAGGATATGGTCATGGAGTTGGAATGAGTCAATTAGGAAGTAATGTTATGGCTAAAAAAGGATATAAGTATGAAGATATTCTAAAATATTATTACACAGGAATAAAAATAGTGAATAATTAATTTAAAACTGTTCACCCTATTATTAGGAGAGTGAATTATGGGAAAATATACAAAATACTTAATGCCAACATTATATTTAGGAGTTATTGCAGTAATGATATTTAGTGTAGTATTAATTATATCTGGTGTTAAAAACTATTTATCAGAGAGTAATAATAAATTTACACTAGATAATGTATTTGAAGGAGAAGTATTATCAGTTACTAAAATAGAAAGTAATATAATAGTTAAACCATTCATATCAGAGAAAGTTAAAGTTGGTAAATACTTTTATGATTATGAAGAAGAATCAAAAAAACAAGAAGAATCTTTACTGTATTATGAAAACACTTATATGCAAAATAATGGAGTTGACTATATAAGTGATGAAGACTTTGAGGTAGTTTCAGTTTTAGATGGTGAAATAATATCAATAGAAGAAAATGATATTTATGGTAAAATAATAACTATAAAACATAATGATAATTTAAATACTATTTATAGTAATGTAAAAGATGTTCTAGTTAATGTTGGATATAAAGCATCACAAGGAGAAATTATAGCTACCAGTGATACATCAAGACTAGATAATTTTAAAAATTCAACACTTCATTTTGAAGTATATTATAAAGGAAATACAATCGATCCAGAAGAAATGTATACACTAAAAGTAAGTGATTTAAATTAGGCAACAGGACGTTGTCTTTTTCATTATATATTATTTGTAATAAGGTATATTTTATGTTATCATTAATAGGTAGGTAATATTATTAAGGAGCCTTTCAAAATGATAAATTTTATTT